>JAYRPZ010000036.1:0-4779 GCA_041910915.1 Acidovorax sp.
CCATCTTGCAATCCTCCTTGGCAAAGAACACCGCCCCGTGGATTTGTGGACAACTCGGATTGCCGAGTTGCCCACAAGCCCCACCGGGCTCCACTACGATGGATTCTCGCTGTCAAATTCCACACGAAACGACGAGGGGCCCTGCCAGGGCCGGGCCACGCTCTGCATTTCTTAGGCCATGCTCGCCGGGCGGGATTTTTGCGGCCCGCTCCTTGAAAATTTCCAAAATGCGATCCGGGCCGATAAGGCCGACAAACATGTAATCCGCTTTGCCGTCTGCAATCAGGCTTGTGTAATACAACTCGTTCGAAAAGCTCTTGTCGTCTTCAAATCTTCCTGGTTTTGATGTGAACTGCCTAAAAACGCGCTGTTCAAAATAGCTATCAAAGTTTGCTTGCTTCTTTTCAAGCCATTTTTGGGCAGCTTGGACAATATCGTCAGGATGCGATGGCGCATAAACAATTGTTTCAATCTGCTGCCTCGTTTCCTCGATTTGCTTCCGAACGTCGCCCAACTGCTTTCCCAGGCCTTGGACGGTGTCGCGCAGCTTCAAAAAATCAAACATCAATCAATCTCCTTTGTAATCGGGTGAACAAGCCCAAAGAGCTGGCCATGCTCCCTTCCAGGCCGGTCTACCTTGGGGGCGTTGATTTCTTCGCTGGTGGCTCGGCGCGCGACGCCAGCGGCCAGCATATCGAAACCACTGATGTGGTTAACATGGAGAACATCGCCCACAGCGGAATAAAAGTACTCTATTCCGAATCTCCATTCTCTGGTTTGCTTTAGCGTTTTGACGTACATAGAAATTCCTTGGATGGCTGTATTTTAAGAAAATACAGCCGGATTTTCCACCCTTCAATTGCCATATACGCGCTATTTATTGGCAATTACGCGGGCAATATGTCGGACGGAGAGAATTTCGCCAGCGTTGTATTTGGCGATATAGAACAGCGCCTTGCGCAGCTCGCTGGCGACTTCGGGGGGTGTCGCGGCATTGCGCCAATCAGCCCAAGCGCCATGGGCGATGAATGCCGCCAGCTCGTCACCCAGGAACTGGGCCTGCGTGAACGGGGCCTCACCTGGCGCGACAAGGGCAGCGGCCCGCCTGATCCACAAATTGCGCGCCGCGTTGCGCAGGGCGCCCGGCGTGGTAGGTAGCTGCGCGTAACGCTCCAGGGGCATGACACCACCAGTGGCCAGCCAGGCACGCGCAGCGGCCCACAGCACCCGCATGGAGGCCTCGGTGGGGGCATCGCTCGCCAAGGCCTCGATCAGCGCCGCGCCACGGGCTGCGGGGACTGGGTTGGGTGTTGTGGTCATTCGCTCACCTCTGGGTCGCTCACCTCTGGGTGTAGGGTGTCGGCCATGTCGAAAACATCGCCTGCCAGGTTGAACCACATGCGCCCATCGCCAGCAGCCTCCCCGCCGTAGATCAGCCGGGCCAGGCCGGACGCTGTGACCATCGCGGCCCCGGTTCCCAGGGCCTGCAGGTGCTGCCTTGCCCTGTGACTGATGCAGTAGTCCACAAGGGCTAGCCAGTCATCCAGCGGCAAGAACAAATCCGTATTGCTGGCCCGCACAAGCGCGCGCAGTGCGGTCAGACGCGGGTTGGTGGCGAGTGGGCGCGCTACGTCTGGTGGCGGCTCGCTGAACAGGCGCACGCCCTTTGAGCGGGCGAACTCCAGATTTTGTTCGCGCCACCGCTGGGCGGCAAAGACAGAGTCTGTCGGCATGCCTTGCTTTGCCAGGCGCGAAACCATCGAAGCGCTGATGCCCAGCGCCTTGGCCAAGTCCTTCTTCATCATCACAACGCCCTTCCCTTGAACCACTGGGGCCCATCTGAACAAATGAACCCACCTCCAACGCTTTCCACACGGAATTCAGGTGGGGCCGAATTACCCTTCATGTCGGGGGCGCCGGGAGTACCTACAGGGGGGGTGCCCCTGCCTCGGTCGTGGGCACCACGCACGCGCGCCTGGGGGTACCGGGAAAAACTGGAATAACTGGAATAACCGGAACCACTGCCCACGCCCGGCCCGGCCTGCAGGTGTTTGGGTTCTTCGCTGTGGCGTGACCCCACGTTGGTCGTGGGCACCACGCACGCACGCCTGGGGGTACGTGGAAAAACTGGAATAACTGGAATAACCCGGAACACTGCGTGCAACCCACCCAGCCCCTGCGGTGGGTTTTTCCTGTTTTTCCAGTTATTCCAGGTGCCCCCAGGCTTGCGCGTGCAAGTGCTTGTATAGAGAGAGATATTCATTTTTTTCTACCTATAGCAAAAACTGGATTTATGAAAAAACACGCGGATTGACCAACCACACATCGCTGGCTCTGGCGCCTGCCCTCTTCATGGTGGTATGCCGCAAGCAGCCATTGGCCTGCAGGCGCTGCAGTGCTGCCAACATCCGCTCGCGCTTGGTGAACCGCCCATGGAATCGCTTGTGAACGTCGGACTGCAGGATGCTGGCCATCGGCCCCTGGCGCACGATCCATTGCAGGATGTGGTCTGCGTCGCGGTCGGCTTCGTCGGCAGCCAGCAGGCGGTAGGCTGCGCGGGCATGGGGCGCCAGCAACTGGCATAGGGCGATGGCGCGAGCCATGCTGTCCACGCCCACGGCCTGAGGGGCTGGCCCGGCCTCCACCAGCTCGAACAGCAGTGCGATGCGCGCCGCCGTGCCTGCCAGCTTGGCCCCAAAGTCTGGTATCGCGGAAAGCGCCCCGCCTTCAGCCAGGCCGGTCTCGCACTCCTGGGCAAAGTCAAACCACAGCTCCAGGGCGTGCGGCTCCAGTTTCACCACGGTGGGCGGCTGGTGGGCGCACTGCATGGGGTCGGGCATCAGCTCGTCGATACAGCGGGCGTACCTGTCGCGCAGGTCTTGGGGCACCGGCGCGAACCGGCGCACGTCGCGCGAGCCGACGAAGGGCGGGGGCAGAAAGTAGCAGAACCGCGCCATCAGGCCGCTGGCCTTGAACTTGTTGGAGCCTGCGGCCTCGTTCAGCAAATCGGGCTGCAGCATCAGGCCCAACGTGACAGCCGCCCGTGTGATGTAGGCCTTGCGGCTCATGCGCTCCACGCGCACATCGCCGCCGCTGTAGCCCTGCAGCAGCACGTCCAGCGACGGCCCGCCCGCGCCGCCGTAGTTGGATGCGATTGCGTTCAGCAAACCGCCTTCATCCGACAGCGCCGCGCACCTGCCTTGCTGCTCCATCAAAACCGCCTGCACGCGCTCTGTCGTGGATTCATTGACGTATGCGCGCGGGGTGTAGATTGGCTCGGGCGTATCGGCCATGACGTCCTCGATTTGCTTACGCAGGTGGTCGCGTTCGTCCTGGTTGTCTGCCTTGCCCGCCTGGGTCTGCAGGCGCTTGATGGTGGCGTCAGCTACGGCAATGCGGGCATTGTTGGCCGCAATCTCGCGCCGCATCCGGTCACCGGCCCGGCGCTCCCATGCCTCCAGTGGTGCCACCAGCGCGGCCTTGATGGCGGACTTGCGCGAACCCGACGGGGCAATGGTCAGGCTCCACAGCGAAGATGGCTCGGTGTAGCCCTCGTGCACCTGCACCTCGTAGCGCCGCTGCACGCACGCTGCCAGCACCGACAGCGCAAAGCCCACGGCCATGGTGGGCGGGGTCTGCGTGGCCTCGCACAGCGCGCCCACAAACGCACCCAGCCAGCCGGGTAACACATCGGCAGGAATGTCCGGGGGCACGGCGCCGCCCACCATGGGCATAGGCCATTCAGGCGCCCGCGCAGGCTCTGCAGCCGCAGGCGCAGGGGCTTCTACCGGCTGGGCTTGTTCGATCTGGTCGCGCACATCGTCAAGGCCGTGAGCTGCTGCCAGGTCGTTGAAGTCGCCCCGGTCGTCTGGCAATGGCGGAAAACCGGCAGTCAGCCTTGCGGGCGGCATGGCGTCCAACACCGACGCCAGCGCGTTGTGTTCTTGGGTGGTGCGGGCGGTCATGCGAACACCTCCACCAGCCTGGCGATTCGGCCCGCAGCCGTCAGCAAGCGCCGCCGTTCCTCTGGCGTGAGGAATGCCCCATGCGCCATGCGCGCAGCCTCATGCGCCGTAAGGTTGGCCTCGTAGGCCAAAACCTCCAGCGCCTGGCGCGGGGTCAGCGGGGTGGGTCGGTGCCGCTGCGCGGGTCGGCCATCGTCAACCCAGGCGCCAAGGGCCTTTGCCGCCTCCACAAACTCAAGACCATGCTGCGCCATGTGGTAGGACAGCACGTCGCCGCCCCTTGCGCCGCAGCCCGCCATGCACACGAAGGCGCCGGACTCGGTGTTGATCCGCATTGAATCAGAACCGCCGTGGAACTTGCATTCAGTGGTGCGCCACTTGCCGCGCCCCGTCAGCTTCAGCCCCTCGGCCTCGTAGTAGCCAACAGGGTCAGGGAGTGCGCGCCGGTCGAAGCCACCAGCACGCACCACCGGCCTGCAGTCTTGCGGCTCGAATGGCGCGGGCGGTGTCGCGCTGCGCATGGCCTGCACTGGCGCCTGGTCGTTGACGCGGCCCAAGTTGCCAACGATAATCACTCGGTCTGTTTTTTGGATAGCCGCCTCGGGTGGGTTCTTCGTCGTTTCGTGTGGAATTTGACAGCGAGAATCCATCGTAGTGGAGCCCGGTGGGGCTTGTGGGCAACTCGGCAATCCGAGTTGTCCACAAATCCAAGGGGCGGTGTTCTTTGCCAAGGAGGATTGCAAGATGGGTGTGGGCATTGAGGCGCTGTTCACCAGCGCACTGGGTTTGCAGGAGCCGTGGAGCGTTGAGAAAG
>JAYRPZ010000037.1:0-3933 GCA_041910915.1 Acidovorax sp.
AGGCTTTTGTACAAACTTTCACGCGACAGGCCCGTATCGCGCGCCAGTTGGGTCATGCCACGGGCGCGGGCAATGTCGCCCAGTGCGCCTGCCAGCTCCGCGGGGTCGTTGTCTTGCAGCACCTGGCGCAAATATTCGGCACTTTCTTCTTCATTGCGCAGGTGGTTGGCCATATCAAATGGCTGGGTTTTGAGGGTCGTCATAGGTCAAGCTCCTTGGCCATGTGCTTAGCGGCGGCAATGTCGCTTGCCTGGCTTGTTTTGTCGCCGCCGCCCAGCATCACAATCAGCACGTTGCCGCGCTGGACGTAGTACATGCGCCAACCGGGGCCAAAAACTCGCGCATTTCCCAGACGCCATCGCCCACGGGCTTGACATCTCCTAGGTTGCCAAGCTTGGCTTTATTCACGCGGCGGCGCAGCCGGATGCGTGTGGGCATATCTCGCAGACTGTCCACCCATTGCGCAAAGGACTCGGTTTCAAGGACGCTGTACATTTGCAAATAGTAGCCTATTGGCTACGTTTTGTGTGGAAAATCAAAGCGGCGGTGTGCTGTCTGCCCGGCCTGTAGGCTGTGTGGTGCTGGATTCGTTGTATGGGTCAAATAAGCCTCTAGCCCTTATTTAGCAAGCGCGAGCAGCTATGAATTTTGATGAAAGCAGGCGGCGTGGGCGGCCTGCCTACAATCCACCGCCATGCGCCCCTCTGACCACGACGCCTCCTACAAGCTGCTGTTCTCCGCGCCCGAGCTGGTGCGCGACTTGGTGCTGGGCTTTATCCCCGACGAGTGGCTGCACAGCCTGGACTACAGCACGCTAGAGAAAATGCCCGGCAGCTACATCAGCGACGACATGCGCCACCGCGCCGATGATGTGGTCTGGCGCGTCAAGGTCGGGGGCGATTGGGTGTACCTGTACATCCTGATCGAGTTCCAAAGCAAGGTCGATCCCTGGATGGCCGTGCGCATGATGAGCTACGTTGGGCTGCTGTACCAAGACTTGATCAAGGCCAAACAGGTGCTGCCCCAGCGCAAACTGCCGCCCGTGCTGCCCATCGTGCTCTACAACGGCGATGCGCCCTGGAAGGCGGCGACCAACATTGCCGAGCTGATCCCGAAGGTGCCCGGACTGGTGGC
The DNA here is from genome assembly GCA_041910915.1 of Acidovorax sp. Taxonomy (GTDB): domain Bacteria; phylum Pseudomonadota; class Gammaproteobacteria; order Burkholderiales; family Burkholderiaceae_C; genus Paenacidovorax. The sequence goes on from JAYRPZ010000037.1 coordinate 1,135, forward strand.
GCAGTTTCTGCCCAGCATGGAATACTTGCTGATTGAAGAAAACCGCTACGCTGCAGCCGACCTGGCCAGCATGCAGAACCTGGTGGCTGCCGTGATGCGCTTGCAGCGCCCGCACAGCCAGGCCGATGTGCTGGAGGTGATCGACCTGCTCAACCGCTGGCTGGTCAGCAACCCGGAACTGGTGCGTATTTTTGCCATCTGGGTGCGCCTGGTGCTGCTGCGGCAAAGCAAAAACCATTTGGCACTGCCCAAAGTGCAAGACTTGAAGGAGCTAAAAATGACACTGGCCACACGGTTTGAAGAATGGGCGCTCCAGGCGAGGCAAGAGGGCCTGCAAAAGGGCCTGGAGAAGGGCCTGGAGAAGGGCTTGCAAAAGGGCTTGCAAAAGGGCTTGCAAAAGGGCCTGGAGAAAGGCCGCCAAGAGGGCCGCACAGAAGGCGAGGCGCGCATTCTGCAGCGCCTGCTGGTGGCGCGCTTTGGCCCGCTGTCGCAAGAAACGCAGGCCGCCCTGAGCACGGCCAGCACCGCGCAGCTGGAAGCATGGACAGATCGCTTTTTAAGCGCGCGCACGCTCGATGAGGTGTTTGCCGCACCAACCTCGCCATCGGCATAAGGGGATGGCGCTCAGTCCGCCCCACACCCCAACGCCACCCCCGGCTGGGGGTGCAGCGCACACAGCGCTTGCTGCCGTTGCTTTGTGGGCAGGGCCGCCAGTTTTGACTCTAGCCGTTGCAAGGTGGCGGGATGAAGCCAAAAGCGAAGCGTGTTTTCTGGCACGAGGTTTTGATTTTGCTTATACGGCGCAGGCTTTTTTGAGCCCGATCGCCTGGGCTTGAGCCAGGCTGAGTTGGCATCGCGCATTCAGGTCTCGCTCGACACCATCCGCAATTGGGAACAGGGCAAGCGCAGCCCCACCGGCGCAGCCAAGGCGTTGCTCAAGGTGCTAGACAAAGCGCCCGAAGCGGCGCTGGCAGCTTTGTATTGAAGCTGTTTTTCTTGGGTGCTTAAATCAGCCTCTAGCCCTTATGTAGCAAGCGCGAGAAGCTATGAAATATGAAGCGGCTACAGGGTCACCAGATGCTCGGCCCTGGCACCGGGCACGGCTTGCAGGTTCAGTCGCGCATCAAAGCTGACAAAGCGGCATTGGTGGCGCACGGCCAGACCCAGCAGATAGCTGTCGGTGATTTGCCGATGACCCAGCAGGTGCTGCCAGTGCAGTTGTTTGGCATCAAGCAGGCTGTAGTCATCGGGCACAAAGGTGTGGGCGGGGTGCGCAGTGGCTTGGGCTAGGCGGCTGGCAACTGCCGCCAGGGGCAGTGCCTGGGGGTAGGCCGGTTGGGCCATGATGCGCAAACAGCCGTTTTGCGTCAGTGGGCAAGAGGCCCAGCCGTGGGCAATCTCTTGCTGTAGCCACTGGGTGGCGCGGGCGTGGTGCATGTGCGCCGCATCCAGCAGAGCGATCAAGACGTTCACATCGAGCAGGGCACGCATGGCCTACACGCCTTCGGCATCGCGCAAGCGGTTGATCAAATCGTTGCTGACTACCACGCCGCGCGCCTCGAAGGGCACAAAGCCTGTGGCTGTGGCTGTGGCGGGGAGCGCGTGGATGGCGGGCGCGCTCGTGGTGCCCGTAGTGCCTGTCAGGGCCTGGCGCACCAGACGCGAGATGACTTTGCCCAGGCTGGTGTTTTCAGCGCGGGCGATTTCTTTGGCTGCGATCAAGGTGTCGTATTCCAAGTCAATGGTGGTGCGCATGGCAGCTCTCTCTTGTGGCAATCAGATAGTGTTTTGATTCTAAAACATCATGATGTGTAAGCATCACTGCACAGCCCCACACCCCAACTCCACCCCCGGCTGGGGGTGCAGCGCGCACAGCGCTTGCTGCCGTTGCTTTGCGGGCAGGGCCGCCAGCTGGCGTGCGGCTGTGTAGAACTGGCGCCAGTCGCCGGGGTGTTGCTGGAACAGGGCCTCTAGCGCGGGCACCCACGTGTCGTAGGCCGCTTGGGTGGCAAAGCGGGCGTTGTTGGCCTGGGCCACCCACTGGTCGTAGCCGCGCAGGTCTTGGCTGGGGTGGGCCGCTTGCCATTGCGCACGCAACACGGCGTAAGCACGGCGAAAGTCTTCCATTGCTTCTTTTTTCATAGCTTCTTGCGCTTGCTGGTTGCGCGTTGCAGCCGTTTTTTGTGCATAAATCTCTGCCAGCCGGGCACGCGTAGCTTGGGTCAGGGCGCGCCACTGCTGGCGCTGCGCCTGCTGCAGCTGGTCTTGTGCGCGGGTGGCAGCGCTGGCGTGTTCTTGCAACCACAGCGCGGTGCCCAGGCGCTCGACGGTGGTGGCGAAGGATTCATTGAACGTCGTATCCCCCTCGGCATACAGCACCTGGTGGGCCAGTTCGTGCAGCAACAGGCGCACCAGGTCGCCCTCGCTGCCGTGCAGGAAGGTGGACAGCAGCGGGTCACCCCCCAGCCAGTTCAGGTAACCCAGGGTGGAATAGGCGGGCACGCCGTACACCGCCACCTCCAGGCCTTGGGCGGCGAGGTGGGCGGCTTCGGCCTGGGCATCGGCCTCGTTGAAGTAGCCCCGGTAGCCAATGCAGCCGGTGATGGGGAAGCACCACTGGTGCAGCGTGAGGGCGTGGGGCGGCGCCGCCACCACGTTCCACACGGCAGCGCGGCGCGGCAGTTCGGCATAGCTGCGGTAGCTGGCGTTGTCGGGCAGGTGCAGCCGGGCGCTGGCGAAGTCGCGCATGTGCTGCGCCAGCGCCAGGCGGGTGCGCAGCGCTGCGGGCGTGGCCGGATC
>JAYRPZ010000038.1:0-4913 GCA_041910915.1 Acidovorax sp.
CATCAGCAGCAGCCCGCCCGGCCTTGCCCTTGTGGGTGGGCGCGATCCATTCGCCCAGCTCCTCGCACCATTGCCCGGCTGCCATGTCGTCTTCACGGATGCGGGTCAGGCCATCGGGCTGGGAGTCGTCGGCCTCGATTCGGCCGGCCGGTACATCCACAGCAGTGACCACAGGCACCTCATCGGCCACCACCTGGGGCTCGATCACCGGCTGCTCAATCTGGGGCTCGTGGGGCTGAAATGAGGGCGGGGAGGAGGGAAAACCTACACAGGATAGGTTTCTGTCTTTTTTGGCCTTGAAACCTAGGTTTCTGTCCTCTGCCGTCTTTTTGCCCTTGCTGGTGAATACCTCGGCCATGGTGCGCAGCTTCTTGGACGGCTTCGCCACATCCACCCCAAGGGCTTGGGCGAAGGGCGCAGGATCACGTTCTACAGCCGCGCGTACCTCATTCCACACCGGGCTCCGCATCACAGGGTCGCCGCTGGACTTGAGGCGATCCAGCACTGCAACGGCCAGAGCCCCACGGCTCACACCGTCCAGGCGGGCGGCCTTGCGCATTCCGTAGTGCTTGGCTACTTCCTTGTAGAAATCATCCCGAAGGCGCGCCACATGAGACAGGGCCAGTAGGTTTGCCCCGCGCATCTGGCCGTCCACCAGCGGCAGCACCAGCACATGGCAATGGGGCGCAGCTTCGTCACGGTGAACGTCCGCGCTCAGGATGTTTCCGGCTCCGAAGTGCCTCTCCACCCACACCACGCACCGTTCGAAATACTCCTGGGTGTTGATGGCCGCGTCAGGGGGTAGGCTAAAAAGCAACTCCACCGCCTGGGTGTAGTCCTTGCGCAGCTTGTCCACGGCCACGCCAGCGGCAGCCATGAGCGTGTGCGCAAGCGCTGCCACTTCCTCGGCGGTAGATGGCCCGCGCAGGCGCTGATTCAAGTGGGACAGCTCGGGGTTGATATTGGCCCGGCTGCCCCGCTCGTTCTGCTCTGCGCGCCTGTTGTGTCGCGCTGCCATCAGGATGGTTGATGGCGATCTTTTGCCGCGCTTGGACAGGCCAATGCTGCCCACGGAAAAGAATAGGCTACTTGCCACCCTGGCTTGTCTCCAGCATTCGACGAACGCGCTCCAGGTTGCCCGGCTCGGATTTCACCCAATAGCGCTTGCATCTGGTGTGGCCACGGGGGCCACGGGAGGGCACCTTCTCCCATTCATCCTCTATCTGTATGCCCTTGCCGCGCAGTTCTGCAATGGTGCTGTTGAGGCAGTGGTCGCCCTTGCGCTCAGCCTCAAATCGGTTGAGGGAGCCGGCGTACAGCTCCAGCAAAATCTCTGTCGCCTTGGTCTGTTTGGCGCTAGACTCGATGCCGTTCCGGGCGCTCGATCCTGCTTTGGTGGGGTCGGGCGTTTTCATTGGGCATCCCCCTTTGGCAAGTTGGCAACGCCCAGCATGAGCACGCTCACCAAAGACCCGGCGAAGCCTGCCGCCGCGCTTTCGATGTGCTCGTCCTTAAAAAGCGTCAGGACACCCAGAGCCCCGGCCACCATGAGAAAGCTCTCACCCTGCGGCTGGTCGCGCAGCTTGTGGAGCGCTTGAATCAGGGCCAGCCCCAGCTCGGCCCCGCAGCTTTCGGCGTAGTTGCTGCGGCTCATGCTGTCACCCCCAATGCCGCCTTGATCCCGGCCACAGGCCAGCCCAAGCGCCCATTCAGACGCACAGGGCGCAGGCCATTGGGGAAGGTTTCAGCGCAAGCCCATCCGCGCAGGGTCTGGGGTTTGCGTAGCAGGTAGTGCGCAGCCTGCTCGGTCGGCACTGTGGGGCGATTCACCAGCTCGAGAGGGGGGGAACTGTTCGGGCTCAGATACAGCGCGACGGGTGTGCCCGCTGTGTTGGGTTGATTTCATTGGTTGCTCCAAAACACCACCGAATGGCGGTGTATGGATTACCATTCTTCGCATTGGCTGGCCAATTTCCAGCTCGCGAGTTCTGGCGCGACTTACCGCGTCTTACCGCGCCTTATCGCTCCCCTTCTTGCCTCGCATAAGGCGGTCGCGCAGGTTCTTGATCTTGAAAAACCGCGTTTCATCGTTGGAGTCAGCCCACTGAATCCCATCCTCCGTGACGCCAAGTAACGAATGCTTTTGCTGTCGCGCCAGCTTCACCATCTCATCCCATACAGCAGGCGCATCAAAAGGATTGCCGCACGCTTTCTGCGCGGCCTCTATCGCAGGAGTCAAAAGATCGCGCCGTTTCGTCTTGGGCGTACCGCCGTAGAAGTCAACCTTCTCTTGCGCAAAAATACCCGATCCCTCGCCGCGTCCAATCAACGAATCCAGCTCATCAGACAGGCGCTGCCTTTCTTCTCGCAGCTTCGATAAAGCAGCGTCCCGAGAGTCTATGTCGGTGTGATTTTGCGCAGCCAATCTTTCGCGTTCGCGTATCTTTCCATCCTTCTCTGCTATCAGCCCGACAAGCTCAAAAGCGCGTTCGCCATCTGGTGTTTTCTCAGGTCGTTGCGCCGATAGCTCCAGCCACCGATTGATTGCATTCGCGTTATTCATTGCATCCCCCGATGCACCCCAAAACCAAGAGCCCCAGCAGGCCAGCGGGGGGACTGGCTTTTCAGCAGGATTGCAGCCCTGCCTAGCTGGGGCGAAACGGTCAGGCCATCGCTGGCGCAGGTTGGACTTGCATAGGTGCCTCTTTGAATCGCTGCGCGGCCTGCCACATGTCGTACGCGCTTTGCTCGGCCAGCCACACGCGCGCATCACCGCCACGCTCTACGCCTAGCCATGCCTCGATGCGCAGAGCCATTTCAGGCGATATAGCAGCCCGGCCATTCAAAACACGGGATAAGGTCACACGGGATACGTCCAACTGCTGGGCGGCCTCCGTCACGGAGAGCCCCAGCGCAGGCAAAACGTCATCGCGCAGCGTCAGGCCAGGATGTGGGGGGGCGAACATGCGTGCCATCGTCGTTACTCCTCAGTGGTAGTCCTGGTAGTCCACCAGTACGGCGTCCACTCCTTCAAAGGTGAAGGTCATGCGCCAATTGCCATTCACAGACACGGACCAATGCCCAGCAAGACTGCCTTGCAGGGAATGCAACGCCCAGCCCGGCAAGTTCATATCCTGCGGCTGTTGCGCTTGGTCTAGTCGGGCCAATTGCCTAGCCAGTTTGGGCGCGTGGGCAGCTTGAATGCCTGCCTTGCTGCCGCGCTCAAAAAAGGCTTGCAGTCCCTTGTGACGGAATGACTTAATCACAGCGAGATTGTATCGCGTAACGCTACGATATACAAATCAATTGATTGCACGCAGCTTGCCCGGTTCGGCCTGGGCGTCAAACTGCACCCCGGCTAGGTTGAGAATGTGAGCCTCTATCTGCTCAAGGAAAGGGCGTAGCGCATCAATACTGCGCGGCCTGTAGCCCTCGGCGGTTGCGCTGGGCTTGTGCCCCATCACTTGCGCGATAGCGCCAGCGGGAGCCCCGGCAGCCTCACCTAGCAGCGAAAAGGAACGGCGCAGCCCGTGGACTGTAAGGTGGTTAATTCCCGCGTGTTTCAGGGCTTGGGCGTGGCTGCTGCGGGTGTCTGTAATGCGCCCTGCCTTGCCTGTGCTGGCAAACACATACGACCCCAGCCTGGGCAGCGTTGCCAGCATTTGCGCCATGTAGGGGCTCAGGGGAATGGTTCGGGTGATGTCCACCTTGTCGGCAATGGTCAGTTTGCGCCACTGAAAATCCACGTTCGCCCATGTCAGGGCGGCCAGTTCCTCGCGGCGGGCACCAGTCAGCAGCAAGGCGCGCAAGTAGGCGCTTGCGGTGCGGTTGCTCAGTTGCTCCACGCCAGCCCACCAGCCCGGAACCTGGGCAGCTTCCAGGGCGTCAGTTCGGCGGGTGTTGCTGGGCAAGCTCTCCACGATGGCGGCGGCCTTGCCTGCCTCTCTGTCGGTCAGCTCTCGATACTCTGGGCGGGCAGCACACCAGCGCAGGAAACCCCGGAACATCATCAGGGCGCGGGCAGCTTGGTGTTTGCCGGTCAGGGCTTCGCGGTCGTACCAGCTTTTCAAAGTGTCCTCGTTCACACCAGCCAGCGGCAGCGCCAGCAGCGGATACAGGGGCCCCGGCCTTGTGGTGCCCTGTCCTCGCTTCTTCTTCTCGCCACCTGGGGCGGCCATCGCTTCAAGGTCGGCACGGTAGCGGGGCTTCCATGAGTCCCGGCGCTTGGGCTTGCCGTTTTCCAGATACAGCGGCCAAACCTCGCCCACGGTCAGGGCTTGCGCTGCGGCTGCGGCCTGCTTTTCAGCGTGGGCGGCCAGGGCTTCGCGTTTCAGGTCGCGGGGGTCTTTGCCTTCATCAATCAGGCGTTGCAGCTCGCGTGCCTTAGCTTGCGCGTCGGGGATACTCCAGGCGGCAGGGCTCCCGATGGTTATGCGCAGGTCTTTGCCTTTGTACACGCTCTGGAAAACGTAGGCGGGTTTCCCGGCTGGCGTGGCACGTAGCCCCAGCCCCGGCGCGGTCGCATCCCACAGAAAAGCCTGTTTCTTCTCGGGTGGGCACTTGAACCCCGATACCCGGCCAGCAGTGAATGCAATCTTTGCCATGCGGTGCCCTTCGCGGTCTTACATCGGCCAGGATGTAAGGGCGGATGTAAGACTATTTCCAGAAAAATGCCGAATTTCAATCAACACTCAGGCTGTTCACTTGTCCAGCAATTCTCTTATAAGTTGTTGATTTATATTGATTCTATCAGCACCAATCAACGGAGGCAAATACACCAATCCCATCATTCGTAATGAGAAGGTCGGGTGTTCGATTCATCTCTCCGGCACCAAATAAAAGGCCCTGATTCGCAAGAGTCAGGGCTTTTTTATTGGCGATGGGCGGGAGAGGAGATGCAATCGAATAGCTTC
>JAYRPZ010000039.1:0-8871 GCA_041910915.1 Acidovorax sp.
CGGTGGCGTGAACAGCTCCAGGTACTGCAGCACCCTGGCGCCCAGCGGGATGCTCACGCTGGCCAGGCGCGCCAGGGCGCGCTGGTCCTGCTCGTGGGCAAACAGCACGGCCAAGTCCAGCTCGGAGCCGCAGGTGGGGCAAGAGAGGTCGCTCACAGAGGCCAGCCTTTCGCGTGCAACACGCCTGCGGCAAAGCCCAGCAGGCCGGATGCCAGCAGCACGGCCATGGCCAGCAACACCAGGCGCTGCCAGGGCGCCAGGCGCACGGCCCTGCGGCGCGGACCCTGCTCAATGGCGCCGGGGGCAAAGTAGTAGCCGCCGGGCGGCAGGGTGTCGGTGTCGTGGTGGAGGTTGCGAGGTGCGCTGCTCATGCTGCGGCTCCCTTGCTTTCGATGACAAACTCAACCCATTGGCCAGGCAGCAGCATTGGAAGCACCGTGCCCCACCAATCATCAGAGCCAAGGTGAACACCGCGCGCATAGCGGGTGTGACCAAGCAGTTTGATGAACAGGCGTGGTTCACCGCCGTTTTCGCACGCTCGGTAGTCTTCGGTGTGCAACATGCGCACCACACGGCCTTCATGACGAAACCAGCAACGCACGCATCGGCGACCATAGTTGGCGGGCCTGCGACGTTGAGAGTGGTATGGGCGGGTTTTCATGCGCCAGCCCTCCGGATGAACATGGCGGCCACGCTGCGCGCCTCGGGGAAGTCGGCCAGCGTTTGCAGCACGGCTTCAAAGCCGTCGGCAAACAGGCCGGTGTAGCGGCCCCTGCTGCCGTCGCCCATGGTGATCTTGATGCGGTAGATGGCCATGGCTCAGCCCTCTTGAATCTGCACATCGGGCTTGGCCACGCGCACCACGTCGCGGTCCACGCGCGGGGCGCCCAGAGCGGCGGCGGTGTTCAGGCACACCGTCAGCCAGTTGTTCACGTTCAGCGGGTACAGCATGGACAGGGGCGGCGTTTTGGGGCCACGGTCCACCAGCAGGCGGGTGCGCAGCTCGTCCACGCCATCGGGGGTGATGAACTCGTCCAGCGTGCGCGCTGCGGCCTTGGCGCGGTGCTGCAAGTAAGCGTTCAGGTGCGCGTCCAGCGGCCCCAGCCGCACAATGCTGGCGCGCTGCATGCTCTCGCGCACGTCGTGGCGGCAGAGCTTCTTTTCCAGCTCGGGGTGGCCCATCAGCAGCACGCCCAGCATGGGCTGGCGGCCCAGGCGCATTTCTTCGTTCAGGCGCTTGAGCTGGTTGAGCGTGGTGCCGGGGGTGGCGTGCGCCTCTTCAATGATGAGCAGGTGGCGGTTGCCGTTGGCGGCGCTTTTCTCCAGCAGCTCGCGCACAAACTGGCTGCGCCGCTGGGCGCCTTGGGGCACACGGGCTTTTTTGTCCAGTGCGTAGGCGATGGATATGTACAGGTCGGCGGTGCGCAGCGGTGCGCCCCTGCCCTCGCTGTCTTCCATGGCCGCCACGCTGGGCCGGATGCACACCACGGGCAGGCGGTCGCGCACGATCTTCTCGCGCATGGCGTCGAGCATGGTGGTTTTGCCCGCGCCGCTCTCGCCCACCACGGCCACCATGTTGCCGCCAATGGCGGCTTGCCAGGCGGCCTGGTGGATGTAGGCGATTTCGCCGCTGAGGAACATGTCGGCGTCGTTGCTGACTTCGCCGTCAAAGGGGTTGCGCAGTTGCAGCTTGAACTGCTCCACCGCCTGCAGGGTCAGGGTGGGTTTGGGGATTAACATAGATACCTCCTCGGGGGTTTCGGTTTCAACGGTTGGGACTTCAGGGGCGGCCTCGGCGTGTTGTAAGCACGTCGGGGCCAACTTCTTTGTGGGGGCCATGCTCATGCGCCCCCGGCCACCACGCGCAGCGCTGCGGGTGCTGGTGCGGGCTCCAGTGCCTGGCGGCGCGCTGCCACCAGGCCGTCGGCCACGTCGCGCGGCACGCCCGCGTCGCCGTGCTTTTGCGCCAGCCAGGTGTAGGTTCCGGGGTCGTACAGGCTGCCCAGTTGCTGGCGCATGTATTGGCACGCGGCGGCCACCGACATGCGCTCGGGCTCCACGCTGGACGCTGCGGCGCCGTGCTGCACGCCAGGGCGCTGCAGGTAGGTGGGCAGGCTGGCGGCACCGGCCTTGATGTCGGCAAAGGGGTCGAACTGGCCCTGGTAGGGCGTGGCGCCGGCCTTTTCTGCGGCCTGGGCCTCGGTGGCCGTGGCCGCAGTGCCGCCCTTGGCATAGGCCTGGGCACGGATGCGGGCGCGGCGCTCGTCGGCCGGGGTGGCGGGCATGGCCTGGTATTCGCCCTTTTCCAGCAAGGGGGCACCGGCCTGGTAGCCCATAAAGCCTTCTTGCACGGGCTGCACCTGGTGCCAGACGATTTCGCCGGTGTCGCGGTCTGTCACGCCCACGCGCACGGCGGGGGCGGCCAGGGGGTTTACGCACACCAGCACCTTGTCTTGCCGCGACACGCCGGGCACGTAGCGCACGTCGTACAGGGTGCCTTCGTAGCTGACCTGCATGTTGCCGTTGACCTGGCGCGGCTTGGCCAGGCTGGCGGGCAGGCTGCGCATGACCTCCATGCTGGGCGCAATGCGCAGGTGCTCGCTGCCAATGGTGCTCCAGGCGGCGTAGCGCGCCATGTTGTGGCGGCTGTGCTTTTTGCTGCCGTTGAAGGCATGCATCCACTGCTCGGCCATGGCGTTGAGGGTGGGAACGTCCAGGCTGGCGCGGTCGATGAAGCGCAGGCGGCTTTCAAAACCGCGCTCAAAAAGGTTCTGTGCCACCTCTGCGCTGCCCGTGGCGCGGCTGTTGCCGGGGGCATGCCACTGCTGGGCGATGCCCATGGCACTGCAAAAGCTGCGCACCGGGCCGCTTTTGAACATGCCGCCCTGGTCGCTGTACAGCATGTATGGCACGCCGTGGAAGGGCATGGGTTCGCCGCCCGCGCCGTGGCGCTGGGTCATCATCCACATGAGGAAGTCGAGCAGGTTCTCGGTGGTCTCGCCCCCCACGTAAAAGCGTGCGGCAATGCAGCCGCTGGCGTGCTCCACCCCCACAAAGCGGGTGAGCGGCTTGTCGAGCACAGGCACCAGGTTCTGCGGCTTGTTCTTGTAGTGCACACCGCCCTCTTCGATGATGCGCAGCTCGCCGCTGGGGGCGCGGTAGAGCACGCAGATAGAGGCGTCTACCTGCCACACGGCATTGATGTGGGCGGTAGCCATGCGCACGTGGGGCGCGGGGGCAGTCAGGCTGCCCAGGTCAAGCCCGCGCTGGCGCAGCAGTTTGGCCACGTGGCTGGTGGACAGGCGGGCGCTGATCTTGCCGTCCGCGTGCAGCATGTCGATGGTGGCGTCCAAGGTGATCATGCGCTTGCCGTTGCGCAGGTCTTTGAGGCGGACACCGGCAATGGCGTCCAGGTCGGCGGCGCTGATGGCGCTTTCGCCCGCGTCGGCGCGCTTCTTGCGCGGCTGCGCCAGGCCCAGGCTGCGCGCGGTTTTGGCCACCAGGGCGTGGGTGCGCTGGGGCGAGAGGTTGAGCACGCGCGCGGCCCGGTCGATGATGGGGCCGCGCTCGCCATGCCCAGCGGCGGCGCAGGCATGCGCGGCGGTGATGAGGGTTTCCATGCGAAGGGTCTCCATGGTGGTGGGCTGGTGGTGGCGGCCGGGCTATCAGCGCGTGGGGCGGTGGGCGGCCTTGTCTTCGGCGGCGTTCTTGGCGGCCAGGGCCTGCAGGGCGGCTTCGTCCTCGGGCGTCCAGGGGGCTTCGATGCGCTCGTCCAGGTCGATGGCAATGCCGAACTCTTGCGCCAGGTCGGCAAACTGCTGGGCCAGGTGCTGCACGCTGGCGCGCGCGGCCTGCTGCACGGCTTCGGGGGCGCTGTCGGACAGCGCGGCATCGGCTGCATGGAACAGCGCCCGCATGCGGGTGTTGATGCGCAAGGACTGCACAAACACCTCTTTGAGCAGCACGTCTTCGGCCTTGGTGCGCGCCACGCTGCCGGGGCGCGGGGTGAATTTTTCGCTGCGCGCCAGCTCCAGGGCCTGGGCCTGTTCGTTGATCTTTTGCGCGTTGCTTTGCAGCACGCGGTCTTTGGCCTCCAGGGTGGCCTTGGTTTCTTCGACCTCAGCGGTGAGGGCTTCTTTTTCTTTGGCGTGGCGCACGGCCAGTTCTTGCAACAGGTCAAGCACTTCGTCACGGCTCTGCGCTTCTTCGACGGCACGGCGCACCAGCTCCTGATCGGGCGCTGGCAGGGCCTTGATGGCGTTGTAGTCGCGCTGGTGCAGGCCAAGGCGCTCGGCTTGCTCGAAGGCTTCCTGGCCGATGACGCGCTGGTTGCCTGCAATCATCTGCATGCGGGCATAACCACGCCCCAGCTTGATCTGACAGAACTCATCCAAACTTGAGAAATTCAAACCGTTTGAACTCTGTGGATTGCGCAGAAGGCGCCAAGCCTTTGATTTCTTTACGTTTTCGTAGATGGCAAGTGCCGCAGACTCTGAAACTGTTTGAATAAACGTCAGTGCCTCCAGCCGCCCCAGGTCAATACCGGCGGCCAAGACTTCGTCCATGGCTTCATGCGTTGCAGCCATTGCATCGGCAGCGGCCACTTCCTGCGCGTTTTCCTCGCCACGCAGCACCACGGCCACGGGCTGGGCGGCGGGCGTGGCGGGGCGGCCTGGCTTCTTTGGCATGCGGGCTTCGATTTGTTCGTCGGTCAGTTCGTGTCGGGTCATGGCTGTTGTCGTTAAGGTTTTTGGGCGTAGTGAAGGTCGGGGTGGCCGTAGCGCTGCTCCAGGTCGCGCCAGGCTTGGGCGCCCGCTTGCAGCGCCGCGCTGTAGCGCAGGCCGTGCTGGATGACGTGGGGCGTCAGCCGCCAGCGGTCGCCCTTGGGGGTGAGCTCGGCCCAGCCTGCACTGCGCAGGTTGTCCAGGTCGCGGGTGACGGTGCTGGCACCCACGGCCAGGGCCTTGGCAATCTCGCCGGGCAGCAGGCCCGCCAGCTCGTGCCCGGCCAGCAGGTCGATGAGCTGCAGCAGGCGCTGCTGGGCGGCGTTGGTGTAGTCGGTGGCGCGGGTCATTTGCGGGCGCCTCCAAACACGGCGTTGAAGATTTCGGCGGCTTCAGCGTCCGACAGATCTGGAAATGCCGGTGGTGCCGTGGGGCGTGCCAGCTCGCGCGCCAGCTCGCGCGCCAGGGCGCGCTCCATGTGGCCGCGCAGTTGCGTTGCCAGCTTGCCCGCTGGAATGTTGATGTCGCCATAGCTGGTCGCAACACTGAAGCCGCGCTCCATGTCCGGCACCTGCTTGGCCAGGGCGTAGCGCAGCCGCTGCTCTTGCAGGCTGGTCTGGGCCGGGCGGCTGTGTGCGCTGGGCGGTGGCGGCGGGCGCACGCCGGTGGCGATCTGGTCAAAGATGTCCATGTTCAAAACTCCAGTTCAGGCGTGGCGTACGTGGCCACGTTGTGGTGGTGTTGGTTGACAACGAACGCGCTCATGCCGCACCGCCTTTCTCACTAATGACGCGGCGTACTTTTGTCACGATGTTTCTGATGCTTCCTTCGCTGAGCGAAAACTCGCGCGCCAGTTCGCCGTAGTTACGGCCGTTGAAGGCCGCGTAAATTGCATAGTTGCGATCACTCTTCGATCGCCAGCATCCCCCGGATGGCGGCATTGATTTAGGCGTGCAACCAGGCGGCGCCGATGGCACAACATGGCGGCGGTTGATATAGCCCAGCAACCGCTCAGCCGCGGCAACTGCTACGCCGTACTTCGCCGCAAGCTGTTTGACGGACATGTGATTGACTTCGCGTTCCCATCGCATGTGGCTCAGAGCCTCGTCCGTCAGTCCATTCTTTGGGGCAGGACGCTGCGGCTTTTGACGAAGCGGCTCGACTGCGGCGGCATAGAGCGATTTGGGCAACTGCGGCAGTACGTGGAAGTGGGTTTGCCGGGCCCTGCCAGCGCCGCGCTTCATGCCGCAGCCCATGCAGTGGCGGGCTTGGCACGGCGCAGCACGGGCTTGGGCAGTACCCAGATCGCGCTGACGGACTTGCCCAGGATCTGCGCGATGCGCTCCTCCACCCGCTTGGAGCGGGCGTGGCCGTGGATGACGTGCGTCACCATCGACCGCGACAGCCCCAGTTCTTGAGCCAGCGCCGTCAGCGTGATGCCCTTGATGCGCAGCGCTGCTTTGATTTCTTCTGGATGCATCTGCTACCCTTTCGCTTAACTTGTTTAGGTAATGGCAGTTCTTGCCGTGTTGATCGCATTATTCCCAGCCTTGGGAATTTCGCAAGTTTGGGAAATTACCTGACTTTTTTATACGGTTATGGCGAAACGAGAACTCACAGAGGAAGAACGATCCCTACGGGCACGCTTGGGTGCAGCGATCCGTATCGCGTCAGGTCAAAAGGGGCTCAAGCCCGCCGACTTGGCGGCAGCGGCTGGCGTGGCGCTATCCCAGCAATACCGGATAGAGAACGGCGAGCTGACCGCCGACGTCCTGTACCTCGTCAAGGTGGCGGCGCTGCTGGGCACCACCATCGACGCGCTGCTACAGCAGGCACAGACAGAGGTAGTGCTGACGCCGATGCAGCCGTCTATTGCCGTGCGAGGCAGCCGCAACGTGGTCGCCGGGCGCGATGTGGTTCAGGCCAAAGCGCGTAGGTGAGGCTGGCATGACCGAGAAGAAATCTGCGCAAATCATTCATCTGTTCGGCCAGGGCAACACGGCGGCAGGGCGCGATGTGGTGAGCATCAAAAAGCCCAGGGTCGTAAAGCTGTCCATTGCAGGCAGCCACAACGTTGGAGTGGTGGGTGACCACAACCAGGTAAACGTCCTCACTGTGCAAAAGCCGCCAGCGGTGCGCCGCGTCATCCAGCGAACAGATGAGCACATCACCCAAGCGCAAGGGGTTGAGTTGCACGCGCTCAAAGACGAATGGGCGGCGCTGCACAGCGCCATCAAGAAAAAGCCATTCAGCCACGGAGCCGCGTGGAAGGACATCAACAAAGCAGGTGGCGCAAACACGTACAGAGAAATCCGCAAAGACCGCTTTGCCGATGCCGTGGCCTTCGTAAAGAAGGAGATGGCCATCCTGCGAAACATGAAGAGTGCCCCCCGCAAGGATGACGGGTGGCGCACCAAAAAGATCGGTGCCATCAAAGCCCGATGCAAGAACCAATTCGGTGGGGTTGACGTGTACAAACCCTACATCAAGAAGAACTTCGGCGCCGTATCGCTGGTCGATCTGGCTACTGACGAACTCCAGCAAACGTATGCCTATGTGATGGCAAAAAAGACCGCGCCCGGCGGCCAATGACGATCGGATCAACTAGGAGGGGCGATGAGCAATGAAACAGACCCGTTGCCAGCTTGGGTACGCTTTCGGCGCACAGGAGAAAGCCATGGCGAACGTGAATGACCTGGATCTGCTGAATCGAAAAATCGCAGCGGACTTGTTGCAGTCGCTGATAGACAAGGGGCAGCTTCAACTGCCTGCGGTCAGCCGCCCAGAGGCCGTGGCGGGCGACGTGGCCAGGGCTTACCGCGCTTTGCTGGCGGGCATCACAGCCGCCGAGAACGCTGCATAGTCCACAGGCCCAAGGCGCCGCACCAGTGCGGCAAGCAGCGCTTCGGCGCCCAGGCCGGCGCCAGGCGATGCGGCAGGAGCCGCCTCCTCGACCAGCGCCAGGATGCGCGTGGCGATGCCGTCGATTTGCTGGGCGCGTTGCGCGATCTGTGCTGCGGTGGTCATGGCGTCTTCTTGTGCGGGGTGGGGTTGCGGTTGTTGCATCGCTACTTCTGCGGTGGGGCTGACGAACGCGCTGGTTCAGAGCGCGCCGCCAGGGCTTGCAAAGCCGATGCGCACTTGGCTATCACTTGCGTCTGAAGGCGAGATTGCGCAAGACGCCGCGCAACTTCCGCCTGAACAGCTTGCTGCACTTTTGCGCCTTCAAGCTTCTGCAAGGCCTGTGCGGCGCGGCGGCGGCGCCAAGGGTAAGAAGGGGCCGGGCTGCGGTTGATGGGTTTCATGGCGTGCCTTCTGGCGCCTTGTATGCAACCACGGCCGGCCAGGCCATGAGCCACAGCAGGCGGATGCCGAATGACCATAGCCACCCCGCCCATGCGAGTGCGGCCAGCCAGGCAAGGCTTTGCAGCACGCTGTAAATGCACGGCAGCATTTTTTTGGCCTGCCAGCTTTTGCGCAGCCCGGCGCGCATGCGGCTGGATGCCAGCGCCACCAGCAGCAGGGCTGTGGCTGCGTTGAATATTCCGACGATGACGGCCACGGCACCTTCCAGGCGCAGCGCCAGGGGGTGCCCCGCGTCGGCCGCCAGGATGGTGGCGATGCAGCCCCAGGTGAGCAGGGATGAGATGATGGTTTGCATGGGGGCCATGGTGCGCTTTTGCTGCCTGTTGCAAACAATGGCGCGCTCCATTTACTGATGTTCGCGCGCGCACGGCAAAGTGCCGTGCATGAACAAATTTCGCACTGCCATTGCCGCGCTGGCCCTTTCGGCCACGGGCCTGGTGTACATCGCCCAGCGCGAGGGGTACAGCGAGCTGGCCTACCCTGACCCGGTGCATGGCACCAAGGTGCCGACAGCCGGGTTTGGCTCCACGGGCGGCATCAAGATGGGCGACACGCTGCCGCCGGTGCGCGCACTGGTGCGCCTGCGGGCCGATGCGGGTGAGCAGGAGGTGGCCCTCAAGCGCTGCTTTGGCGATGTGGCGCTGTTCCAGCATGAGTGGGACGCCTTTGTAGGCCTGGCCCACAACGCGGGCGCCACCACGGTCTGCAAGAACAACGCCCGCACTGGCCCCAGCACCATCGTGCAGCGCCTTCGGGCAGGCGACCACGCCGGGGCCTGCGA
>JAYRPZ010000040.1:0-48038 GCA_041910915.1 Acidovorax sp.
CTGGCTGCCCGAAGCACGCAAGCGCAAATACAACTGGGACCGCAAGAGCCAGGTGCTGGTGAAAAAGCTTTGAGCCTGCGCTTAGAGCGTGTTCACGATCTCGCGCGAAGGGGTGCAGGATGCGGATCGGGATGGGCTGCGAGGCGCCAACCGCAGCAATATCCATGCTATTGCGAGGATTTGCAACAACGCAGACCGCCCGATTCCGCGCCTGCACACCCGCGTGGAGATCGTGAACACGCTCTTATGGCTGGGGCGCCGAGGCGGTCTGCACCACAGGCGCCCAGCCGTGGTTGAGCGGCCCGTGGCCCTGGCCGGTATGTACGTGTGCCCCTGCCACGATAGCCCCCAGCACGTAATTGCGCGCCTTCGCCACGGCCTGGGGCAAGCTGTCGCCCATGGCCAGGTGGGCCGCAATGGCTGACGACAAAGTGCAGCCCGTGCCATGGCCGTTGCGGGTCACAATGCGCGCCGATTCCAGGCGCTGGTGCCTGCCACCCTGCAGGGCCAGCACATCCACCACCCAATCACCCGGCAAATGCCCACCTTTGAGCAGCACCGCCGGCGCCCCCAAGGCCAGCAGGGCCTGCGCTGCCGCCTCTAAGGCTTCCACACTATCGACGGTGCGATTGAGCAGCAAAGTGGCCTCGTCCAGATTGGGGGTGATAACGCTGGCCAGTGGGAACAGCTCGTTCACCAGCACGGCCACGGTTTCATGGGCGATCAATCGGTCGCCGCTGGTGGCCACCATCACCGGATCGAGCACCACATGGGAGATGTGGTAGCTGCGCAGGGCCTGCGCCACCACGTCCACGGCCTCGGGCGTGGCGAGCATGCCAATCTTCACGGCATCCACGCCAATGTCTTGCACCACGGCATCGATTTGTGCGCGCAGCATCTGCGGCGGCACGGCGTGAATGGCGCGTACCCCCTGGGTGTTTTGCGCCGTCACGGCCGTGATGGCGGTCATGCCATAGCAGCCCAGAGCGCTGAAGGTTTTCAGATCAGCCTGAATGCCTGCACCGCCGCCACTGTCGGAGCCAGCAATCGAGAGCACGCGCACATAGCGCGGCACGGCACCGCCTGGCGTGGGCTGAAGGGGCGCGGCAGAAGGTTCAGCGCTGCCAGAGGTGGCGCACGGGGAACCCGGCAAGGTAGCGGGCAAGCTGCTAGAGGGCGGGAGGGTCATGGGCAAATTATGGCAAAGGCGTGGGCTGCGCCAGGTCAAACCCTGGGGCATAGGCCCTGTGTTGTAATCGCCCGCTACGAACGAAACAGGGGTGCCCCAGCAGGGTCTGGCGGCTGAGAAAAACCCTCCGCACCCGATCCAGGTCATGCTGGCGTGGGGAGTTTTCGTAGGGCTGCTGCATTGCCTGCCCCGCGTTTTGTTCCTTTTTTGCGTTTTTTGGGAACAACAGCGCCATGTCTTCTGCACCCACCCTCCCCTTTGCACCTCTTGCTCCTTTAGCCCCGGCATCGCGCGTGGCGATTTTGGGCGCCGGTTTGCTGGGCCGCCTGCTCGCTGGCAGTTTGGCCCGCCAAGGCCACCGCGTGGAGCTGTTCGATGCCGCCAGTGAAGACGGCGATGGCGCGGCCGCGCGCGTGGCTGCGGCCATGCTGGCGCCGCTGGCCGAATCGGCGGTGACCGAACCCAACGTCGTGGCCATGGGCCTGTATGCACTGGAGCGCTGGCCGCAGCTACTGGCCACATTGCCCCAGCCGGTGTACTTTCAGCGCAACGGCACCCTCATCGTCTGGCACCGGCAAGACGCGCCCGACGCAGCGCGGCTGCAAGCGCTGCTGGAGCGCAACCAGCGCCAGGTGGCGGGCCTGCCCGCGCTGCAGGTGCTCGATAGCGCAGGCGTGGCGCACGCCGAGCCTGCCCTGGCCCAGCGCTTTGCCCATGGCCTGCTGCTGCCGGGCGAAGGCCAGCTCGATAACCGCCAGCTCTTTCGCGCCCTGGCCGAGCAACTGCACAGTGCGGGAGTTCACATGCACTGGCACAGCCCCCGCCAGCCCAGCGACTTCAGCCCCGGCGAGCCCGGCCAACCCGATTGGGTGCTCGACTGCCGCGGCCTGGGCGCCCAGCCGCAGTGGCAGACGCTGCGCGGCGTGCGCGGCGAGGTCATTCGCCTGCATGCGCCACAGGTCACGCTGGCGCGACCCACGCGGCTGGTGCATCCGCGCTATTCCATCTACATCGCGCCCAAAGAAGACCACTTGTTCGTCATTGGTGCCACGGAAATTGAGTCCAACGACACCTCGCCCGTCAGCGTGCGCTCGACCTTGGAGCTGCTAAGCGCTGCCTACACCGTTCACAGTGGCTTTGCCGAAGCGCGGGTGGTGGAGATGAACACCCAGTGCCGCCCCACCTTGCCCGACAACCTGCCCGCCATCCGCCGCTGCGCACCACGCGTGCTGCAGCTCAATGGCCTGTACCGCCACGGCTTCATGATTGCCCCGGCGGTTCACGATGCGGCGCTTGAGCTGCTGCTGCAGGGACAATCGCCCCTGGCCGCCCGCCTGAACCTGGCGGTGCAAGACGTTTGAGCCTTTTTTGCCTTCTGCTCTTTGCTTTTTGCCATGCGCATCACCATCAACCAACAGCCTTTTGACCTCCCACCCCAAGCCAGCGTGCAAGACGCACTGCAGGCCATGGGCGCACAGCCGCCCTTTGCCGTGGCGGTGAACACCACTTTCGTGCCACGCACCGCCTACGCCAGCCAGCCGCTGCACGAGGGCGATGCCATGGAGGTGATCTCGCCCGTCACCGGCGGGTAGCGCCAGCCATTTGCCAGCCATTTTTAATGGTCAAAACGGCCTCTCACCCTTACCAGGCAAGCGTAAGCAGCTATTGATTCAAGAGCATTTCAGCCATGTCCACACCTTCCACCCCTGATTCCCTGGTGCTGTACGGCCAGCACTTTGCCTCGCGCCTGCTGCTGGGCACGGCACGCTACCCCTCGCCTGCCGTGCTAGAGGCAGCAGTGCAGCGCGCGCGCCCGGCCATGGTCACGGCCTCGCTGCGCCGCCAGGGCATCAACGCCACCCAGGCCGGTGCCAGCTTTTGGCAGTTGCTGCAGCACCTGGGGGTGCCAGTGCTGCCCAACACAGCCGGTTGCCACAGCGTGCAAGAGGCCATCACCACCGCGCACATGGCGCGCGAGGTGTTCAACACGCCCTGGATCAAACTGGAGGTGATTGGCGACGACTACACCTTGCAGCCAGACACGCTGAACCTGGTGCAAGCCGCCGAACACTTGATCAAAGAAGGTTTTTGGGTGCTGCCCTACACCACGGACGATCTGGTGCTGTGCCAGCGTTTGGTCGATGTCGGCTGCCAGGCCGTGATGCCCTGGGCCGCCCCCATTGGCACGGGGCGTGGCCCCATGAACCCCTACGCCCTGCAAACCCTGCGCCAACGCCTGCAAGTGCCTTTGCTGGTAGATGCCGGACTGGGCCTGCCCTCGCACGCCTGCCAGGTGATGGAATGGGGCTTTGACGGCGTGCTGCTGAACACCGCCGTGGCCCTGGCGCAAGACCCCGTGGCCATGGCCGGTGCATTTGCCGATGCCGTGTGCGCCGGGCGCGCCGCGCACCAATCGGGCGCCATGGCCCAGCACGATGCGGCCCAGCCCAGCACCCCCGTGCTGGGCACGCCGTTTTGGCACCAAGCCGACGCGGAGGGTGCATGAGCACCGCCACCGCAGCCAGCACCCAGGCCCTGGTGCAAGCCATCCTCGCGCAGCACCAGGGCGTGTTCGCGCCCACAGGTTTGGTGACAAATTTAGTGACAGATGGGGTGACAGAGGCCATCTCTGCCCCCTCAGCCATGGGCGAAGCACCTGGCGAACCGCTGCATGAAACGTGGTACAGCGCCGCCTTTCAGGCCTGCACCGCGCTGGGCTTTATTGCCACCGATGCCCATACCCTGGCCCGCGCCTGGATGCACCAAAGCCAGCGCCTGGGCCACTTCGACGCCAGCTGCTGGCCCTGCGACGCGCGCGATTTTGGCGTGCAAGGGCGCCACCGCAGCGATGCTTTTGCCCCCTGCCCCCAGCGCCTGGGCCTGTACGCCGTGCTGCCCGATGCTGCCTGGGTGGGCCGCATGGCGCGCGCAGGTGTGCCCACGGTGCAATTGCGCTGCAAGAGCGAAGACGCCGCCACGATGGCCCACGAAGTGCGTGCCGCCGTGGCCGCCGTGCGCGGCACCGGGGCGCTGCTGTTCATCAACGACCATTGGCGCGAAGCCATGCAAGCGGGGGCTTACGGCGTGCACCTGGGGCAAGAAGACCTCGATGCCATGCCCGCCGCCGCCCTGGCCGAGCTGCGCGCCTCGGGCCTGCGCCTGGGCGTGAGCACGCACGGCTACGCCGAAATGCTGCGTGCCGACGCCGTTGCCCCCAGCTACATCGCCCTGGGCGCGGTGTTTCCTACCACGTTGAAAAAAATGGCCACCGCGCCGCAAGGGGTGGCCCGTTTGGCAGCCTATGTGCGGCTGATGCAAAGCTACCCGCTGGTAGCCATTGGCGGCATTGGCGCGGCGCAATTTGGCGAGATTTTGCGCACCGGCGTAGGCTCGATTGCCGTGGTGCGTGCCCTGGTGCAAGCCCGCGAGCCCGAGCAGGCGGCGCAAGAGCTGCTGACTTTGATGGCCCAGGGCGAGGGAGCGCGCCCACCGGGCTGAGCCCCGCACCCCATTGGGCCGCCCCAAGCTTCAGGGCTTGGGTTCGCTGGACTTGGCGGCTTGCTCCTGCAGCTCAAAGCGCAGCTCGAATTTTTCGTCGCTGCTGCTAAATCCCACGGCTTGCCCCGGGGCTGGTGGCGGCGTCACCGCCACCGGGGGCAGATCGGTATCGATCAAAGGGATGGGCCCGGAGAAATCCATCTCAAGCAGCGCAGTCAGCGCGTCGTCATTGGCTGGTGCAGGCTCAGGCGCCGCAGGCGCCGGGGGATGCGCGGGGCTCCAATCGAAATCACCCAGGTCAAAAGCCAATCCAGCCTGCGCAGCAGCCAACTCGGCTTGCACAGTGGGCGATGGCGGTGGCACCCATTCCTGAGCCAATGCACCCGCTGCTGCAGCTTCCTGTGGCTCCTGCGGTGCCAGGTCGATGGCTGGCATCCCCAGCGCAGCAGAGGCTGCGGCCACTGCTGCAGTTGCCTGGCCCGTGCCCTCTGGGCTGGCAGGCTGGAAGGTGGGAGGCATCAAGGGCGTGGTGCGCTTGCGTGGTGCAGGCTCGCCACGTGCACTGGCAGGGGTGGTTTGGGCAATGGCCAGCAGCAGCAGCAAATCGTCGTACGCTGCCAGATCAAAGCGTGGAGCGGGGCTGGTGCGATCGGGGTGCAAGAAAAGAAAGCTCTCTAGCAGCTCCAACACGCTGTTGGATGTCCACTGCGCTTCAATGTCTGCCAGGGCATCGGTGTATATCTCCAGGCCTGCGCCTTGCTGGGCGAAGTGCGAAAACTCGGGCACTTCAGCGTTGAAATGCTCCATGAACTGCGAGCGCAATAAATCAAAAGCCTCGATGCGCCCCAGTTGGTGGTACAGACGCAGCAGCTCCAAATAAGAAAAAGGTGAACTGCTGCCACGCTCGGCAATGTGCTGGCGCAGCTCGCCAATGGCCAGATCGTGCTCGCCAATCGAGACGTAAAACTCCGCCTGTTGCACGATGTCGAACAGGTCTTCCGGGTTCACCATGCCCGCCAGTGGCACGCTGGAGGTGTTGGGTGCAGCGCTGGCAGGCTCGGGCTGCTTTGCTGGCGGCGCAGAGGGTGCCTCAGGCGCCTGCGGTGGCGCGGCAGGTGTGGCCGGTACGGGCGCGGCGGCTTGCACTGTTTCTGCTGCGGCCATCTCACTGTCTGCCCAGGCATCGCGCGAATCAGGTGCCAAGCCCAGCTCTTGCAGCTTGGCCATGTCTGTGGCCGCTGGCTGCATGGCAGCCGCCTCGTGCCAGGCATCTGCCGCATGGCTGCGTGCCTGACGCAGGCGCCAAGCCAGCCCACCGGCCAGGGCACTGGTACCCGCCAAGGCCAGCCCCAAAGCGTAGAGCCACCACGAGGGCACGCCTTCGCTTTGTGCTTCGTTCAGCTGTGCCTGCAATTGCACCACCTGGGCACGCTCTTGTCCGGCCTGGGCTTGGGCTTGGGTGAGCTGGGCCTGCAGGGTGTGCACTCGCGGGTCTTCCTGGCCCGGTTCGGCATTCAGTGCTTTCCACAAAGCCGCAGCTTGGGCACGCTGTGGTGAATCTTCCGGCGTGGGCGACTGGGCCAGCTCAGTGCTGATGCGCAGGCCAGCCACACCTTCCAGATCAAGGGGCTCCATCACCAAACGAGGGGCTGAGGTGGTTGGCTGCGCCTGCGCAGGTGCGGCAGCAGAGGTCGGTGGTTTCGCCGTGGCTTTGCGCGGCGGTTTGGGTGCAGGGGGCGGTGCGGGCACCGGTGCTTCGGCCCCAGCCAGGGTGCGTCCGGAGCTGGCGGTGCTGGCCACCGTCGCCTCGGCCGCTGCAGATGCGACAGGTGCAGGCTGCACGGCACGCTGAGGCGTGGCGCGCACCGGCGACGACAGGCGTGTGACATCCAGCGGCGCGGCCCCAGGAGCAACGCTGCCTGGCAGCTCGGTCAAGTAGGTGTAAGTGCGGGAAACCGCGCCCGAGCAACCAGCCGTCACGGTGGCAGTAAGCACAGGCTCGCGCACGATGTCGCTGGATTGCACACGGATGGCAGGACGGCGCCCGGGCATATCGGGCCAGGGCGTAATACGCACCTGGGCAGCACTCACGGGCACATCGCCAGCCACCAACTGCACGGCCAGGCACGACGATGCCAAATCCATTCCCGTATCGGGTTGCACTTCAATGGTCAAATCCACTGGCGCGCCCAGCACCACCGTGCCACGACTGGGGCCCAGTGACAGGGCGCTGGCACCCAAGGCGCACGCCGACAGCCCCACACCCCAAAAAATATGACGTTTTTTCACAGTTTTAGCACTTTGGTTGCAGCTGATTTTGGCACAGCCTCCATCACCGACAGGTTCCAAGCATGTCTGCCCCCACGGGGCTTCTTGACGGTGGGTTGAAAAAGCCCACCCACACAGTGATGCGCAAGGCACACAACAATACGCGTTTATGCAAGCGTGCGTGCCACGCCGATACAACAACCTACGCCCGTTACCGACCTAAGAGCTTATGCATGAGCCGATTTTGACCAACCAAGAACGCGAGGCCATCAATGCCGGGCGCTGGTTTGGTCGTCTCTCGCCATCGCTGCGCCACGACATTTTGCGCAGCGCCTACGTCAAGCGCTACAAAGATGGCGCGCTGATCTGCGCCCGTGGCGATATGCCCGAGGCATGGATGGCCTGCGCCAAGGGGGCCATTCGCGTCAGCTCCACCTCGTTTACCGGGCGGCAGGTAACGCTGGCCTACATCGAGCCCGGCGTGTGGGTGGGCGACATGGCCCTGTTCGATGGTGACAAACGCACGCACGACGCCTACGCCCATGGCGAGACCACCTTGTTGTGCGTCTCTCAGGCCGATTTCCAAAAAATTCTCCAGCAGCACATTGAGCTGTACGACGCCCTCTTGCGCCTGCAAGCCCAGCGCCTGCGCCAGCTCTATGGCCTGGTGGAAGACCTCAACACCTTGCCGCTGCGTGCCCGCCTGGCCAAACAGCTGCTGCACCTGGCACGCAGCTATGGTGTGACCAGCCTGGCCGGGGATGGCGAGATTCGCATCAGCTTGCAACTGGCGCAGGAAGAACTAGCCCAGCTGCTGGGTGCCTCGCGCCAGCGCGTGAACCAGGAGCTGAAAACCTTGGAGCGCGAAGGCAGCATCCGCATCGAACCCACGGGCCTGGTGGTGCGCGACCGCCCCGCCCTGCGCGCCATCGTCGACGCAGGGGGATGAGCAGCACATCACTGCCGAACCGCCAGAGGTAGCTTGGCATATATAGCCAAATTGGCCTCCAAGGCTTATGCAGCAAGCGCAAGCAGCTCCTTTTTCAGGAGCAAAAATCCTCACAGCAGCAAGATGTCGAACTGTTCTTGCCCCAGCGCAGGCTCGGCTTGTAGCGAGATGGGTTTGCCAATGAAGTCCGACAGGCCAGCCAAGTGCTGGCTTTCTTCGTCCAGGAACAATTCCACCACCTTGGGGGCTGCCACGATGCGAAATTCGCGCGGGTGAAACTGGCGTGCCTCGCGCAGCACTTCGCGCAAGATGGCGTAGCACACGGTGCGCGCGGTTTGCACTTCGCCCACACCACGGCAGGTGGGGCACGGTTCGCACAGCATGTGTGCCAACGATTCGCGCGTGCGTTTGCGCGTCATCTCCACCAGGCCGAGTTGCGAGAAGCCGCCCACCATGGTTTTCACCCGGTCGCGCGCCAATTGTTTTTTGAATTCCGCCAGCACGGCCGCCTGGTGGTCTTCGCGCAGCATGTCGATAAAGTCGGCAATCACAATGCCACCCAGATTGCGCAGGCGCAGTTGGCGGGCAATGGCGCCTGCAGCCTCCAGGTTGGTTTTGAAGATGGTGTCGTCAAAATTGCGCGCGCCTACGTAGCCGCCGGTGTTCACGTCGATGGTGGTCAAGGCCTCGGTTTGATCGACGATGAGGTAGCCGCCCGACTTCAAATCCACCCGCCGCCCCAGCGCCCGCGTGATTTCCTCATCAATGGCGTAGAGGTCAAAAATGGGCCGCTCGCCTTTGTACAGCTGCAGCTTGGCTGCGGCAGAGGGCATGAATTCCTGGCCAAACTTTTGCAGCGCAGCAAATTGTTCGCGCGAATCGATGCGAATGGATTGCGTGTTCTCGCCCACCAAGTCGCGCAGCACGCGCTGCAGCAGGCTCAGGTCTTGGTGCAGCAGCGACTGCGGCGGCAAGCGCAGCGCCCCGGCCTTGATGCCTGCCCAGGTTTTGCGCAGGTAGGCAATGTCTTCGGCCAATTCCGCATCGCTGGCGTCTTCACCGTTGGTGCGCAAAATAAAGCCGCCGCCCCCGCCGCTGGCTTTGTCGCCCACCAGGGCAGCCAGGCGCGCGCGCAAGGCATCGCGCTCTTGCTGGGGGATTTTTTGCGAAATACCAATGTGGTCGTCTTGCGGCAAAAACACCAGCAGCCGCCCGGCAATGCTGATTTGTGTGGACAGGCGCGCGCCTTTGCTGCCCAGGGGGTCTTTGATGACCTGCACCATCAGCGCCTGGCCCTCGAACACCTGTTTTTCAATGGGCACCAGGGGTTCGCTCTTGCGGGCAAACATGGGCGCTTCGCCGTTTTCCTGGCGCTGCCAGACATCGGCCACATGCAAAAAGGCGGCGCGCTCCAGGCCAATGTCAATGAAGGCCGATTGCATGCCTGGCAACACGCGCGAGACACGGCCTAAATAAATGTTGCCTACCAGGCCGCGCTCCAGTGTGCGTTCCACGTGCAGCTCTTGTACCGCGCCGTGTTCGACCACGGCCACGCGCGTCTCCTGCGGCGACCAGTTGATAAGAATGTCTTGTTGCATGGTGGTGTGCCTATCGGTAGAGGCTGGCGATCATGCCTCAAACCCGAACGGCACCGGCCCATGCGCCGCTGGCTGGCTAGTCCATCCAATGCGCCATGCTGCGCATGCCTTGCATGAGTTGCGGCTGCAGTGCCACCACCCCGCCAATCACGATCAAGGCTGGGGGGCGCACGCGGTGCTGCTGGGCCAGTGCGGGCAGCTCTTGCAGCGTGCCAGTGATGCAGCGCTGCGTGGGCAGCGTGGCCTGCTCCACCAAGGCAGCCGGGGTATCGCCAGGCAGGCCATGGCGCTGCAGTTCAGCGCAGATGATGGGTAAGGTGCCAATGCCCATGTAGATCACCACTGTTTGGCGCGGGCGCGCGAGCAGCTCCCAGTCCAGCGCCACATCGCTCTCACCGCGCAAGTGGCCAGTGGCAAACACCAGGGTGGCCGCGTGGTCACGGTGCGTGAGCGGAATGCCCGCGTAAGCGCCCGCACCCTGGGCAGCAGTAATGCCCGGCACCACGTCAAACGCAATGCCTGCCTGCGCCAGCGCCTGGGCTTCTTCGCCGCCTCGGCCAAAAATGAATCCGTCGCCACCCTTGAGCCGCACCAGCGAGCGGCCGCTGCGCGCCAGGCGCACCATCAGATCAATGATGGCCTCTTGCGGCAGCGTGTGGTGCGATGACTCTTTGCCCACGTAGATCAAGTCGGCATCTTCAGCCACGTAGCGCAGCACCTCTTTGCTCACCAAATGGTCGTAGAGCACCAAGCGCGCACCGCGCAAAGCTTTCACGGCCCGCAGCGTGAGCAGCTCCGGATCACCAGGGCCTGCGCCCACCAGGGTTACGCACCCCGGTGGCACCGGGGCATCAGGGTCGTCCTGCCGTGCGGGAGGGCAGAACCAGCGCGCATCTTCAACGAATTTCATGGGGTGTCTTTCTAGTTAGGGGCGCAATGGTGGCATTGTTCTGTTGCCTTGTGGCGCACGTCCTTGAACTGGTTCAAGGACAGGCGGGCGCAGCAGCATGACGATGCGACCACTCGCATGTAGAGGGAATTGGACAGCAACCTCGCGAGAGCGGTACCGCGCCCGTGGAATCGCTAGCCCATGCTGATCCGCGATGCAGAGGACCCCACAATGACAGCAAAAAGGATCGCCAAGCTCGTTGCGCTGGCAGCCGCGACGCTGGTATCGGCCAGCGCCATGGCCCAAGCCCCCGCAGGCAAATCCGTCTCTGAGGCGGAGAAGAACTACCAGGCGGGTGGTTCCCCCCTGGCGGACGTGCCCATGTACCAAAGCAGCAACCCCAAAGCGCCCAAAATGACGCAGGCCGAGTTCGACCGTGCGCGCCAGATTTATTTTGAGCGTTGTGCGGGCTGCCACGGTGTGCTGCGCAAAGGTGCCACGGGCAAGCCGCTGACGCCTGACATCACGCTGGAAAAAGGCACCGACTACCTGAAAGTGTTCATTGCCTACGGCTCGCCTGCCGGTATGCCCAACTGGCTGACCTCCGGTGAAATGGACGAAGCCACGGTGGATTTGATGGCCCGCTACGTGCAGCAAGACCCTCCCACACCACCCGAGTGGAGCCTGGCCGACACCAAGAACACCTGGAAAGTGATTGTTCCGCCCGAGCAGCGCCCCAAAAAGAAGATGAACAAGTACAACTTGGACAACATTTTCTCCACCACGCTGCGCGACACGGGTGAGGTGGCGCTGATTGATGGCGACACCAAGGAAATCATCAACATCGTGAAAACCGGCTACGCCGTACACATTTCGCGCATGTCGGCCTCGGGGCGCTACCTGTTCGTGATTGGCCGCGACGCCAAAATCAACATGATCGACCTGTGGATGGAAAAGCCCGACAACGTGGCTGAAATCCGCGTGGGCCTGGAAGCGCGCTCGGTCGATACCTCGAAATTCAAGGGCTACGAAGACAAGCTGGCGATTGCCGGTTCCTACTGGCCGCCCCAGTTCACCATCATGGACGGCGACACACTGGAGCCGCTGAAGATCGTCTCCACCCGGGGCATGGTCGTGGGCACGCAGGAATACCACCCCGAGCCGCGTGTGGCCTCCATCGTGGCCTCGCACTACAAGCCTGAATTCCTGGTGAACGTCAAGGAAACCGGCAAAACGCTGATGGTGGACTACTCCAACCTGAACGCCCTGAAGACCACCGAGATTGGCTCGGCACCCTTCTTGCATGACGGCGGCTGGGACTCCTCCAAGCGCTACTTCATGGTGGCGGCCAACAACAGCAACAAAATTGCTGCAATTGACGCCAAGCAAGGTGAGCTGGCCGGCCTGATCGAAGTGGGCAAGATTCCCCACCCAGGCCGTGGCGCAAACTTCATCCACCCCACCTATGGCCCGGTGTGGGCTACGGGCCACTTGGGCGATGAAACCATCTCCCTGATCGGCACCGACCCCAAAAAGCACAAGCAATACGCCTTCAAGGAAGTAGCCAAGCTCAAGGGCCCCGGCGGTGGTGCGTTGTTCATCAAGAGCCACCCCAAGTCCAACAACCTGTGGTCTGACGCTCCGCTGAACCCCGACCCGAAAGTGTCGCAATCCGTGGTGGTGTACGACATCAAGAACCTGGACAAGGGCTACAAGACGCTGCCCATTGCCGAGTGGGCGGGCCTGCCGGACGACGGCGGTGCCAAGCGCGTGGTGCAGCCTGAGTACAACAAGGCGGGCGATGAAGTGTGGTTCGCCGTGTGGTCGGCCAAAGACAAGGCCAGCGCCCTGGTGGTGGTGGACGACAAAACGCTGAAGCTGAAAAAGGTCATCAAAGACCCACGCCTGATCACCCCCACAGGCCACTTCAACGTCTATAACACCCAGCACGACGTGTATTGAGTGTGTTGCCCAAACTCCTGAAAGGCCTGTTGCCATGGTGAAAACCGCCGTCCTGCCACTGGTCTGTGCTCTGCTGGCCAGCGTGGCCCAGGCACAAACCGCGCCCCAGCCCAGCGCCCAGCGTGCAGCGGAGCTGGTGCGTATGGTGCGCCAGGACTGCGGCTCTTGCCACGGCATGCGCCTGACAGGGGGCCTGGGCCCTGCGCTCACACGCGAGGCCCTGGTAGGCAAACCGCCCAACTACCTCAGTGCCGTCATTTTTCACGGCATTGCAGGCACCCCCATGCCCCCTTGGAGCGCCATGCTCCAAGAAGGAGAAGCCCTGTGGATTGCCGAACAACTGGCGCAAGGTTTTCCTGAAGAACCTCTCACCACAGCGCCCCAACGCTAATTTTTCAAGGTCGCCCTATGCAACGCCGTGCCCTGCTCTCTCTTTGCACCAGTGCCCCCCTGCTCATGGCGGGCTGCGCCAGCAGCGGCGCAGGCACTGCCAGCGATGCCACGGCAGCCACACCCAGCAGCGCCGAGCTGCGCGGCACCGGTGATTTGGGCGTGGTGATTGAGCGTGCCCAAGGTGCGCTCACCCTCATCAACACCAGCAGCCGCAGCGCCATCGGGCGCGTGACGGGGCTGGGCGACCTCTCGCACGCCTCGGTGGTGTTCGCCCGTGATGGCCGCTACGCCTTTGTGTTTGGCCGCGACGGCGCCGTCACCCGCGTAGATTTGCTCACCCAGCGCATCACCCACCGCGTGCAGCAGGCGGGTAACTCGATTGGCGGGGCCATCAGTGCCGATGGCTCGCTGGTCGTGGCGCAAAACTACACCCCTGGCGGCATCAAAGTGTTCGATGCTGCCACCTTAGAGCTGCTGGCCGATGTGCCTGCACTCATGCCCTCGGGGCAGCGTTCGCGCGTGGTCGGCCTGGCCGATTTGCCCCAGCGGCGCTTTATTTACAGCCTGTTTGACGCCGGTGCCATCTGCATTGCCGACTGCAGCAACCCGCGCCAGCCACGCATCACCACACTAGAGAACATTGGCAAGCAGCCCTACGACGCCCTGCTCTCACCCAATGGCCGCACCTACATTGCCGGGCTGTTTGGTGAAGATGGCCTGGCCATGGTCGATGTGTGGCAAGAGCCGCTGCAGGCGCGCCGCATTCTGGGCGGCTACGGGCGCGGCGAAAAACCCCTGCCGGTGTACAAAATGCCCCACTTGCGCGGCTGGGCCGTGGCCGGGGCACACGCCTACCTGCCCGCCATTGGCCGCCACGAGGTGCTGGTGGTGGACACGCACACCTGGCAGGAAGTGGCGCGCATTCCCGTGGCTGGGCAGCCGGTGTTTGTGATGGCGCGCCCCGATGGCCGCCAGGTGTGGGTGAATTTTTCTGTGCCCGACTACCACCGCGTGCAAGTGATTGACACCCCCAGCCAGCAAGTGGCGCACACCCTGGAGCCCGGCAAAGCCGTGTTGCACATGGAATTTACCCCCCGGGGCGAATCGGTCTGGATCAGCTGCCGCGACAGCAACCTAGTGCAGGTGTACGACACCCACACACGCGAGCTGCAGGCCAGCCTGGCCGTGGATGCGCCCAGTGGCATCTTCTTCACCGCGCGCGCCCAGCGCATGGGGTTTTAGCCATGCCGCACGATCTGCCCCTGCTCAACCACTGGCAGCGCGACTTTCCGCTGCAGCGCGCACCGTTTGCCACCATTGGCCAGGCCTTGGGCCTGAGCACGGCCCAGGTGCTGGCGCACTACCAGCGCCTGCACGGGCAAGGCTTTTTCAGCCGCATTGGCGCGGTGTTTGCCCCCGGCGCGGGCGGCGCCTCGCTGCTGGCTGCCATCGCTGTGCCGCCGCAGCGCCTGGAGGCGGTGGCAGCGGTGGTCTCCAGCTACCCCGGCGTGAACCACAACTACGAGCGCGAACACACGGTGAACCTGTGGTTCGTCGCCACCGGCAGCGACGCCGCCCAGGTGGAACAGCTGCTGCGCAGCATCGAGGCCGAAACCGGCTTGAGCGTGCTGCGCTTGCCCATGCTGCGCCCCTACCGCATTGACACCGGCTTTGACCTGCGCGGCGCGCAATCGGGCAGCGCCGGTGCCACCCACTGGGCCCACACCCCTTTGCAAGCCCACGAACTGCCCCTGGCCGCCCTGGCGGAAGCCGGTTTGCCGCTGGTGGAGCAGCCGTTTGACGTATGGGCCAGCCAACTCGGCCAGCCGCTGCCACAGGTGCTGGCCACCTTGCAGCGCTGGCTGCAAGAGCGCACCCTGAGCCGTTTTGGCGTGGTGGTGCGCCACCACGAGCTGGGGTTCGACACCAATGCCATGACGGTGTTCGACGTTCCCGCCAATGCCGTCGATCGCTGTGGCGAAGCCCTGGCGCAGGTGCCCGGCGTCACCCTGGCCTACCAGCGCGCCCGTGCGCCCGGCTGGCCCTACAACCTCTACTGCATGGTGCATGGGCGCAACCGCAGCGCCGTGCTGGCCACGGTGGCCCAGGCCATCGCCCAGGCCCAGCTGCACCACGTGCCGCACGCCACCTTGTTCTCGCTGCGCCGCTTCAAACAAACCGGGGCACGGCGCTTTCGCCCGCACACGCCCCCGGTGCCTGTGCCGCCAGAATCTGTGCCTGCACCGCCGTAAATACAAGCAAAAATAGCCTCCAAACCTTACTGGGCAAGCGCAAGCAGCTCTTTAATTTATAGCAAATTTCCCTTTTAATTTGGAAAGCCTCCCATGCTGCACCCCGAAGACGCCCGCCTGATCGACTACCTGCACGGTGGCTTTCCCTTGCTCGATCGTCCTTTTGCGGCTGTAGGCCAGGCGCTGGGCTGGAGTGAAGAGCGCGTGATCGAGCGCCTGCACCAGCTGCTGGCCCAGGGCGTGCTCACGCGCTTTGGGCCGCTGTTTCACATTGAGCGCGCGGGCGGGCAGTTCGTGCTGGCCGCCATCGAAGTGCCCGAGGAGCGTTTTGACGCCGTCAATCTGGTGGTCAACAGCTTTGCCGAAGTGGCCCACAACTACCGGCGCACGCACCGCTTGAACATGTGGTTTGTGGTGGCCGCCGAAACCCCCGCACTGGCCCAACAGGCACTGCAGCGCATTGGAGAAACCATTGGGCTGAAGGTGTACGCCTTCCCCAAAGAAGAAGAATATTTTGTGGAACTGCGCCTGAGCGCCACGCAGGCCCTGAACCCTTGAAGGAAAGCGCCATGCACCTCGATTCTTTTGACCGCGCCCTCATTGCTGCCACGCAAGGCGGGCTGCCCCTGGTGGCACGCCCCTACGAGGCCGTGGGCGCCATGCTGGGCGTCAGTGGCGAGCAAGTGCGCGAGCGCCTGGCACACATGCTGGAGCAAGGGCTGATTCGCCGCATTGGCGCCGTGCCCAACCACTACCGCCTGGGCTACACCGCCAACGGCATGAGCGTGTGGGATGTGGACGATGCCCAGCTCGCCACGCTCGGCCCGCGCGTGGCCGACCTGCCGGGCGTGTCGCACTGCTACCGCCGCCCACGCCACCTGCCCGAGTGGCCCTACAACCTGTTTGCCATGCTGCACGGCACCAGCCGCGCCGCCGTAGAGCAGCAGGCCCAGGAAATTGCCGAGCTGCTGGGCAGCGCTTGCCGCAGCCATGACATCTTGTATTCCAGCGCGATTTTGAAAAAAACCGGCCTGCGCTTGAAAGACTGACGAGACTGACGAAAGAGAGCCGCCCCATGTTCCGAATCAGCCAATACATGCGTGAACTCGTGCAAGCCCAGGCCAGCGGCCAGTACCCCAGCACCCACGACCGCAAGGCGCGCGGGCCGGTGGTTATCTGGAACCTCATTCGCCGCTGCAACCTCACCTGCAAGCACTGCTACGCCCTCTCGGCCGACCATGACTACGCGGGCGAGCTGTCGCTGCCCGAGGTCTTCACCGTCATGGACGACCTCAAAGCCTTTGGCGTGCCAGCGCTCATCCTCTCGGGGGGCGAGCCGCTGCTGCGCAAAGACATTTTTGAGATTTCCGCACGCGCGCGCAGCATGGGCTTTTACACCGGCCTGTCCACCAATGGCACGCTGATCGATGCCCCTCTGGCGCAGCGCATTGCCGACGCCGGGTTTGACTACGTTGGCATCAGCCTCGATGGCCTCCAGCCCACGCACGACAAATTCCGCCGCCTGGAAGGCGCGTTTGACCGCAGCCTGGCCGCCATTGGCCACCTCGACCGCGTAGGCGTGAAAGTGGGCCTGCGCTACACCATGACCGCCATGAACGCCCACGACCTGCCCGCACTGCTCGACCTGATGCAGCAGGTGGGCGCGCACAAGTTCTACTTTTCCCACCTCAACTACGCCGGGCGCGGCAACATCCACCGCGACAAAGACGCCCACCACCAAGCCACGCGCGCCGCCATGGACCTGCTGTTCGAACGTGCCTGGGCCGCCGCCCAAGCGGGCAGCATGGATGACTACGTCAGCGGCAACAACGACGCCGATGGCCCCTACCTGCTGCAATGGGTGCGCCAGCACCTGCCGCAGTGGGAGTCGGCGCTGCAGGCGCGCCTGGTGGCCTGGGGCGGCAACGCCAGCGGCCAGCACATTGCCAACATCGACAACCTGGGCCACGTCCACCCCGACACCATGTGGTGGCACCACGACCTGGGCTGCGTGCGCGATCGGCCTTTCTCTGCCATCTGGAACGACCTGAGCGACCCCCTCATGGCCGGGCTCAAGCAGCGCCCCCGCCCGGTGCAAGGGCGCTGCGGTGCTTGCCAACACCTGGCCATTTGCAATGGCAACACCCGCGTGCGCGCGCAGCAGCTCACCGGCAACTTCTGGGCCGAAGACCCCGGCTGCTACCTGAGCGATGCCGAGGTGGGCGCCGCCAGCACCACGCTGGCGGCAGCAGACGCCGCGCCCAAGCGCCGCACCATCCGCGTGGCAGAAATGGCAGCCTCGTAAGCCCAGCCCTGCCTTTTTGTGCCCCCTTCTTTTGCGCACCGCCCTATGTCACGCTTTTTGCCACGCTCTCTGCCACGCTCCTTTTTGCCTTCTTTGCTCTTTGGCGCTCTTGCGGCGTGGGCGGCCATAGTCCCGGCCCACAGCGCCACACCCCAGGCTGCGGCAGCCTCGGCACCCCTGCCCGCAGCCTCTGCAGCGGCCCCGGCAACCGCGCCGCTGAACGCCGCCGCCCTGTACCAACAGCACTGCGCCAGCTGCCATGGCGAGCAACGCATTGGCCTCATGGGGCCCGCGCTGCTGCCGGAAAGCCTGGAGCGCATTCGCCCCGCTGAGGTGCTGCGGGTCATCCGCGAGGGCCGCCAGGCCACACAAATGGCGGGCTACGCCAGCGTGCTCTCCGAGGCTGAAATGCAAGCCCTGGCCGATTGGGTACGCACCCCCGTCACCCCCGCGCCGCGCTGGAGCGAGGCAGACATCCGCGCCTCGCGCAGCGTGACCCCCGTGCCACCCGACGAGCCCAACCGCCCGGTGTGGGACGCCGACCCGATGAACCTGTTCATCGTCGTGGAAGCAGGCGACCACCACATCACGCTGCTCGATGGCGACAAGCTCAGCGCCATTGCCCGCTTTCCCAGCCGTTTTGCCCTGCACGGCGGCCCCAAGTTCACCCTGGATGGGCGCTACGTGTTCTTTGGCTCGCGCGATGGCTGGATCACCAAATACGACCTGTACCGCCTGCGCGTGGTGGCCGAAGTGCGTGCGGGCCTGAACATGCGCAACGTTGCCGTCAGTGCCGATGGCCGCTGGATCATGGCCGCCAACTACCTGCCGCACACCCTGGCACTGTTCGATGCCGAGCTGAATCTGGTGCAAACCTACGAGGCGGCCACGCTGGACGGCAAGCGCAGCTCACGCGTTTCGGCGGTGTACGACGCCACGCCGCGCCACAGCTTTGTGGTGGCGATGAAAGACATTCCCGAGCTGTGGGAAATCTCTTACGACCCCAAGGCCCCCGAGATTTTCGATGGCTACGTACACGACTACAAAATGGGCGAAGGCATTGCCAAACCCGGTTTTCTGGGCGTGCGCCGCACCCCGCTGAGCGAGCCGCTGGACGACTTTTTCTTTGACCAGTCCTACCGCCACGTGCTGGGCTCCACCCGCCCGCGCAAGCCTGCTGCTGGTGAAGCGGCGCCAGCCCAGGGCGCCACGGCCCAGGTGGTGAACCTGGACGCGCGCATGAAAGTGGCCGACCTGCCCATTGCCGGTATGCCGCACCTGGGCTCGGGCATCACCTTTGCCTGGCAAGACACCACCGTGCTGGCCAGCCCCAATCTGGGCGGCGGGGTGATTGATGTCATTGACATGAAAACCTGGAAAACCGTGCGCAGCATTCCCACCCCCGGCCCGGGCTTTTTCATGCGCAGCCATGAAAACACCCCCTACGCCTGGACGGATTCGATGATGAGCGCCCAAGCGCGCGACACCTTGACCATCATCGACAAGCGCACGCTCGAGCCCGTGGCCCAGGTGCGCGAGCCTGGCCGCACGCTGGCGCACATCGAATTCACACGCGATGGGCGCTACGCCCTGGCCAGCGTCTCGGAGCTGGAAGGCGCACTGATCATTTACGACGCCGCCACCTTCAAAGAAGTGAAACGCCTGCCCATGCGCAAACCGGTGGGCAAGTACAACGTGTGGAACAAAATCACCCGCAGCGAGGGCACCTCGCATTGACCCCCTTCCCGGCCTCCAGCCCGCGCCTGCCGGGCGACATGGTAGTGTGGCTGCTGGTGCTGCTGGAATTGCTCACCTTCGCCATGCTGTTCATTGGCTTTGCCGGGGCGCGGCTGGCGCAGCCCGAGGTGTTCGCCGCAGGCCAGGCTACGCTGGACCTGCACTCGGGCGCACTCAATACGCTGCTGCTGGTCAGTGCCAGCGCCTGTGCGGCACGCGCCCTGCACGCCGTGCGCGCACAGGCCCGCCACCGCGTGGCAGCGCGCTGGCTGCTGGGGGCCTTGGCTTGTGGGCTAGGCTTTATGGTGGTGAAAACCGCCGAATACGTGGTGAAGTGGCAGCAGGGCCTGGACGTGGCGAACAACCAGTTCGCCATGCTGTACGTGGGCATCACCGGCTTTCATTTTTTGCACGCAGGCGTGGGCTGCCTGTTTTTTGCCCTGCTGTACCGCCCCACCCGCCAGGGCACCTATGGCCCGGGCAACTGCCACACGCTGGAGACGGTGACTGTGTTCTGGCACATGGTGGATTTGCTGTGGATGGTGCTTTTCCCATTGATTTACGTGCTGCGCTAAGCCCAGCAAGCGCAAGCAGCTATCAAATAAAGAGCATTTTTCATGACCTCACGCCGTATCAACACCATTTGGCTGCTCTTGGTACTGGCCACCGTGCTCACCTGGTGGCTGGGGGAAAGTGGTGCGGCAGTGCGCTCGGAGTTGCTCAGTGCGGCCATCGTGCTGGGGCTGGCCGCCTTCAAGGGCGCCTTGATTGCGCTGGACTACATGGAACTGCGCCATGCACCGCGCCTGTGGCGGCTTTTGGTGCTGGGCTGGCTGGCACTGGTGGTGGCACTGCTGCTGGGCGCCAGCGCATGGCACGCGCTGCGTTAGCCGGGGCCACTGCAGCGCAGTTGCTCAATACCTTGGGCACAAAGTTCCCGGCCCACCCTTGTTTTTCTTGACCGAGTTCAAGGAATTCCTTCATCTTAAAAAGGAAGATGAAGTTCTTGTTTAAAAGGAGGGCTTACGCATGAGCCAGGTTCACGGCGGGTTTACCAAACAAATGGCCCGCAACATGTTCTACGGCGGCACGGTGTTCTTCGCACTGTTGTTTGCCGCCCTGATCTTTGACAGCGAGCGGCGCATTCCTGAGCGCTCCAATGCGTCGGCCATCACTCCGGCAGTGATTGCAGGCAAAAAGATATGGGAAACCAACAACTGCATCGGCTGCCACACGCTGCTGGGCGAAGGGGCTTACTTCGCCCCCGAGCTGGGCAATGTGTACAAGCGCCGCGGGCCTGAGTTCATCAAAGCCTGGATGGCGGCCATGCCCACGCAAACACCCGGTCGGCGCCAAATGCCGCAGTTCAACCTCACGGAAGAACAAACCAACCACCTGATCGAGTTCCTCAAGTGGACGGGCGAGATCAACACCGAAAACTGGCCCCCCAACATCGAAGGCTGACCCCAGGAGCACCCCCATGACCACACCGGTTCTCAAATACCAAAGCCAAGCGGTGGCCAAGCTGTACTTCATTGCAGCCTTGGCGCTGTTTGCAGGGCAGATTATTTTTGGCGTCACGCTCGGGTTGCAGTACCTGATTGGTGACCTGTTCTTCCCCTACATCCCCTTCAACATTGCCCGCATGGTGCACACCAATTTGCTGATTGTGTGGTTGCTGTTCGGCTTCATGGGCGCGGCCTACTACATGGTGCCCGAGGAAGCCGAAACCGAGCTGCACAGCCCGGCGCTGGCGGTGGCACTGTTCTGGATTTTCCTGGCCGCTGGCGCACTGACCATTTTGGGCTACCTCATGGTGCCCTACGCCAAGCTGGCCGAACTCACGGGCAACGACCTGCTGGCCACCATGGGCCGGGAATTTTTAGAGCAGCCCCTGCCCACCAAGGTCGGCATTGTGGTGGTGGCTCTGGGCTTTCTCTACAACATCAGCATGACCGTGCTCAAGGGGCGCAAAACCGCCATCAGCACCGTACTGCTGCTGGGCCTGTGGGGCCTGGCGCTGATGTTCCTGTTCAGCTTTGTCAACCCGCACAACCTGGTGCGCGACAAGATGTACTGGTGGTTTGTCGTTCACCTGTGGGTGGAAGGCGTGTGGGAGCTGATTTTGGCCTCGCTGCTGGCCTATGTGCTGGTGAAAACCACCGGCGTAGACCGCGAAGTGATCGACAAGTGGATGTACCTGATCATCGCCTTTGCGCTGATGAGCGGTTTGCTGGGCACCGGCCACCACTTCTTCTTCATCGGCATGCCGGGCTACTGGCTGTGGATTGGCTCCATCTTCTCCGCGCTGGAGCCCCTGCCCTTCTTCCTGATGACGATGTTCGCCTTCAGCATGGTGCAAAAGCGCCGGCGCAACCACCCCAACCAGGCCGCCGTCATGTGGGCCGTGGGCACCTCGGTGATGGCCTTTTTGGGCGCAGGCCTGTGGGGCTTCATCCACACCCTGGCACCCGTGACCTACTACACCCACGGCTCGCAAATCACGGCGGCCCACGGTCACCTGGCCTTCTTTGGCGCCTACGTGATGGTGGTGCTGGCCATCATCAGCTTTGCCATGCCCACCATGCGCGGGCGCCTGGCCAACAGCCAAAAGGCACAGGCCGTGGAAATGTGGAGCTTTTGGATCATGTGCATCGGCATGGGCATCATGGTGCTGGCCCTCACGGGGGCGGGCACGGTGCAGGTCTGGCTGCAGCGCATGCCCGAGACCAACCCCCTGGGCTTCATGGCCACGCAAGACGAACTGCGCATCTTTTACTGGGTGCGCGTGGGCGGCGGCGTCATGTTCCTGGTGGGCCAGTTGGTGTATTTCTGGAGCTTCTTCGTCGGCGGCCAGCACGTGCTGCCCGGTGAAAAGCACGCCAAGCACGGCCATGACGAAGCCCCGTCTGGCGCTGGGGCCGGTGTCAACCCGCTGCAAGCCCAACCTGCGCAGCGCCTGAGCAGCCGCGTGTAAACGCTGCCACCCCCAGGGCTTGCGCGAGGAACCCTTCGCGCAAGCCTTTTTTCTTTGCTGCAAGTTTTCTGCGCGTTTTTTGCGAGAAGTCCATGAACCACCGCGACCCCCTGCCAGCCGCCGCCACCGTGCCCTACTACGCCACGCAAGGCAGCGAAACCACGCTGTTCGAGCACGCCTTTGCCCAGCGCCTGCCCGTGCTCATCAAAGGCCCCACGGGCTGCGGCAAAACCCGCTTTGTGGAACACATGGCCGCGCGCCTGGGCCGCCCCCTGATCACCGTGAGCTGCCACGACGACCTCTCTGCCGCCGACCTGGTGGGCCGCCACCTGCTGTCTGAGCGTGGCACCGTCTGGGCCGATGGCCCGCTGACCCGTGCTGTGCGCCTGGGTGCGGTGTGTTACCTGGACGAAGTGGTGGAAGCGCGCAAAGACACCACCGTGGTGCTGCACCCCCTGGCCGACGACCGGCGCGTGCTGCCCATTGAGCGCACGGGCGAGCACATTCAGGCCGCCGAGGGCTTCATGCTCGTGGTGAGCTACAACCCGGGCTACCAAAACGTGCTCAAAAGCCTCAAGCCCAGCACACGCCAGCGCTTTATTGCGCTCAACTTTGACTACCCCGCCCCCGAGGTGGAACACGCCATCGTGGCGCATGAATCGGCAGCCGCGCCCGACGTAGTGGCCCGCCTGGTGGCCCTGGCCCAGGCCCTGCGCCGCCTCACTGAGCACGATCTGGAAGAAACCGTCAGCACCCGCCTGCTGGTCATGGCTGCGCGCCTGGTGGCCAGCGGCGTGCCCCTGCCCCAGGCCTGCCACGCCGCCATCGTCGACGCCCTGACCGACGACGCCGACACCGCTGCAGCCCTGGCCGAGGTGGTGGCAGCCATCATCGGTACAGCCTGATTTTTGAGAGTTTTTGGCCTCTAAGCCTTGCTAGGCAAGCGTGAGCAGCTATCTTTTTTGATAATTTAAGGAGCGCAGCATGGAAGAATGGGTTGGGCGCCAGTGGCACCGCTTCATCACCCGCGCGGCCGATGGCCCGGCGCAGGCTGAGCCCGTGTCGCTAGAGAGCATGCAGCGCAGCATTGGTCTGATGTTCCGCGCGGGCGGCGGCGCACAAAGCGCACGCATTGCCCCCGCAGGCACCACCCGCGTCGGCGGCCAGCGCACGCTGCTGCAGCGCATGGCTGGCAGCGGCACCCACGCCGTGCTGGGCCAGTGGCACAGCGACGTGCTGGCGCTGCCCCCCCACATTGCTGTGTTTGCCCAGGCCGAGCGCAACCGCCAGCTCTACCTGTGGCTGGCCGCCCTGGCCGCCCACTTGCAAGCCAGCCACGACTGGCTGGGCGAGCACCTGCGCGCCACCCAGGCCGCGCTGCACACCTTTCCCGGCCTGCGCCCCAGCTACGCCGCGCTGTGTGCCGAGCAATTGGCACAGCGCCCGGCGCTGGAGCGCCTGAGCGCACGCGCCGCAGCCGCTGAACGCGCCGTGCAAGCCGCACTGCGCGGTGAAACCGGCCCAGGGCTGAACGTGCAGCCCAGCGACGTGGCACCGCTGTGGCTGTGGCTCACCCTGCCCGCGCCCATCGTGGTCAGCGCCACGGCAGCCCCCAGCAAGGCAGGCAAAGAAGCCGCCGAGCAGAACAAAGCCCAGCCCCTGGCCGCACAAGACCCACGCCGCCGCGCGGCGCAGTCCATCACTGATGAGCGCCACGCGGCCCCGATGGTGATGTTTTTTCGCACAGAAACCATCTTGTCGTGGACGGAGATGACGCGCGTGAACCGCGCCGATGACGATGAGGACGACGGCCAGCAGCTCGCCGCCGCCAACGACATGGACGAGCTGGCCGTGGCCCCCGATGGGCAAAGCACCGCCTCGCGCGTGAAATTCGATCTCGACCTACCCAGCGCCGCCCACGACGACCTGCCCCTGGGCCCGGGCGAAAAATACCCCGAATGGAACTACCAAACCCAGCGCCTGCAGCCCGAGCACTGCGTGGTGCAGCGCTACACCGCGCGCCACGCCCCGCCCTACCAGCCACCAGCCGCCCTGCGCGCCGTGGCCCGGCGTATGCGCAGGCGCCTGGAGGCCCTGCGCTCGGCCCCGGCACGGCTGCGCGGGCGCACCGAAGGCGATGACATCGACGTGGACGCCTGGATTCGCTACCGCGTGGAATCGGGCAGCGGGCCACGCAGCGAGGCGCCGCCGGTGTACGTGCAGCGCGTGCGCGCCGAGCGCGATCTGGCCACACTGCTGCTGGCCGACCTTTCACTCTCTACCGACGCCTACGCCACCCAGGAGGCACGGGTGATCGACGTCATCCGCGACGCACTGCACGTCTTTGGCGAAGCCCTGGCCGCCAGCAGCGATGCCTTTGAAATGCTGGGCTTTTCCTCGGTGCGCCGCAGCCATGTGCGCATCCAGCACCTGAAAGCCTTCGATGAGGCCTGGGACGGCGCCGCCATGGCCCGGGTGAACGCCATCAAACCGGGCTACTACACGCGCATGGGCGCCGCCCTGCGCCACGCCACGGCCCGCCTGCTGCAGCGCGGCGAACGCCAGCGCCTGTTGATCATCCTGACCGATGGCAAACCCAATGATCTGGACGTGTACGAAGGCCGCTACGGCCTGGAAGACACCCGCCACGCCGTGCGCGAGGCCCGGGCCCTGGGTTTGACGCCGTTTTGCATCACCATCGATGCCAAAGCCCACGACTACCTGCCCCACCTGTTCGGCTCGCAAGGCTATGCCCTGGTACACCGCCCGCAAGACCTGGTGCGCCGCCTGGCCAGCGCCTACGCGGGGCTAACGCGCTAGCACACGCCCATGGCACTGTGCCGACCCCACCGTAGGGGGGAAACCACAGCTGTTTTTTCCTCTTGCCACACCGCAAGGTGTGATTAAACTGACTCCCCTTTGTGTGCTATCAAAAATTCATTTTGAATTCTTTTTTGTGGTTTAACCACCGCCTGCTCGCATGACCATGGACACCCAGCACTTTGACGTGGCCCGCTACCTGGCCAATTTGCCTTTGTTCCAGGAGACCACCGCGCAAGAGCTGCAACGCTTGGCCGCTGGTTGCCGCCTGCGCCGCTTTGGCCGGGGGGAGGCGATTTTTCGCGTCGGTATGCCGTGCGAGGAGTTTCACGTCACCGTCATGGGGCAGGTCAAGCTGTTTGCCATTTCCCCTGCAGGGCAAGAGAAGGTGATTGAGATTGCTGGCCCCGGCATCACTTTTGCCGAAGCGCTGATGTTCACGGAGCGGCCCTACATCATCAATGCCCAGGCGCTGTCTGACACCTTGCTGCTGAGCGTCGGCAAAGATGCCGTGGTAGATGAAATCGAGCGCGATCCGCGCTTTGCCCTGCGCCTGTTGGGCGGTATTTCCCGGCGCTTGCATGGCCTGGTACATGACGTGCAAGCCTATTCCCTGCACAGCGGTATGCAGCGCGTGATTGGCTACCTGCTCAGCAGCTTGCCCGAAGAAAGCGCGCGCACCCTGCCCACCCTAGAGGCCTACGCGGGCCAAGGCTGTGCCCCTGTAAGTGCGGCTGCACGCCCAGTGATTGCGCTGAAAGTTTCACTACCCGTGAGCAAGGCCACGATTGCCTCGTTGCTCTCGATCACGCCGGAGTATTTCTCGCGCGTGCTGCGCGACCTGGAAACCGAGGGCCTGATCCACATCGACAAGCGCGACATCCTCATCCCCGATGCCATGCGCCTGGCCAACTACACGCCATAAGCGCCCAGCCAGCGCCAGCCTCAGCCCGGCCAACCGACCTGGCGCAGTAGTGCCGCCGTTTCGTACAGCGGCAGGCCCATGATGCCGCTGTAGCTGCCTGCCAGGTGGCGCACGTACTGCTGCGCTGGCCCTTGAATG
This sequence comes from Acidovorax sp., assembly GCA_041910915.1. Classification (GTDB taxonomy): domain Bacteria; phylum Pseudomonadota; class Gammaproteobacteria; order Burkholderiales; family Burkholderiaceae_C; genus Paenacidovorax. Next base: position 25,901 of record JAYRPZ010000040.1, read on the forward strand.
GCATAGGCCCCAGCCTTGCCCATAGGCTCGCCACTGGCCACATAGGCTGCAATTTGCGCTGGGGTGAGGGGCGCAAACGTCACCTGCGACACCGACAGCGCTGCCCAGCGCTGTGCAGCGCATTGCACAGCCACGGCGGTGAACACGTGGTGCGTCTGGCCTGCCAGTTGGGCCAGCATGTGCTGGGCCTCTTCAGCATCTGCGGGTTTGCCCAAAATTTGTGCGCCCAGTGCCACCGTGGTGTCGGCACACACAATGGCGCCAGCGGCCAAGCCCCGGCGCGCATGGCGGGCTACGGCAGCATCGAGCTTGAGCGCGGTGACGCGCTGCACGTAGTCGGCTGGCGCTTCATCAGGCAACACATGCTCTAGCGCTTCGGCATCTTCTGCCACGTCACCCGGCGCATTGGGCAGCAGCAAGATGGGCTCCAAGCCCAATTGCTGCAGCAGTTGAGTGCGGCGCGGGCTTTGCGAAGCCAGATAGAGGGTAAATGACATAAAAATAGGGCTCTAAGGCTTATGGAACAAGCGCAAGCAGCTATTAAAAAAGGAGCATTTTCAAGCCACCTACTCCCGGTGGTAGGGGTGGCCTGCATTCACCGACCAGGCACGGTAGAGCTGCTCAATCAGCAGCACCCGCACCATGGCATGGGGCAAGGTGAGGTCCGAGAGGCGAATGCGCTCGTGCGCTGCCTGGCGAAAGGCAGGATCGAGTCCATCGGGGCCGCCAATCACCAAGGCCACATCGTCCCCCTCCAATTGCCAACCGCGCAGGCGCTCTGCCTGGGATTTGGTGGTGAGGGCGGTGCCGCGTTCGTCCAGCACCACCACGCGGGCACCGCGCGGCAGCGCCGCTTCAATGCGCTCGCGCTCGGCGGCGTACAGGGTGGCCAGGGTTTTGGAGCCGCGCGGCTCAGTTTTCACGGCCTTGAGCTCCACCTTCAGCTCAGGCGGAAAGCGCTTGGCGTAGTCCTCGTAAGCCGTTTGCGCCCAATCGGGCACGCGCTGGCCGACAGCAATCAAGAGCAGCTTCATGACTTAAAGCAGCACACCGCCGTACCCAAAGCAGTGCCCGCCTCAGGACTGGGTGGTGCGGGTTTTTTTGGCAGGCGCTTTTTTGGCCGGGGCTTTGGCTGCTGCTTTTTTCGCGGCGGGCTTTTTCGCTTCGCTGGACTGAATCACCACGGTCTTCACTGCGGTGCTGCTGCGCGTTCTTTTCGCGGGTGCCTTGGTGGCCGGGCTGGCGCTGGCGGGGGCAGCACTGGCCGAGGTTTTTCTTGCGGGGGCTTTTTTGGCCGGGGATTTTTTCACCGCTGCGCTGGGCTGGCTTGCCTGGGGTGCGGCGGCACTGCGGGGGCTGCGTTTTTTCGCGGGTGCTGGTGTGGCGCTGGCATCAGGCGCGGCAGAAGCTGCCTTGGCGCGAGGAGCTGCCGCCTTTTTCGCTACTTTTTTGGCGGCGGGCGCTGCATCTTCCTCAGACGAGGCCGTGATTTTGCGCGGCTTGGCGGCGGCGAGTTTCAGGCGCACGGGTTTTTCGCCCCAGATTTCCTCCAGGCGGTAGTACTGGCGAATGGCAGGCTGCATCACATGCACCACGGCGGCGCCGCAATCGACAATGATCCATTCACCGTTTTCCTCACCCTCGGTGCGCGGTTTGGCAAAACCGGCTTCGCGCACGGCATCGCGCACGCTGGCCGCCAGGGCCTTGGTCTGGCGATTCGAGCTGCCGGTGGCAACAATCACGCGCTCGAACAGCGGCGAGAGATGCTCAGTGTTGAACACCTGAATGTCTTGCGCCTTGACGTCTTCCAGCCCATCAACGATGGCCCGCTGGAGTTTGGTGACGTCTTTTTTGGCGGCGGTTTCTGCTGCTGTGTCTTTGGTGGCGGGGGTGGTGGTCATCGGCATGGGAGGTAAAAAAGAGGAGCCATACTAGCGCGCATCGCGCCAGCGCGACACCCGGGCACACCCCGGGCAGGTCGCAAGAAAAGAAAAAAGGCGCTCAACAGGCCATCACAGCCAGTTGCGGCGCACCAGGAAGCGCTGCAGCAGCACGGCTTCGGGCGAGCCCGGAGGGTCTTCGCGGCGGTATTGCCAATTCACCTGGGGCGGCATGGACAGCAAGATGGACTCGGTGCGCCCACCCGATTGCAGGCCGAAGTGCGTGCCACGGTCCCACACCAGGTTGAATTCCACATAACGCCCGCGACGGTAGAGCTGAAAGTCGCGCTCGCGCTGGCCAAACTCAATGCCTGCGCGCTGTTGCACGATGGGCAGGTAGGCCTGCAAAAAAGCATCGCCCACGGCCTGGGTCATGGCCATGCTGCGCTCAGGGCCCAAAGCGGAAAAATCGTCAAAAAAGATGCCGCCCACACCGCGTTGCTCATTGCGGTGCTTGAGGTAGAAGTATTCGTCACACCAGCGCTTGAAGCGCAAATACAGCCCTTCGCCATAGGGCTTGAGGGTGTCGTGGCAGACGCGGTGGAAATGCACGGCGTCTTCCTCGTAGCCGTAGTAGGGCGTCAAATCCATCCCGCCGCCAAACCAGCACACGGCGGGGTGGTCTTTGGGCTGGGCGCTGATCATGCGCACATTCATGTGCACCGTTGGCACGTAAGGATTGAGCGGGTGAAACACCAATGACACCCCCATGGCCTCAAAAGGCGCACCCGCCAATTCCGGCCGATGCTGGGTGGCGGAAGGGGGCAAGCTCGGGCCTTGCACGTGGGAAAAACCCACGCCAGCACGCTCGAAAATGCGCCCGCCCTCAAGAATGCAGGTCACGCCCTCGCCTTGTAGAGGCTCATGCGCTTCTTTGCGCCACGGGTCAACCAAAAAGCGCGCACCGCGCTGGCCTTCCACGCCTTCAATGGCGCTGGTGATGCGCGCTTGCAACTCGATCAGGTAAGCGCGCATACGCTGCGCGCTGCTGTGGCCACTGTTGCTCAGGGGGGTTGGATTCATCGAGACTTTCAGTTCTTCACGGCACGGTGGCCGATGTCATGGCGGTATTGGGCCCCGTCAAAATGGATGCTGCGCGCTACGTCATAGGCACGCTGCTGGGCCTGGCGGACGTTGTCGCCCAACGCCGTCACGCACAACACGCGCCCACCACTGGTGCGCAGCACGCCGTCTTGCAGCTGGGTGCCAGCGTGGAACACCATGGCGTCATCGGCTTCAGGAGCGATACCGGTAATGACGTCGCCCTTGCGTGGGTTTTCCGGGTAACCGTAAGCAGCCATCACCACACCCAAGGCGGTGCGGCGATCCCATTGCAGCTCCAATTGATCGAGCTTGCCGTCCACGGCGGCGTTCATCACATCCACCAAATCGCTCTTCAAGCGCATGAAGATGGGCTGCGTTTCCGGATCACCCATGCGGCAGTTGAACTCTAGGGTTTTGGGATGGCCTTTGGCGTCAATCATCAGCCCGGCGTACAAAAAGCCGGTGTAAGGAATGCCGTCTTTTTCCATGCCGCGCACGGTGGGCAAAATAATTTCGCGCATAGCGCGGGCGTGGACGTCCGCCGTCACCACGGGCGCAGGGGAATACGCCCCCATGCCGCCCGTGTTGGGGCCTTGATCGCCGTCTTTGAGGCGCTTGTGGTCTTGGCTGGTAGCCAGCGCGGCGACGTTCTTGCCATCGCACAGCACAATAAAGCTGGCCTCTTCACCCTCCAAGAAGGCCTCAATCACCACGCGCGCACCGCCAGCGTTGTGCGTCACGCCGTATTTGTTGTCTACCAGCATGAAATCCACGGCATCGTGGGCTTCTTGCAAGGTGGTAGCCACCACCACGCCCTTGCCTGCCGCCAAGCCATCGGCCTTGATGACGATGGGCGCACCCAGGCGATCCACGAAAGCGTGGGCTGCCACGGGGTCGGTGAAGGTGTCGTAATCGGCGGTAGGAATGCCGTGGCGGCGCATGAAGGCCTTGGAAAAAGCCTTGGAACTTTCCAGCTGCGCCGCTGCCTTGGTGGGGCCAAAAATGCGCAGGCCATGGGCCCGGAATTCATCCACCACGCCAGCGGCCAGCGGGGCTTCGGGGCCGACCACGGTCAGGCCAATTTTTTGCTCTTGCGCCCATTCGCGCAGCTTCACCACGTCGGTGATAGGCAAGTTTTCCAACTTGGTGCCCAGGGTGCCGCCGTTGCCTGGAGCGACAAAAACCCGGGTGGCCTTGGGCGACTGGGCCAGCTTCCAGGCCAGCGCATGTTCGCGGCCGCCGCCGCCAATGACGAGTATCTTCATGGATGGTGTGCCGGACAAAGCCGGTTCAAAAAGCTGCGTTGTGGAAGACGTTTTGCACGTCGTCGAGTTCTTCAATCATGTCCAGGAGCTTTTGCATCCGGGCGGCATCATCGCCAGCCAGCTCCACGGTGTTTTCTGCGCGCATGGTGACCTCGGCCACCTCTGGCACCAGGCCTGCGGCCTGCAAGGCATTTTTGACGGCCTCGAAGTCAGCCGGTGCCGTGAGCACTTCAATGGCGCCTTCTTCATCAGCGATCACATCCTCGGCACCCGCTTCCAGAGCCACTTCCATGACCTGGTCTTCACTGGTGCCAGGAGCAAAAATCAATTGCCCGACGTTTTTAAACTGAAAGGCGACTGACCCTTCGGTGCCCATATTGCCGCCGTATTTGCTGAAAGCATGGCGCACTTCGGCCACCGTGCGCACACGGTTGTCCGTCATGGTATCGACAATGATGGCAGCACCACCAATGCCGTAGCCCTCGTAGCGGATTTCCTCGTAAGTCACGCCTTCGAGGTTGCCGGTGGCTTTGTCAATGTTGCGCTTGATATTGTCGGCCGGCATGTTAGCGGCCTTGGCCTTGTCCACGGCCAGACGCAAACGTGGATTGGCATTCAAATCGCCCCCACCCTGGCGCGCTGCGACCATGATTTCACGAATGATGCGCGTCCAGATTTTGCCGCGCTTTTCGTCCTGGCGACCTTTGCGGTGCTGGATATTGGCCCATTTGCTGTGTCCTGCCACGGAGAAATCCTTTGCATTGAATTACGCTATGGGGCTGGATTTTACTTTTGCCTAACAAAGCCCCGAGGAAACCTCCCATGGCCGAACCCATGCTGCTCGCCCAAAGTGCACAAACCCCCTGCTACCTCTTGCCTGGCCTGGCCAACCGCCACGGCCTGATCACCGGTGCCACAGGTACAGGCAAAACAGTGACTTTGCAGCAACTGGCCGAGCAGTTTTCCCGCATAGGCGTGCCCGTGTTTCTGGCCGACGTCAAAGGCGACCTCACCGGCATCAGCCAGCCCGGCAATCTTTCCCCCAAACTGGCTGCCACACTGCAAGAACGCGGCCTGGCGCTGCCTACGCCCCAGGCCTGCCCGACCCAGCTGTGGGATGTGTTTGGCGAACAAGGTCATCCGGTGCGCGCCACCATCTCAGACATGGGCCCGCTGCTGCTGGCGCGCATGTTGAACCTGAACGACACGCAGGCTGGCGTGCTCAACCTGGTGTTCAAAATTGCCGACGACAACGGCTTGTTGCTGCTCGACCTGAAAGACCTACGCACCATGCTGGCCTACGTGGGCGAGAACGCCAAAGAATTCACTACCAGCTACGGCAACATCAGCGCAGCCAGCGTGGGCGCCATCCAGCGCGGCTTGCTGGCCATTGAACAGCAAGGCGGCGACAAATTCTTTGGCGAACCCATGCTCGACCTGCAAGACTTCATGCAAACCGACAGCAAGGGGCACGGCATGGTCAACATCCTGGCCGCAGACAAGCTGATGCACTCGCCCCGGCTGTACGCCACTTTTTTGCTGTGGATGCTGTCCGAGCTGTTTGAAACCCTGCCGGAAATTGGCGACCCAGAAAAACCCAAACTGGTGTTTTTCTTCGACGAAGCCCACCTGCTGTTCAACGAGGCACCGAAAGTGCTGGTCGAGCGCATTGAACTGGTGGTGCGCCTGATTCGCTCCAAGGGCGTGGGGGTGTACTTTGTCACGCAAAACCCGCTGGATATTCCCGACACCGTGCTGGCGCAGTTGGGCAACCGCGTACAGCACGCGCTGCGTGCCTTCACGCCGCGCGATCAAAAAGCCGTCAAAGCTGCAGCCAGCACCATGCGCGCCAACCCCGGGCTGGACGTGGAAACGGCTATTACCGAACTGGCTGTAGGTGAAGCCCTGGTGAGCTGCCTGGACGAAAAAGGCCGCCCTGGCATCACCCAGCGTGCCTACGTGCTGCCACCGGGCAGCCAAATTGGCCCCATCACGCCCGCGCAGCGCCAGGCACTGCTGAGCAGCTCCCTGGTGGCTGGGGTGTATGAAAAAGTGGTGGACCGCGAGTCGGCCCACGAAAAACTGCAGGGCCGCTCGGCCAATGCAAGTAGCGCAGGCACCGCCAGCACCCCCGGGGGCGCGGCGCCAGCAGACAGCGGCGGCGGCATTCTCGGCGGGCTGAATGACGTGCTGTTTGGCAGCACCGGCCCACGCGGTGCCCGCCACGACGGCCTGGTGCAAACCATGGCCAAAACTGCGGCGCGCACCGTGGGCTCCAGCTTGGGCAAAGAAATTTTGCGCGGTGTGATGGGCAGTCTTTTTGGCGGCGGCAAACGCCGCTGAATGCGGATGATTTTTTATCAAATTTATCTTTTTTATTTGAAAATTTAATAAAATCAAATTCCGCTACCCCTTCTGAGGGTACCGCAAGGAAGATTTATGACCGACCTGAAAATCTCAACCCGTTTGACAGCGCTGCTTGGCGGGTTGTGTGCACTGGTGCTCTTGATTGGCATCGAAGGCCTCTGGGGCATGCACCAATCCAACCAAGGGCTGCGCACGGTGTACGAAGACCGCGTGATTCCCCTGGGGCAACTCAAAACGGTCTCGGATCTCTATGCGGTACACATCGTGGATACCGCCCACAAAGTACGCGATGGCGCCCTCAGCCCTGCAGATGCACTGGCCTCATTTGCCAAAGCACGGGCCTCGATTGAGCGCACCTGGGCAGCCTACCTGGCTACAAATTTAGAGCCCGAAGAGAAAGCCCTGGCTCAGCGTTTTACACCGCTGCAAAAAAAGGCCGATGAGGCCACCTCCGCCATGGAAAATCTGGTGAAAGCAGGTGACCAAGAGGGCCTGCGCGCCTTTGCTGCACAGCACATGTATCCCGCAATCGATCCCTTGCAGGACGTGTTGGGTGAGTTGATCCAAGTGCAGCAAAACGTCGCCAAAAAGGCCTACGAAAGCTCCAACACACGCTTTGAGCAATTGCGTCTTATCAGCATGGCTTTTGTCTTGCTGGGGGTGTTGGCAGCGGTGTGGCTGGGGGGCTCCATCGTGCGCCAGGTCACGCGCTCTATCCACCAGGCCTTGGAAAGCACCGAGGCCATTGCCCAAGGCCATCTGGCCGCAGCTATTCCAGTTAAAGGACGGGACGAAATCGCCCAGCTGATGCAGGGGCTGACCGCGATGCGCGACCGCCTGGCCAGCGTGGTGCGCGGCGTGCGCGGCAATGCCGAAAGCGTGGCCACGGCCAGTGTGCAAATTGCCCAAGGCAACCACGATCTCTCGGCACGCACCGAGCAACAAGCTGCCGCCCTGCAAGAAACAGCTGCCTCTATGGAGCAGCTTTCATCCACTGTGCGCCAAAACGCTGACAACGCACGCCAGGCCAACCAACTGGCCCTGAGTGCCTCCAGCGTTGCGGCTCAAGGCGGGGAAGTGGTGGCAGAAGTGGTGCAAACCATGCGTGGCATCAATGCCAGCAGCCAGCGCATTGCCGACATCATTGGTGTGATCGATGGCATTGCCTTCCAAACAAACATCCTGGCCCTGAACGCAGCCGTGGAAGCCGCCCGTGCCGGAGAACAGGGCCGAGGCTTTGCGGTGGTTGCAGGTGAGGTGCGCAGCCTGGCGCAGCGCTCGGCCGATGCGGCCAAGGAAATCAAGGGCTTGATCACCGCCAGCGTCGAACGCGTCGAGCGTGGCTCCGCACTGGCAGACAAGGCCGGCGCCACGATGGAGGAAGTGGTCTCATCCATCCGCCGCGTCACCGACATCATGGGTGAAATCAGCGCCGCCAGCGGTGAACAAGCCAGCGGTGTTGCCCAGGTGGGCGAAGCCATCACACAAATGGACCAAGTGACCCAGCAAAACGCTGCGCTGGTAGAAGAGATGGCAGCAGCGGCCAGCAGCTTGCGCAGCCAGGCGCAAGACTTGGTGCATGCCGTATCTCTGTTCAAACTGGCACAAGATGCGGCGGGGGCTCCTGCGGCGCCTTCGGCACGCTCCTCGCTAGCGCCTGCGATGCACGCCCAACCGGCACCCAAGTCTGCTCCCAAAGTGGCTATGCCCCCCAAGCCAGCCATGGCGGCCAAAACCGCGCCAGCCCTGCCCAAGGCAAACCAGGCCGCGGATGACTGGGAAAGTTTCTGAGACGCCTCGGTGCTGCATAACTGATAGCTGCTCGCGCTTGATAGACAAGCGCTCAGCACACTTTTGACTCAGATTGCCCGTAAGATGCGGGCCCATCCACCCCCCTGTGCCTGCGCCCTCAAGGATGCCGCCATGAATTGCCCTGCCCTACCTCCCCCGACCGCTGCCGACATCCATGCGGCCGCCCAGCGCCTGCAGGGCGTGGCACACCACACGCCCGTGCTGCGCTCGGGCATGGCCGACAAGCTGCTGGGCGCTCAGGTGTTTTTCAAATGTGAAAACCTGCAGCGCACGGGGTCGTTCAAATTTCGCGGTGCCTACAACGCACTGGCACAGTTCAGCCCGCAGCAGCGCGAGCGCGGAGTGCTCACCTTCTCGGCTGGCAACCATGCCCAGGCGATTGCACTGGCGGCGCGGCTGCTGGACATTCCTGCGCTGGTGGTGATGCCCGAAGATGCTGCCGTTTCCAAAATGGCCGCCACCCGCGCCTATGGCGCCCAAGTCGTCACCTACAACCGCTTCACGGAAGACCGCGAAGCCATCAGCCGCCAAATTGCGCAAGAGCGTGGCATGACGCTGGTGCCCCCTTCCGAGCACGCCCACGTGATTGCGGGTCAAGGCACTGCAGCGCTGGAATTGCTGCAGGAAGTGCCCCGGCTGCATTACTTGTTCGTCGCCGTAGGCGGGGGGGGCCTGCTGGCGGGCAGCACGTTGGGCGTGCAAGCCCAAGGCGGCAACTGCGAGGTGTATGGCGTGGAGCCCGAAACGGCCAACGATGCCCAGCAATCACTGCGCAGCGGGCACATCGTCACCATCACCCAGCCGCGCACCATTGCCGATGGTGCCCTCACCACCGCCATGAGCACGCTGGCCTTTGGCATCATCCGCCAGCACGCTGAAGGCATAGTCACCGCTAACGATATGCAGCTCATGCACGCCATGCGCTTTTTCGCCGAACGCATGAAAATCGTCGTCGAGCCCACAGGTGCGCTGTCGTTTGCTGGAGCGCAGCATGGCGGCGTGGATATGCGTGGCAAGCGCGTGGGCATCATCATCAGCGGCGGTAATGTTGATTTGGCGCGCTATGCGCGCTTTCTGGCAGACTAGGCGCCCTCTTTTTCTACCCACGCCCTGCGCACATTTTTCCCATGAGCAACGTCCACGTCATCACCCATCCGCTGGTACAACACAAGCTGACGCTGATGCGCAAAAAGGACGCCAGCACCAACAGCTTTCGCCGCCTGCTGGGCGAGCTGTCCACCTTGATGGCCTACGAAGTCACGCGCGATATGCCGCTGCAAGACGTGACGATTGAAACCCCCCTGGAGACCATGACGGGTAAGGTCATCGACGGTAAAAAACTGGTGCTGGTCTCTATCTTGCGTGCAGGCAATGGCTTTCTCGACGGCATGCTCAACGTCGTGCCCGGCGCGCGCGTAGGCCACATTGGCCTGTACCGTGACCCCCACACGCTGCAACCGGTGGAGTACTACTTCAAGATGCCCTCCGAGATGGCAGAGCGCGATGTGATCGTCGTCGATCCCATGCTGGCCACCGGCAACTCTGCCGCTGCCGCGGTGCAGCGCCTGAAAGAGCTGCAGCCACGTTCGGTCAAGTTCGTGTGCCTGCTGGCAGCCCCCGAAGGCGTCGCTACCTTGCAAGCTGCACACCCCGACGTGCCCATCTTCACAGCCGCCATTGACCGTGAACTGAACGAACATGGCTACATCCTGCCCGGTCTGGGCGACGCGGGCGACCGCATTTTTGGCACCAAATAAGCCGCCATGAGCAAACCCTACCGCCTGCTTGCCGCTACCGGCATCCACAAAGGGGATCGCGACTACCAGCAAGACCAGGTGGCCGTGCTGTCGCACCCGCGTTTCAATGGTTGCGTGCTGGCCGTAGTGGCCGATGGCATGGGTGGCAGAAGCGGAGGGCGCAAGGCTTCAGACCAGGTCATGATGACGGCGCGCCAGCTCTTCGAGCGTTACTCACCCAATACCGACGATGCCACCTCCATGCTCAAGCACCTGGTGGAAGAAGCGCATATCGTCATCCGCCTGACAGCGATTTCCTCCGAGCAAGAGCCGCACAGCACGGTGGCGGCGTTTCTCATCAACCCACGCGGTGACTGCCACTGGGCCCATGCTGGCGATTCGCGCATTTACCACTTCCACAATGGCCGACTGGTACACCGCACGCTCGACCACTCTTACGTGCAGGCACTGGTCGATCGGGGTGAGCTGACTGAAGCCGAGGCGCACAACCACCCACACAGCAACATTTTGATTGGCTGCCTGGGGGCTGAAAACGATCCACCATCGAGCCACCACCTCATCCCGCAGCTCCAACCAGGCGATACCTTGTTGGCCTGCAGCGATGGCGTGTGGCACTACTTTTCGCCGCACGAGCTGGCATCGGTGGTAGAGGGTTTGACCCCACGCGAGGCCAGCGAATTTCTCATCGACAAGGCCCGCCAGCGCGCGCGTGGCGGTGGCGACAATTTGTCATTAGCCGTGGTGAAAATTGAAGCCTTGGAAGAAGAGAAAAAGCCTTTCCCCCTGCGTCCCTGAGCGCTGCCACACGTTGCGCCTTCACGCCCCAGAGGGCTGGCAGCCAGCGCAAGCGCTTCTCTTTTTATAGCTGCTTGCGCTCAACGGACGTGGCTTAGGGCCTTTTTTGATGCGTCAAAATCGGGCCTGGCGAGGTTTTTCGCATCTTCATCGGCCTGGCGGCACCCCGCCAAGCCCCGGTAGGCCCTGAGAGGGCCTAAAAATAAGACTCTTTTTCGGCCCTTTAGCCCATCAGACAAGCGCAAGCAGCTATCAAATTTGAACGCCACCATGCCCCTGGTCACCCTCATCGCCCTGCCCTTTCTCGGGAGCATTCTGGCGGCCCTGTTGCCCGCCAACGCACGCACCACCGAGTCCACGCTGGCAGGCCTGATTGCACTGGTCTGCACGGCGCAGGCCGCCTGGTTGTACCCCGACATTGCACAAGGCGGCGTGCTGCGCCAGGAAATTGAGTGGTTGCCGCAGTACGGGCTGAGCCTGGTCATCCGCATGGACGGCTTTGCCTGGATGTTTTGCATGCTCATCCTGGGCATGGGGGCGCTGGTGGTGCTGTATGCGCGCTACTACATGTCGCCCGCCGACCCGGTGCCGCGCTTTTTTGCCTTTTTGCAGGCTTTCATGGGCGCCATGGTGGGCGTGGTGCTGTCGGGCAACCTGGTGCAGCTGGCGTTTTTCTGGGAGCTGACCAGCCTGTTTTCCTTTCTTTTGATCGGCTACTGGCACCACCGGAGCGATGCCCGCCGGGGCGCGCGCATGGCGCTGACCGTCACCGGGGCCGGTGGCCTGGCGCTGCTGGCAGGCCTGCTGGTGCTGGGCCACATCGTGGGCAGCTACGATTTGGACGCGGTGCTGAACGCTGGCGCTGCCGTGCAAAGCCACCCGCTGTACCTGACGGCGCTGGTGTTGATTTTGCTGGGCGCACTGAGCAAAAGCGCGCAATTTCCTTTCCACTTTTGGCTGCCGCGCGCCATGGCTGCGCCCACGCCGGTATCCAGCTACCTGCACTCGGCCACCATGGTGAAGGCGGGGGTGTTTTTGCTGGCGCGGCTGTGGCCGGTGCTCAGTGGCAGCGAGCCATGGTTTTGGATCGTTGGCGGCGCGGGCCTCATCACCTTGCTGCTGGGCGGCTATGTGGCCATGTTCCAAAACGACCTCAAGGGGCTGCTGGCCTACTCCACGCTGTCGCACCTGGGGCTGATCACGCTGCTGCTGGGGCTGGGCAGCCCGCTGGCAGCCGTGGCGGCGGTGTTCCACATCCTCAACCACGCCACCTTCAAGGCCTCGCTGTTCATGGCGGCGGGCATCGTGGACCACGAAACCGGCACGCGCGACATTCGCCGCCTGTCCGGCCTGCGCCACGCCATGCCCATCACCGCCACGCTGGCCATGGTGGCCAGCGCCGCCATGGCGGGGGTGCCACTGCTCAACGGTTTTCTGTCCAAAGAAATGTTTTTTGCAGAAACCGTATTTTTTGACGGCGCTCCAGCCCTGCGCTGGCTGCTGCCCTTGCTGGCCACCCTGGCTGGCATGTTCAGCGTGGCCTACTCGCTGCGCCTGACGGTGGATGTGTTCTGGGGCCCACCCGCGCAAGACCTGCCGCACGAGCCGCACGAGCCGCCACGCTGGATGCGCGTGCCCGTAGAGCTGCTGGTGCTGCTGTGCCTGCTGGTAGGCGTGCTGCCCGCGCACGTGATTGGCCCGGTGCTGAACGCGGCAGCGCAACCCGTGGTGGGAAGTGCTTTGCCCAGCTTTGACCTGGCGGTGTGGCACGGCTGGAACATTCCGGTGCTGATGAGCATCGTGGCCCTGGCCGGTGGCAGCTTGCTCTACCTGGGCCTGCGCCCCAAGCTCGATGGCACGGGCCTGCAAGGCCCGCCGCTGCTGCAGCGCCTGGATGGCCAGCGCGCCTTCGAGCACCTGCTGGCACGCCTGAGCAGCGGTGCGCGCAGCGCCCGCAAGCTGCTCACCACACGCCGCCTGCAGTGGCAAATGCTGTGGTTGGTCGGGGCCGCCCTGCTTGCAGGGGCACTGCCACTGTGGCTGCATGGCGTGCGCCTGGGCAGCCGTGCCGCACTACCGCTGTCGCCTGCGTTTGTGCTGCTGTGGTTGATGGGCGGGCTGTGCGCCCTGGCGGCAGCCTGGCAAGCCAAATTCCACCGCCTGGCGGCCTTGACCTTGCTGGGGGGCGCAGGCCTGGCCACCTGCATTACCTTTTTGTGGTTCTCCTCGCCCGATCTGGCGTTGACGCAAATCTCCGTCGAACTGGTCACCACGGTGCTGATTTTGCTGGGCCTGCGCTGGCTGCCCCAGCGTGACGAGCGCCGTATGCACCTGCGCCCGCGCGGCACCCGGCGGCGGCGCCTGCGCGATTTGCTACTGGCCTGCACCAGCGGCGTTGGCATGGCCTGGCTGGCCTTTGCCATGATGAGCCGCGATTTTCCGCAAAGCACCTCCACCTTCTTTCTGGAGCGCGCCTACACCGAAGGTGGCGGCACCAACGTGGTGAACGTGATGCTGGTCGATTTCCGTGGCTTCGACACCTTTGGCGAAATCGTCGTGCTCGGTATCGTCGCGATCACGGTGTATGCGCTGCTGCGGCGCTTTCGCCCGGCACGCGAAAGCCTGGATTTACCGCCCCAGCAGCGCGCCGTGCCTGCCGACTTGCAAACCGATTTGCTCAACCCGCGCAACGCCAGCGACACCGCTATTGGCTACCTCATGGTGCCCGCCGTGCTGGTGCGCCTGCTGCTGCCCCTGACCGGCATGGTGGCGGCCTACCTGTTTTTGCGTGGCCACAATGAACCGGGTGGCGGCTTTGTGGCGGGCCTGGTGATGGCCTCGGGGCTGCTGCTGCAGTACATCATCTCGGGCGCGCCCTGGGTCGAAGCGCACCTGCCGCTGGTGCCCCGGCGCTGGATTGCCCTGGGCCTGCTCTATGCCTTGCTCACTGGTGCTGGTGCCCTGGTGCTGGGCTACCCGTTTTTGACCACGCACACCGCGCACCTGTACCTGCCGGTGCTGGGCGACATCCATATCGCCAGCGCGCTGTTTTTCGACATTGGCGTGTTCACTTTGGTGGTGGGCTCGACCATGCTCATCCTCACCGCCATTGCGCACCAGTCCATTCGCAGCCACCGCTACCACGCCAAGCTGCAAGATGAACTGCAGGAGCAAGACGCCCGAGATGCAGCCGGTGCTCCGGAGGGTTTGCACCCGCCGTTCTGGATGGAAGAAAATTCACAGAAAATGGCCTCTAAGCCTTATCCAGCAAGCGCAAGCAGCTCACAAATAAATAGCAAACCAGCAGGAGCACCGTAAGATGGAAATCGTTCTTGCCTTGGCCATTGGGGTGTTGACTGGCTCGGGCGTGTGGCTGCTTTTGCGCCCGCGCACCTTCCAGGTCATCATGGGCTTGTCCCTGCTGTCCTACGCCGTCAATTTGTTCATCTTCAGCATGGGCCGCCTGGGCCTGGTGCTGGGCCAAGTGCCCGTGCTGCAACCGGGCCTGCCACATGACCTGCAGCACTATGCCGACCCGCTGCCGCAGGCGCTGGTGCTGACAGCCATCGTCATCAGCTTTGCCATGACGGCGCTGTTTTTGGTCGTGCTGTTGGCCTCGCGCGGCATGTCGGGCACCGACCATGTGGATGGCAGCCACGCCCGTGACCACCGGGAGATGCCGTGAGCACCCTGCTGAACGCTCCCCTGCACGCTGGTGCCGAGCCTAGCGGGCTGCTGTGGCTGGTACACCTGGCCGAACAGGCCATGCCGCACCTGCTGCTGGCGCCCATCATCTTGCCCCTGCTCACCGCCGCCTTGATGCTGCTGCTGCCCGAAGAGCGCACGCGCATCAAACTGGCCATGAACCTATTTTCCACCCTGCTGGGGCTGGTGCTGAGTGCGCTGCTGCTACTGTGGACCAGTGGCCTGGGCAGCGCGCCCGGGGGGCCAACCACGCTGGGCGTGTACCTGCCAGGTAATTGGCCGGCGCCGTTTGGCATCGTGCTGGTGCTAGACCACCTGGCAGCGCTGATGCTGCTGCTGACCAGCGTGGTGGCGCTGGCCTCCATCGTGTTTGCCGCCTCGCGCTGGCACCGCGCCGGGGTGCTGTACCACGCGCTGTTTCAATTTCAGTTGATGGGCTTGGCCGGGGCCTTCCTCACCGCCGATGTGTTCAACCTGTTTGTGTTTTTCGAGATCATGCTGGCGGCCTCGTACGGGCTGCTGCTGCACGGCTCGGGGCGCGCACGGGTGCAAGCGGGACTGCACTACATTGCCATCAACCTGGCGGCGTCTTCGCTGTTTTTGGTGGGTGTGTCCATGCTCTACGGCATTACCGGCACGCTGAACATGGCCGATTTGGCGCGCGCCATTCCTTTGGTGGCACCGGGAGATCGTGGCCTGTTGCACTCTGCACTGGGCATTTTGGCCACGGCGTTTCTCATCAAGGCTGCCGTGTGGCCACTGAATTTTTGGCTGGTGCCCGCCTACAACGCCGCCACGGCGCCCGTGGGAGCGTTGTTTGCCATCATGACCAAAGTGGGCATCTACGCCCTGCTGCGGTTGTGGACGCTGCTGCTGGGGGTAGATGCCGGGGCCTCGGCCTACTTTGGCGCGCACTGGCTGCTGGGTGCGGGCATGTGTACCATGGCCGTGGCCGCTCTGGGCATGTTGGGCTCGCAGCGCATCACCCACCTGGCGGGCTGGGCGGCGGTGCTCTCGTCGGCCACCTTGCTCACTGCCATGGGCTGGGGCCAGGAACGCATGACGGCCGCGCTGCTGTACTACCTGCCCAGCTCCACCCTGGCTGTGGCGGCGCTGTTCTTGCTGGCTGATCTGATTGAGCGCTGGCGCAATGACGGCACCCGCACCGATGCCGACGACGAAGACGCCCCCTTCCTCAACCCTGAATTGCTACCCACCCCCGGGGTGAACCTCGACGATGATGAGGAGGTGCTGATTGGCCGCGTCATCCCTGCCGCCACGGCCTTTCTCGGCCTGGCCTTTTTGGGCTGCACGCTGGTGATTGCCGGGCTGCCACCGCTGTCGGGGTTTTTGGGCAAATTCGCCATGCTGACGGCACTGCTCAACCCGCTGGGCTTGGGCGCCAGCACGGTGGTCAGCATCACGCCACTGGCCTGGGGCTGGCTGGCTTTGCTGATTGTGTCGGGCTTGCTGGCGTTGTTGGCACTCACGCGCACAGGGATGCGCCATTTTTGGTCGGCCCAAGACCGCCCCGACCCCACGCTGCGCCTGATTGAAGGCCTGCCCATTGCCGCCTTGCTCGCCGCCTGCGCGCTGATGACGATCTATGCCAACAGCGTGATGCAATTTACCGAGGCCACGGCCCAAGGCCTGCACCACCCGGCGGGCTACATCGAGGCCGTGATGCGAGCCGCCCCCGTGGCCCCCACCGTGCCAGAGGCTGCCCCATGAAGCGTTTGCTCCCTGCCCCCTTGCTCAGCGCCTGCCTGGTGGTGCTGTGGCTGTTGCTCAACCGCTCGCTCAGCCCGGGCCATCTGCTCACCGCTGTGGTGCTGGCCTGGGCCATTCCGCTGCTCACCCTGGGGCTGCGGCCTCTGCCCGTGCGTATTCGCCGCCCCGGCACCATCGTGCGCCTGGGGCTGCGCGTCATGGCCGATTCGCTGCACTCCAACTACATGGTGCTGCGTTTTATCTTGCGTCCCAAACTGCGCCGCCACCCGGCAGCGTTCGTTCATATTCCCTTGCAACTGCGTGACCCCAACGGCCTGGCCGTGCTGGCCATGATTGTGTGCATCACCCCTGGCACGGCCTGGGCCGAGATTTCCCGTGACCGCTCCATGCTGCTGCTGCATGTGCTGGAGGTGGACGACCCGCACACCATCGTTGCCCATGTGCAGCAGCATTACGAGCGCCCGTTGATGGAGATTTTTGAATGAGCCCCCTGAGCTGGGCCTTGCCTCTGGCAATGGTCATTTTGGCGCTGGCCATGGTGCTGGCACTGGTACGGCTGCTGCGCGGCCCCAATGCGCAAGACCGCATCCTGGCACTGGACTGCATGTACCTCAACGGCATGTTGCTGATGCTGGTGCTGGGCATTCAGCAAGCCACCATGCACTACTTTGAGGCCGCCCTGCTGGTGGCGCTGCTGGGCTTTGTGGGCACCACAGCCATGGCCAAGTTTTTGCTGCGCGGCGAGGTGATCGAGTGAACGGCCCCACCCTGCCCCTGTGGGCCGAGGTAGTGATTGCCGCCCTGGTGCTGGCAGGCGCCCTGATTGCGCTGGTGGGCTCACTGGGGCTGCTGCGCCTGCGCAGCTACTTCGAGCGTGTGCATGCCCCCGCCATCATTGCCACCTTGGGCATGTGGTGCATCATGCACGCTTGCATTTTTTACTTCTCCCTGCTCGGCCATGACATGGCGCTGCACCCGCTCTTGATTGCCCTGTTCATTGCCATCACAGTGCCTGTCACCACTATTTTCCTGATGCGTGCCGCCCTGTTTCGTGCCCGGCGCAGCGGCCTGGATGTGCCGCCGAGCCTGAGCCAGCAGCCCGCGGCCCCCCCGCCCGAGCCGGATGCAGGCGCTTAATTTTTTTCTGCTTTGCCATGACCTCTGCCCGCCCCGTTCGCAGCCAATACGAAGACTTCATGCGCCATGTGCTCACCCACGGCGTGACCAAGGCCGACCGCACCGGCACCGGCACGCGCAGCGTGTTCGGCCACCAGATGCGCTTTGACCTGAACGAAGGTTTTCCGCTGGTGACGACGAAGAAAGTCCACCTCAAAAGCATCATCCTGGAGCTGCTGTGGTTTTTGCGTGGCGACAGCAACGTGCGCTGGCTGCAAGAGCGTGGCGTGAGCATTTGGGATGAATGGGCCAGCCCCAGCGGCGATTTAGGCCCGGTGTACGGCGTGCAATGGCGCAACTGGCCCACGCCCGATGGCGGCCATATCGACCAAATCGCCCAGGTGGTGGAGCAATTGCGCAGCAACCCGGACAGCCGCCGCATCATCGTTAGCAGCTGGAACGTGGCCGAGCTGGACAAGATGGCGCTCATGCCCTGCCATGCTTTCTTTCAGTTTTACGTTGCCCAAGGGCGCCTGAGCTGCCAGCTCTACCAGCGCAGTGCCGATATTTTTCTGGGCGTGCCCTTCAACATTGCCAGCTATGCCCTGCTGACGCACATGCTGGCGCAGCAGTGCGACCTACAGGTAGGCGAGTTCATCTGGACGGGGGGCGATTGCCACATTTACGACAACCATCTGCAGCAGGTACAGACCCAGTTGGCGCGCAGCCCCTACCCTTACCCGCAATTGCAGTTGCGCCGCCGTCCGCCCTCGATTTTTGATTACGACTACGAAGATTTCGAGGTACTCGACTACCTGCACCACCCTGCCATCAAGGCCCCAGTGGCGGTGTAGCGCACGCGCCAGCCGGTGCCTCGCTGGGGTAGTGGGGCTACTCCGCGCGTTCGATGGCCGTCACGAGGAAGACCCCGTTGTGCTTTTCTGCGGTGAAACGCACCTTGTCACCCTGCTGGATGCCATCGAGCAGCTTTTTGTCAGCCACCGTGAACACCATGGTCATCGCTGGCATGTCCAGATTGGCAAGGGGGCCATGCCGCAGCGTGACCTTAGCTTGGGCCACATCTACCTTTCTGACCTCGCCTGTGGACATCGGTGCCTTCGGCGCCGATGCGGTTGCATGTACAGGGTGGGAGACATGCTCTGCACCCTGCGGTGCTTGCTGAGCCTGGACGGTCGTGGCGGCCAAGAGCATGACCACCGGAACCAACATGTGTTGTGCTTGCATAGGAAACTCCTTGCTATGTTTGCTCGTTTTCAATGGCTGCCATGGCGGTTTGGGCGACGCACGGACATACTGGCCTTGCCCACCGTGGGAGCGCGAAGAGGCTCCTGCAGCTGCCCGGTGTATTCGTAGGCTACCGTTCCCTGCGGGTGCTTGTAAGGGCCGGGGTCTTTGTAGTCACCTGGCCGTACGTCATCACGCACTTTCACCACACTGAACATTCCACCCATCCCCACGGGGCCGAAAGGGCCTTGGCCGGTCATCATCGGCAGCGTGTTGTCGGGAAGGGGCATCTCCATCTCTGCCATGTCGTGCATTCCCTTGTCGCCCATCACCATGTAGTCGGGCACCAACTTGGCAATGCGTTCAGCCAAACCTCGATGGTCAACCCCGACCATGGTCGGGATGTTGTGGCCCATGGCATTCATGGTGTGGTGAGACTTGTGGCAGTGAATGGCCCAGTCACCCGCTATCGCGTCAAACTCAAACGCCCGCAGCTGCCCCACCGCAACGTCAGTCGTTACCTCCGGCCAACGGGCAGACTTTGGAATCCAGCCCCCATCCGTGCCCGTCACCTCAAAGTGCGGGCCGTGCATATGAATGGGGTGATTCGTCATCGTCAGATTGCCAACGCGAATGCGCACACGCTCTCCGCTGCGCGCAACCAGCGGGTCTATCCCAGGAAACACGCGGTTGTTCCATGTCCACATGTTGAACTCCGTCATCGTGCTCACCTTGGGAGTCATGGTGCCAGGCTCCACGTCGTAGGCAGCGAGCATGAACATGAAATCTCGATCCACACGCATGAACTTCGGGTCTTTGGGGTGTACCACCAGGCAGCCGTACATGCCCAAAGCCAGCTGCAGCTGTTCGTCCAAGTGCGTGTGATAGAAGTGAGACCCCGAGCGCAGCAGCGTGAACTCATAAACAAAGGTCTTGCCGACAGGAATCGGCGGCTGCGTGAGCCCCGACACCCCGTCCATGCCAGAGGGCAACAAGATGCCATGCCAGTGAATCGCAGTGGGCTCGGGCAGCTTGTTGGTGACAAAGATGCGAATGCGGTCACCCTCTACGGCCTCAATGGTGGGGCCTGGGCTGGAGCCGTTAAACCCCCACATATTCACCGTCATGCCAGGCGCAAACTCGCGCACCACCGGCTCACACACCAGGTGAAACTCTTTGACGCCTTGGTTCATGCGCCAAGGCAGCGACCATCCGTTGAGGGTGACCACTGGGTTGAAAGGGCGTCCGGTGGGTGGGGTGGGTGGTGGCTGGGTGGCGGCAGATGTCTGCACCACTGCTTCGGGTAAAGATGCAGCACCCACACGGCTCACTGCGGTGGCACCCAGCGCGACGGCGCCAGCGGTCTTGAAGAAATTTCGACGATTTGACATGGTGGTTCTTTGTCAGTGGCCGGGGGCCGTGGCTGAACCTGCAGCTGCGGCAGGCTGAGAGACGCTACCTGCAGCAGGTGAGCGAGTGGTCAGGGCAGTCTGGAGGTTGGTTTCTGCCACCCAAAAATCGCGCAGTGCCTGCACGTAGCCAGTGACGCCCGCCACCTGCTCGCGCGCATCGGCCAGCAGCTCGAAGACCCCAATGAGCATTCCGTTGTAGCGCAGGAGGTTTTCCTCAGAGATGCGCTTGCGCAATGGCACCACTTCGTCACGGTAGTGCTGGGCCAGGTCATAAGCCGTCCGGTAGGCAGAATAGGCCTCGCGCACCTCAGAGCGGGCGTTGACTGCCACTTCTGCCGTCCGGTTCACCGCCTGCATGTAGGTGGCCTGTGCCCGCGCGGCACGCGTCGAGCCAAAGTCAAAAAGCGGCAGCTCCAGCTCAATTTCGTAGCCGTTCGCACGGGGAGCACCGGATTCGCTCTTATTTTTGTAGGCCACATCCAAGACGTTGACCATGCGGGTAGCGTTGGTAAGGTGGAGGGACTTGGCTGTTGCCTCAGCAGCACGTTTGGCCATTTGCACGTCCAGGCGCTTGTCCATGGCCGTTTGTTCGGCGTTCTGTGGCTCGAGCACCTGCTTGGGCAGCTCTGGCAGCCTCTGCGGCAATCTGAAGTTCAGCTGCTCGCCATACAGGCCGAGCAGGCGGATGAGCTTTTCTCGCTGCGCAGCCGCTTGGTGCTGCGCGCGGGCGAGCTGCGCTGTCGCATCAGCGTAGAAGGCCTGCTCACGCATCTGCGCGAGCTTGTTGAAATTCCCGGCTTGCAGCATCCGCTTGGCCAGTTCGTTGGAGACATCCGCAGTCTCCTTCACCTGCTCGTAGAACTTCGCCAGCTCCTGCGCCGCTACGGCATCAAAGTAGGCACGACGCACGTCCGCAGCCAGGCTGACGGCGTCATACGCTGCCTGGTACTGGGCCTGCTCGAACCGCTGCTGCCCCACTTCCTTGGCCATCGGCATGGTCAACAGGCCCAGGATGTCGAACAGCACCGTCCGCTCGATTTCAACGCCCCCGCCCCCACTCATGCGACCAAAGCTCAAAGAAGGATTTTTGAGGCGCCCAGCGCGCACCAGCTCAGATTCAGCGATGCCCAGGTCACCGAACTTCGCTTGCAGCCCGCGGTTGTTCAAGAGCGCGACCTCCACAGCCGCGTCGGCAGTCAGTGCCGCCTGGAGAAGCTCGGCCACCCGGTTCTGGGCAGTTTGTGCGTCTTCTTGCGAGCGCTGGAGAGCAACGCCCTGCCCTGTGCGCTCTTGAGTCAGCTGCAACACTTTGCCGAAGCCACCATCCGGCGAGAACGAAGCGCAGCCTGCCAGAAGCAGCGAGGCGGCCGCGATGATGGCCAGGCGCGTCATTGGTGGCCTCCGTGCATGGAGTGATCGCCGTGCCCGGAGTGCCCAGGTGGCACGGGAGCAGCCTGCTTGGCTTGTGGAGGAGATGATGGGTGGGCGATTGCAGGCACGGCGCCATGCCCGTGGGCGCTGGCGGATGGGGGGCGCACCGCATCGTTCAGGGCACGCCAGTCGCCAGGCTGGGCATCTTGCCAAGGCTTGTAGTCGGCAAACGCTGATGGGTATCTCAGCGCAGGTGCTGGCGTGGCCGGGTCAACAGGGCTGGCGTAGGTCGGCGCAGCGAGCGAAAGCGCCATGGCAGTAGCCAGGTAGAGGGGGTTTTTTGTCATTTCCAAAGCGATCTGAATCGCCGACAGAGGTCGGCCCAAGCTCGTGCAGCTGCACGAGCGCCATCAGGCCTCCGCAGGAGGCCCCCATGGGTTAGAGCGTGTTCACGATCTCGCGCGAAGGGGTGCAGGATGCGGATCGGGATGGGCTGCTAGG
Source organism: Acidovorax sp. (assembly GCA_041910915.1). Taxonomy (GTDB): domain Bacteria; phylum Pseudomonadota; class Gammaproteobacteria; order Burkholderiales; family Burkholderiaceae_C; genus Paenacidovorax. The sequence continues at coordinate 47,962 of JAYRPZ010000040.1, forward strand.
CGCAAACCGCAGCAATAGCCTTGCTATTGCGAGGATTTGCAACAACGCAGACCGCCCGATTCCGCGCCTGCACACCC
>JAYRPZ010000041.1:0-7261 GCA_041910915.1 Acidovorax sp.
AAGGGGTGCAGGATGCGAATCGGGATGGGCTGCTAGGCGCAAACCGCAGCAATAGCCTTGCTATTGCGAGGATTTGCAACAACGCAGACCGCCCGATTCCGCGCCTGCACACCCGCGTGGAGATCGTGAACACGCTCTTATGCGTGCTGCGGCACGCCTGCGTGATCGGCTGCCTGCGCCGGGCCACTGCGCGCGCCTGGCACCTTGGCACGCGCCAGCAGGCTGTACATGGTGGGAACGACAAAAATCGTCAGCAGCGTGCCCAGGCTCATGCCGCCCACAATCACCCAGCCAATCTGGCGCCGCGTTTCAGCGCCCGCGCCCTCGGCCAGGGCCAGCGGAATGGCCCCCAGCACCATGGCGCCAGTGGTCATCAAAATGGGGCGCAAGCGCTGCGAGCTGGCTTGGATGAGGGCCTCCACCATCTCCAGCCCCTGCTCGCGCAGCTGGTTGGTGAACTCCACAATCAAAATGCCGTGCTTGGTGATCAAGCCCACCAGGGTGATGAGGCCAATTTGCGAGTACACGTTGATGGAGCCGCCAGTGAACTGCAACGCCAGCAGCGCACCCACCATCGACAAAGGCACCGAGAACATGATCACCAGCGGATCGATAAAGCTCTCGAACTGCGCCGCCAGCACCAAGAAAATGAACACCAGCGCCAGCACAAACACCACGCCCAGCGCCCCCTGCGAGCGCTTGAACTCGCGCGAAATGCCGTTCAGCTCCGTGGTGTAGCCCGGTGGCAGCACCTGCGCGGCTGTCTCGTTCATGAAAGCAATGGCCTGGCCCAGGTCGTAGTCGGGCGCCAGGTTGGCGGTGATGGTGGCCGAGCGGCGCTGGCCAAAGTGGTTCAGCTCGCGCGGGCTCACACTCTCGCGCACCTGCACCACCGAGGCCAGGGGAATCAAAGCACCGCTACTGCCCCGCACGTACACGCGCTCGATGTCTTGGGGCACGCTGCGTTCGCTGGCCTGGGCCTGCACGATCACGTCGTACTGCTCGGCATCGCGCTTGTAGCGCGTGACCGTGGTGCCGCCCAGCGTTGTCTCCAGCGCGCGCGCCACCTCCTGCACGCTCACCCCCAGATCGGCCGCGCGCTGGCGATCGACCTCAATGCGCAGCTCGGGTTTGTTCATGCGCAAATCCACATCCGGGGTGATGAAGCCGGGGTTTTGCAGCATGGCCGCGCGCATCTGTTCAGCCGCTTGGCTCAGATGCTCGTAACTGTCAGAGGTTTGGATGACGAACTCCAGGGGCCGGGTGCGAAAGCCCTGGCCCAGCGACGGCGGCGTGCTGACAAAGGCATTCACCCCCGGCACCTGCGCCGCGCGCGGCTGCACCAGCCGTGCCAGCTCCAGCGTGCTGCGTTCGCGCTCTTCCCAGTCCACGGTGCGCAAAATCACGCTGCCCTGCGACACCGTGGGGTTGCCAATGTTGGCAAACACCCGGTCGAACTCGGGGTAGTCGCGGCCAATCGCCTCCAGTGTCTCGGCGTAGCGGTTGGTGTAGTCGATGGTGGCGCCATCGGGCGCGTTCACACTCACCAGCACCGTGCCCCGGTCTTCCAGCGGCGACAACTCGTGGCGCATATGCGGCCACACGAGGGCAATCGTCACGCCACTGGCCAGCATCATCCCCAGCACCAGCCAGCGCGCCTGCCCCAGCACACCCGTCAGGCCGCCGCGCGCGGCACGCGCCGTCACCAGCCAGCGCAGCAGCCGCCCATAGGCATCGCTCAGGCGCGTGAGCTGGCGCTCCATGAAGCTGTCAAAGCGTGTGGGGCGCGGGTTGTGGCGCAGCAGCAGCGAACACATCATGGGCGAGAGCGTGAGCGCCACAAAGCCCGACACCAGCACCGCCCCGGCCAGCGCCAGCGCAAACTCAATGAACAGCCGCCCCGTGCGCCCCGGGGTGAAGGCCAGCGGGGCGTACACCGCTACCAGCGTCAAGGTCATGGCGACGATGGCAAAGCCAATTTCCTTGGCGCCGCGAATGGCCGCGGTAAAGGGGTCTAGCCCCTCTTCAATGTGGCGGTAAATGTTTTCCAGCATGACGATGGCGTCGTCCACCACCAGGCCAATGGCCAGCACCAGGGCCAGCAAGGTCAGGGTGTTGATGGAAAAGCCCGCCAGCGCCATCAGCGCAAACGTGCCCACCAGGCTCACCGGAATGGTGATGATGGGAATGATGGAGGCGCGCAGCGTGCGCAGAAACACAAAAATCACCAGCGCCACCAGCACAGTGGCTTCCACAATGGTCTGGTACACGCTCTTGACCGAGCGGTCAATAAAGGCCGAGTTGTCGTTGGCAATGTCCACCGAAAGCTCGGGCGGCAGCTCGGCGCGCAGCTGCGGCAGCATGGCGCGCACGCCCTGCGACAGCTCCAGCGGGTTGGCCGTGGTCTGGCGAATCACGCCCACGGAAATCGCCTCGCGGCCATTCAGGCGCACACGCGTGCGCTCGTTGGCTGCGCCCTCCTCCACACGCGCCACATCGCGCAGGCGCACGCTATAGCCGTTCACGGTGCGGATGGCAATGTCGGCAAACGCCTCGGGCGTGCGCACATCGGTTTGCGAGGTGACGCTGAACTCGCGCTGCACCGATTCAATGCGCCCGGCGGGCAGCTCCAGGTTGCTGCGGCGAATGGCGTCTTCCACGTCTTGCGGCGTCAGGCCGTAGCCTGCCAGGCGCTCGGGGTCGAGCCACACGCGCATGGCGTAGCGGCGCTCGCCGTAAATGGGCACATCGGCCACGCCCGAAACGGTTTGCAGGCGTGGGCGGGCAATGCGGTTGACCACGTCGTTGATCTGCAAGGTGTCCAGCGTGTCGCTGTTGAAGGCCAGCCACATCACCGGAAAGGCATCGGCCTCTACTTTGGCAATCACCGGCTCGTCAATGGCCTGGGGCAAGCGGTTGCGCACGCGCGAGGTGCGGTCGCGCACTTCGGCGGCGGCGTTGTCGGCGTCTTTTTCCAGGCGAAAGCGCACGGTGATCTGGCTTTCTTCGGCGCGGCTGATGCTGGTGAGCACATCTACCGCGTCAATGCCCGCAATCGAGTCTTCCAGCACCTTGGTGACCTGGGTTTCAATCACCTCGGCCGAAGCACCGGCGTAGCGCACTTTCACCGTCACCACCGGCTCATCAATCTTGGGGTACTCGCGCACCGACAGGTTGGAAAAACTCACCGCCCCAATCAACAGCACCAGCAACGACAGCACGGTGGCAAACACCGGCCTGCGAATAGACAGTTCAGCCAGTTGCATGGCGCTTACCCCCGCCCTGCCAGCGTGTGCAGCGGCTGCGCACACGGGTTCACCCCAGGCTTGGGCGCTTCTATTTCAATAGCTGCTTGCGCTTGCTGGGTAAGGGCTGGAGCCGGTTTTGGCAGCTCAACCACGTGCAAAGGTACACCATCGCGCTGAATGCGCTGCTGGCCGCTGACGACCACGGTGTCACCTTCGGCCAAGCCCTGCACCACTTCCACCCAGCCGGGCAGGCGCACGCCCAGCTCCACCGGTACGCGCTCGGCCTGGGGCGGCTGGCCGGGGGTGGCGGGGCGCACGCGGTACACCAGCGCGGCACTGCCCTGGGGCTGCACGGCCTCTTCAGGCACCATCAATGCACCTGTGCGCTCGCCCAGTTGCGTGCTGACGCGGGCAAACATGCCCGGGCGCAGCTGCTGGCGCCGGTTGTCCACGCAGGCGCGCACGGCCACGGAGCGGCCTTGCGCATCCAGCAAGGGGTTGATGGCCTGCACCGTGCCCTGCCAGCCCTGGCCCGGCAGGGCATCGACCTGCAGTTGCACGTTCTGGCCGGGGCGCAGCAGGCGCTGGTAGCGCTCGGGCAGGCGAAAGTCCACGTACAGCGCGTCCATGTCTTCGAGGTTGACGATGTCGGCACCGTCTTTCAAATAGTCGCCCACGGCCACCTGGCGAATGCCCAGCGTGCCATCAAACGGCGCCGTGATGCGCAGGCGCTCCAGCTGGGCCTGAGCCAGCGCCAGCTTGGCCTGGGCCACTTCCAGGGCAGCGGCGCTTTCATCCAGCGAGCGTTGGCTGATAAAGCCCTGCGCCACCAGCTCTTGGTTGCGCTGGTGGTTGGTCTGCGCCACGCCCGCTTCGGCCTGCGCCTGGCGCACCTGGGCGCGGGGCAGTTGGTCGTCCAGACGCACCAATGTTTGCCCACGGCGCACACGCTGGCCATCTTCAAAAGCCAGCGCCACCACACGCCCGCCCACCTCTGGGCGCAGCACCACACTTTGGCGCGACAGCAAGCTGCCCACGGCCTGCGCCTGGTCTTGCACGCTGCGCCGCTGCACCGGCGCCACTTCCACACTCACCGGTGCGGGCGCTTTGGCCGCGGCCTTGGCAGCCGTGGTGGCGGACGCAGCCGCAGGCTGCCCCTGGGCCGAGGCGGGCTGCTGCCACCACCAGGCGGCAGTGCCTGCCAACGCCACCCCCACCAGGGCTACCAGAGAATGCTTGGAGAGGGTGCGGTGCGGTGCCATCAATGCCATAGGGTTGCAGAAAAAAAGACGCCAAAAGAAAGGAGCGCCCACTTTACGCCATCCCTTCGCCCGCACGCTGGTGCCGTGTGGCACAAGGGCTGCCACCTTGTTGGGTATGGCGTTTTTGCGCTTGCAGGACAATCGCGGGTTGATTTTTTCTCCCCACCCGCCATGAAAAGCCCCGAACTGCTGCTGCCCGCCGGCTCCCTGGAAAAAATGCGTGCCGCCTACGACTTTGGCGCCGACGCTGTCTATGCCGGCCAGCCGCGCTACAGCTTGCGCGCACGCAACAACGAATTTCGCCTGGAGCAAATCGCCCAAGGCATTGCAGAAGCGCACGCGCGCGGCAAAAAATTCTTCGTCACCAGCAACCTGATTGCGCACAACGACAAAGTACGCACCTACCTGCGCGACATTGAACCGGTGATCGAGTGCAAGCCCGACGCCTTCATCATGGCCGACCCCGGCTTGATTGCCATGGTGAAAGAAAAGTGGCCCGACACCGAGATTCACCTCTCGGTGCAGGCCAACACCACCAACTACGCCACGGTGAAGTTTTGGCAAAAGGCGGGCGTGTCGCGCATCATCCTCTCGCGCGAACTCTCGCTGGACGAGATCGAAAAAATCCGCCAGGAATGCCCCGACATGGAGCTGGAAGTGTTTGTGCACGGCGCGCTGTGCATTGCCTACTCGGGCCGCTGCCTGCTCTCGGGCTACTTCAACCGGCGCGACCCCAACCAAGGCACCTGCACCAACGCCTGCCGCTGGGAATACAAAACGCACGACGCCGCCCTCGACCCCAACACCGGCGAGGCCCTGGCCACGCCCATGGAGCCAGGCTTTAGCTTTACCAAATCGCGCGAAGACGCTGACAGCCAATTTGCCAGCACCGTGGGCAGCGGCGAGCGCCACCCGCTGGCCGACCAGGTTTATTTGCTGGAAGAAAAAGGGCGCCCCGGCGAGCTGATGCCCATCATGGAAGATGAGCACGGCACCTACATCATGAACAGCAAAGACCTGCGCGCCGTCGAGCACGTCGAGCGCCTGGTGAAAATCGGTGTGGATTCGCTCAAGATCGAAGGCCGCACCAAAAGCCTGTACTACGTGGCGCGCACCGCCCAGGTGTACCGCCGCGCCATTGACGACGCCGTGGCTGGCCGCCCCTTCAACCCCCACCTCATCACCGAGCTGGAAAGCCTGGCCAACCGCGGCTACACCGGCGGCCTGCTCGAACGCCGCCCGGCCAACGATTACCAAAACTACGAAACCGGCAACAGCGTGCTGCAGCGCGCACACTTCGTGGGTGAAGTGCGCTCGTGGGCCGATGGCCTGGCCGAGGTGGAGGCCAAAAACCGCTTTTCCGTGGGCGACACGCTGGAGCTGATCCACCCCAGCGGCAACCGCCAGGTGAAGCTAGAGCGCATGTTCAACCTTGACGGTGACCCCGTGCAAGTCGCCCAAGGCAGCCCCGTGCGCGTGCGCATTCCATGGGACGGCCCCGCCGAGGGCGCTTTGGTGGCCCGCCTGCTGTAAAGCAGGCCTCACACGAACCACGCAGTACGCTGGGCACAGCGCAAGCCACTTCTTTTTTGATAGCTGCTTGCGCTTGCTACATAAGGCCAAAAGCCGAAAAACACTCCAAAAACCTTGCAGACCTTGCACTGATTGATGACAAGCCCTGACACCCCCACCACCCCCTCCATTACCGTGCTGCCCGAGTTGCTGGCCTACATCGACCCGCTGACCGCCGACGAAGAAGAAGCGCTGGAGCGCAGCTTGCTGCGCGAAGGCTGCCGCGACGCCCTGGTGCTGTGGGGCGACATTTTGGTGGATGGCCACAACCGCTACCGCCTGTGCCAAAAGCACGGCCTGCCCTTTCGCACGGTGCAAAACACCCAGTTCCAGAGCATGGAAGACGTACACCTGTGGATGATTGACCAGCACCTGGGGCGGCGCAGCCTGTCGGAATTTCAGCGCGGCGTGCTGGCGCTGCGCAAGCGTGAAATCATTGCCGCGCGCCGCAGCACCGCCGCTGCCGCCGTGCAAAGCGCCCGCGCTGAAGCCGCGCAGCAAGCCGATGCCACGCCCCCCTGGGAGGCCAGCGCAGAAGACGCCAGCAGCCCCCTGGTCGCCCAGGCGCTGGCGCGTGTGCCGCAAGTGCCCGACGAGGCGCTGGACAGCCGCCAAGCCCTGGCCCGCGTCGCCCGCCTGACGCCCACCCAGGTGAAGATGATTGAAACCATCCACCAAAACGCCGCGCCCGAGGTGGTGGCCGCCGTGAAGTCTGGGGAGCTGTCGCTCAACGCTGCAGCCATCGTTGCCAGCCTGCCCCTGCCCGAGCAGCAAAGTGCCGCCGCCGCGGGTGCGCAAGAACTCAAGCAAGTGGCCCGCCGTGTGCGCGACGCCAAGAAAAAACCCGCCAGCGACAAACGCAACGCCAGCGAAGGCAGCGCCAGTACTGACGCCCACACCAGCGCAGCACCCGCCGACGACGCGCCCACTCCACCAGCCAATGCCGCAGCCCTGCAAGCGCGCATCGACGAACTCGAAGCAGAAAACGCCCGCCTGCGCCAGCAAGTACAGGCCCTGCAAGACCTGCTGGCCGAGCAAGGCTAAGAGCGTGTTCACGATCTCCACGCGGGTGTGCAGGCGCGGAATCGGGCGGTCTGCGTTGTTGCAAATCCTCGCAATAGCAAGGCTATTGCTGCGGTTTGCGCCTAGCAGCCCATCCCGATCCGCATCCTGCACCCC
>JAYRPZ010000042.1:0-1508 GCA_041910915.1 Acidovorax sp.
CACGCTCTGGCCCAGTTGCTCGCCCAGCTTTTGCGCGACCACGCGCGCAATCGCGTCGTTGGCGCCGCCAGCGGCCTGGGGCACCACCACGGTGATGGGCTTGGAGGGGTATTTGTCCTGCGCGCCTGCCGCGAAAGCGGCAGAGCACAACACGGCAGCGGTGAAAAGGCGGCGTGACAGCGGGGCGGGGAGGGTCATGGCTTTTGTCTCCTGTTGTGATGGGGGATGCAGGCGTGCCGGCGTTCAGCGGGACAGCGCTCTTTCGCGGATGGCATCGAAATCGGCAGGCACCGGGTGCAGCGTCAAACGCGGCCCCGCCTTGGCGATCTGGCTCGGAATGTCGTGGCCGATGAGCGCAGGCAACTGCTGCGCGGCGGCCACGAATTGCGCCAAGTCCACGCCCGTGTCATAGCCCATCAGCGCCAGCGCATGCACGATCTCTTCGCTGCACACATTGCCGCTGGCGCCCGGAGCGTAGGGGCAACCGCCCAGGCCGCCCAGCGATGCGTCAAAGCGGTCGGCCCCGGCTTCGATAGCGGCCAGCACATTGGCCAGGCCCATGCCACGCGTGTTGTGGAAATGCAGGGTGAATTCCACCCCCGGCCAGCGCGCGCGCGCTGCTGCCGTGAGCTGGTGCACCTGCGTGGGGTAAGCCATGCCCGTGGTGTCGCACAGCGTGATGCCGCGCACGCCCAGGTCCACAAAACGCTGCACCCACCCATACACATCAGCCTCGGGCACATCGCCTTCCATGGGGCAGCCGAACACGCACGACAGCGACACATTCACCGCCACTTGCGCCCCCTGCGCCAGGGCCACCACCTGCGCCAGCGCGGCGAACGACTGTTCCTGCGTCATGCGCAGGTTGGCCAGGTTGTGGGTGGCACTGACGGACATGACCAGGTTCAGCTCGTCCGTGCGCGACTCGATGGCGCGCTCCGCCCCGCGCAGGTTGGGCACCAGCGCGGTGTACACCGTGCCAGGGCGGCGCGTGATCTCGCGCATCACGACCTCGGCATCTTTCAGCGCAGGAATGGCGGTGGGCGAAGTGAAAGAAGTCACTTCGATCTTGGACAGGCCAGCGGCCGACAGCGCATTGCACAGCGCGATCTTGTCTTCGGTGGGCACAAAGGCCTTTTCCATCTGCAGCCCATCGCGCAGACCGACCTCCTGCATGTGGATGCGGCGGCCCGCGCCCTGCCAAACGGTGCTGGGTGCGTTCATTGCACGACTCCCTTGCTGCGCAGCAACGCAATCTGCTCGGCATTGAGCCCCATTTCTGCCAGCACGGCATCCGTGTCATCGCCCAGGTGCGGCGCGCTGCTGCGTATGCTGCCCGGCGTGGCGGAGAGCTTGGGCACGATGCCCGGCACTTCCACGCTGTAGCCATCGCGCGTCTGCTGCGTCAGCAGCATGTCGCGGGCTCGGTAGTGCGGGTCTTCGGCAATGTCCTTGGCGGTGTAGACCTTGCCTGCGGGCACACGGGCGGCGCCCAGCGCGTCCAGCAC
>JAYRPZ010000043.1:0-10382 GCA_041910915.1 Acidovorax sp.
ACCATGCCGCAGAGGTAGCGCCCGTCCGCCGCGCTCCAGCGCAGCGCCACGCAGGCGCCCGTGCGGCGGCGCGAGACCAGCATGCCCAGCGGGCACGGCTCGGCCAGGCAGCACAGGCCGCAGCCATTGCAGGGCGCGCCCTCGGGGGGCTTGGGCGGGGCCTCCGGGTGCCAGTGCACCACCTGCCAGCCGGGGGGCGGCTCGCCGGGTGTCATGCCGCCCAGCTCTCGCCCAGCACCTGCGCCTGCTGTAGCACCAGATCCACCGCCTCTTCCTGCAAGTCCGGTGGGTATTTGTACTTGCGCAGAATCCGCTTGACCATCAGCCGCAGCTTGGCCCGCACACTCTCGCGCTCGGACCAGTCCACCGTCAGGTTCTGGCGCAGGTTCTCAGTCAGTTCGTGGGCGATCTTCTTCAGGGTCTCGTCGGTCAGCTCCCGCACGGCTGATTCGTTCGTGGCCAGGGCGTCGTAAAAGCGCACCTCGTCCTCGCTCAGGCCCAGTTGCTCGCCCCGGTGGGCCGCCTCGCGGAACTTCTTGGCCATGTCCACCAGCTCTTCCATCACCTGCGCGGTTTCAATCGACCGGTTCTGGTAGCGCTTGATGACGTTGCCCAGCAGGTCGGAAAACTTCTTTTCCTGCACCACGTTGCTGCCAAAGCGGCTCTTGATTTCGCCTTCCAGCAGGCGCTCCAGCAGCTCCACCGCCAGGTTCTTCTCGGGCAGGTTCTTCACCTGGGCCAGAAACTCGTCGTCCAGCAGGCCGATGTTGGGCTTGTCCAGACCCACAGCATCAAAAATGTCCACCACCTGGTCAGACACCACGGCGTTGCTGATGATCTGGCGGATGGCTTCGTCGCGCTGTTCGTCGGTGCGCTTCTTGGCGGTGATGTCCCGTTTGGTCAGGATGACCTTCACGGCCTGCATGAAGGCCACTTCCTCCCGCACGGCCTTGGCCTCGTCCAAGGTGCAGCACAGCGAGAAGGCCTGGGTCAGTGCCAGGGTGGCGTCGGCAAAGCGGCGTTTGCCGTCCTTGCCGCCTTCTTCCCGCAGGCCCAGAATGTGGTTGGCCGCTCGGGCCAGGGTTTGGTGGCCCCCGGTGAGGAAGTCGCTGGTGTCGCAGCCATGCAGCATGGATTGCAGGACATCGAGCTTTTCCATCAGCACGCTGTACGCCTCGCGGGCATCCACGGTGGGGGTGCCCCGGCCCTTGCTGGCGGTGTATTCCTTCATCGCCGCCTTCAGCTCGTTACCGATGCCGATGTAGTCCACCACCAGGCCGCCTTGCTTGCCTTTGAATACTCGATTCACCCGTGCAATCGCCTGCATGAGGTTGTGGCCCTTCATGGGCTTGTCCACGTACAGGGTGTGCACGCAGGGGGCATCAAAGCCGGTGAGCCACATGTCGCGCACGATGACCAGGCGCAGCGGGTCGGCGGGGTCTTTGAAGCGCTTTTCCAGTCGCTTTTTGACCTTGCCGTCGTAGATGTGCGGGCGCAGCAGGGCTTTGTCGCTGGCTGAGCCGGTCATCACGATCTTGATGGCGCCTTTTTCGGGGTCGCTGTCATGCCAGTCGGGGCGCAGCTTGATGATCTCGTTGTACAGGTGCACGCAGATGTCGCGGCTCATGGCCACCACCATGGCTTTGCCGGTCTGGGCGGTGTTGCGCTCTTCAAAGTGCGCCACCAGGTCGGCGGCCACGCTGGCCACGCGGGGCGCGGCGCCCACAATCTTTTCCAGCGCGGCCCAGCGGCTTTTCAGCTTGGCCTGCTGGCTTTCTTCCTCGTCCTCGGCCAGCTCGTCCACTTCGTCGTCAATGGCAGGCAGGTCTTCATCCTTCAGGCGCAGCTTGGCCAGGCGCGATTCGTAGTAGATGGCTACGGTGGCGCCATCTTCCTTGGCCTGCTGCATGTCGTACACATGGATGTAGTCGCCAAACACCGCGCGGGTGTTGTGGTCTGCGCTGCTGACCGGCGTACCGGTAAAACCCACAAACGTGGCGTTGGGCAGCGCATCACGCAGGTGCTGGGCATAGCCCGCCTGCCAGGTGGCTTGCAGGTTGGCATCTGCCCCCAGGGGGTACGGCGGCGGCTCGAAGTTGGCAGGCAAGGCACTGCTGCCTGCATCGCTGGTAGCTATGCTTTTTATAGCTGCTTGCGCTTGCCCATCAAGCGCTGTGGGCATATTTGGCTCAAAACGCCGCTGGCGCGTCTTGAGCGTGGCCTTGAAGCCGTATTGCGTGCGGTGGGCCTCGTCGGCCATCACCACGATGTTGCTGCGCTCGGACAGCACCGGGAAGCTGTCCTCATCCTCCCCCGGCATGAACTTCTGGATGGTGGCAAAGACAATGCCGCCCGAAGGCCGGTGGGCCAGCTTGGCGCGCAGGTCGGGCCGCGTCAGCGCCTGCACCGGCTGCTCGCGCAGCAGGTCTTGCGCCAGGCTGAACACGCCAAACAATTGCCCGTCCAGGTCGTTGCGGTCGGTGATGACCACGATGGTCGGGTTCTCCATGGCGGGCTCCTGCATCACGCGGGCGGCAAAGCAGGTCATGGTGATGCTCTTGCCGCTGCCCTGCGTGTGCCACACCACGCCACCCTTGCGCGTGCCGCCGGGGCGCGACGCCACCACCACCTCGCCAATGGCCGCACGCACGGCATGGAACTGGTGGTAGCCCGCAATCTTCTTGACCAGCTGGCCATCGTCCTCGAACAGCACAAAGTAGCGCAGGTAGTCCAGCAAATACTGCGGCGCCAGCACGCCGCGCACCAGCGTTTGCAGCTCCTGAAACGGCCCCAGCGGGTCCACCGCCACGCCGTCGATCGTGCGCCAGGCCATGAAGCGCTCGGCATCGGCCGAGAGTGAGCCCATCAGTGCCTCGGTGCCGTCCGAGATCACCAGCACCTCGTTGTACTGGAACACCTCGGCAATCTGCTCCTTGTACGTCTCGATCTGGTCCAGCGCCTTCCAGATGCTGGCGTTCTCGTCGGCGGGGTTCTTCAACTCCAGCAGCACCAGCGGTAGGCCGTTGACGAACAGGATGATGTCCGGGCGGCGGGTCTTGTGGGGGCCTTTGATGGTGAACTGGTTGACGGCCCACCATTCGTTTTTCTCTGGGTGCGCCCACTCGATCAGGCGCACGAAGTCTCCACGTGTTTCGCCGTCCTTTTGATACTGGACGGGCACACCACCCACCAGCAGCTTATGGAAGGTGCGGTTGGCCGACAGCAGGGACGGAATGCCCATATCGGTGACTTGCTTGATGGCATCTTCACGGGCAGCCACTGGAATGCCAGGGTTCAGGCGGTTGATGGCGTCGCGCAGCCGAAAGGGCAGCAGCACCTGCCGGTAGTCCGTACGCTCGGGCGTGGTGCCGTCGAAGGCAATGTCGGGGCCGTAGCGGTGGGTGTAGCCCACGTCTTGCAGCCAGGCCAGGGTTTCTTGTTCGAGTTGGTCTTCGGTCATGGCTTGGCGTCGGGCTGGTACAAGCGGGAAGCGACGGTGAAAACCCTCATTTCACAGTTTCCCCGTCTTGTAAGCCTGTTGTTCATGGGTGGGCTTGGATGGGAAGGCTAGCTGCAACATACCGCTGCGAACCATCGGGCTGATGTGCGTCTGACGCAAGGCATCGGGGCTGCGGTCGAGCAATCGAGCCAGCACCGCACGCGTGACATAGTGTCCTTCGCACACAGCACAGATCACTGCCTGCATCTGCTCCATACCCAAGCGCCCTGATCGCGCAGGCGCTGCCAGAGCTTGCAGCTGCGCCAGAAAACCAGGCGCCAACGCACCCAGATCGTCGAGCACGGGTCCGTCCAGCAGAGGCGACAGCAGCCGCCCCTCGGCATCGCGCAGGTCTTGACGTGTTTGCGAATATTCGGAGCTGAGCTGTGAATGTTCGGAGCTCAGCTCCGAATGTTCGGAGCCCCCCACGGGCAAGCCCCCCGGCAGCGAGTCCGCGTTGCCAATCGTTGACACAATGCCCTCTGCCGGGAGCAATGGTCCACTGAACACATCCTCCGGCGTAGGCAGCGCAGCGCCTGCCAAGTAGTAAACCGTGCCCCGGGAACGCCCATCTGACACCAGCATGCCCTGGCGCACAAGGCGGGCCAGCAATACGCTCAGATCGTGGGAATGTGCATCACACAGCTCCAATAAACGGCTGTGGCTCACGGTGCGCTCCATGGCGGCGGTGGCCAAAATCAGGCGGGAATGCGCATCCAGCGCGTCAAAACGCGCGCCCCACCGGGCTCGCAGCGCCTGGACCACCTCGTCCGGCAGCAAATCCACCATGTGCAGGGCCAGCAAAGTCTGTTCAGGCTCGGCCTTCTCTGAAAGCAAAGGTGGCCGCCAGTGCTGACTACGCCAGCCGCCATAAATGCGCGGCATGCCCGAACCACCCCGCTCGCCCAGGCCGATGAGCAGAAACATCTGATGCAGGATGCGATTGCGGCAATCACTTTCACCCCCGCGAATCACCTGCTCAATGGGCAAACGCAGGCCACCTGGGTTTCGGAAACCAAACATGTCTGGCCGCTTGACCACCAGCACTGATACACGCCCCGTGTAATCGGCATGTACCAGGGCATTCACCAGCGCCTCGCGCAAGGCTTTGTGCACAGGCGTATCGTCTTGGCGCTGCCCGTCTTTCACGGCAAAAGGCACCTTCAAGTCCGCCACCAGCTTGCGGTAAACCCTGCGGTAAAACTCGAACAAATTTCCAGTCCAGGAGCCATCGGGCACAAGCCTGTCAATCCAGGTGCGCTCCGCCCGGGCCTCAGGCCGCTCCTGGTAATCCAAGAAATAGTGCGGCGCTGCCTCCTGAATGGCCGTCCAGGTGCCGAACATCAGCAGGCCCGCCAAGGTTAAACCTTCTTGGCCTGTTTGGCGGTCGCGCCGCCAGCCACGCAGGCTGACCAAAAAGTCGAAATCCTCCTGCTCCAGATACGGATGCCCAGGCCGCTCGTCCTTGAGCATCTGCCGATAGATACGCAGGCTTTCGCCGTCAATGTCGGACATGCCAAAGCCCGACAAGATGCGGGCATCCCGCTCATCTTCCACCTGCTCGGCCAGCATCCGCTTCACGGTTTCCTCATCGCAGAGGCGGTCACCGTCGTTGAGTCGCTTGTACGTGTGCCCCAGCGGCTGGCCATGCAAAAACACCGGCCGCTGCTTGCGCGTGGCTTGCGGAATACTGACCAGCACTACCGTCTTCCCGTCCAACACCAACTCCTGCACGTCCGCGTCCGACAGCAAATTGACGCTGACCTTGCCCGGGTTGCTCAAGTTGTTGAACAGATCCGCCCGCACCTTGGCCGGGTTGGGAATGCCCGCAATGGAGAACACCCCATCCTTCTCGCGCACCCCCAGCAGCACCACACCGCCGTGGGCGTTAGCCATGGCCGAATAGGTGGGCCAGAAATCCTTGGGCACCTCGCCCTGGCCGTTCTGGCCTTGGGCCAGCTTGCACTCCAGCTCCACCGTTTCGCGCAGCAGGGCCAGGTCTTCGAGGGAGGTGGGTGAGAACATCACACGGGCCTTGGAGCAGATTTTTAAGCCAAATTGGACGCTAGCGCTTTATGGATAAGCGCAAGCAGCTATAAAAAGCAGAGCAATCATGCCTGCGGCGCTCCGCCCAAAGCGGCCTCGGTGGCGGCCTGGGCTTCGGGCGGCCACTGGAATGCCTGGGTTCAGGCGGTTGATGGCTTCGCGCAGGCGAAAGGGCAGGACAACCTGGCGGTAGTTGGCACGCTCGGGGGAAGTGCCGTCGTGGGCGATGTCGGGGCCGTAGCGCTGGGTATAGCCTACGTCTTGCAGCCAGGCCAGGGCTTCTTGTTCGAGTTGGTCTTCGGTCATCTTTCTCCCGCTTCTTCCCAAAGTCTTGGACTACGCTACAATACTTTCAGCTCATCTGCCACGCGCAGAAGGAGTATCCGAAGCCCTTGTACATCCGTGTACCGGGGCTTCAGTCTTTTTTGCTTGCCCAATACGCATCGCGTTCCTTAGCAAAGCGGCGCACATTGTGTGAGCGCAAGCAGTAAGCCGTTTTGAGCAAGTAGAAGCGGACGCCTTCAGCCGTGTTCCGCTTACCCAGCATCACCGCATAGTCATGCTCCTCGGCCCAAATGACCACATGGGTCTGGCCTTTACGGTCGTTTTCCCACCAAGAGAAACCTGGGGTTCCGGCGTTCTGGATGCACCAAGCCACCCAGCGCACTCGCTCGCACCGGCGCAGGTCGGGTATGCGGTCGTCTTCATTCCGGTTGTCTTGTTCAGGTGCCTCAGAAATCAGGTGCCAAAACCCATAACCCTTGTGCTTGGTGGTGGGGATGAAGCGCACCTTGACAGAGGAGCCCAAGAGCGTGAGCCCGGCGTGGGCGACGGTTTGTAGATAAACCGCATAAATGGCATCCTCGTAGTCGGCCCAGTCGCTGTATCCGCTGAACAGCATCAAAGGTGGCGGCATGGTCAAGACTGCGGCCTCCAAATGAACAAATTGAACTTGTCTGCCCGCAGCAACGAGCTTTGTTCCAGCCGTAAACCCGACCGATGCCGCAAATGCGCCACCAGCGCCAGCTTGGCTGGGCTGCCGTGCAAGCCCCGGTGCACATAGGCCAGCGCGCCAATCAGCAGGTCGGCCAGTTGCAGCAGCAGTACATCATGCGAATGCACCAGTTCAATAGACTCGATCACGCTGCGGTCGAAGTCATAGTTGGCATTGCACAGCACATCGTGCAGCTTGCGCACCTTCGCCTGACCGCGTGTGTCTTTGATGTCTAGAAAAATGCGGTAGCGGTTGCTGGGGTCAATCAGCCGGTTGAGCAGCGTGTACCACTGCTTGTAATAGAAATCGTCGTGGTTTTGGGCAAAACGGCCATGGTCCAAGGCCGCCTTGTCTGGCACCACCAACCCTCGGAAGTGCAGCAAGGGCTCGTCGAAAAACAAATCCAGCAACGCTTGGTAGAACGGCAATTTTCCGGGCGAGACCTTGACCCATTTGATTTCAAACTGAGCAGGCAAGCCGTAGTCTGCTTTCAAGCGTTTGATCTTGTCTGCCAGCGACTGTCTGTGCGAAGCCGGGCACCACACCGCGCCCAGCACCATCGCACGCATATGGTCGTTTTCCAGATGGCACGATTCGTCGCAGTAGATGTGAATGCGCTCAGTCATAGCGCGCCCTCCACCGCGGCCTGGGCTTCGGGCAGGCGCAGCTGGCCGGAGATCAGGCGGGGGAGCAGGGTGTCGCGGAGGGTGGAGAGGGTTTGGGCTTGCTCACTATTTGCTCCGATTGCGTCCAGTAGCGGCCGGGCAGCACCGTCAAATACCTTCATCACCTCGTCAGGTGGCAATGTGCAAGGAGTTGACGCGACAACGTCAGGTCTGACTGCAGGGTACGCGCCACCGTCGGCCAGCGAAGCAAGTCGGTCGATACTTTCATCTCGCGTCGCGCAAAGGTAGGTGAAAGCGGTCATCCAGTGCTGCTTGGGTGACAGCACAGCAAAACCCGTGCTCCCTATTAGATGGTTTTGAGCGGTGGCAATAAACCCGAAGGATCGGTTTCCTGGCCGCACCGTGCCGACGATGCAATCACCTTCCTGAAGCACCCGCCGTGCGCGGCTCGGTGCATCGGCTAATGAATAGCACTGCGGCACATCGAAAACATTGGCCTTGACTCCCGCCAGATCGATGTAGTTGATCTCTGGCGGTGGGTTGCGTGGTGACAGCGACTGTGCATTCAGTGAAGCAACGCTTGCCAAAGTGCCGACCCGCCACCCCCTCGGCACCTCCCCCAACTCCGACGTTTCAAAACCATCGGGAAACAACGCTGCAGTGGCCTCATCCATGCCTTCGGGCGTGCGGCCTTCCATCTTGGCGCGCACGGGGTCGAAATCGACAAACCAGGACTTGAACAGGGCCTGGGCGATAGCTTCGAGGGTGGCGTTGGTTTCGCGCAGGAGGGTGATGCGGTCGTCGAGAGTCTCCATCACTGAAGCTCGCGTGCGTTGTTCGCGCAGGGGTGGCAATGGGATCTGCAACTCTGCAAGATCTCCACCCGTGATACCGGATACAGCAACTTGCCGCAGGATTGTTCTCATCAGCTCTCGGCCTTGGGGCGAAGCGAAAAAGTAGTACAGGTAGTCGCTGTCAGCAATACAAGGATTAGGACGAGCACGAATGATGGAGCTTTCGAAGGTGGTCGCCTCAGCTATCTCTTTGACGATGCTGCATCTCCCGGCCCCTTCGGCAACAAGAGATCGCCTAGCAAACAGTAGGTCACCTTCTTTCAGACTCGATTTGCGGAGTTCTGCCTCTGTCAATTCAAGTCTTTTCATCGGCACGTTGCGTAGCCGTGGGTGACCAAAAAGTTCACCCATGTTCACAACTTTGACGCCGCTTCCATGGTGTTCTTTCGATTTGTATATACCGTTTCGCAACGGCTCCGACAGAAGGTCGGCAAAGCGATAAGGCGCGGCCGAATCAGAACGCATACCCCAGCCCCCCCAGCTTCGCCCGAATCACCGCATCCAGCTCCGCGCCCTTGGCCATTTGCTCGCCCAGCTTTTCGGTGAGCTTCTGCATCTTGTCGGCAAAGGCTTCGTCGTCGTCTTCCACGTCTTCCGCACCCACGTAGCGGCCAGGGGTGAGTACATGGCCGTGCTGCGCGATCTCGGCCAGAGGCACGCTGCGGCAAAAGCCTTTCACGTCCTCATAGGTGCCTGCCCCCGGTTCACCTCGCCAGGCGGCCACCACGGCTTCGATGCGGGCGATGATGTCGTCCGTCAACTCGGCCTGAACGCGGCTGATCATGCGGCCCTGCTTGCGGGCGTCGATGAACAGCACTTCGCCCTTGCGCGTTTTCTGCTTGGCCAGAAACCACAGACAGGCGGGGATTTGGGTGTTGAAGAACAACTGGCCGGGCAGGGCCACCATGACTTCGACCACGTCGGCATCGACCATGGCGGCGCGGATCACGCCTTCGTTGTTCTGGCTGGAACTCATGCTGCCGTTGGCCAGCACAATGCCTGCGCGGCCCGTGGGCTTCAAGTGGTGCAGCATGTGCTGCAACCAGGCGTAGTTGGCGTTGCCGTGGGGTGGGTCGCCGTATTCCCAGCGCGGGTCGCCTTCCAGGCTGCCATGCCACCAGTCGGATATGTTGAAGGGCGGGTTGGCCAGGATGTAGTCGGCCCGCAGGTCGGGGTGCTGGTTGCGGGTGAAGGTGTCGGCAGGCTCGCGGCCCAGGTTGTAGTCAATGCCGCGAATGGCCAGGTTCATGGCGGCCAGGCGCCAGGTGGTGGGGTTGCTCTCTTGCCCGTAGATGCTGACGTCGCCCAGCTTGCCGCCGTGGGCTTCGATGAATTTTTCGCTCTGCACAAACATGCCGCCGCTGCCGCAGCACGGGTCGTACACCTTGCCTTCGTGCGGGCTCAAGATGGCGACCAAGGTTTTGACAATGCTGGCGGGCGTGTAGAACTGGCCGCCCTTTTTGCCCTCGGCACTGGCGAACTGGCCCAGGAAGTATTCGTACACCTGGCCCAACACGTCACGGGCCACGGCGGCATCGTCTCCAAAGCCGATGGTGGATACCAAGTCCACCAGCTCGCCCAGCTTGCCATCGGGCAACTGCGCACGGGCGTAGCGTTTGTCGAGGATGCCTTTGAGCTTGGGGTTCTCTGCCTCGATCAGCGTCAGGGCGTCGTCAATGCGCTTGCCAATGTCGGGCTGCTTGGCAGCGTTGCGGAGTTGCTCCCATCGCGCGCCTTCGGGCACCCAGAAGACGTTGACCTCTTTGTAGTAGTCGCGGTCTTCCAGCTCGGCTTCAATGTCAGCGGGGTCGGCGTCGCCGTAGAAGTATTCGTCGTCGGGGTTGGTGAGGCGGGCCGTCAGCTCGGCCCGGCGGGCGGCAAAGGTGTCAGAGATGTATTTGACGAAGATGAGGCCGAGCACCAGGTGCTTGTATTCGGCGGCGTCCATGTTGGCGCGCAGCTTGTCGGCGGTGGCCCAGAGGGTTTTTTTGATGTCGTCGAGCATGGGCGCAAGCTTACCCGCCGCTGCCCACTTTTTATCGTTGGGCCGCCCCAAGATGAAAAACTGCCCCTCAGTGGGCAGCGCCCCCACGCAGTGAGGGAACGTGGGGGCCTTTTTTCATCAGCGCGCCAGCACCGGCGCCAGCGCCACGCCGGTGTGCGTGCCCAGGCGTACCACCTCCTCGGGCGGGGCGGCGGCGACGATGCGGCCGCCGCCCGCGCCGCCCTCGGGGCCGAGGTCGATGATCCAGTCGGCCTCGGCGATCACGTCGAGGTCGTGCTCGATGACGACCACGCTGTGCCCGCCGTCCACCAGGCGGTGCAGCACGCGGATGAGCTTGTGCACGTCGGACATGTGCAGG
>JAYRPZ010000044.1:0-10828 GCA_041910915.1 Acidovorax sp.
AGACAGCTTGAACAGGCGATTCGCCAATACTTGGAGCTGAACAACTCAGATCCCAAACCGTTCGTGTGGATCAAATCCGCCGATGACATCCTGGCGAGTATCGAGAGATTTTGTCTGCGAATTTCTAACTCAGGACACTAGGGGTTTGCACCTAGATGGTGCGCGACGCTTGGCGCTGGTGCACTCGGTACAGCCTTTGGTGCAAGCGTTTGACTGCGTTCTGAGGGCAAGCGCGCTGCTTTCATGAAACGAATTTTTTCATTAAGATGACGTCGTTGTAAATTTTTTATCAAATTGCTGGCGGCCTGATTCCACAGGGTCAGCCAGCAGCCCAACCCGCCCATGTCCGCCCCGTCCGAGTCCCACAACGAGCCCGTCTCGATCGCCATTCGCATCGGGCGGGCGCGGCCAACGCTCACGCGTTCGCACCAGCAGATGGCCGACTACGTGATGGCCCACCCGCTGCAGGCGGCCACGATGCCGATCGATGAGCTGGCGGCTGCGGTGGGGGTTTCGGTGGCCACGGCCAACCGCTTCGCCCGCGCCATCGGCCTCGATGGCTACCCGATGCTGCGTGCCGAGCTGGTCAAGGGTTTTGAGGCCATGCTGGCCCCCATCGAGAAAATGCGCATTCGCGTGGAAAAGCCCAGCTCCATGCAGGACGTGTTTGCGGCTGCGCTGGAAGAGAGCCAGCGCAACATCGCCGCAACGCGCGAGGCGCTGGACGGCAAGGCGTGCGAAGAGGCGGTGCGCGTCATCCTGGCGGCGCGGCGCATTTACCTGGCCGGCTTTGGCGCCAGCGGCTGGCTGGCGGGCCTGCTGCAGCGCGGGCTCGACGCCCACTGTGACAACGTGCATTTGCTGGCCAGTGTGGGTGGTGCATCGTTTGGCGCCCGGCTGCTGCCGCGCATGGGAGAGCAAGACCTGCTCATCGCCATCAGCTACCCCCGTTACCTGACCGACACCGTGGTGCTGGCGCAAGGCGCTTTCGAGCGCGGCGTGCAGGTTCTGGCGCTTACCGACGGCCTGCAGTCGCCCCTGCTGCCCTATGCGCACAACAGCCTGTTTGCGCAGACCGAAAACCAATACGCAGCGAATTCAGACTCGTCGGCGCTGGCGCTGATCGAGGCGCTGTGCAGCGCTGTAGCCCACCAGAGCCGAGGCTCGGTGCAGACCGCCGCACGCATGACCGAGGCCGTGTTGCCTTGGCTGCACGACGGTGCGCGCAGCCGCCTGTCCGTGCGATCTGCAGAGCCTGCCGCCAAGCGGTCGGGCAAAAAGAGCGACTGACGCACCCCCTTGCAATTGACTCGACAACCTGACCTCATGACCGTGGCTTCCTCTTCCAATCCTTCCCGCGCAACCCCTGTGATTGCCATCCATGGCGGCGCAGGCACGCTGAGCCGCGCCCACATCAGCGCCGAGCAAGAGCGTGCATACCACGCGGCCCTGCAGCAGGTGCTACTGGCTGGCCAGGCGGTGCTTGCGCAGGGCGGCACTGCGATGGAGGCCGTTTGCGAGGCCGTGCGTCTGCTGGAAGACTGCCCCTTGTTCAATGCAGGCCACGGTGCGGTCTTTACAGCCCAGGCGACGCACGAGCTGGACGCTGCGGTCATGGACGGTGCCACGCTGGCTGCCGGTGCCGTGGCCGGTGTTTCGCGCATTCGCAACCCCGTGCAGGCGGCGCGCGCCGTGATGCAAAACGGCCAGCATGTGCTGATGGTGGCCGAAGGGGCAGAGCGCATGGCCCAAGAGGCGGGCCTTGCGACGGTGGAGCCCAGCTACTTCTCCACCCCCGCGCGCCACGCACAGTTGCTGGCGGCGCAAGCGCGCCAGGCGGGTGTGGTGCTGGACCACGATGGCGCTGCCGCGCTGGCCGGCCGCGCCATCGACGAAGGCCGCAAGATGGGCACCGTGGGGGCTGTCGCGCTGGATGCGCATGGCCACCTGGCGGCAGCCACGTCCACGGGCGGCATGACCAACAAGCTGCCCGGCCGCCTGGGCGACAGCCCCCTGATCGGCTGCGGCACCTATGCCGACGACCGCACGGCGGCGGTGTCGTGCACCGGCCATGGCGAAAGCTTTATCCGCGTGGCTGCCGCGCACGATGTGTGCGCCCGCATGGCCTACGGCGGTGCCAGCCTGGAGGCAGCGACGCACGCGGTGGTGCACGAGGCACTGCCGGCCGTGCAAGGCACGGGCGGGCTGATAGCCGTGGATCGCCAGGGCAACGTTTGCCTGCCTTTCAATACCGAAGGGATGTACCGTGGCCTTGCGCGTGTGGGGCAGGCGCCCGAATCCTTCATTTACCGTTGAGCGTGCGTACTGCAGCGCACACCAGAGACCGTTTTTTCCCCATGGCTTCCCACATGAAATCGACTTCTTCGAC
The DNA here is from genome assembly GCA_041910915.1 of Acidovorax sp. Classification (GTDB taxonomy): domain Bacteria; phylum Pseudomonadota; class Gammaproteobacteria; order Burkholderiales; family Burkholderiaceae_C; genus Paenacidovorax. The sequence continues at coordinate 2,390 of JAYRPZ010000044.1, forward strand.
CGTGACTTCGTCTTTGATCCTGCCCGAGCAGCGCGTACTGGCTGTGAACGACATGACCGTGCGGTTCGCCAATTCCGAGCGGACCGTGGACGCGGTGCGCAACCTGTCTTTCCATGTGGACCGTGGTGAGACGCTGGCGATTGTGGGCGAGTCGGGCTCTGGCAAGTCGGTGACCTCGCTGGCGCTGATGCGCCTGGTGGAGCACGGCGGGGGCAAGATCGTGAACGGATCGGCCGCGCTGCGCCGCAGCAATGGCCAGGTGCTGGACGTGGTGAAGGCGGGCAACGCCACCATGCGCGATGTGCGCGGCGCCGACGTGGCCATGATCTTTCAGGAGCCCATGACGTCGCTGAACCCCGTGTTCACGGCGGGTGAGCAAATTGCAGAGTCCATCCGCAACCACCAGGGCATGGACCGCGCTGCAGCGCGTGCCGAGGCGCTGCGCATGCTGGACCTGGTGCGCATTCCTGAAGCTCGCAACGTGCTCGACCGCTTTCCGCACCAGCTGTCGGGCGGCATGCGCCAGCGCGTGATGATTGCGATGGCGCTGGCCTGCAAGCCGCAGCTGCTCATTGCCGACGAGCCCACCACCGCGCTGGACGTAACCATTCAGGCGCAGATCCTGCAGCTCATTCGCCAGCTGCAGGACGAGATGCACATGGGCGTGATCTTCATCACCCACGACATGGGCGTGGTGGCCGAAGTGGCCGACCGCGTGCTGGTGATGTACCGCGGCGACAAGGTGGAAGAGGGCGAGTCTGGCAACGTGTTTGCAGCGCCGCAGCACGCCTACACCCGTGCCCTGCTGTCTGCCGTGCCCAAGCTGGGCGCCATGCGCGGCACTGATTTGCCGCGCCAGTTTGATTTGCTGCGCGCCGACGGCACGGTGGCTCCGTCCACGGTGCTCGAATCTTCGCCCGCCGACACGCGCCCTGCAGGGGCCGCGCCGATCCTGCGCGTGAAAAACCTGGTCACGCGGTTTGACCTGCGCTCGGGCCTGCTCAACCGCGTCAAGCGCCGGGTGCACGCCGTGGAGCAGGTGAGCTTTGACCTCTACCCCGGCGAAACGCTGGCCCTGGTGGGTGAATCGGGCTGCGGCAAGTCCACCACCGGCCGCTCGCTGCTGCGCCTGGTCGAAAGCCAGAGCGGCGCCATCGAATTCGGCGGCCGCAACATCCTCGACCTGCCCACCAGCGAGGTGCAGGCACTGCGCCGCGACATACAGTTCATCTTCCAGGATCCGTTCGCCTCGCTCGATCCGCGCCTGACGGTGGGCTTCTCCATCATGGAGCCGCTGCTGGTGCACAAGGTGATGGGCCGCGAAGACGCCCAAGCCCGCGTGGACTGGCTGCTGGAGAAGGTGGGCCTGCCGCGCGAACATGCGCAGCGCTATCCGCACGAGTTCTCGGGCGGCCAGCGCCAGCGCATCGCCATTGCTCGCGCACTGGCGCTGAACCCCAAGGTGGTGGTGGCTGACGAGTCGGTGTCGGCCCTGGACGTCTCCATCCAGGCGCAGATCGTGAACCTGATGCTGGACCTGCAGCGCGAGCTGGGTGTGGCCTTCCTGTTTATCTCCCACGACATGGCCGTGGTCGAACGCATCAGCCACCGCGTGGCTGTGATGTTCCTGGGCCAGATCGTCGAGATCGGCCCGCGCCGCGCCATCTTTGAAAACCCGCAGCACCCCTACACCAAGAAGCTGATGGCGGCGGTGCCAATTGCCGACCCTGCGCGCCGCCACCTCAAGCGCGTGTTGCTGGAGGGCGAGATCCCCAGTCCCATCCGCGCAGTGGGCGATGAGCCCACCGTGCTGCCCATGATCGAAGTGGGCCCAGGCCATTTTGTGGCCGCCCCTGTATGAAAAAAGTGAGCGGCCAGCGCTAGATTGACAAGGCTTTCAATATGAAAACGTATTGAAATGCCCGCCAGACAAGCGCAAGCAGCTATTGTTTTTGATAACCGTGTTTCGTCAACCTGGAGTTCCTTCATGAAGAAAATCGCTTCCATCCGCCGCTCCACCCAGGCCTTGCTGGCCTTGGTTGCCATTGCCGCTTCTGGCTCTGCGCTGGCTGCCGGCAATGCCGTGCTGGCCATCTACCAACAGCCAGAAACGCTGGACCCCTACAACACCAACACGACCATCACCACGGCCGTGACCAAGAGCTTCTACGAAGGCCTGTTCCAGTTCGACAAGGACCTGAAGGTCAAGAACGTGCTGGCCGAGAGCTATGAAGTGTCGAAAGACGGCCTGGTCTACACCTTCAAGCTGCGCAGCGGCGTGAAGTTCCACGACGGCACAGACTTCAACGCTGCAGCGGTGAAGACCAACCTCGACCGCGTGATGAACCCCGAAAACCGCCTGCTGCGCGCCACGCAGTTCAACCGCATCGAAAAAGTCGAGGCGGTGAACCCCCTGACGCTGCGCATCACGCTGAAGCAGCCTTTTGGCCCCTTCATCAACTCGTTGGCCCACGCTTCGGCCGCCATCATCTCGCCCGCAGCGCTGCAAAAGTGGGGCAATAAGGACATCGCTTTCCACCCCGTGGGCACGGGCCCCTTCGAGTTCGTGGAATGGAAGCAGACCGACTCCATCGTCGGCAAAAAGTTTGCTGGCTACTGGAAGAAGGGCTACCCCAAGATCGACCAAGTCACCTGGAAGCCCGTGCCGGAGAACAACACCCGCGCCTCCATGCTGCAGACCGGTGAGGCCGACTTTGCCTACACGCTGCCCTACGAGCAGGCCGCTATGCTCAAGAAGGTGGACAAGATCGAAGTGGTGAGCTCGCCATCGATCATCGTTCGCTTCCTGGCCATGAACGTGCTGCAAAAGCCCTACGACAACCCCAAGGTGCGCCAAGCCATCGCTTACGCGATCAACAAGGAAGCCTTGGCCAAGGTGGCCTTCGGCGGCTTTGCCCAGCCTGCAGCCGGATTTGTGCCCGCAGCACTCAAGCACGGCATCAAGATGGAGCCGATTCCCTACAACGTGCAAAAAGCGCGTGAGCTGCTGAAGGAAGCGGGCTACCCCAACGGCTTTGAATCGACGCTGTGGAGCGCCTACAACAACACCACCAGCCAGAAGGTGATCCAGTTCGTGCAGCAACAGCTGCAGCAAGTGGGTATCAAGCTGCAGGTGCAGGCCCTGGAAGTGGGCCAACGCGCCGAGTGGGTGGATTCGTGGGCCGACCCCAAGACCGCCAAGGTGCGTTTGTATTACACAGGCTGGTCTTCGTCTACGGGTGAAGCCGACTGGGCACTGCGTCCCCTGTTCTCCACCGAAGCCTGGGCTCCCAAGCTGAACAATATGTCGTTCTACAGCAATGACGTGGTGGACGGCGGTATCGCGAAGGCCTTGGTGTCCACCGACGACAACGAGCAGGCCGCGCTGTACAAGTCTGTGCAAGAGCAGCTCATGAAGGACCTGCCACGCATTCCTCTGGTCACCGAGGAAAACCTGTCTGCTCACTCCAAGCGCCTGTCGGGTGTTTATGTGATGCCTGACGCCAACATCAACATCGACGAAATCACGCTGAAATAAGCTGATTGACTGCCGCGCGCCCGCTGGGCGTGCGGCAGATGCTCCCGTTTTTATCGTAGAGATTTCGCTGCGCACCGCAGCGCCGCATCCATGCTGAATTACTTTTTCAAACGACTGCTGGGGCTCTTGCCCACGCTGCTGATCGTTGCAGTCCTCGTCTTCCTGTTCGTTCACATGCTGCCGGGCGATCCCGCCCGCTTGGCTGCTGGCCAGGATGCCGACGAAGCCACGGTGCAGCTGGTGCGCCAAGAGCTGGGGCTGGACAAGCCACTGCCAGAGCAGTTCGTGCATTTCTTCTCGCGCATGGTGCAAGGCGACTTCGGTACGTCGATGCGCACGCGACGTCCCGTGGCGGTGGAGATTGGTGAGCGCTTCATGCCCACCCTGCTGCTCACCATCTCCAGCATGGCCTGGTCGGTGGTGTTTGGCATGGGGATCGGCATCATCTCGGCCGTGTACCGCAATCGGTGGCCCGACCGTCTGGGGATGACGCTGGCCGTGTCCGGTATCTCGTTTCCCGCATTTGCACTGGGCATGCTGCTCATGCAGGTGTTCTCGGTGAACCTGGGCTGGCTGCCCACAGTGGGCGCTACCACCTGGGTGCACTACATCCTGCCGTCGCTCACGCTGGGTGCAGCCGTGGCCGCCGTGATGGCGCGCTTCACACGGGCATCGTTCGTGGAAGTGGTGCAGGAAGACTTTGTGCGCACGGCCCGCGCCAAGGGCCTGAACGAACGCGTGGTAGTGCTCAAGCACTGCTTGCGCAATGCGCTCATTCCCGTGGTCACCATGATGGGTTTGCAGTTTGGCTTCCTGCTGGGGGGCTCCATCGTGGTCGAGGCGGTGTTCAACTGGCCAGGCCTGGGACGCCTGCTGGTGGACGCCGTGACCATGCGCGACTACCCCGTGATCCAGACGCTGGTGTTGCTGCTGTCGCTGGAGTTCATCCTGATCAATCTGGTGGTGGACATGCTGTACGGCTTCATCAACCCCACCATTCGCTACAAGTGACGCAGTTCGCGCGCCCCTTTTTTCTCGCCCACGCCCAGACGTCATGACAACGCCCTCCATTCCTACGCCGCCCGACGCCGCACAAGTGGCCGCCGCATCGGTGTCCGCCGCCGCGAATTCTTCTGCCATCCGCACGCCTTGGCGCGAGTTCTGGCGCAAGTTCAAAAAACAGCATGTGGCCATGGCCGCGCTGGCCTTTGTGCTGCTGCTGGTGTTGGTCGCAGTGTTTGCGCCCTACATCGTTCCTTACGATGCTGAAGGCTTTTTCGACTACGACCGGCTCAATGAAGGCCCGTCGGTGGTGCATTGGTTCGGCGTCGATCCATTGGGCCGTGACATCTTCAGCCGCATCCTGATGGGTGCACGCATCTCGCTGGCCGCTGGCTTCCTGTCGGTGATGATCGGCTGCGTGATCGGCACGGCCCTTGGCCTGCTGGCCGGGTACTACGAAGGCTGGTGGGACCGCATCGTGATGCGCATCTCGGACGTGCTGTTTGCCTTCCCTGGCATCTTGCTGGCGCTGGGTGTGGTGGCGATTCTGGGCAGCAGCATGACCAACGTTATCGTGGCCGTGGCCGTGTTCAGCGTGCCCGCGTTTGCACGGCTGGTGCGTGGCAACACGCTGGTGCTCAAGCACATGACTTACATCGAGTCGGCACGCAGCATTGGCGCGTCGGACTGGACCATCATCGTGCGCCATATTCTGCCCGGCACCATCTCGCCCATCGTCGTGTACTTCACGATGCGCGTGGGCACGTCGATCATCACGGCTGCCAGCCTGTCCTTTCTGGGCATGGGGGCACAGCCGCCCACGCCTGAGTGGGGTGCCATGCTGAACGAAGCGCGTGCCGACATGGTGAACGCTCCGCACGTGGCGCTGTTCCCCAGCCTGGCCATCTTCCTGACCGTGCTGGCGTTCAACCTGCTGGGCGACGGCTTGCGTGACGCGCTGGACCCCAAGATCGATCGCCAGACATGAGTGCTGCGACCCCGGCTCTCTCGCACGACACACCGCCACGCATCGGTGCTTTGGCTAGTGGTGCGCTGGACGCCATCACCGATGTGCCCGGCGTGACGGTGGGGCATGCCACCCACGCCAGCGGTGATGTGCAAACGGGCGTGACGGTGGTGCACGCCCACGGGCAAGACCCCTATCGCCACAAGGTGCCTGCAGGTGTGGCTGTGATCAATGGCTTTGGCAAGAGCGTGGGCCTGCTCCAGTTGGAAGAACTGGGACAGCTCGAAACACCGATTGCCTTGACCAACACGTTCTCTACCAGTGCCATGGCGCAGGCGCAGATTCGCGAATGCGTGGAGCGCAACCCAGAGACGGGGCGCGCCTGGTCCACGGTCAACCCCCTGGTGCTGGAGTGTAACGATGGCTACCTGAACGACATCCAGCGCATGGTGCTGGGCGAGGCCGACTACCGGCAGGCCAGTGCCCAGGCGCAGGCCCAGTTCGCGCAAGGCGCGGTGGGCGCGGGGCGTGGGATGTCCAGCTTTCAGCTCAAGGGCGGGGTGGGCTCGGCGTCGCGCCGTGCGCCGCTGCTTGACGGAAGCACCTACACGGTCGGCGCACTGGTGTTGGCCAATTACGGTGTGCTGCCCCACCTGGTGTGGGGCGGCGTGCCGCTGGGGGGCGACATTGCCACGTTGCTGGACGACGATGCCCGCATGCAAGCGCAGGCCGCAGAAAAGGGCTCCATCATCATGCTGCTGGCCACCGATGCGCCTCTGGACGCCCGTCAGCTCAAGCGACTGGCGCTGCGTGCAGCGGCGGGACTGGCCCGCACGGGGTCGGTGTACGGCCACGGCAGTGGCGACATTGCGCTGGCGTTTTCAACGGCGTATACCCTGCCACATTTGGCGGAGACGCCCATGCCGCAGGTGGCCATGGTGCATGAAATGCTGATGGACGGCCTGTTTGTGGCAGCGGCCGACGCCGTAGAGCAGGCCATCGTGCACGCGCTGTGGCATGCGGAGCCCGTGCAGGGGCGCAACGGGCACTCCCGGCCGTGCATCCGTGAACTTTTGTCTCGACTGCGTGCGCCAGCAGTCCCTTCTCCCGACTCGAGGTCGTGATCCATGAAGATTCTTATTTCCGTCGATATTGAAGGGGTGGCGGGTGTCTACCACTCCGAGCAGGTGCGGGCCGGCAATCCCGAGTTTGAGCGGGCGCGGCGGCTCATGACCGCCGAGGCCAATGCGGCTGTGTGCGGTGCGTTCGATGCGGGGGCGTCAGAGGTGTTTGTGAACGATTCCCACGGAGGCTTTCGCAACATGCCGCCCGATTTGCTGGACGAGCGCGCGCAGGTCATTCAGGGCAAGCCGCGTTACCTGAGCATGGTCTCTGGCGTGGAGCTGGGCGTGGCGGGTGTGTGTCTTGTGGGCTACCACTCACGCGCCCAGGGGCGCGGCATTCTGGCGCACACCATCAACAGCTTTGCGTTCGCCCGTGTCAAGCTCAACGGCATGGAGCTGGGCGAGGCTGGCATCTACGGTGCGCTGGCCGGGGCCTATGGTGTGCCGGTGCTCATGGGCTCTGGCGACGATGCATTCATTGAAGAGACCCGCCTGCTGTTCCCGCAGGCTGTGTATGTGCAGACCAAGCGGGCGACGGGCCAGGGCAGCGGCATCAGTTTGTCGCCCGCGCTGGCTTGCTCGGCCATCCGCACCGGTGTGGCCCAGGCTGTGCAGCGGCGTGCTGCCTGCGCTCCGTGGCAGATCGAGGGGCCCGTGCAGGTAGAGATCCAAACCCAGACCCCCGCGCTGGCCGACCTGTTTTGTCAGTGGCCCACCCTGGCGCGTGTTGATGGGGACCTGCTGCAATTCACAGCGCCCGATACCGAGTCGGCCGTGCGCATGATCAATTGTCTTTCTGCCATGTCGAGCATGCTGCGATGACCGAGCCGATGTCCGTTTCACTTTCCCCGGCCAAAGTAGGCATTTTGGCCGGCATGGGGCCCGCTGCGGGCGTGGACTTTGCGCGCCTGTTTTTGCAGTCGTGCGAGCAGTGGTTGCAGTCGCATGGCCATGCGGTGAAGGACCAGGCGTTTCCCGAACATTGGGTGGCCCAGGTCCCCGTGGCCGACCGCAGCCGCGCGCTGGCAGACGCCGATGCCGCGCAGCCGTTGGAGGACATGGCGCGGGTGCTGCGGCAGTTCACCGGGCTGGGCATTCGCGCGGCGGCCATCTCGTGCAACACGGCCCACGCCTGGCATGCCGAGTTGCAAGCGCGTGTGTCGGGTGTCGAGCTGCTGCACATCGCGCGCGAGACGGCGCTGGAGCTGCGGCGGCGTGGTGTGCGGCGTGCGGCGTTGCTGGCCACACAGGGCACGTACCGCATGGGGCTGTACGACGCGGTGCTGGCCGAGCAGGGCATTGTTTGCCTGTTGCCCAATGCACAAGAGCGCGAATGGCTCATGGAGGGTATTTACGATGGCGTCAAAGCCGGTCGTCTGGACTTGGCGCAAGAGCGCTTTGCCAAGGTGGCACGCCAGATTCATCGGCGTGCACCGGACGCCGTGATGGTGATGGCCTGCACGGAGATTCCGCTGGCACTGCCGCATGTGCCCGAGGCCAGCGGCTGGTCGCTGGTCGACCCTTCGGCGATCCTGGCCGCGGCGCTGGCCCGCAGGGCGTTCGAACACTGAGCGGCTAGCACTGGGCCGCAAGCATGATGGGGTGCCGCGGCCGGTGTGCACACTGGTCACAATAGCGGCATGTCTGATGTGCATTCCGAAGAACTCCTGGCCCAGGTGGCTGCGCTGCCTGCGCTGCCGGGCGTGTACCGCTATTTCGACGCGCAGGATGCGCTGCTGTACGTGGGCAAGGCGCTCAACCTCAAGCGCCGGGTATCGAGCTACTTCCAGAAGAACCATGGCGGCACG
>JAYRPZ010000045.1:0-9978 GCA_041910915.1 Acidovorax sp.
ACTTTGTGCGCCTGGTGTACCAGAACGTGCTGGGTCGCGAGCCCGATGCGGCGGGCCAGGCCCACTGGGTGGGCCAGCTGCAGCGGGGGCTCTCGCGTGGCGCCCTGATGCTGCAGTTCTCGGAGTCTGCGGAGTACCAGGGGTTTCACCAGGGCAGCACCCAGGTGGTGATGACGTACGTGGGCTTGCTGCGGCGTGCCCCGGAGCAAACGGGGTTTGATCACTGGCTGGCGCAGCTGCAGGGTGGCGCGAGCATCGTGGAGCTGATCGAGAGATTTTTGCGTTCGCCGGAGTACAACCGGCGGTTTGAAGGGTGAAAAGTGGCTCCAGCCCTTGCTGGATAAGCGCAAGCAGCTACTGAATCAAGAGCAAACCCCAGGCCCAGGCCTGGGGTTCTTTCATGGTGAGCGCAGGCGCAGCGGGCTTATTTCAGGTCATCTACCAGCACTTTGATGATGCGCGCGGCGTTGGCGGATGTGTCTGCGTTGCCGCTGGCATCGAGCACTGAGACCACCGATTGGCTGGTGGTGCTGCGTACCAGTACGCGGTATTTCAAGGGAGGAATAGCTTCCGAGCTGCTAAAGAGCTTGCTGAAGAAGCCTGGCTCTTTTTTGCCTTCGCCGGGATCGACGTAGCGCACGAAGTACACGCCTTGGCTGCGGTCGCGGTCTTCCACGGTGAAACCGGTGCGGTCCAGCGACAGCCCAACGCGGCGCCAGGCGCGGTCAAAGCTCTCGTCGAGTTCAATCGCTGGCACACCGTTGTTTTGGATGGCGCGTGCTGCTGCCGGGCGCTGCACAGGGGTGGCAGCCAGGGCTTTGGATTGTTCCTGGCTCACGCCCAGCTTGACCATGAGGCGGCGCAGAAACTCGGTTTCCAGCTCAGGATCGGCAGGGCGTGGTTGCCAGACGGTGTTGTCTTTCTGGCTGGAGGTATAGACCTCCTCCATGCCCCGGTGGGTGATGTAAATCTCGGTGCCGCCTTGAGCAGTGCGCTCTAGGCGGGTGCGGAATTTGTCGCGCTCGGAGGTGGAGTAGAACGAGTCCAGCACCTTGCCCAAGGTGGCACGGATGATGTCTTGGGGTAGTTTGGCGCGGTTTTCGGCCCAGTCGGTTTCCATGATGCCGACTTTGGGGTTTTCGCTGGTGAGCACAAAGCCGTTTTCCGTCCAGAACTCGCGCACAGGGTCCCACAGGGCGTCGCTCGGGCGTTGTATGACCAGCCAGCGTTGGTTGCCATCGCGTTCAATGCGTACATCGCCCAAGGCCGAGGTGGCCGTTTGTGCGCCAGCCTGGGGCTTGGCCGCAGCCTGGCCCGCCTGGAAGGCGCTGGCCGAGACAACGCCATCAGGCGTGGTGTAGCGGGTGTCGCGCGAGAGCTGGGTCAGGTCGGGTGGGACTTCCAGCGTGGAGCCGCGTACGGCGCTTTTGTAGTCGATCTTGTCGCTCTGCAGCGAGGTGCTGGAGCAAGCGGACAGGGCCAGGGCCAGGCCCAACAGGCCCACACGGTGGGTAGTGCTCACGCGGTCATCCTTTGGGTGTCTTGGAAACAAGAGGGTAGAGGCTGCGAATTCACAGCAAGCTGGCACTGCGCAGGGCGCTTTCCACCACGTTTTCGTTGGCGCGGCTCAGCGGTGTCATGGGCAGGCGCATGGTGGCACCGCACAGTCCCATGCGGGCCATGGCCCACTTCACGGGAATGGGGTTGGCTTCCACGAACAGGTTTTTGTGAACCGGCATCAGGCGCTTTTGGATGGCCATGGCCTCTTGCACCTTGCCTGCCAGGGCGGCCACGCACAGCTCATGCATCAGGCGTGGCGCGACGTTGGCGGTGACGCTGATATTGCCGTGACCACCGCACAGCATCAGTGCCACGGCGGTCGGATCGTCACCGGAATACACGCCAAAACCGGCGGGCACATCGCGGATCAGCCACTGTGCGCGCTCAATGTTGCCGGTGGCTTCTTTGATGCCGATGATGCCTGGCACCTGCGCCAAGCGCAGCACGGTGTCGTGCTGCATATCGGCCACGCTGCGCCCGGGCACGTTGTAGAGCACGATGGGCAGATCGCCCGTGGCCTCGGCAATGGCCTTGAAGTGCTGGTACTGGCCTTCTTGCGTCGGCTTGTTGTAGTAGGGCACGACCTGCAGCTGGCTGTTGGCGCCTACCTGGCGGGCGTACTTGGCCAGCTCAATGGCTTCGGCGGTGGAGTTGGCACCGCAACCAGCCATCACGGGCACGCGCCCTGCGGCTTGCTCGACGGCCACGCGGATGATTTCGCAGTGCTCTTGCACGTTCACCGTGGGGGATTCACCCGTGGTGCCGACCACGCCGATGCAGTCCGTTCCCTCTTGGATGTGCCAATCGATGAGCTTGCGAAGGCTTGCGTAGTCCACGCTGCCATCTTCAAGCATGGGGGTGACAAGGGCGACGATGCTGCCTGTAAGGGGGGCGCTGGAGGTGGTCATGTCCGAAGCTGAAAACGCAAAAGGGCCATTCTAAAGCGGCCAGCCAGGCACTGGCCACGGATCAAAAACAGGCCCAGACCTGGTCGGCCAAGGTGAGCAAAAACTCGGGCCGGGTGTACAGCGTGAAGACACCCAGCAGCGCGGCCACGACCAGCGCCCACAGACCCAGCTTGTACAGTTTCATGGGCTGACCCCTAGGCGGTGTGTGCGGCAGGCCGCTGGATGGCACTTTCACGCACGGGCAGATTCACGATACCCGCAGCCACGCCCAGCGCGATCGACAAATACCAAACGATGTTGTAGCTGCCGGTGCTGTCGTACAAATAGCCGCCCAGCCACACGCCCATGAAGCTGCCCAGCTGGTGGCTGAAAAACACAAAGCCGCCGAGCATGGACAAGTGCGCCACACCAAAAATTTGCGCTACCAGTGCGGTCGTGGGTGGCACCGTGGACAGCCACAGCACTCCCATGCATGCAGCAAACACGTACACGCTGGCCGGGCTGAGGGGCACCAGCAAAAACATTGTGATGACCACCGAGCGCGTGAAATAAATGAAGGCCAGGATGTGCTTTTTGGCAAAGCGCTCACCCAACGCGCCTGCGAAATACGTGCCCACCACGTTCAGCAGCCCCACCAGCGCCAGGGCGTAGCTGGCCACCTGGGGCGACAGGCCCTGGTCTTTGAGGTAGCTGGGCAGGTGTACGCCAATGAACACCACTTGAAAGCCGCAAACAAAGTAGCCCGCCATGAGCAACTGGAAACTGCGGTAGTGGAAGGCCTCGCGCAGCGCTTGCACAATGGTTTGTTCGCGTTGCAAGTGGGCGCCACCCGTGTGCTGTGGTTCGCGCAGACCCCAGGCCAGCGGCCCCATCAGCAAGGCCGCCATACCCAGCAGCACCAGGGCCTGCTGCCAGCCAAAGTGGCTGATGAGCAGGCCTTCGGTGGGTACCATCAAAAACTGGCCAAACGAGCCCGCTGCGGCGGCAATGCCCATGGCCCAGGAGCGCCGCGAGGCCGCCACGTTGCGCCCAATGACGCCATAAATCACCGCATAAGTGGTGCCTGCCTGGGCCAGCCCAATCAGCACCCCGGCGCTCAAGGCCAGCAGCAGCGGCGTGGTGGCGTAGGCCATGCCCAGCAAGCCCAGGCTGTACACCGATGCACAGCCGACGATGACTTTGAACGCACCAAAACGATCGGCCAACATGCCCATGAAAATGCCAGACAAGCCCCACATCAGGTTCTGAATGGCCATGGCGAGGGCGAAGTCCTGGCGCGTCCAATCCAGCGCCTGGGTCATGGGTTGTAGCCACAGGCCAAAGCCGTGGCGAATGCCCATCGAAAGGGTGACGATCAAGCCGCCACAGACCAGCACCTGGGTCAAAGACAGGGTGGGAGATTTGTTATGCATACACACAAATGTAGCCAAATCATCCCTGCTGTGCTGGCATGGGGGCGCAGGAAAGAGCGCTTACGTGGTCTGTGTTTTTATCCAGACGCCAGAGGGCGCACCACTACAATTTGCCCCCTTATGTCAGTCACTTCTTCTTCTGCTGCGGCCTATGCCGAAGGCTCTATTCGCGTTCTCAAGGGGCTGGAGCCCGTCAAGCAACGCCCGGGTATGTACACCCGCACCGACAACCCGTTGCACATCATCCAGGAAGTTTTGGACAACGCTGCCGATGAGGCACTGGCCGGGTTTGGCAAAAAAATCAAAGTCACGCTGCACCTCGATGGCTCGGTGAGTGTGGAAGACGATGGCCGGGGCATTCCCTTTGGCCTGCACCCGCAAGAGGGTGCGCCCGTGGTGGAGCTGGTGTTCACCCGGCTGCACGCCGGTGGCAAGTTCGACAAAGGCCAGGGCGGCGCCTACAGCTTTTCTGGGGGCTTGCACGGCGTGGGCGTGTCGGTGACGAATGCGCTGTCCACCCGTCTGGAAGTCACCACCTACCGCGAGGCACAGGTGGCCCACCTGGTGTTTGCGGGGGGCGATGTGCAAGAGCCGCTGCACACCCGCGCGCAGCAAACGGGTGACCGCAAGCAAGGCACTACCGTGCGTGCCTGGCCCGATGCCCGTTATTTCGAGTCCAGCCAACTGCCGCAGACCGAACTGACGCATTTGCTGCGCAGCAAAGCGGTGCTGATGCCAGGGGTGGCCGTGACCCTGGTGAACGAAAAAACCCGCGAAAGCCAGACCTGGCAGTACAAGGGCGGCCTGCGCGACTACCTGCAGCAAACTTTGTCCGCCGAGCCGGTGATTCCGCTGTTTGAAGGCGCAGGCTTTGCCGAAGCGGGCCATGAAAGCTTTGCCGAAGGCGAGGGCGCCGCCTGGGCCGTGGCCTTCACCGAAGACGGCGCGGTGGTGCGCGAAAGCTACGTCAACCTCATTCCCACCAGTGCCGGTGGCACGCACGACAGCGGCCTGCGCGACGGCTTGTTCCAGGCCGTCAAAGGTTTTATTGAGCTGCACAGCCTGCTGCCCAAGGGCGTGAAGCTGATGCCTGAAGATGTGTTTGCCCGCGCCAGCTACGTGCTGTCGGCCAAGGTGCTCGATCCGCAGTTCCAAGGCCAAATCAAAGAGCGGCTGAACTCGCGTGACGCTGTGCGTTTGGTGTCCGGCTTTGTCAAACCTGCGCTGGAGCTGTGGCTGAACCAGCATGTGGAATACGGCAAAAAACTGGCTGAATTGGCCATCAAAGCCGCGCAAACCCGCCAGCGTGCAGGCCAGAAAGTAGAGAAGAAAAAGGGCTCGGGCGTGGCTGTGCTGCCCGGCAAGCTCACCGACTGCGAAAGCCGCGACACAGCCTACAACGAGGTGTTTTTGGTGGAAGGCGACAGCGCTGGCGGCAGCGCCAAAATGGGCCGCGACAAAGAAACCCAGGCCGTGCTGCCGCTGCGTGGCAAGGTGCTCAACACCTGGGAAGTCGAGCGCGATCGCCTGTTTGCCAACAACGAGGTCCACGATATTTCTGTCGCCCTGGGCGTCGATCCCCATGGGCCCAACGACACCCCCGACCTGAGCGGCCTGCGCTACGGCAAGGTGTGCATCCTGAGTGATGCCGATGTCGATGGCTCACACATCCAGGTGCTGCTGCTGACCCTGTTCTTTCGCCACTTTCCTAAGCTCATCGAGGCGGGGCACATCTACGTGGCGCGCCCGCCGCTGTTTCGCGTGGACATTCCCGCGCGTGGCAAAAAGCCTGCGGCCAAGCTGTATGCCCTGGACGAAGGCGAACTCACGGCCATTTTGGACAAAGCAGCCAAAGAAGGCGTGGCGCGCGAGAAGTGCCAAATCAGCCGCTTCAAAGGGCTGGGCGAGATGAACGCCGAGCAGCTGTGGGAAACCACGCTCAACCCCGACACGCGCCGCCTGCTGCCCGTGCAGGTCGATGCCCAAGAGTTCGCCGCCACCGAGGCGCTGATGACCCAGCTCATGGGCAAGGGCGAGGCCAGCTCGCGCCGCGCACTGATGGAGTTGCATGGCCACATGGTGGATGTGGACGTGTAGGCGCCGCGCCGCAACCCCGCTCCCGCCACCCCACGCCATCGCTATGCACCCACACTCCTCCGCGCCTGCTGGCGCACCCGCAGCGCCACCTGCGCCCAACGCGGCCATGCTGCTGCGCATGACGCGCCCGGCCTTTCTCAGCCTCACCGCTGCGGCCTGTTTATTGGGTATGTCTTTTGCCTGGGCCTGCGGTTGCGGCTTTGATGTGCTCAAGGCGGCGGCTACTCTGGTGTTGGCCCTGGTGGCCCATGCCGGAGCGAATGTGCTCAACGACTACCACGACGCGCGCAGCGGTGCCGATGCTGCCAACACCCAGGCCTTAGCACCCTTTACCGGGGGCGCACGGCTGATCCAGAACCACTTGGTCTCTGAGGCGGACACGCGGCGTTGGGCCATCGTGCTGCTTTTGCTGTTGGTGCCTGCCGGGCTGCTGCTGGCGCTGTACAGCGGCGGTGGTCTGCTCTTGATGGGGGCCGCCGGTTTGCTGCTGGCCTGGGCCTATTCGGCACCGCCGCTGGCCCTGATGGCGCGTGGCCTGGGTGAGCTGGCCGTGGCGCTGGCCTGGTGGCTGGTGGTGCTGGGCGCCGACTATGTACAGCGGCGCGGCTTTTTCCTCATTCCGGCGCTCACGGCCCTGAGCTTTGCCGTGCTGGCCGCGAACATTTTGCTGATCAATGGCTTTCCCGATGCCCCTGCCGATGCCCAGGTGGGCAAGCGCACCCTGGTGGTGCGCCTGGGTGCGCGCGCTGCGGCGGCGCTGTACCTGGCGCTGGCACTGCTGGCCCATGCGTGGCTGGTGGCGATGGTGCAGCTGGACATCGCCCCAGCGCGTGCGCTGTGGGGCGTGGCCTCGGCCCCCTTGGCTTTGGCGGCTGCGGCGCTCTTGTGGCGCCATGCCCACGCACCGCAGCGCCTGCGCCCGGCGATTGCCCTGACGATTGCTGCGGCCATCGTCCACGCCCTGGCCATGGCCGCCGGGTTGGCCACCTTGCCACGCTGAGGCGGCGCGCTTTTTTGCTTGCTTTGCTTTGTTTCGTTTTTCCCACCACCACCCAGGAGACAACCATGAGCCTTGCCCCCAACCAAGAGCACCCCATCAGCCGCTACCCCGTGCCCACCTTGCCCGAGCTGCCCGAAGACATCCGCGCGCGCATTCTGGCGGTGCAGGAAAAAGCCGGTTTTGTGCCCAACGTGTTCCTGGCCCTGGCGCACCGCCCCGAGGAGTTTCGCGCCTTCTTCGCCTACCACGATGCGCTGATGGAAAAAAGCGGCAACCTCACCAAGGCCGAGCGCGAGATGATTGTGGTGGCCACCAGCAACGCCAACCAGTGCCAGTACTGCGTGGTGGCCCATGGCGCCATCTTGCGCGTGCGCGCGAAAAACCCCCTGCTGGCTGACCAGGTGGCAGTGAACTACCGCAAGGCCGACATCACGCCGCGCCAAAAAGCCATGCTGGACTTCGCTATGAAAGTCTGCAACCAGTCCTACGCCATTGACGAGCAAGACTTTGCCACCTTGCGCCAGCACGGCTTGGACGACGAAGACGCCTGGGACATTGCGGGCATCACGGCGTTCTTTGGCCTCTCGAACCGCATGGCCAGCACCATGGGTATGCGCGCCAACGCCGAGTTCTACGCCATGGGGCGCTGAAGCCTTGGCCCGCAGCCCGCCTGCTCAGGGGCGCAGCACGTCTGCGCCTGCCGGTGGGGTGAAGCGGAAAGTGCTCGCGGGCAGGCTGGGGTTGAGCTGCAGGCCGCTGAAGCGGATGCGCGATTGCTGGCCAAAGCTGTCGGCAATCTCCAGGGCGGCCAGTTGGCCCTGGGCAAAGCCCACCTGCACGCTTTTGAGCGTGCCGCCCTCGGCCTTGGGCGTGGCCAGCACCCATTGCAGGCCGTCGCGCTCGGGGGCGTTTTCCAGCGTGAATTCGGCGCGCAGCGCGGCCAGGTCGGGCGCCGAGGCTAGCAGCGCGGCGGGCGTGGCGCCCAGGGCCTGCTCTTGTGCGCGCTGGGTGACCTGGTTCAGGTCTGCGTCGTACAGCCACAGCGTCGTGCCATCGGCCACGATGGTTTGCGCAAACGGCTTGCGGTACACAAAGCTGAAGCGCCCAGGGCGCTGAAAGGCAAAGCTGCCGCTGGACTGCTTGGTGCGCGGGCTTTCATCGACTTTGGCTGGGGTGGTCACGGTTTGCGTGAACTCAGCCTGGCCGCTGCGCGCGTTGCGCATGAAGTTTTCTAAGTCTTTCAGGCCGTCAGCCCAGGCGCAGTGCGCGCAAGCAGCTAGCAAAAGAGGAGCAAAAAAGCGGTGCATGGCAGGCATCTCAAACACATCAGGCAAAGAGGGGGAGGGGGCGCAAAGACCTCAATCTTCGCGCGCGGGCACCAGTACTTCGCGCTGGCCGCTGCTGGTGAGGGCGCTGACCAGGCCAGCGCGCTCCATTTGTTCGAGCAAGTTGGCTGAGCGGTTGTAGCCAATGCGCAGCTTGCGCTGCACGTACGAGATGCTGGCTTTGCGGTCTTTCAGCACCACCTCTACGGCCTGGTCGTACATCGGGTCTTGCTCGCCGCCGCCGCCCTCGCCGCCAGCGCTGGCGCCTGCGTCGTCGCCGTCACCGGTGGCGGCGTCCA
This sequence comes from Acidovorax sp., assembly GCA_041910915.1. Classification (GTDB taxonomy): domain Bacteria; phylum Pseudomonadota; class Gammaproteobacteria; order Burkholderiales; family Burkholderiaceae_C; genus Paenacidovorax. The sequence continues at coordinate 8,602 of JAYRPZ010000045.1, forward strand.
GCACGCCTTCGATGTAGTCGGGCTCGCCCTGGGTTTTGAGGTAGCTCACCACGCGGTGTACTTCGTCGTCGCTGACGAACGCGCCATGCACGCGCACCGGCAGGCCGGTGCCGCTGGCCATGTAGAGCATGTCGCCCATGCCCAGCAGCGCTTCAGCGCCCATTTGGTCGAGGATGGTGCGGCTGTCAATCTTGGTGCTCACCTGAAAGGCAATGCGCGTGGGAATGTTGGCCTTGATGAGGCCCGTAATCACGTCCACGCTGGGGCGCTGGGTGGCCAAAATCAGGTGAATGCCGGCAGCGCGCGCCTTTTGCGCCAAGCGGGCAATCAGCTCTTCAATCTTTTTGCCCACCACCATCATCAGGTCGGCCAGCTCGTCAATGACCACCACGATGTGCGGCAGGCGCTGCAAGGGTTCGGGCTGCTCGGGCGTGAGGCTCAAGGGGTTGCCAATGATTTCACCGCGCGCCTGCGCTTCGTCAATGCGGGCGTTAAAGCCCGCCAGGTTGCGCACGCCCACCTTGCTCATCAGCTTGTAGCGCCGCTCCATCTCGGCCACGCACCAGTTCAGGCCGTTGGCGGCTTGTTTCATGTCGGTGACCACCGGGCACAGCAGGTGCGGAATGCCTTCATAGACCGACATTTCCAGCATCTTCGGGTCAATCATCATCAGCCGCACATCGCGCGCTTCGGCCTTGTAGAGCAGCGACAAAATCATGGCGTTGATGCCCACCGACTTGCCCGAGCCTGTGGTGCCCGCCACCAGGCAGTGCGGCATTTTGGCCAAGTCTGCCACCACGGGCTGGCCGATGATGTCTTTGCCCAGGCCCACGGTGAGCAGGCTTTTGGCATCGCGGTACACCTGCGAGCCCAGCACCTCGGCCAGGCGAATGGTTTGGCGCCGCGCGTTGGGCAGCTCCAGCGCCATGGTGGTTTTGCCCGGAATGGTTTCCACCACGCGGATGGATACCAGCGACAGCGAGCGCGCCAGGTCTTTGGCCAGGTTCACCACCTGCGAGCCTTTCACGCCGGTGGCCGGTTCAATTTCGTAGCGCGTGATCACCGGCCCCGGCATGGCCGCCACCACGGTGACCTCAACGCCAAAGTCTTGCAGCTTTTTCTCAATCAGGCGGCTGGTCAGCTCCAGCGTCTCAGGCTCTACGCTGTCTTGCGGCGGCGGCGGGCGGTCCAGCAGCGCCACCTGGGGCAAGAGGGCCGAGCCTTCCTCTGCGTGGGCCGCTGCTGGTGCCACCGGGTGGGCCGGGCGCGCCATTGCCGGGGCTGGCGCTGGCGCTGCCGTGGTGTTGCGCGGCGCTGCTGGCGCGCTCGCCGTGGCGGTGGCGGGTGCGGGCGCACTGGCTGCGGCCTGTGCCGGGC
>JAYRPZ010000046.1:0-2118 GCA_041910915.1 Acidovorax sp.
CCACAGCGCGTGCCAGCCGGGCCAGGGCGACAAGCCCGTGAGCATGGTGGCTACGCCGCCCACCAGGGTGCAGACGGTGGTGAACAAAAACACGGTGCGCGTTTCGGGTTCGCCCTGGCGTGCCAGCGCTGCCACCTGCAAATAGGCCAGCGCTGCCGCCACGCCTGCGCCCAGGCCCACCAGGCTGGCCAGCGGGGCATGGCCTTGCACGCTGGGGCGCAGCAGCAGCACCACGCCGCCAAAGCCCACCAGCACGCAGCCCACCAGGGCCAGCGGCACGCTGGGGCGTGGTCCGCCGGGGCGCCAGCGCCACAGCGCCGCACCCACCAGGAAGGCCGACATCCACAGGCTGCTCATGTAATTGAAGGTCATGGCCGTGGGCAGGGGCAGGTGGGCAATGGCGTAGTACCACGCCCCCATCGAGGTCACGCCCACCAGGCCGCGCCAGGCGTGCATTCCTGGGTACTGGGTGCGCAGGGGCACACGCTGGTGCTGCGCCAGCATGGCCAACAGCACCATGCCGACCAGGCCCCGGTAGAACACCAGTTCAGCGGTGGAAAAGTCGGCTGAGGCAATTTTTACGCACACGCCCATGCTGGCAAACATGAAAGCGGCCACCAGCATCCACAGGGCTTGCATACAAAGAAGATTTGAATAAAAAAAGCCTCCAGCGCTTTATGGGCAAGCGCGGGAAGCTATTGTTTTAGGAGTGAGCGCTAAGTGTGCAGGGCTTACACCGCCCCCATCTTTTGGCGGTACCACTCGTGAAAGTGCTGCATACCGTCTTCCATGGGGCTTTGGTAGGGGCCGACTTCGTTTTCACCACGGGCCAGCAGGGCTTTGCGCCCGGCGTCCATGCGCTCGGCGATTTCATCGTCTTCGATGCAGGTTTCCATGTAGGCGGCACGCTGCGCTTCGACAAATTCGCGCTCGAAGGCGACGATTTCTTCCGGGTAATAGAACTGCACCATGTTCAGCGTCTTGTCGGCACTGATGGGGTGCAGGGTAGAGACGGTGAGCACATGCGGGTACCACTCCACCATGATGTGCGGGTAGTAGGTCAGCCAGATGGCACCGCGCTGGGGCAGCTGGCCGCCCTGGTAGCGCAGCAGCACCTCGTGCCACAGCTTGTACACGTCTGAGCCGGGCTTGCCAAAAGTGGGTGCTACGCCCACGGTTTGCACGGAAAACTCGGCGCCAAACTCCCAGCGCAGGTCATCGCAGGTGACGAAGTTGCCCAGCCCGGGGTGGAAGGGGCCCACGTGGTAGTCCTCCAGATACACCTCGATGAAGGTTTTCCAGTTGTAGTTGCACTCGTGCAATTCCACGTGGTCGAGGGCGTAGCCCTCAAACGACAGCGCTGGCGCTTCGCTCATGCCCGCCAGCTCGGCACGCACATCACGGCCGTTGTCTTCAAACAGCAGGCCATTCCACTCGCGCAGGCCGTACTGGTTCAGGTTCAGGCAGGGGTCTTGGCGAAAGTGCGGTGCGCCCAGCAGCTGGCCGCTGCCCGAGTAGGTCCAGCGGTGGATGGGGCACACAATGTTGCCGCCCGCATGGCCTTTGCCAGCCTCGTGCAGGTTGCCCCGCCCTTGCAGCATGACCGCCTGGCGGTGACGACAAATGTTGGAAATCAGCTCTACCTGGCCTTGGGCGTTGCGCACCAGGGCGCGGCCCTGGCTTTCTTGTGGCAAGGCGTAATAGTCGCCCGGTTGTGGCACGCACAAGGCATGGCCCACGTAGCGCGGGCCTTGCTGGAACAGCGTTTGCACCTCGCGTTGAAACAGGGCGGGGTCAAAGTAGCTGGAAACTGGTAGTTGGCTTGCGGCCTGCTGCAGTTGAAGACTTAAATCAGACATGGGAAACCTGACCTAAAGACTCCCCACAGGGAGAGGGGGCGAAAAAGACAAAACCGGCCGGGATACATACCCAAGGCCGGCTCCAAAAAAATGGGATTATAGGCGGTGGGGTTATTTCCGTAGTCCCCTTGCGTGAATTGTCTGCATGGCTAGTGTCGCGTCAGCGCTCATCTGTCGGTCTGCGCTGGCCCTCGAATCGCATCGCTGCGTTGCATCGCTTGCCAATACGCTCGGTATTGGCTGCGCAATGCGCCTTGCG
>JAYRPZ010000047.1:0-67754 GCA_041910915.1 Acidovorax sp.
GGTGTGCAGGCGCGGAATCGGGCGGTCTGCGTTGTTGCAAATCCTCGCAATAGCAAGGCTATTGCTGCGGTTTGCGCCTAGCAGCCCATCCCGATTCGCATCCTGCACCCCTTCGCGCGAGATCGTGAACACGCTCTAAGAGCGGGCCTGCCTGGCACCCCTGGCTTTGTTGCTAGACTTGCCCGCACTTTTTTCGACCGACCCACCCACACACGAACGCACAGGCGATGGCAACCAAAAAACCCAAAGGCTTAGGCCGTGGCCTTGAAGCCTTGCTCGGCCCTACGGCGCTCGACAGCCCGGCTCCCGCGCAGTCCGGGGGCGATGCCCCGCCTGCCACCCTGCCCTTGAGCGCCTTGGTGCCTGGTCAGTACCAGCCACGCACCCGCATGGACGAGGGCGCGCTGTACGAGCTGGCAGAAAGCATCAAGGCGCAGGGCATCATGCAGCCCATCTTGGTGCGCCCGCTGGGGGCTGCTGGCACGCCAGGGCAGTACGAAATCATTGCTGGCGAGCGCCGTTTTCGTGCCGCCCGGCTGGCAGGCTTGGACGATGTGCCGGTGCTGGTGCGCCAGGTGCCTGATGAGGCCGCCGCCGCCATGGCGCTGATTGAGAACATTCAGCGTGAAGACCTGAACCCGCTGGAAGAAGCCCAGGGCCTGCAGCGCCTGGTGGGCGAGTTTGGCCTGACGCACGAACAGGCCGCCCAGGCCGTAGGACGTTCGCGTTCGGCAGCCTCCAACTTGTTGCGCCTGCTCAACCTGGCGCCCCCGGTGCAGACCATGCTGATGGCGGGCGACCTGGACATGGGCCACGCACGTGCGCTGCTGGCTTTAGAGCGCAGCGCGCAAATCACTGCAGCCCAGCAGATCGCCAGCAAAAAACTCTCGGTGCGTGAGGCCGAGGGGCTGGTGAAGAAGTTGGCCACGCCCCCCTCCTCGCGTGTGGCCGCGCCCGCGCCAGAGAAGTCGCGCGACATCCTGCGGGTGGAAGAAGAGCTGTCGGATCTGCTCATGGCCGAAGTGCAGGTGCGCATTCAAAAGCGCGCCAAGCGTGCGGGGCGGGTGGAAGAAATGGGCGAGCTGGCCATCCAGTTCGGCTCGCTCGATGCGCTCAACGGCTTGATTGAGCGACTGCGCCGCAGCTGATCCTGCCAGCCGCCTTTCCTGCCTGCTGGCTTTACCCCATGCCTGCCTGGATGCGCTTGCCCTGGCCCGTGCCCGCCCTGCTCACCTGGGCACTCGCTTGGGCCGTGTTTCTCGGCGTCGGCCCCTTTGCCGGGCCGTGGGTGGCCTTGCTCAGTGGCTGTGTGCTGGGCACCCTGGCCAGCCTGTGGGGCACGCGCTGGTGGCGGCGGGTGCTGATTGCGCTGGGCTTTCCGCTGTCGCTGGCGCTGTCGGGGTTGTTGAGTTTGCCCGCGTGGGGCTGGCTGGCCCCGCTGGGGCTGCTGCTGCTGGTGTATCCGCTGAACGCCTGGCGCGATGCCCCGCTCTTTCCCACCCCCAGCCTGGCGCTGCAGCCGCTGGCACAGCTCGCGCCCTTGCCTGCGGGTGCGCGTGTGCTCGATGCCGGGTGCGGCCTGGGCCACGGCTTACAGGCACTGCGCCAAGCCTATCCGCAGGCGCGTCTGGAAGGTTTGGAGTGGAGCTGGCCGCTGCGCTGGCTGTGTGCGCTGCGCTGCCCCTGGGCGCGGGTGCGCCAGGGGGACATTTGGCTGGCCGATTGGAGCAGCTACCAGCTCATCTACCTGTTCCAGCGTCCTGAGAGCATGACCCGCGCCCTCATCAAAAGCGCTGAAATGCCCCCCGGCAGCTGGCTGGTCAGTCTGGAGTTCCCTCTGCCCGACACCCCGCCCAGCGCCCAGCACACCCCAGCCGAAGGCAAGCCGCTGTGGCTGTACCGCATGCCGCTGTCGGTACGGGTGTTTGATGCAGACGCATCCACGCAGAAAAATGCTCCTTTTTAAGGAGCTGCTTGCGCTTGCTGCATAAGGCTTTGAGCCGATTTTGATGCTGATTTTTTTGCGTGAGGGGCCTGGGGCGCAGGCTTGGCCGCTGGCGAGGGCTGCAACCGCGCCCTGTCGCACCCTATTTTTGTGCTCCTGGAGGCCTCCAAAGCCCGCGGGACAAGCGCGAAAAGCTCATAAATTCATAGCGTTTGTGCGTTTCAACACGTTTGGTGTTGTCGATCTGCAGCAGACAGAAAGTTTTCATGCGTACGATATGTGTGCTCGGTGCCATGAAGCTGCCATATTCCCTGGTTTTGCCAGGGGGCAAGGTTCAGGCCTGGTGGGGCCTCCCGCCCAGGGAGGCTGACAACAATGCAGACACAGCACGAGACAAGGGGAATGCTTTGAACACGACGAACGCGGGTGGTAAGGCGGTGTTGGTCACTTGGCAGGCCAACTACGCCCTGGGAATGGCAGAGATCGACGAGCAGCACAAAATGCTGTTTGACATCATGAACCGGCTGTGGGATGGCATTGTGCGCAACGCCCGGGCATCGGAGATGACCCCGATGCTCGAAGAGTTGGAGCGCTCCACGGTGATGCACTTCACCGAAGAAGAAACTTTCATGCGCAGCATTGGCTACCCACAGATCGATGCCCACGTGGCACTGCACCGGCGCTTTGTGCAAAAAATTACCGAAGAAAAGTCCAAAACCGAGCAGGGCGAGCGCACCAGCTTGGAGCTGCTGCACTTTTTGCGCGACTGGCTGGTGAACCACATCTTGGTCGAGGACAAGCGCTACGTGGCGCAATTCCATACGGAAAAGCGCTCCACCTCGTTGCTGGGGCGTTTTTTTGCGCGTTTGAGTGGCGCCTGAGCGCCTCCCGCCACAAGGGCCTACAGCACCCGGTGCGTGAGCGCTGGGAGTTGTGCCCGTACGCCATCCAGGCGCGCACGCTGTAGCTGGCCCAGCACCAGGCCAGGGCCGTGCGCGTGCTGGGCCAGCACCTCGCCCCAGGGGTCAATGAACAGGCTGTGGCCCCAGGTGCGCCGCCCGTTGTCGTGCGTGCCACCTTGCGCGGGGGCCAGCACGTAGGCCAGGTTTTCAATGGCGCGGGCGCGCAGCAGGCTTTCCCAGTGCGCCTGGCCGGTGGTGGCCGTGAAGGCGCTGGGCACCAGCAGCACGTCGGCACCCGCCTGCGCCAGGGCACGGTACAGCTCGGGAAAGCGCAGGTCGTAGCACACCGACAGGCCCAGGCGCCACGGCGGCCCCTCGCGCGGCTGCACCTGCACGGTAACTGGCTGCTGGCCGGGCTGCACGGTGTCGGCTTCGGCGTAGCGCTCGTGGCCGTTGTCGAACTGGAACAGGTGAATCTTGTCGTAGCGTGCCACGCAGGCGCCGCTGGGGTCATACACCAGGCAGGTGTTGGTGACGCGCTCGCGCTCTTGTGTGCTCTCGCCCTCGCCCGGCCCTGGCTCGCCAGCCGCGGTGCGCAGCGCCAGTGTGCCGCCAACAATCCACATCCCCCATTGGCGCGCACTGCGGGCCAGGAAATCTTGCACTGGCCCGCTACCAAAGGTTTCTGCCTGGGCCAGTTTGGCGCGCTCGCCCAGGCCCATGCAGGCAAAGTATTCAGGGAGCACGGCCAGTTCAGCGCCCGCGGCGTGGGCCTGGGCGAGCAAGGTGTGGGCCGTGGCCAGGTTGGCGTGGGTCTCGCGTCCGGAGACCATTTGCAGGGCGGCGATGTTCATGGCGTGGCGGCAGGCGCAGCTGCGGGGGTGGGGGCCACTGGCGTGGCCGAGGCGGCGGCCAGGGCGGGGCTTTTCTGGGGCGGTGGGGTGTCGTCGGCTGCTGCTGGGCTGCGCCGCTGCAGGCGCTCTACTTGGGGGTCTTCCCAGGAGCCGGCAATGCGAAATTCTTGCGTGGTGGCCGCTGCCAGGGGCGCGCGCAGCACGGCCTGGGCCAGCAGGCTGCTCAGGCCCAGCACCGGGTTGATGGCCGAGGCGACGAGCGAGGCCGTCATGGCGTTGATTTCCGGCACCACGACGACGTGCAGGTCTTGCGTTTCTTGCCCCAGGTCGGCCTGGCCTTGCATCAGCACGGCAGCGTTCACGCCTTTCATTTGCAGGTTCTGGGTGCGGGCTACGCCTTGCTGCACTTGAACGTCGCCGCGCACGAAGTCAAACGCGAAGCCGTCGCTGAACACGTCGCGAAAGTCCAGCGTCAGGCGCCGGGGCAGCGATTGCAGGCTGAGCACGCCCAGCAGCTTGGCCAGTCCGGGCTCGGCTTTGAGAAACTGGCCGCTTTCCATGTCCATGCGCAGTTGTCCTTCCATGCTGGCGTAGTCTGGCTGCAGGGGACTGCCTTGCCAGCCGATACGCCCTTGCAGCCGACCCTTGCCTCGGCGCACGGTGGCAGGCAGGCCCAGGCGGGCCAACAGCTCGCCTGAGTCTTGCACGTCCAGGCGCAGCTGCAGGTCGGTGTGGCGTATGTCCGCTCCACTGCTGGGGCTCAGCAGGGCCCAGCGGCCGCTGGCACGCAATTGTGCTTCGGGCGTGTGCAACTGCAGGTGTGACAGGCGCCACTCGCGGGCTACGCCGCCTTGCCCACCCCGGTTGTCGGCCTGCAGTTGCAGGTGGCCCAGCTGCAGCCCGCCAAGTTCCAGCGCTTGTACGTCAATATCCAGCGCAGGCAGGTGGCCGGGCTGTGGGTCCAGCAAGCGGTTCACCTGGGTGCGCGCGCTGGGCGGTAAGGCCAGACGTGCCAGGCGGGCATGCAGGCTGCCCCCGGGCTCCTGGGCGGTGGGCAGGTGGTAGGCCAGGTGGCCAGACAGTTCACGTGCGTCCAGGCTGGTTTGCCAGATGCCGTTGTGCTGCGTCAGTCCGGCAACGACTTGGTGCAGCTGTCGGCCTTGCCACTGCAGGTGTTCGCTGCGCAGAGCAATGTGCTGGGGCAGGTAGTCGTGCAGTGTGGGGTCGTGCAAGTCGCTGCTGCCCGCTTGCAGCAGTTGTTGCCAGGCATCGATGTCCAGCGTGTCCAGGCGCACGTTGGCCGCCACGCCTTGGCTGGGCAGGGGTTGGCTCACTACCTGCTGCGTGCCCTCTTCTTGTCCCCAGGCGATGGCGCCGCGCAGTACCTGGGGCAGCGGGCCGTGCGTGCTGCGCTCGTACTGCACCTGGCCCAAGCCTTCGAGCTGCAAGAGGGTGAGTTCATGTGCGGGGCCGGGCTCTGCCGATAGCGCGCGGCGTTCAAAGTGCAGTGCCTGGCTGGTATGGGCAGGCTTGTGCAGTGGGGCGGGCAAGTCGAGTGCCAGGCCTTGCAGGTTGCTGCTGACCTGCAGTGCAGGTTGGCCCTGCTGGATCGACAACTCCACCTGGTAGGGTGTGCTGCCGCTGGCGTGCTGTGCCAGATGGGCCAGCAATCCCAGTTCGCTGGCTTGGCGCAGTCCAGCCGCGCTGGCCACGCCTTGGGCGCGCAGCTGGATGGGGGCATCGCTGGCGCGCATACCACCTTCCAGGCGCACGCTGCCACCCAGGGCCTGTGCCTGCACGCCCGCCAGGCCAAAGCCTTTTTCACTGAATTGCACGCTGCCACGCACCTGGGTGAGCAGGGGCGTTTCGGGTTGCAGGCGTATTTCGTTGTTGCCTGTGAAGGTGACGCTGCCCTGCACCTGGCTGCGCTGCAGCGTGGCAATCGGCAGGGTGAGCTGTAGCCGCAAGTCCGCGGGGCCGCTGCTGTGGGTGTGGTCGAGCGCGTGCGAGGTCAGTGCCGCCAGCGGGGAGTGGGTGACTTGCGCCAGCAGCTCGGGCAGAGGACCACGGCCTTGGGCCTGCACCTGTACCACGCTGTGCAACAAGTTGGGAATTTGCGCCTCGATGCTGCCTAGACGCACTTGGGGATGGCCTTGGATGCTGGCCTGGGCTTTGCGTACGGCCATGCTGTAGCGGTCAAACACCAGCTCGCCGGAGAGTTGGTGCAGCACCGGCCAGGGGGGCTCACCCGCCGTCTGCAACGTGGGTGGCACGTAGGCGTAGGTGGCATCGCGTATCTTGGCCGCGATGTAGAAGTCCCCCTGCTGTGGGTGGCTGAACGGCAGCTCGTGCAGGTCGCCCCGCACCTTGAACTGCACCTGTTGCGATTGGCCCGCGCGCACCGCATCGCGTACGTAATGGCGCACGTCGGCCTCGATCGCCAAGGGCAGGTAGCGGTGTACGCGCGTGCCATCGGCACGCTGCAGTTGGCCGTGCAGGTCGAGCACTCCGGGAAAGCGTGAACCGCTGGCCGATTGCGCGGGGTCGCTGGTGCGCCAGCGCAATTGGGCCTGGCCTTGGGCATCGGCGTTGGCAAAGCGCAGGTCGTCGGCCTGTACGGCAATGCGCTGCGCCGCTCCCTCCCCTTCGAGTTGCCAGCGCACGGTGGTTGAAAGCTGCTGCAGCGGCAGCAGCGGGTCTTCAAACACGCCGGGGAGCAGGAGCAGACCGTCGCGCAAGGTCAGCTGGGCACTGCCGCTGTGCTGGGTAAAGTCAAACTGTGCACGGGCACCTTGCAGACCGAAATCTTCGGGTTGCCAGTGGGCTGGTGCATCGTGCGGACGCCCCGCCAGGGCCAAGCCTTCGACCCGCCCACGCACGTGGTACACGGGCCAGTGCTGGCCGTTGCCTTGCCAACGGGCCTGCAGGTCATGCAGCACGCCCGCAGGGCGCAGGCGCTGCAGCAGTGCTTGCGCGGGCGCCTCCAGCGGCAAAGCTTGGGCCAGGCGCGCGAGCAGGGCCAGGTCGATGCGCTCGGCCAGCAGCTCGCCTTGCACAGGGTGTGCGTCCGAGCCCTGTGTGGCGGCCGTGTGGCGCCATTGCAGGTGGCTGGCTGGCCAGTGCTGGCCATCGTCGGTGGTAAAGCGCAGGTTGTGCGTGCCCAGTTCCCAGCCTTCGCGCCAGGTGCGTGCCTGCACGCGCCCATGCAGGTTGCGCAGCGCCAAGGCGTGCGTTTGCGCCCCCCATTGGGCGTGCAGGTGGGCCAGCTGCACATCGGCTGTCATGCCCACTGGGCGGCCCTGGCGTACATCCACCCAGGCACGCAGGCTGCCACGCCCGCGCGTCACCTGGGCACCCACCAGTGCCAGGTACGGGCTCCAGTGGGCGGCGTCGAGCTGTGGAAAGTGCGCGTAGAGCTGGCCCGTCCAGCGTTGCCAGGCACCCGGGTGCAGGCTGAAAAATGGCTGGCGCATCTGTCCCATGACACTAAAGCGCCCACCCCAACCGGGTGGCGGACTGGCATCCAGGCGCAGTGCGTGGTGGCGCCCCCGGTTGCGCAGCACGATGTCCACGGATTGCAGTGCCAGCGCTGGCGTGCCGTGCTGCTCATCCAGCCATTGCAAGCGCCCGCCGCGCACCACGATTTCTGCCTGAGCAAACAGCCAGTCGGCCAGGGCGCTGTTGTCACCCTGGCCGGGTTGCAGCAGCAGACCAGCCACCCACCATTGGCCTGTGGCATTGCGCGTGATGTCCAGGCTGGGCGCTTCGATGTACAGCTGCTCCACCCCACCGCGCAGCACAGAGCGCGGCGATACCGCCAGCACCACGCGTGGCAATTGAAGCGCCACCTGGCCCTGGGCATTGAGCAGTTCCACCTGTTGCAGCTCCACGGTGGGCAGCAAACCTTCGGAGCGGGCTGACAAGGAGCCCAGGCGCACGGGCGTCCCTAGCGCCTGTGTGGCGTACTTTTCGAGCTGCGGGCGCCATTCGTCCACACGCGGCACAATCCAGCCGTGAACCAGCCCCCACAGTCCTGCTGCCAGCAGCCAGAAGGCCAGCACCAGGCCTAAAGACCAGCGTGCCAGACCGGCGGCCCAGCGTAGCAAGCGGGAAGGGTGGGACGTCGGTTCGGTCATGGTGCGGGCCACAGAGGGCGGAATTATCGCCCGCTGCTTTGGAGTGGCCTGTTGCTGGTGTCTTCAGGCTTTCCCGTTGTTTCTTGCCCGCATGTCTTCCCTCCCCGCTCCTGCCTGTACCGCGCCTTCTTGCCCCGAGGCTGATGCCGTGGTTGCCGCCGCCCCATTGGTGACCGGTTCGCGCTTCTACCAGCGTTTGCAGCGCCGCTATGGCGATGATTTCACCCTGCTGCCACCCGGAGTGCCCAGTGCTGCTGTGCTGGCACAGGCGCTGCAGCAGTTGCTGGCGCGTGGGCCAGGGGGCGCCGCTGGCCTGGGGGTGGCGCTGCGCACTTTGCGCCAACTGGCGCTGGCGCGTTTGATCGAATACGAATGTGCCCCCGAGCGTCTGGTCACCGATGAGGCATTGGCGCACTTGGAGGTGGTCACCCAGACTATGACGGCGTTGGCCGAGCTGGCGCTTGATCGTGCTTGCCAGCAGGCCTGTGCCGACTTGAACGAGCGCCATGGACGACCTTTGGATGAGCAAGGTCAGCCTGTGCCCCTGTGGATCATTGGCATGGGCAAGCTGGGTGCGCGCGAGTTGAATGTCTCTAGCGACATCGACCTGATTTACGTCTATGGCCAAGATGGCGAGACCAGCGGCTTGCCCGATGGGCGCGGCAAGCTGTCCAACCATGAATACTTTGCCCGCGCCGTCAAAGCCATCTACGCCCTGGTGGGCGAGACCACCGAGCATGGCTTGGTGTTTCGTGTCGATTTGGCGCTGCGCCCGCATGGCAACTCTGGCCCGCCAGTGGTCTCGCTGGCTGCGCTGGAAGACTATTTACAGCTGCACGGGCGCGAATGGGAGCGCTTTGCCTGGCTCAAGAGCCGCATCGTCGCGCCTCGGGCATCGGTGCGCCATCCGCTGGTGCCCGCGCTGCGCAGTACGGTGCTGTCGTTTGTTTTTCGCCGCTATTTGGACTACAGCGTGTTCGACGCCCTGCGCGTGCTGCACCGCCAAATTCGTGACCATGCCGTACAGCGCAGCAGTGGCCGCCCTGAGCGGGCCAACGATGTCAAGCTGTCGCGCGGTGGCATTCGCGAGATTGAGTTCATCGTGCAACTGCTGCAGGTGGTGCGTGGTGGGCAGTTTCCGGAGCTGCGCTGCCGCCCCACGCTAGAGGCCTTGCAGCGCCTGGCACGTGCTGGCTTGATGCCGCAAGAAACGGCGCAACAACTGGCGGCGGCCTACACCTTTTTGCGCGGTGTAGAGCACCGCATCCAGTACCTGGACGACCAGCAAACGCATATCCTGCCCACGCGCGATGAAGACCTGCAGTGGATTGCCGCCACGCTGGGTTTGGCCACGTCGGCCTTTTTGTGTCAGCTCGATGCTCACCGCGAGCGCGTGGCGCAGGAGTTTGATGCGCTGCTGGGCAGCCCGCAGGAAAAAACTTGCAAAGGCTGTGGCCCGCAGCGCCAAGCGGCCAATGCCCTGCCCCCGCTGGAAGCTTTGGCCGAGCACCTGCAAGGCCCGCTGCGTGAGCGGGTTGCGGCCTGGTGTCAGCAGCCGCGCGTGCAGGCACTGCGCGATGAAGCGCGCGCCCGGCTGGTGCGCCTGGTGCAGCGCACCGCGCAATGGTTGGCCCAAGGGCGAGCCACCGAGCTGGCCGCACTGCGCTTGATTGACTGGCTGGAGCCACTGCTGCGCCGCGAAAGCTACCTGGCGCTGCTGTTGGAGCGCCCGTTTGTGCATGAGCGCTTGCTGCACCTGCTGGGTGCTGCGCGCTGGCCCGCCCGCTACCTGCTGCAGCACCCGGGCGTCATCGACGAGCTGGCGGGCGAGCAGTTGCTGGCCGAGCGTTTTGCCCCCCAGGACTTTGAGCACGAGCTGGCGCTGCGCCTGGCGGCGGTGCAATCCACCGGCGAAGACGACGAAGAAACCTTGCTCGACCTGCTGCGCCGCGCCCACCACGCGGAGGTCTTTCGCACTTTGGCGCGCGATGTTGAAGGCCGCATCAGCGTGGAGGAAGTGGCCGACGATTTGTCGCTCTTGGCCGACAGCGTGCTGCGTGTGACGGCGCAGTGGTGCTGGCAGCGCTTGAAAACCCGCCACCGCGACACGCCGCAATTCGCCATCATTGGCTACGGCAAGCTGGGCGGCAAAGAGCTGGGCTATGGCAGTGACCTGGACATCGTCTTCGTGTTTGACGACGACGATGAGCGCGCGCCAGAAATTTATGCCGCCTATGTGCGCAAGCTGATCAACTGGCTGGTGGTCAAAACCGGCGAGGGAGATTTGTTCGAGATCGACACGGCCTTGCGCCCGAACGGCAACTCCGGCCTGTTGGTGGCCAGCTTTGCCGCGTATGCCGACTACCAGCGCCAGCGCGGCAGCAACACTGCCTGGACCTGGGAGCACCAGGCCATGACCCGGGCGCGTTTTGTGCTGGGCAGCGAAGACCTGCGCACCCGCTTTGATGCCGTGCGTGAGGCCGTGATCACTGCCGAGCGCGACCCTGCAGCGCTGCGCGCCGAAATCCATGCCATGCGTGAGCGCCTGCGCGCCGCCCACCCTCCGCATGGAGAAGGTTTCAACGTGAAACACAGCCCTGGCGGCATGATCGATGTGGAATTTGCCGTGCAGTACCTGGTACTGGCTCATGCCCGCGTGCATCCCGAGCTGATTGGCAACGTGGGCAACATCGCGTTGTTGCGGCGTGCGCAAGCGGTTGGCTTGTTGCCGCCCGGTGTCGGCCAGGCCGCCGCCGATGCCTACCGTGCTTTGCGCCGTGCACAGCACAAAGCGCGCTTGGACGAAAGTTCCCTGTGCATGGACGCACAAGCCCTGCACGCGGAGCGCCAGGCCGTGCTGGCACTGTGGCAGGCGGTGTTTGGCGAAAAGATTGCGGGTTAACCCTGAGCCTGCCACGCAGGCGCTGTCAGCGAATGTAACGATGTGGCAGGGATAATCCGCCGCGCTATGAACCTGATATCGCTCGACCTTGATTCCATCCCTTTAGGGCAGCCGCTACCGTTTGCGCTGCGCGGTGTCACCGGGGCCTTGCTGGCCCAGCGTGGCTACGTGGTGCGCAACCGCACGGAGCTAGAGACCTTGCTGGCCCGGGGTGTGAACTTGTGCATCGACACCGAAGAGTCGCGCGACAGCCATCGCGCGTTCGTCACCCAGCTGCACCAGATGCTCGATACCGACACCCAGTTGGGCGAAATCGCGGTGATGAAGATCAGTGCTGCGCCCACCATCGCCACAGCGCCTGCGCCGCGCGCGCGCCTGCGCGCACTGCAAGGCGCACGGGCCTGGGCCGAGTTGCAGTTGCAGGCCACCCAGTTGCTGCGTTTGCCCCAAGCGCAAGACTTTTTGCCGCGCTTTCATACCTTGCACGAGGAACTGGAGCGCCACGCCAGCCAAACCCCCGATGCCGCGCTGCTGGCCTTGATCTTGCTCTCGGCGCAAGAGACGCAGATGTACAGCGCCACCCATGCCATGCTGGTCAGCGTGGCCTGCATGGTGGCTGCGCGCGAAGTGCTGCAGTGGTCGCCCGAGCGTGTGCGTCAGCTCGGCTGCGCGGCACTGAGCATGAACATTGCCATGACGGGTCTGCAAGACCAGTTAGCGCAGCAGCTCGACTCCCTGTCAGGGCCGCAAATCAGTGCCATTGAAAGCCACGCGGGCGATTCGCAAGCCCTGTTGCGCAGCCTGGGTGTGGAAGACCCCGTGTGGTTGGAGGCGGTGCGCTTGCACCACCAACGCACCCCCGGACCTCTGGCACACAAAAACGAGGCGGAACAGCTGGCCCGCCTGATGCAGCGTGCCGACGTGTTTGGTGCGCGCATTGCGCCGCGCGCTTCGCGCACCCCCATGCCCGTCACGGCCGCCATGCAGGCCAGCTACTACGACGAAGAGCGCCAGGTGGATGAAGCAGGCGCTGCCCTGGTCAAAGCCTTGGGCGTGTACCCGCCCGGCTGCCTGGTGCGCCTGGCCAGCCAGGAGGTGGCAGTGGTGTTGCGCCGTGGCCCCACCGCGACTACGCCACGTGTGGCTGTGGTGATTTCACGCACCGGTATGCCTACAGGCGAGCTGATTCCGCGCGACACCTCTTTGCCCGCATGGAAGATCAGCGGCCCGCTGGGGCACAAGGAAGTGCGGGTGAACTGGCCCTTGGACCGTTTGCTGGCCATGGTCTGAACCAGAGACCAAGGATCGGAGAGGGGGTTACATTTTTTTGCAGTTAGCCCCTGGAACTTCGCCGCAGGCCCCCCACTCTAGGACGCAACACAGTTTTTACGTTGCGAAGCCTTTCAGCTCCTTTGGACGATTGCAAACCTGGAACGCTTCTCCTCCCTCCCTCTCTTTCTTCGTTTCGGGACGCTTCGCAACTTTTTTTCTTCCAGCAAAAAGGCCACTGCAACCAGTGGCCTTTTTGCGTTGTAGCGGCTGCGCCTGACGGCGCACGCGCCGCCGTTCAGCCCGGACGGGTATCGGCAAAGCTGGGGCGCTGCATCAATTTGTCCAGCAGGCGGCCCAGGTTGGGGTGGGCGGTGCGCCAGTCGATTTCGGGAAAACGAAACTCCAGCCAACCCAGCGCGCAGCCCACGGCCATGTCCGCCAGGTTGGGGTGGATGCCGCCGAAATAGGCCTTGTCGCCCAGACCTTGGGCCATGGCCTGCAGGCTGCCTTCCACCTTGGCCATTTGGCGTGCGATCCAGGCGGGGCTGCGCTGGGCTTCGCTGCGCCCGGCGAAGGTGTTTTCCAGCCGCACCAAGATGGCGGCATCCAGCAGGCCATCGGCCAGGGCCTCCCACATTTTGACTTCGGCACGTTCGCGCCCGTGTGGTGGCAGCAGCTTGCCCACGGGCGAGAGCGTGTCCAGATAGTCGACGATGACGCGCGAATCAAACAGCGTGTCGCCGCCTTCCATCACCAGGCAGGGCACCTTGCCCAGGGGATTGGTCTGGGCAATGGTGGTGTCGGCTGCCCAGACATCTTGCAGCTCCAGGCGGTAGTCGAGCTTTTTTTCTGCCAGCACCACACGCACTTTGCGCACATAGGGGCTGGTGGTCGATCCGATCAGTTTCATCATGGGTGGGCCGCGTTCAAGGGAGCATTCATTCTATCGAGCCCTCCTGGCCCGACAGGGGCTGGAATTTACAATCAAAAGCTATGTCGCACATCACAGCCCTGTCTCCGCTGGACGGCCGCTACGCCGCCAAACTCTCCCACCTGCGCCCGATCATGAGCGAATACGGTTACATGCACCGCCGCGTGCAGGTGGAAATTGCCTGGTTCATCGCTTTGTCGGATGCTGGCTTTGCCGAATTTGCGCCGCTGTCGCCCAGCGCGCGCAGCTATTTGCAGGGCCTGGTGGAAAAATTTTCTGAGGCCGACGCCCAGGCCATCAAGCTGATTGAGAAGAAAACCAACCACGACGTCAAGGCCGTGGAGTACTGGATCAAAGACCAATTCAAAGGCCAGGCCGAGCTGGAAAAAAGCGCCGAGTTCGTCCACTTTGCCTGCACCAGCGAAGACATCAACAACACCAGCCACGCCCTGCAAATGCGCGCCGGGCGCGATGCCGCCGTGCTGCCGGGCCTGCGTGCCATCAGCGACAAACTGCGCACCATGGCGCACCAGTACGCCGAGGTGCCCATGCTCAGCCGCACCCACGGCCAAACCGCCAGCCCCACCACCGTGGGCAAGGAAATGGCCAACGTGCTGGTGCGCCTGGAAGCGGCCACCCAGCGCATTGCCGACGTGAAAATCCTGGCCAAAATGAACGGCGCCGTGGGTAACTACAACGCCCACCTGGCCGCCTGGCCCGACTTTGACTGGGAAGCCTTCAGCAAAAAAGTGGTGGAAACCGCCGAGCCCCAGGGCCTGGGCCTGACGTTCCAGCCCTACAGCATCCAGATCGAGCCGCACGACTACATGGCCGAACTGTTCGACGCCGTGGCGCGCGCCAACACTATTTTGGTGGACCTCTCGCGCGACATCTGGGGCTACATCAGCCTGGGCTACTTCAAGCAAAAGCTCAAAGACGGCGAAATCGGCTCCTCCACCATGCCGCACAAGGTCAACCCCATCGACTTTGAAAACGCCGAAGGCAACCTGGGTCTGGCCAACGCCTTGCTCAAGCACTTGGCAGAAAAACTGCCCATCAGCCGCTGGCAGCGTGACCTGACCGACAGCACGGTGCTGCGCAACATTGGCGTGGCGCTGGGCTACGCCACGCTGGCCTACAGCTCGCTGATGACCGGCCTGAACAAGCTCGAACTCAACGCCCAGGCCCTGGCCGATGATCTGGACGCCAGCTGGGAAGTGCTGGCCGAGCCCATCCAAACCGTGATGCGCCGCTACGGCGTGGCCGGTGCCTATGAAAAGCTCAAAGAAGTCACGCGCGGCCAAAGCGTCACGGCACAGGCCTTGCACCAGCTCATCGAAGGTCTTGAGATTCCCCAGGCCGACAAAGACCGCCTGCTGGCCATGACCCCGGCCAGCTACATTGGCAAAGCGGCCGAGCTGGCACGCCGGGTGTAAGCCAGGTTGTGAACGCCATATTTTCCAAGCGTTTTTGGCCTCTAACCCTTGCTGGATAAGCGCAAGCAGCTATTTTTTCAATAGCAAAATCAGGGGGTTGATATAGCCCCAAAGCGCAAAACTTATACAAACTGAAGATTTCTTCTTCAGTTTGTATAACAAGACTTGGTTGATGCCGAGAGCACGCCTGCGCGCTTCATCCTGACGGAATCACGGCAGTTCGGGCTATGGTCGGGCGTGGTGCAATCGCTGGCTCTTCCCCTGCTGCCTGCTGCTTTTTGTCCCTTTACCTGTGAGTGCCTATGGCCATCAAATCCACCATCTTCAAGGCGAACCTGCAAATCGCCGACATTGACCACGGCTACTACGCCGACCACGCGCTCACGCTGGCACGCCACCCCAGCGAGACCGACGAGCGCATGATGGTGCGCCTGGCCGCGCTGGCGCTACAAGCGCACCAGCTCAACGATGTGTGCCATGGCGATGGCCAGCTCGCCTTTGGCGCAGGCCTGTCAGACCCGGACGACCCCGACGTGTCGCTCACCGACTTCACGGGCCGCAAGCGCCTGTGGATTGAAGTGGGCCAGCCCGAAGACAAGCCGCTAAGTAAAGCCTGCAGCAAGGCCGATGCCGTGCTGGTGTACTGCTTTCACCACGCGGCCGAGGTGTGGTGGAAGGGCATCGAAAACAAGCTCACGCGCCTGGACAAGCTGCAGGTGTGGCGCATTCCCAGCAGTGCGTCGCAAGAGCTGGCACGCCTGGCCGAACGCAGCATGCAGCTGCAGGCCACGGTGCAAGAAGGCGCCCTCACCCTCAGCAGCACCCAGGGCAGTGCCTACGTGGAGGCGGTACGCTGGAAGTAAGCGCACCGCTTGCGCGCCCTCGCTGAGTGGCGCGTCACACCACCAGCGCTTGCTCCACGCGCACGCCCTGGCGGTCGGCGTCGAGCGTGACCACGGCGCCAATGGGCAGCGTCAGGTTGGGGTCGACGTGGCCGCTGCGCCAGCCCGCCAGCACCGGCACGTTCAGCGGCAAGAAAAACTCCTGCCACAGGCGCTGCAGGCGCGCGGCGTCCAGCGCCACCTGTTCGGCACTGGCACCGGCAGCCGATACGTCGGAAAAATCCCCAATCAGCACGCCGCGCACCCCGCCCAGCTTGCCCGCCAGGCGCAACTGGGTCAGCAGCCGGTCAATTTTGTAGGGCGGCTCGCCCACGTCTTCGATGAAGAGGATGGCGTCGTGCGTGTCGATTTCCCAGGGCGTGCCCAGCGTGGAGCCGATGAGCGCCAGGTTGCCGCCCACCAGCCGCCCTTGCGCCGCGCCGCAGCGCAGGCTGTGCAGCGGGAACTGTGGCGGCTGCGGCAGCCAACTGCCCGCCTGCTGGCGGCCCTGCAATTGGGCGAACAGCGCCGCTTCGGTGGGTTCTTGGCGGTTGCGCAACAGGTCGGAGGTGAGCATGGGCCCGTGGAAGCTGACAAAGCCCGCATGGCGCGCCAGGGCCAGGTGCAGGGCGGTGATGTCGCTGTAGCCCACGAAGGGTTTGGCGTGGCGGCGCAGCAGCGCAAAGTCGATGCCTGCCAGCAGCCGCGCGCTGCCGTAGCCGCCGCGCAGGCAAATAATGGCGTCCACGTTGGGGTCGGCAAAGGCGCTGTGCAGCTCGTCCAGCCGCTGCGCATCGCTGGCGGCCAGGTAGTCGTCTTGCTGCGGGTCGCCCGTGCCCGCGTAGGCGCTGGGGTACAGGCGCGGCACAAAACCGCGCTGCGCCAGCCAGTCGGCCACCTCTTGCGCGCGCCCTGCTGCGGGCGAGGCCGGGGCCAGCACCGCCACCGTGCCCCCGCTGGGCAGCGCCGGTACGGGCTGCAGGCCCTGCACCAGCCCTGGGGCGCCTGGCATGGCGGGGGCGCACACCAGCGGCTGGCTGGGTGTGGGCGGCTCGAACGGTGGGGAGTCGCTGCCACCGCCGCCGCAGGCTTGTAGCAAAGCGCTGGCGCCCAGGGCGCTGGAGAGGTGCAGGAAAAAACGTCGGTGCATGGGTATGGGTGGGGGCGCTGTGGCGCTCCCGGGTGGACAAAGAAGCGCCGGTTGTACGCAAAAGCTGCGCGCCTGTCATCTACCAAATGGCACGCTGGGGCTGCGAAAAACGCTCTTTATTGAATAGCTGCTTGCGCTTATCCAGTGCGGCTTAGAGGCCAATTTGGCTTGTATTTTTGGGTGAGGAGCTGCTTCAGCCCCGGCGCTGCGGGTGCGCCGTGTGGCCGTGGCTGGCGCGTTCGGCGTAGCGCCCAAAGCGCCAGGCACGCGCTTGCGCCGTGATGCGCCGCCACACGGCACGCTTGTGCGCGGGCGACAGTTCCAGCCAGCTTTGCACTTCGGCAAAACTGCGCCCGCAGCCTTTGCATTCTTCGTCGCCCTGGCTGGTGGAGCAGATGGCAATGCAGGGCGTATCGGGCTGGGTGTCGTACCAGGCCAGCCAGGCCTGCAGGGCGGCGTGCGGCAGTTGGGCCGGGTCAATGCCCGGCGCGCGTTGCCATACCAGCGTGCCGTACACCTCGGCCAGGGCGCGCACGGGCGGCGCCAGCACGCCATGGTCGGCGGGCTGGCGGGTGCGCCAGTAGTTGATGGCGGCTTCGATGTCGGTGATGTGGATGGGGACAGACATGCGCGCAAGGGCCGTATGGCAACACGGCAAAGGGGCTGAACCAAGGCAGGGCTGGCGATGATAGGCGCGCGGGCATGGCCTGTGCAAATGTGGTTCAATAGCCCCCCCTTTGTCGGCAGCCGCTGCCGCACGGGCCTATGGCGCTTGGCCGCCGTCGCCCACCGGCCCCGCCGCCTTGCTGTGGCCTGGCCGCTGTCTGTGCCACCTTCTCTTTTCCCCGCACGCTTATGGATTTGGACTTTCTCACTCACGCACCGTTTTGGGTGGCGTTGGGTCAAATCATTCTCATCGACATCTTGCTCGGTGGTGACAACGCTGTGGTCATCGCTCTGGCTTGCCGCAAACTGCCGCCGCACCTGCGCAACAAGGGCATTTTTTGGGGTACGGCAGGCGCCATCGTGCTGCGTGTGGTGCTGATTGCGTTTGCTATGGCGCTGCTGGCGCTGCCTTTCATCAAGGTGGTGGGCGCGGCGCTGTTGCTGTGGATCGGCATCAAGCTGATTGCGCCGCATGAAGACGAACACGCGGGCGTGCAAAGCAGCGATAAATTGTGGGCGGCGGTGCAAACCGTCATCGTGGCGGACCTGGTGATGAGCGTGGACAACGTGATTGCGATTGCGGGCGCTGCCCACAGTGCCGGAGCGCACCAAATGCTGCTGGTGACGCTGGGCTTGCTCATCTCTATTCCCATCATCGTGTGGGGCAGCCAGTTGGTGATCAAGCTGATGGAGCGCTTCCCGGTGGTGATCGTGCTGGGCGGTATGTTGTTGGGCTGGATTGGCGGCTCGATGGCGGTGAGCGATCCGCTGTTCGTCCACACTGAGCAGTGGTTGTGGAGCCCGAAACTGCCGCAAAGCCCGCTGCTGCATTACGGCGCGGCCGCTGCCGGGGCCTTGCTGGTGCTGGGCTTGGGCCAGTGGCTCAAGCGCCGCGCCGAGGCGGCGCAAACCGCCCAGGCCCAGGCCTAGGCCTAGATCGGTTGAAAGGAGCCTTGCTATGAAACTCTTGCTTCAATGGTTGCTCAGCGCCGGTGCCTTGCTGTTGGTGGCGCAGCTGTACAGCGGGGTGCAGGTGCAGGGCTGGGGCTCGGCGCTGTGGGCGGCGCTGGTGATTGCACTGTTCAACACCGTGCTGCGCCCGGTGCTGGTGGTGCTGACCTTGCCCGTCACGGTGGTGACCGTGGGGCTGTTTTTGTTTGTCATCAACGCGCTGCTGTTCTGGGCTGCGGCCAGCGTGCTCGATGGCTTGCAGGTGCGCGGCTTTGGCGCCGCGCTGTGGGGTTCGCTCTTGTACAGCGCGCTGGGCCTGCTGATCGACTCAGCGCTGCGCCGCCTGTTCCCGAAAACGTGACTCGAACACGCGCAGCCGCGTGTCAATGATGGACGCCTCAATGTGGTCTTGGGCCACGTGCGGCTGGCTGCGCGCCAGCGCCTGCCCGGCGCGCAGCCGGTCGATGGCGGCAGCCCAGTCGTAGTGCGCGGCGCGCGCTTCGGCCTCGGCGCGCACGCTGCGCAGCACCTGGCCTTGTTGCTGCCAGGCCTGTGCCAGCAGTTGCCAGGCGCTGGCGTCTTGCGGGTGCTGGCTCAGCCACAGCTCCAGTGGCCCGCTGGCCTGCGCTGCTTGGCCCAGGCGCAGCAAGGCCTGGCTGCGCAGCAGCAGCTCCGGGCGGCCACGGCTGGCGGCGTCCAGCTGCTGCAGTGCTTGCGCAGGTTGCTCGGCTTGCAGCGCCCATTGCGCTGCCAGCAGGCGCACCTGGCGCAGCGCGGCGGCGTCGCTGCGGCCCTCTTGCTGCAGCGTTGTCTGCAGCGCTTGCAGCGCACGCTGCACGGCGGGGCCGTCGCGCAGTTGCATGTGCGCCAGCGCGGCGGCGTACCACGCGGCCACGCGCTGGTGCAATGGCTGTGCGGCAAAGCCGCTGCTGTGCGGCAGGGCACTCCACTGGCGCAGCACATCCACCCCGGGGCGGGCCAGCACGCGCGCACGCGCCGCCAGCAGGGCGTGTTCCAGCGTGGGGCTGGGCTCGCTGGCGCGGGTTTGCGCAGGCAGGCGCGCTTGCATGTCGGCGATGCGCGCGGTGGTCAGTGGGTGGCTGCGCAGGTAGGGCCAGTTGCCGTTGTCGTTGAGCCGGTTGGCCTGCTGCAATTTGTCGAACATGGTGACGAAGCCTTGCGGCGCAAAGCCTCCGGGCGCCATCAGGGCAAAGCCCAGGCGGTCGGCCTCGCGCTCCATGTCGCGTGAAAAATTGAGCTGGCTTTGGATGGCGGCGGCCTGCCCGCCCACCATCAGCGCTTCGGCGGCGTGCGGGCTTTTGCTGGCCGCCAGCGCGCCCAGCAGCATGGTGCCGATCATCAGCGGCGTCATGCGCTGCTGCTGGGCAAACAGGCGGGCAATGTGGCGCTGGCTGACGTGGCTGAGTTCGTGCGCCAGCACCGAGGCCAGCTCGTCGCGGCTGCTCACCACGCCCACCAGCCCCAGATGCACGCCCAGGTAGCCGCCAGGCAGGGCAAAGGCGTTCACGCTGCGGTCGCGCCCCAGCAGTACCGTCCAGGCAAAGCGCTCGTCCAGCTCCTCGGGCAGTTCGCCGCGCGTGCGGGCCGCCTGGCGCAGCGCGTCCAGCGTGGCTTGCACATACTCTTGCAGCGGGCCGTCGTCGAGGTAGTCGGGGTCGCGGTAGAGCTGGCGGATGATGTCGTCGCCAATGCGCCGCTCGTCGCCCGCCGACAGCTCCAGCCCATCGCCCAGCGAGGGCAGGTCCGCCTGTGCCACCGCACTGCCCGAGGCGGTGAAAAATGCTATTAAAAGAGAAGCTGCTAGCGCTTTCCCTGTGCGGCTTAGAGGCCGATTTGATTCATTTTTTCGCACAATCATCCTTTGCCTGCTGAGGGCGGGGTGGCGGCGCCCCGCACAGCCCGTATGATGCCCGCGCCGCCAGGGTGTTCCTGGCGGGCCTGTTGGCTGTGTTGCTATGACGAATGCTTCTCCTCTCACCCATTTCGATGCCCAGGGCCAGGCCCACATGGTGGACGTGGGCGCCAAGCCTGCCACGGCGCGGCGCGCGCTGGCCACGGGCCGCATCACCATGCAGCCTGCCACGCTGGCGCTGATTGCCAACGCCAGCGCGCGCAAGGGCGATGTGCTGGGGGTGGCACGCATTGCCGCCATCATGGCGGCGAAAAAAACCAGCGACCTGATTCCGCTGTGCCACCCGCTGGCACTGACGCGCGTGGCCGTGGAGTTTGAGCTGCTGGCGCAGGACAACGCCGTGCAGTGCAGCGCCGAGGTGCACACCGTTGGCCCCACCGGCGTGGAGATGGAGGCGCTCACGGCGGTGCAGGTGGCGCTGCTCACCATTTACGACATGTGCAAGGCCAGCGACAAAACCATGGTCATGACCGATGTGCGCCTGCGCGAAAAGCACGGCGGAAAATCGGGCAGCTTTGTGGCCGATGCTGCGCCCGTGGCCGATGTACTTTCTCAGGAGGCCCCATGAGCCCTTTTCAATGGAATGACCCGTTTTTGCTGGAACACCAGCTCAGCAGCGAAGAGCGCGCCATTCGCGACGCCGCCGCGGCCTACTGCCAAGGCAAGCTGGCGCCGCGCGTGCTCGACGCCTTTCGCCACGAGAAGATGGACACCACCATCTTTCGTGAAATGGGCGAGCTGGGCTTGCTGGGCTCCACCATTGCCCCGCAGTACGGCGGCCCCGGCCTGAGCTATGTGGCCTACGGCCTGATTGCGCGGGAGATTGAACGCGTCGATTCCGGCTACCGCTCGATGGCCAGCGTGCAAAGTTCGCTGGCCATGGTGCCTATTGATGAGTTTGGCACCGAGGCGCAAAAGCAAAAGTACCTGCCCCGGCTGGCGCGTGGCGAGTGGATTGGCTGCTTTGGCTTGACCGAACCCGACTACGGCTCCGACCCCGGCAACATGGCCGCACGCGCCCAGAAAGTGGCAGGTGGCTACCGGCTGCGGGGCTGCAAAACGTGGATCACCAACAGCCCGGTGGCCGACGTGTTCGTCGTCTGGGCCAAAGAGGTCAGCGTGGGCGGGGCGCTAGGCCCTATTCGTGGTTTTGTGCTGGAAAAAGGCATGGCCGGGCTGTCCACGCCCACCATCCACGGCAAAGTGGGGCTGCGCGCCAGCATCACGGGCGAGATCGTCATGGACGATGTGTTCGTCCCCGAGGAGAACGCTTTTCCTGAAGTGCGTGGCCTCAAAGGCCCGTTCACCTGCCTGAACAGCGCGCGCTATGGCATTGCCTGGGGCGCTTTGGGCGCGGCGGAGTTTTGCTGGCACACGGCGCGCCAGTACACCCTGGAGCGCCAGCAGTTTGGTCGCCCTTTGGCTGCCAACCAGTTGGTACAAAAAAAGCTGGCGGATATGCAAACGGAAATTGCCATCGGCCTGCAAGCCTGTGTGCAGTTTGGCCGCATGAAAGATGCGGGCACGGACAGCGTGGAGGGCACTTCCCTCATCAAGCGCAACTCTTGCGGCAAGGCGCTAGAGATTGCCCGCACGGCGCGCGACATGCTGGGCGGCAATGGCATCAGCGACACCTATGGCGTGGCCCGCCACCTGGTGAACCTGGAGGTGGTGAACACCTACGAGGGTACGCACGACATCCACGCCCTCATCCTCGGGCGCGCGCAAACCGGGATCGCGGCGTTTTAAGCAGCGCCAGGGCCCGCGTGAACGCGTGGCCCGCCCGCCAGAGGGTGGCGCTGCGGTGGCTCAGGGGGCGTTTCAGCGGCGGTTGTAAAAACCTGCCAGTTGCACCTGCGCGCCCGAGTGCTTGTCCATTTGTGGTGTGGTGTCTGCGGGGTCGTTCGCCTGCCAGGCATGGAACACCCGTTGGCCGGTGACGGCCAGCCACGACACCAGGGCCACAGCGGCCAGGAATTTTGCGATCAACATAAGGCAGCACTCTCCAAAGACAACGGTGGAAAGGACCACAGCCCCCGCCGGGGGCGGTGGGGTTTAGAAATTGGGCGCTTCCACGCCGCCATCAACGCCGAGAATTTTTCCCGTGACCCAGCCCGCAGCGGGCGAGGCCAGGAAGACTGCGGCAGCGGCAATATCTTCCGGTTGCCCCAGGCGCGCCATGGGCGTGCTGGCCAGCATGCGTTCGGTACGCTCGGGAGTGAGGAAGGGGGCCAGCGCGTCGGTCATGATGGTGCCGGGCTCGATGGCGTTCACGCGCACCTGTGGGCCAAAGTCCTGCGCCAAGTTGCGCGTGAGCTGGTTCAGTGCGGCCTTGGCGGCGCCATACACACTGAAGTGTTTTTGCGCGTAGCGCGCTGCTGTGGAGCTGATGTTCACCACCGCGCCATGGCCAGCGGCGCGCATGACGGGTACGCACTTTTGCGTCATCAAATAAGCGGGGGTGACGTTCCACACCAGCGCGGCGCTGAAATCGGCGCCGCCCATCTTCAGCGGGTGGTTCGGGCCACTGCCGCCGACGTTGTTGATGAGGATGTGCAGCGCCCCCAGCTCGGCCACGGTGCGGGCCACCAGGGTGTCCATCACCGCCTCGTCGCTGATGTCGCCCGCCACAGTGATGGCGCGCCGCCCCAGGGCGCGAATGTCTGCGGCCACGCTGTCCAGGTCAGCTTGGGTGCGAGCGGTCAGGGCCACATCAGCGCCCGCTTGTGCCAGCGCCAGAGCGCAAGCTTTGCCAATGCCTTTGCCGGCACCGGTGACGATGGCCACTTGGCCCGAGAGAGAAAACAGCGAGAGCACCATGGAAAGATCCATTCTTGAAACGTAAAGGCGGTTGAACGGGCCGCGCGCGCAATCTCCTGCCCCGGGTGCGGGGGCAGGGTGTGGAGTACGGCAGCTGGGGGTTACGGCAGCAGCGCAGCGCGCAGCATTTGCTCGAAGGCCGGGGTGTAGGGCGGCAACATGCCCCATTCACGGCGTGGGTCGTGCGTGCCTGCGCTGTACACCGTGCGCTGGTGGCTGAACTCCAAAAAGCCTTCACGCCCGTGGTAGTGGCCCATGCCCGAGGCGCCAACGCCGCCGAACGGGGCATCGTGCAAGGCGGGGTGCATGGTCACATCGTTGATGGAGACACCGCCCGAGAGCGTGTGGTCGAGCACCCATTGCTGCTCTTGCGCGTCTTGGCCGAAGTAGTACAGCGCCAGTGGGCGTTCGCCCTGGTTGATGCTTTGGACGGCTTGCGCCATGTCGGTAAAGCTGCGCAGCACCAGCGCCGGGCCAAAAATTTCGTTTTGCGAGATGCTGCTCTCGCTGTCCGGGTTGATCACCAAACGCAGCGGCATTTTGCGTTGGCTGGCACCTTCGGCGCTGGGCCAGTCACCAGCCATGACCACGCGCGCGCCACGCGCACCGGCATCGGCCACGTAAGACTCGACACGGGCAAAGTGCTGGGCGTTGACCACGGGGGTCACGTCGGGGTTGGTGTTCACGCTGGGGAACAGGCCGCTGTAGAACTCTTGCAGTGCTGCCACCAGGGGGGCCAGTTGCGTGTGGTGCACCCACACGGTGTCGGGGGCCACGCACAGTTGGCCGGAGTTCAAGCCCTTGCCTACGGCAATGCGTTCAGCGGCATTGCGGATGTCGGCACTCTCGCCAATCAGCACAGGCGACTTGCCACCCAGCTCCAGCGTCACGGGCACCAGGTTGGCGGCGGCTGCGGCCATGACTTTTTTGCCCACAGCGGTCGAGCCAGTGAACACGAGGTGGTTCCAGGGCTGCGCAGAGAAATCTGCTGCCACGCTGGCGTCGCCCGTCACCACGGCCACGACTTGTGGGTCAAGGCACTGTTGCACAGCTTCGGCCAGCACCCGGGCGGTGCGCGGTGCTACTTCGGAGGGTTTGAGCACAGCACGGTTGCCCGCCGCCAGGGCACTGGCCAGGGGTGACAACAACGTGAACACCGGGGCGTTCCAGGTGCCGATGATCCCCACCACCCCTTTGGGCTGGTAGCGCACCCAGGCGGTGGCGCCAAAGGCATCGAAAGGGGCAATGCTGGGGCGCGGGTCGTCGGCCATCCAGGGCTCCAGATGGTCGCGCGCGTGTTTGAGCGAGGCCAGCGAGCCCAGTACGTCGTTGAGCAACGAGAACACCCCTGGGCGACCACCAAAGTCTTCACCCATGGCGTCACACAGTGGATCGGCGTAGCGCACCAGCATGTCAATGACACTTTGCAGGCGCTGTTTGCGCACGCTGGCGGGTACGGGCCCCTCGTTGCGGAAGGCGGCTTGCTGTGCGGCCAGCAAGGCGGCCGCTGGCGAAGTGGGGGTGGTCATGGCGTTGTCGCTCCTTTTGTCTCCTGAATACAGCACACCTTAGCGCAGTGCTGTAGGGTCACCATCGTCCAAAAAGACGATGCCCGCTGCCGCAGCGGCCCAGACCATAGCGGCCCATGTCTGCACCGACCCCCCCCTCCCCTTCCGTCGCCGCGCTTGCGCCGCCCCGTGTCACTTGGCGCACCCACGTGAGCTTGTTTTTGCTGGCCTTGGTGTACATCTTTTCTTTTATTGACCGGCAAGTGATTGCCGTGCTGATCGAGCCCATCAAACACGAGTTTGGCGCTACCGACACGCAGATGGGTTTGCTCAGTGGCTTGGCGTTTGGCTTGTTGTATGCCTTGCTGGGCGTGCCTGTGGGTAAGTTGGCAGACACTTACAACCGCCGCAACATTGTGGCCGTGTGCTGTGGTTTGTGGAGTTTGGCCACCCTGGCGTGCGGCATGGCGGCACAGTTTTGGCAGTTGTTGCTGGCGCGTATGTCGGTGGCGATTGGCGAGGCCGGGGGCATGGCGCCTTCCATTTCCATCGTCTCTGACCTCTACCCGAAGGAGCGGCGCTCGTTTGCCATCAGTTTGTTCATGATGGGGCCTAACTTAGGCGTGTTGATTGGCTTGGCCCTGGGCGCCTGGATTGCCCAGAACTACGGCTGGCGCGTAACCTTTGCCGCCTTTGGCATCCCTGGCATGTTGCTGGCGCTGCTGGTGTGGTGGTGGGTGCAAGAGCCGCGCCGTGGTGGTTTTGAGGTCGCGGCTGCCCCCGCACCCCAGCCTGCAGCCACGTCCGCCGAGCGCGAATCGTTGTGGCAGCAAGTAAGCCGCTTGTTGCGTCTCAAAGCTTTCCGCCGCCTGGCGTTGGCCTGTGGCTTTGCCGGTTTGGTGGGCTATGGCTACAGCGTGTGGATTCCCAGTTTTCTGGTGCGCAGCCACGGCCTGAGTCTGGCCCACGCAGGTTTGCTGTTTGGTGTGGCCAGTGGCACAGGCGCGGTGGTGGGTGCCATGTTCGCCGGTTGGTGGTGTGATCGCTTGGTGCGCCGCAGTGAGGGCTGGCAACTGGGCTTGCCGGGGCTGGGCCTGCTGGCGTCCTTGCCTTGTGCCATGGCCTTCATTTTGTGGCCCGAGGGTGGCGCGTGGCAGTGGGGTAGCCTGCGTGTGCCCCACGCCATGGTGTTTGCCCTGCTGTTTGGCTTTTTTGCCAGCTGGTGGCCTGCGTTGTCTTACAGCGCGATCAGCCAGATGGTGGGCGCGAGCGAGCGTGCCGTGGCGGCTGCGCTGCTGAATTTCTTCATCACCCTGTTTGGCAGTGGTTTTGGCCCTTTGGTGACCGGCATCTTGAGCGACTTGCTCTTGCCGCGCTTGGGCGACAGCGCCTTGCGCTGGGCCTTGGTGGCGCTGATGGCGCTGCTGCTACCCAGTGCCATCTGGATGCTCGCCACCGTGCGCCCCTACCTGGAGCGTCGGCGCAGCATGGCGGCCACAGCCGCCAGCGCATGAATCTGAATTTTTGAAACTTACTAGGAATCCTCTGCAATGAGCACTGCACCCGTTGTTTTGATCACAGGCGCCAGCCGCGGCATTGGCGCTGCGACGGCCGTGGCCTTTGGCCGCGCGGGCTGGCGTGTGGCCATCACCGCCCGTACGCAAACCGAGGGCCAAGCCCTGTCCCACCAGTTGCGCCGCCCAGATGGCACGCTGCTGGCTGGTAGCTTGGCGACTACTGCACAGGCTGTGCAGGCCACTGGCGCTGAGGTGTTTACCCACGCCATGGACTTGATGGACAAGGCATCGCTCGATCGCGCGCTTGATGCTGTGTTGGCGCACTACGGGCGCATCGACTTGCTCATCAACAACGCGGTGTACCAAGACCGCGAAATGAATGCCCTGCTGCTGCAGCTGGAAGACGACATGCTTGAGCGCACTTTGCAGGGCAATGTGGTCGCACCTTTTCACCTTGCCCGGCGCCTGCTGCCCACCTTGTTGGCGCAGGGTGGCGGGCAAATCATCAACGTGTGTTCGGGTGCGGGCCAGTACGACCCGCCGGTGCCTGCTGACCAAGGCGGCTGGGGCTTTGCGTACGGCGCCTCCAAGGCGGCGCTGATTCGCATGGCGGGCTGCATTCGGCGTGAGCTGGGCGGCCAGGGCGTGCGTGCCTACAGCGTCAACCCTGGCGTGGTGGCCACCGAGGCCGTCACGGCCACGCTGGGCGACGACGGCACGCTGGCCCAGCGCTACGGCGCTTTGCCACCCGAAGCCATTGCCCAGGCCCTGTTTTGGCTGGCTACCAGCCCCCAGGCACCTGCCGTGGCACGTGGCAAAGACATGCTCGATTTGCCCGAATTGGTGAAAACCCAGGGGCTATGGCAGCCCTAAAAGCACGCCATATCGTCCAAACAGGGTATGTCGCCTGCCTCTTTGCCGCCGACGATAGGCACGCCTTCCCACTGAAGACCTGATTGACGACACAAGGAGATAACCGAGATGGCAACCACGAAGGAATACCGGCTGGGTGAGTTCACCTACCCGCGCGGCTGGTTCATGATCGCTGAGTCCACCGAGCTGGACACTTACAAGCCCGTAGCGGTGCGCTTCTTCGGCAAAGACTTTGCGCTCTACCGTGGCCGTGCCACGGGCCGCGTGGTCTTGCTCGATGCCTACTGCCCGCACATGAAGACCCACTTGGCAGCGCCCAACACCACCAGCTATGTGGTGATTGACGGCCAGGGCACCAACATCGAAGGCGACGGCCTGCGCTGCCCCTACCACGCCTGGCGCTTTGGCCCCGATGGCAAGTGTGACGATATTCCTTACCACCAAGGCCAAATTCCTGCGGCTGCGTGCGTCAAGAGCTGGCAAGTGGTCGAGAGCCTGGGCGCTGTGTGGGTGTGGCACGACCCCGAGGGCGGCGAGCCCGAGTGGGATCACCCCAGCCTGCCCGTGTGGGAAGACCCCGCATGGGTGCGCCCCAAGTGGGATCACCTGGGCATGCTGAACCAGCATCCACAGGAAATTGTGGACAACATTGGCGACTACGGTCACCTCAGCCCTATCCACGGTTCCAGCGTGGAGCGTTTTGAAAACGAATTCAAGGGCATTTACGCCATCCAGCGCCAATGCGGTGGCCACCGCACGCTGGTGTCGGAAGACGGTGTGAGCCAAAAATTGCACACTATCACCACCTACCACGGCCCAGGACTGCTGGTCTCGCACCTGACCGGCATGGAAGAGTCGTACATGCTGATCAGCCACACCCCTGTGGACGACGGCACCATCAAGGTGTGGCACTCCATGGTCATCAAGTCGCCCAGCGGCGCTGCTGTGGCCACCAAGACCGACCAGATTGCTGCTGCGCAATTCCAAAACACCGCGTTGCAGGCCTTCTTGCAAGACATTGAGGTGTGGAACCACAAGGCTCCTTGCTTCAATGGCCTGTTCATCCCCAGCGATGGCGCGTTCATGAAGGCGCGCATTTGGTACAAGCAGTTCTACAACCCGCGTGCCAAGCAGCGCGAGTACCAAGAGCAGTGCGAAGGCGTGTACGTGCCCAACGGCATTCCTGCCTACACCCAGGCCGCCTAACGGCGTGTACCAAGGTGCGGCACAGGCGATGATGGACTCCTGTGCTGCACCTGTGCAGGGCTGCGGCCCTGTGTGTTGAATTGCAAGTACCCGAGGTTTGACCGGCACGTGTAGGCCGGTTTTTTTTGCCCTTTGTGGTGGGCTGGGTGCTTTGGGCGAGGTGCTTGCCCGTGCCGAGCTTCAGGGGGCCAGGTAACGCGCCGCCAGTTCGCGCTGGGCTGGCGCATCCACCCCCAGCCCTTCGGCCAGGTAGGCGTGCAGGCTGCCGAAGTCGCGCTCGGCCAGTTCCCAGGCACGCTGCAAATAGTCGGCCTCCACGCGCCAGAACACGGCCAGCACGTCTTCGGCCATTCTCAGCCTGTCCATGCCCGGCGGGCGGCGGTACAGGCTGTTGGTGAGCAGGTAATCGTGCATCACCGTCTCGCGTGGCACGCCCAGGGCCGTCAGCACCAGTGCGGCGGCAAAGCCTGTGCGGTCTTTGCCCGCAGTGCAGTGAAACACCAGGGGCGCTGGCTGCCCATCGAGCAGCAGGCGAAACAGCTCGGCAAAGCGCGGCGCGGCCTCGTACACAAAGCCTTGGTAGGTGGCGTGCATCAGCTCCAGCGCGTCGTGCGCCGTCAATTGCTGGCGTGTGTGCGGCTGCGCCAAGGCCTGTTGGATCAAGGTGGGTTCAATGTCGAGGTGGTGGTAGGCCACCCCCGGCAGCCGGTAGGCGTGGGCGGCGCTCTCGGCCTGTCCGCGTAAATCAATGCTGCGCCCCAGCCCGAGCGCGGCCAGCACTTGGTGATCTTGCGGCGTGAGTGCGGCCAGATGGTCAGAGCGAAAGAGCTGGCGCCATTTCACCGCCCTCCCACCGTGGCCGATGTAACCGCCCAGGTCACGAAAGTTGCTCGCCCCCACCAAAGCGAGGGCGCGTGCGTGCGGGTGGCCGTGGCTGGAGCGTGCGTTGGTGGCAGGCAAGGGTGCGGTGGGCACGGCGGAACACATGGCTTGCGCCGAACTCCTTAGGCGGGCTGCGCAGCTGCTTCTACGGCCTCGGCGTCAGCCGCGTCATGGGGTTGGTGCAGCACACAAATTTTGTTGCCACTGGGGTCGAGCAGCGAACCCAGGTAGATGCGGCCATCGGGGCCGCCGTCATGCCAGCTGGGAGCATCGTCGCAGGCACGCCCACCAGCCGCCAGGCCAGCGGCGTAGGCGGCATCGACATCCTCGGGTGACACGGTGCCAAAGCCTGTGGCACCTACACTGGGGCGCGGCTGGGAGTCGAGGGTGATGGCGAAGGTGCCGTGGTCACCCACGTAAAAGCAGCGCTCCCCTTGGGTAATACCGGCAGGCACGCCGAGCACGCCAAAAAAGGCGTCGTAAAACTGCTGGGCTTGGGGCAGGTCGTTCACTCCGAGCATGACGTAGCTGAACATGGGGGGCTTTCTTTGGTGAGGAGAAGAAGGAAAAAACAAACGGTGCCACCGAAATTACCTGAAATACCGCTGCACCAATGGGCTGATGTCTAGCGCCCTGGCAGGTCTTTTTGAGCGATAGGCATCGCCAGCAGGCAGTGCGCAGCACAGTGTCGGAAGGCTCATTGATGATGGTCAAAACAGCCTCTAAGGCAATCTGGACAAGCGCAAGCAGCTATCAATAAAATAGCATTTCGATAGGTCTATTCAGCGGCGTAGGCAACCCCCAAGGCGTCACTGCGGCAGCGCCGTCACCGCGCCTTGCACACACTGCCCCCGCGTGCCGCTGTCATGGTGGTTGCAAGCACTGGCCTGCTGTGATGGCCGAGCACAACGAGATACCTCTAAAATTTCAGAAACTCACATCGCTTCCATGAACTTGCTCCAATTTCAAACTTATTACAAAAGCCAACAAGTCCCCCTTCAGTGGCTGCCCTTTCTGCGTGCGCTCGCTTGCGAGTTGGGTACGGTGGCAGACGTTGAAACACTGCAAAAAATCATGTCTGGTGCCGGGGCGCGGTTTGCTGCCGAGGCCCTGGAGTATTTTGAAAATGCGCAAACCCTGGCGGAATTGGAGCAAGGACTCAACGAATTTTGGTTGCGTACCAATTGGGGCTGGGTAGAGCTTAAAGAAGAGGACGCTCACGTCAGCATCGCGCATTTCGCGGCCCCTTTAGAGGAAGCCTTTGGCAGTGAATCGTTGGGCTGGAGCGCCAGTGTATTAGAGGGTTTCTATAGCCACGTTTTCATATCCTTGGGTGCCAAGCCTTCGTTTATGACCCATTTGGTTCAACATAATGCACAAGGCTTGGCGCTGCATTTTCATTTTGGTGAAAAGCGCTGAGCCCCGCAGCCGGAGGTTGAGGTGATGAAAATCAAATCCAGTTCGCTCATGTCCTCCTTAGGGGCAGACGACAAATTTTTCCAGGCACAAGCGCAAGCCGCCGCGCGGGAAGCACAGCAACGCTGGCCCCTCTTTCGTTCGCGCGCGTTACAGCCACGGGCTGAACCACCTCCTTTGAGTGAGGCAGATAAAAAAGCATGGCAGCAGCCTTTTGCTGAAGAGCTGCCCCGCCCTAAAGCCGGCCTGAAAAAACCCAACGTACAGAACCGGCTGGCACAGGGCCTGGATGCCCTGATGGAACACGTGCAAAGTGAAATACGCGAAGAGGCTGCACCCCCACCACGATTGAGCGCAGCCCAAGCCGCTGATTTGCCCGCCGCACCTGCGCCGTTCAGCCTGTCAAAGAGCGCGGCTTTGCAGAACACCCCTGCGCCAGAAGCTGGGCAACCTATCGCGCACCGCAAGTTGGCTGACCCCCCGCAAAGTCCAGCCCCAGAAATACCCAGACCCCCTTTAGCCCACGAGGCTGAGGCCGTGTGGCAACCACCGCCAGCCACCGAACCTACTCCCAGCGAGGATGGCATTGCTGGCGGCTCCTTCATGCCGACGGATGATCCCGTCCAGGCCTTGGCCCCTGCGGTACCGCAGAGTGATCCGACCATCGGGGCGCTGACCCACAACGCACCCTCTATGGAGGAGCCAGCACCTACTGAAATTGCCGCCAGCCCGGTAGAGCAAGCCCCGCTTGCTGGCCTCGGCACGATCTGGAGCCAGCCTCGTCCCGCATCGCAGGCTGGATCTCTGAAAGCTTTATTCCATCGGATGGAAAGAGAAGTGCAAAACACACCAGAAAAATCTGCCGTGCCGGAGTTCAGCTCCCTCAAGAGATTGCGCCGACGGTGAGCGTTATTGCTGTGATCTCGATGAAGGGCGGCGTAGGCAAAACCACCATCACCGCCAATTTGGCAACCGCTATGGCAGCGGCCTTGGGAGAGCATCGCGTGAGTGTGGTCGATTTAGACCCGCAAAACTCGCTGCACCTGCACCTGGGCGTGAAAGACACGGACTCGCCAGGCGTGTGCCGTCAAGCGTTGCGCGAGGCCTCGTGGCGAGAGGCCATGGTGCATGCCCACGGAGTGCGCTGCCTGCCCTATGGCTTTGTTCGTGAACAAGAGCGCAGGGATTTTGAGCAGTTGTTAAAGACGCACCCGCATTGGCTCAGCGAGCAAATTCGCACGGCTGGCATCAATGCAGATGCGGTGGTGCTGATCGATACGCCCCCAGGCCTTTCGGTGTATCTCCAACAGGTGTTGGATTGTGCAGATGTCGTACTGATGGTGGTGCTGCCCGATGCCGCCTCTTACGCCGTATTACCGGTCATGGGGGCGTGGCTGGCAGCCATTGCCGAACAACGTCCGCAGGTGCGGCCACTGTATGTGATCAATCAGGTAGATCGCAGTGAGCTGCTCAATCGGGATACCTACGACCTGATGAACCATCAACTGCAAACCTATGCCACCACAGGCGTCATTCATGCAGACGAAGCGGTACGTGAGGCCTTGGTGTTTCAAGAACCCGTGCTCGCCTATGCCCCCCATGGACAGGCCAGCCACGATTTATCCAATCTGGCCAATACGTTGATTGATATCCTGAGTCAATGAAAACGCAGGAACTTCTGGCACTTTGGCGAGAGCGTTGGGAAAAGCCTCCTCAGGAAGTACTTCTGCGCCCTCTCACGAATGGCCGTTTGGCACAGAAACTGCGGCAGTTGGCGCTGGCAAATTTTTGGCAAATCCCCGGATTGGCCGCTGTGTGTGGAGTAATTTTTTTCTCCTTAGCCAGTATGCCATTGACCATGGTCGCGCAGATTTTTGTGTCGGGTTTTTTGTGCTTTTTTGCGGTGATTTTGCACCGCCAACGGGGATTGGTACCCGCATTGGTTATCACCGGGATCGCGGCTTTTCTTTCGATTCGCTATTTTATTTGGCGCGTGACATCCACACTGGCACCCACGCTTGGTTGGGATTTTGCGATTGGATTCATGCTGTGCTGTGTGGAAATCATTTTTTGGCTGGAAAAAGGACTTACCTGGATACAGCAAATATGGCCTTTGCACCGTCCGCCAGAAACTATTCAACAAGAAGCCCTTTATTGGCCTACCTTGGACATCGTTTTGTATGTGGATCATGAGCCACTCGATGTTCTAGAGCGATCATTGAAAACTGTACAGTCCCAAAACTGGCCAGTGCACAAATTAAATTTTTATTTGCTGACCTTGAATGATCGGCCTGATATTACAGAATTTGCCGAAATCAAAAAATGGCATGTGCTCAAACCTTCATCCACTACCGAGAGTGCAAGCCATGTGCTTCAACAAGCCTGGCCGCAGCTACAAGGCGATTTGCTTCTGATCATTGAAAAGCCAGAAAATTTTGAAGGTTCATTTTTACAAAAAATATGTGCCCCGTTCGTTAATCACCCACGAATGGGTTTGTTAAGTACGCCTCACAATAGCTGGTTGCCTCCCCCAAAAAAAGCACATACCTCACTGATACACAGCGAAACCACATCGACGCCTTTTATTTTGATGCGTCGTAGCGCTGTGGAGGAGGCAGGGGGGCTGATCATGCAGCCACCCACTCATGCCTGCCATTTAGGCCTGGCCATCGCAAAAGTTGGGTTTGCCTGTGCCTACGTCAACCCCGTGGATGGAAGTCGGATCGATAGCCCTTTTCCCTCCTACATGGTGACGCTTCGACAAAAATTGTGCATGCTGCATGAAGCGCTAGGTTTTTATGGTCAATTGCTGGTTGTGTTTTTAATTTTGATGCCATTTGTAGTTTTGATATGGCAAATGCAACCTGTGCGCGTATCGTGGGGTGAACTGGTAGTTTATGCCGGGCCTCATTTTTTCTTGGGCTTCATTATCTGGGCAGCTCGTCAAGAGCGTAGCAGCTTAAGCTTACTCAATGCTTTGCATGAGCGCTTGCTAGGATGGATGCTGATCCTCAGGACGGCACGATCTTACGGGTACACCATGGTGCGGCGAATCGTCAGTGGAAGAATTTTCACTTTATCTGCACCATTGCATCCACCAGTGCACTTATCAGGGTGGTCGAATGGTTTGTTATGTACAGGAATGATGGTATTTGCAATTCTTGCTTGGCGAGATTTACAAAAACCTTCTGTGCCGACTATTTCCTTGCTTTATTACATCTGGATTTCGTGTATTTTTCTTCGATACATGGCTTATTTGGCCGTGCAAGAAGAGTTGGCGCGAATACGTACAGAAAAACCTATGCGGGCATGTCTTCCCGCAATGTTGCGGCTGCCCAGTGGACATCAGCTACAAGGAACGACGACCAATTTTCCTTCCCTGAATTTGAAAGTGCAGCTCCGCCAGCAGCTGCCACTCACGCCGGCGCAAGAAGTGTATGTATCGCTCTTTCGTGGTGCATTCGAATATTCTGTTGCGGCATACGTGAAAAACGTATGCGATCAAGAAGAGAACACAGGAAAAATTGTGGAGTTAGAGTTATTTCCTGCGGATATGACTCATTTCCATGCTTTTGCACGTGCAGTGTACTCGCGTGATCCTGGTTGGCCAGCCTGGCTGCCAGGCGCATATGCCGATCAACTTTTGCCCCGATGGATGCAGCGCATAGTCTTATCGGCGACCGAAGTTTTTTACCATCTTGTTTTGGGTAGTGCTATCCAAAAGAAATATCAGAAACTGCTAGCGTGGGTTTTTTCTTTGATTAAAAAAAATGACTAAAAAATTTCAAAAATTTCATGCGCTGTTATTGCGCATTTGCCCTGCAATGGCCTGTATTTTTCTTTTTTTAAGCATAAGTCCATCTGCTTCGGGGCAAAAATTAGAAGAATATCTGAGCAGCCCACCAAAAAATGAAGCCCCGGAAAAAATAAATACAATTAAAGATTTGGAAAAAAATAATCGCAAACTCAGATCGGAAAAAAAAGAGCAAGAAATATCTGATAGTGCCAAAGAAATTCGTAAAACCTACGCCCCCCTTCAATCGAATTTACTGGCTGATCTTGCACAAGAAGGCAAACTTCGAGAGCGAAGCTTCACCATCAAACAAATGGGGGCTTGGTCTTCCATTTCCTTGCGTGGGCGACAAGATGAGCAAACATTGGTGCTTCCGCTTCGCCCAGATGAAGTCGTCGTCAAAGCACGGTTGCATATTGCTTACGACTATTCGCCTTCTTTAGTTCCGGACTTAAGTCAACTAAGAATAAATTTTAATGGTCGGTTGATTGCTGCCGAAACCCTACCACAAGGAAAAGGCCAGGGAAATACGCGCGAAATTGAAATTGATCCTCGCATCTTCAAGGACATTAATTATTTACAATTCATGTTCACTGGCCAACTTCCGGGAATATGTGTAGACCCTTTGCACCCAGCCCTGTGGCTTGTCGTCAGTGAATTGGGGCGCCTAGAACTGACGCTTGCACACGTTCCACAGGCAACACTTTTAAGCTCGCTGCCAATGCCGTTTTTTGATACACGGCAAATTACCCCCATGAGTGTGCCGTTTGTTTTTAGTTCGGCACCGACAGCAGCAACGCTGCAAGCAGCCGGGACCATAGCTTCATGGTTTGGAATGCAGGCACGGAATCGAACTGTGCAATTTCCGGTGCATTTGGACAAACTTCCCTCGGGCAATGTGGTTCTGATGCTGTTGAACGGTCAGAGTGTAGAGGGAATCAAGGGGTTACCTCATTCCAGTGTGAGCTTTGTCACTCACCCTCGAGATGAGTTTTCTAAGATTTTATTAGTGACAGGCAGTAGTGAAGAAGAATTGGCCCGAGCCGCCCAAGCCATTGCTTTAAATTCACCCGTACTGAATGGCACTGCAGCCACAGTACCCCAATCAACCCTGCCTGCACCACGCAAACCCTATGATGCACCGGCATGGATTCCTACCGATCGTGTTGTGCATTTGGGTGAATTAATGCGCGGGGAAGATATGCAAGTGCGCGCATATTACCCAGATGCGATTCGCTTAAATTTTCGTTTGCCACCTGACATTTTTGCTTGGAGAACCAGCGGTACTCCTCTTGAGCTGAAATATAGAGGTACCAATCTATCTACGCATACAGACTCTAGTCTGAATGTGAGTTTGAATTCGAATTTCATTGCAGCCTTACCACTGAATGGAACTGCATCCCAAGTCAAAGATGATCATCTTGAAAATAGGAATGCCTCCATCCATCTTCCACCTTATGCGAGTGTTGGTCGTGATCAACTGCAATTTCATTTTAAATTTGACGTTCACAAGAAAGGTACATGCCAAGATTTACCTCCATTAAATCTTGAAGGTGCCATCGATCCACGTAGTACTTTAGATTTCAGCAATTTTCCTCACTACGCTGCGCTCCCGAATTTGGCAAGTTTTGCTTCGCTAGGATATCCCTACACACGCATCGCCGATCTCGCTGAAACAGCAGTGGTTCTCAGCGATAAACCAACCACTGAAGAATTAAGCCTTTATCTTTCACTGATGGGTCGTATGGGTGAATCTACTGGCTATCCCGCATTACGCCACCAAGTGGTTTCTACACAAGAAATAGCAAAGGCAGCGAAGCATGATCTGATTATTATCGGATCTGGCAATAACTTGAGTGTAATGACGCAGTGGAAAGATTATCTACCGCTGGCTATGGCTGATGGAGAGAGAATTCTACGAGAGCCGCGTACGAGTTGGCGTTCCATTTATCGCTGGGCAGAAAAAGATTTAATTCCTCGTCCTGAGCCCGCTGGAAAAATAAATTTATCGGGCTTGCCATCGTTGGCAAGCATTATGGCGTTTGAGTCTCCACTGCAAGCAACCAGGAGTGTTGTTTTTTTCTATGCCGACCAGTCCAGTGATTTGAGAAAAATTACAGATGCAATCACTGATTTTAATAAAATACCTCAAATCCAAGGTGATTTTGTCACGATCGACGATAAGCTGATTAATTTTGCACAAGTTGCTGAGACATATTTTTGGGGTAACTTGACAATTATCGAGAGGTCACGTTGGCTTTTA
This sequence comes from Acidovorax sp., assembly GCA_041910915.1. Lineage (GTDB taxonomy): Bacteria > Pseudomonadota > Gammaproteobacteria > Burkholderiales > Burkholderiaceae_C > Paenacidovorax. Next base: position 36,238 of record JAYRPZ010000047.1, read on the forward strand.
AACTCCCAACCGCTTTTGTTGGCTGGATTAATTCTGTTGCTCTGCGTGGCATTGTCAGCAATTTTTTATCGAAGACTACGAGGTATTTTTACAAAATTATCCAATAAAGATAATTCGGCATGAAAGTATTTTCGCGAACAACATTATTGCTAATGGCATACCTTGTGCCCATCCACGTCTTGGCAATCGAGAGCCTTGCTGATAGCCAAATGATGGATGAGGCAAGCTCCTGGCAAGAAAAAGGACGCGATGATTTTGCGGCAGATATTTGGAGAAAAATCTTACTTACCAATCCTACGCACGGCGAAGCAATGGTCAGTCTGGCACTTCATGAAATGCAACTTGGCAATATTGAAAAATCGCGCAGACTTTATGAACAAGCGAACTTGCTGAAACCTGCCCCTAAGCGCCTAGCCATACTTAAGAGAAATCTGGAAAAATACTCTAATCTTGAAAATAAAAAATCAAATCAAACGCAAAATCTAGATGATCAAAAAGAAAATTTTCAGGCAAAAGAAGAGCGCACACCCTTAAAGAAAATTAACAAAGAAGCCTCGAATAATATAAAACAACCACACAACTCAATAAAAATCAAAAAGGAAAAAAATCAAAAAAACATACCCCTCGAAGAATCTCAACCCCCAGCATCCTCGAATTCTTCTCCATCACTCCCACCTGCCTCACATAAAATTTCAACCGAACAGGCTCCGGTACCAAAGATTAATAAGCCTCGGCCAACCAATCCGCTTCCTGAGTGGCCGCCATTGTCAGATTAAATAATTATGCAAATTATTGCTTTTGTTTCGGGCAAAGGTGGAGTCGGTAAATCTACGCTCACAGCCAATGTGGCGGTTGCTCTCGCAAACAGAAATAAGCGAGTGCTCGTGATTGACATGGATCCACAAAATGCCCAACACCTTCATATGGGGCTTGATGCCCAAGAAACTGCAGGTTTGGCCAAGGAAGGCGTGAGTGCGTACTCTATTTTTGATAGTCCATTTGGAGTTGATTTTATTCCTTTTGGTGTAGTGCAAGATGATGATTTGTTTGCATTTGAAGCACATCTCAAAGAGAATAAAAAATGGCTGGCAAATGGAATTGCAGGACTGGGTGAAAATAATTACGATTATGTATTGATTGACACCCCACCAGGATCGACTACTTATCTCGTACAGGCATTGTATGCTGCCCATCGAGTTTTAATAATAGGGCTAGTCGATGCGGCTTCTCCTGTAACCATACCTCACATGATCCAATTGATAGAGGAATACACAAAAAATCGCACAGATTTTATTGGTTGGAAATTATTGCTAAATCAAATGCCCGTGCATAGTCGTCTTGCGCACCAAGTGAGAGCAACACTGTTTAAAAAATATTTGGATCATATTGTCCCGATAGTAATTTGCCGAGATATTGGTGTGTCGCAAGCCCTAGCATTTGCAAGACCCGTATTGCACTACGAAACTAACTGTCCTGCCAGTCATGATATTAGGAGCGTAGCGGATTGGATAATTGACTGGAATGAGATGTGAATTTATTTCGTATATTCTTACTTATCAGCATGATTCTGTGGAGTCAGACAAGCTGGTCTGCCAACTTAAAAACATGGGGCTATGTTGCTTGGTGGCTACCGAATGGCTGGAAAACAGTGTCTCTACAAAACATTGATCGTCTACTAATTTTTGATTTTCCTATTGATAAAGAAGGACGGCTTACGCAAACGCGCGGGTGGCCGGAAAATTGGTCAGAGTTACGACATGCATCAAAACAAAAAAAAATTCCTATCGATCTCACCCTCAGCTTATTAGATGAATCAACATTTACGCAAGTATTTAGCTCTAAAGAAGCTGTAGACAGACTTATCCAAGAAACACTTGCCTTATCTCAAGATGAAGAAGTAAATGGTATTCATCTGGATATTGAAGTATATGGCCAAATTCCTGAACCATTATTGCAGTCATTTCGAAACTTCGTTAAAAAATTATCTATAGCGCTCAAATTTTTACCACAACCACGCTCGTTGTCTGTATTCGTTCCTGCAGGTAGTGAGGTACCAATTTATGATTCATTCACACTTGCAGAAATAGATTATGTCGTCATGCAGAGTTATGACGCTCACTGGGCAGAGGGGCCAATTGCCGGCCCAATCGCGCCATTGCTGGGGGAAAGTGCTGCAGCATGGAAAAATGCAAGTGTCAATGGACAGAAGCTTGGGCTAGCAGCATCTAACATATTGCTAAGTTTTCCACTTTATGGATACGAATGGCCTGTGCAAGAGCCTATCGTAGGCGCAAAAACTTCAGGCAAAGCGATCAGCACTACTTTTGCCCCACAGCCAATCGATTCACTTCCTGATATGCAGATCAACATACAGGATCGTATTCGGAAATATGGTCTTTCTTACGATCCAATAAGTGATTCTTCATACTACCAATACACCAATGAATCGGGGCAAATTTTCCAAGGCTGGTTTGAAGATATTCGTTTACTTGAAAAAAAGGTAAATTTTCTAAAAAAAGAAAATTTAGGCGGGATTGCATTTTTTATATTGGGTTATGACAACGGGGAGATCGTTAGTAAGTACCATTCAATAAAAAAACAAGAAAAATTTATGGAAGATCCAAGCGATTGGAGTGTGCAAAAATATTTCCCCCCGTATCGGCCGTAGAGAACTTTTATGGTTTTTAGCTCAAACTTATTTCTCTTTGGTTTTTTGCCATTGTTTTTAACGATTTACTACTTGGCGCCAAAAAAATATCGTTCGGCATTCATTTTGTTGGCGAGCTATTTTTTTTACGCTTGGTGGCGGCCGGAATTTCTTTTTCTTCTCGTGCTGACAACAACTGCAACCTATTTGATTGCAATACAAATAGCGTCAGCGGAATGTTTAAAGGTAAAAAAATACTGGATTACTATTGGTATAGTCGCAAATTTAGCAACACTCGCTTATTTTAAATACGCCAACTTTGGGGTTGATAGCTTTAATTATTTGATTGAGGCAATTGGCTTTGAGGCTATAGAAATGGCGCATATTATTTTACCCATAGGACTTTCTTTTTATATTTTTCATGCCATTAGTTATTTAATTGATATTTATCGAAAAGAAGCTCTGCCAGCTCGTAATTTGATTGATTTCTCTGCCTTTATTGCGCTCTTCCCGCACTTAGTTGCAGGACCTGTTTTGCGATATCACCTACTAGCAGAGCAATTTCATCATCGCGTACATTCCTGGAGCAATTTTTCTCGTGGTTGCACTATTTTTATGGTGGGATTTTGCAAAAAAGTCTTGATTGCAGACACTGTTGCTCCATTAGCAGATGCTGCTTTTGCAATCAAAAATCCCAGCATGATGGATGCTTGGTTAGGAACAATCGCATACACCATACAACTTTTTTTTGATTTTAGTGGCTATACCGATATGGCCATCGGATTGGCACTGATGATTGGATTTGTATTTCCTCAAAATTTTAATGATCCATACACATCAAAATCTATTACGGAATTTTGGCAACGCTGGCATATGTCTCTATCAAGTTGGCTGCGCGAGTATCTTTACATCCCACTGGGTGGAAATAAAAAAGGCACTCGTAGGACTTACATCAACTTATTCTTGACCATGCTGCTTGGTGGGTTGTGGCACGGTGCCAATTGGACTTTTGTTGTGTGGGGTGCTTGGCATGGGGGCATCTTAGCGATTGAGCGCTACTTAAAATCAAAATTTGGTGATTCAATATTGCCGAGCTGGCTGCGAATTATTAAAACAATGCTCTTGGTCATGATAGGTTGGATATTTTTCCGAGCTATTGATTTGGATAATGCATTGCAAATGCTGCGGGGTCTTATTGGACTCAATGGTTTTGATTTTAGTAATATGATGCAGTGGCAAATTGAACCTGATCGCCTAGGTATTTTATTTGTTGCCATTTTTCTTGTGTACGCAATGCCTTGGCTGCATCGTTATCGTGGTGGGCCCATGCGTTATTTGTTGATCCCTTTATTTTTTTGGGCTGTTGCAACGCTGTCTGCACAAAACTTTACGCCATTCTTATACTTTCAATTTTGACTCGATTTTTTATGCCAGAAAAAAATCCGCATCATTATCGTCTTGAAAAAATTCATCAAGATGCGACGGCATGGGCACTTTTTTTCATTATGGGTTTTGGTCTATGGCAATTAACAGGCGCTTTGTTAAACCATCAACAAATGAACTACCCTGACACTTGGAGTGATTTTTTTGAGGGTAGACTTACAACCACGCTAGAAAAACAAATCGATAAAAATTTGCCGCTTCGAGAAGAAATCATCGCTGTAGCTAACGGGATACGCTATAACCTCACTGGGGGGGCGAATGATCAGGTTCGCTTAGGCCATGAAGGATGGCTATTTTTAACGGAAGAAATTCGTTTTTACGAGAATAGTACGGCACACCTTGTTTCCAGAGCAGATTTAATTGCAAGCGTAGCCCATGCTTTAAGAGCGCGCCATATAAATTTATTGGTTGCGCTTATTCCCGACAAGTCGAGAATTTACTCTGAAAAATTGATTGGCTGGCAGTACCCAAAATATAACGATACCCGCTATACATCAGCTCTCGCTGAATTAGGTCGTCGAAATATTGCCTCAGTGAACTTACTGGATCCCTTGCTTAAAATTTCTTCTGAGCATGAGGTTTATTATCGCACTGATACACACTGGAATCAGCTAGGGGCAAAAATTGCAGCCGAGCAAATTGCACTTATTGCTCAAGCATTACCTCTAGGTGAAACTGTTCATTTTCAAACCTATCAAGCTTCAATAAAGCAACCACGACAAGGTGATCTTGTCAAACTCATGGGGATCGCATCCTTGCCCCCAATATGGCGCCCTCAAGATGATTTAGAGGCAGCGGCTTTCACGCAACAAATATCTAAATCAACTACAGCCACTGATCTTTTTGGCGATATACAAATTCCTGTTACTTTGCTAGGTACCTCGTATTCTCTGCGCGGTAACTTCCATGGATATTTGCAGCAAAAATTATCGGTGCCAGTATTAAATATGGCTAAAGATGGGGGTGGATTCTTGCAAGCAGCTTCGAGTTACTTTACTAGCGAAGAATTTCACACATCCCCCCCCAGACTTATCATTTGGGAATTACCTGAACGCTTTCTCTACGCGCCTCTCAAAGAAGAACTTGAGTGGCAAAAAATTCATACTGCAGCTTTTGGCCAAGCAGCTAAATAATAAGTAAGCGCTCAAGTCAGCCCTCAAATTTTTATTTATTTTGGTTGTGCAGCACTTGTGATTGCCTCAGATGCCGTGTTAATCCAATCTGCATCTTTAAGGCGATAACGAGCATCCCTAAATTCGAAATTAGGAGTTGCATATAAATCTCTTTCAGGAATCTCCCAGATCAAGATTTTTGGCGGAGAAGTTTGGAATGCCTCACTTTTCAGATAATTAATCATTCCATACCATTGACCTTGGTCTGCCGGAACACTGACATTCACCAAATCACGTTGCAAATAAAAGCGTAAATCATCTGCAAAACCCGTCCAATTCATTGAATTACTGCTGCCGACCAGTGCAATGGATGGGGCTGAAACATCACCAAGCAATTTCTCATCAGAAATTTTTGGTTTTTCGTAAGTGACTGGCTTAAACCTTTCTAGGGGAAAGTCTTTTTTTGCCTCTTCTGGAGGCAATAGGGGAATCAGATCGCGAGCTCTGAGGGCACGCGGTTTTTCCGCCTGATTCCTTTTAATAGAATAAGTGGGAATATTTTTGATTATTTGATCAATTTCGGGAATGGCTGCAAGATTGCTACTGATGGTCTGCGCAGCGATTTCTACCCCCACCGGAGACCAATGAGAATCAAGACGGTAAAACAAAGGTGTCTCACTAGATCGCACAGGAGTATTCAGAAACGCAGTATTCAGATCCACGAAATGAATACCACTGTTTTTTATTTGCTGACTCCAATTTTTATACCGATCATCTTGGGCCTTCCCCCACTTAACCGAATCCGGTAAATGTTCTGAATAAATCCTAGCTTTCACAGGAACTAGCGTCAGAACTAAAGAAATACCTTTGGTTTGAAGTTTGTCCTTGAATTCTTCAATAATTTTGATGGAATTATTAACTCCACGCTCTTCAATCAGTGGATTAAATTCATTCTCGTAAAATAGCCAACCGTTTTTACCTACGATGGCTGGATATTTTTCAGCAGCACTCGCATTGATTAAAAATGCACTAGAAAGTGCACAACATCCAACAAAAATTTTTTTTGCTAAATTCATACAGAGCCCCATAAAATTAAAAATGGAATTATTTCCCGATATAACGCTCGATTTTGTTCTGTGCAACTACTGTACGCAGACTCAAGGCTTTATCTTCAATAAAAAATAAACTATAGCTATCTCCTTGATGTAGGTTAATTGAGAATTTTTCAGAAGAAAATTTCGCGCCAGAAGCATTTAAGTCCACATTGATAGGGTTTACCTGACGCGACTCACTCGTCCCGTACGCTAAATTACTGAAAACTTTAGCATTGCCATCTGCTAGATTAACATCTAAGTTGCCTGCATGGGGGTGAAGATGGTATGTAGTAATTTGAGATTTCAATTGATTCGTGTGTCTACGATCTTCAAAACGCAGAGGAACCATACCAGGCTTTAAATTAGGAAAAGCCAAAGTGTAAAAATTGCCTTTTGATGTGTTGATTTTATATTCAACCCGCTCACTTACTTTTCCCTGTGATGTCAAAACAATATGATGAGTTCCTTCGTTCAAAATTAGATAGTCGCTAACTTTTTGGAATGGAAGTTTGTGAATTCTTATTTTCCCGTCAATTTCAACCACTCCATTTCCAGCAGGTTGAGCTACGAATATTCGCAGATATGACGAGTCGGCAGGGGGTTCAAGATCATAAAGTCGCCCGCTTTCTTGCGACTGTGCTTCGCTCCCCAAAAAACCAACTAAAGCAAAAATGAATAAATGGTGAGAGATGTTTTTTTTCGAAGAGAAAATGGGGGTTTTAAAAATATTTTGCATACCATGTATTGAAAATTAAAAGATTAAAAATCAAAATTCAGATACCAATAATACTCGCCGGGCACGAGTTGCTCCAAAATAATAGCTGATCGCCAGTCATCCAGCTTAACAACTGGAGGAAGTGGGTTGCTTTTATCCATAGAGCTCAATCGAAGAGTACTATTTAGACGAGGCATATTGATCCAGATAGCAACGTTTTCTTGTGGCAAGGGCAATCCTACTACCGTGGCTTTCAACAATAAGCCTTTTTGATCCATCAACAACTCAGTAGAAACGCGCGATCTATCCCTCCACCATTGAGCAATTTTTCCGCCCGAACGAATCCATATTTGATTTTTTTGGGCCCCCAAATGACTTAGGAGATTTTCACGCTGTTCTTTTGTGAGTACTGTTTTTGTTGGTAAACGAATGATATTCAGTGCACCCATTCGGTGAGAAAGATCTAGTTCGTCTAAAAAATTTTGCAAGCCTTCATTCGGATCATCACTCTCTTGAACAATATCTTCAGGCCCAAGAATTGTACGAGGTAATGCAATTGTTGCACGTCGCACGTCTTGATGAGAATCCATGACAAAAGGCATACGAGCCTCAGTCAGCTCATTAGATGAAATAAAGTGCCCGGCACCTTGTTTTAGTACGATTTTTATCGTATTTTCATCATATTCATCCATAGGTATGGCAAAACCAGGGCTACGCCCCATACCTAAACCTGCTTGGGCGAAAATTTTTTGCATATTCTCAAATCTTTGAGACTGCACAGAAATAGATTGATCTTTAAAGCCCTCAAATTTATCACCCAAATAGCCAATTTCATGTCCTCGCTCTTGTATTTTTTTCACAAGTCGAGCAGAGGCAGGAATAATGTCTCCATGCAGATAAATCGTTGCTTTGCCACCAGTTTTTTCCTCGAATTTTTCTAAAAACTCGATGTCAACATCACTCACCGGATCGCCTGCCTGAATTGACATCAGCGCAGCACTTTGATAGGGGTGAGGCCAAGCAGCAATGTAAGCATCTGGCTGGCGAATAAGCCAAGTGATTGCGCTGTACGCTAATAATTCAATGACTTTAGGATCGGCAACTGCAGTGGCAGGCTCAGGATACCCAAAAACCACAATCCTTGAAGTTATTTTTTCGCTTATGAGTTTTTCGTCAAAAATGACCAAACTTGTTTTTTTATCTGGAGTGAAGGTGCGCGACCAATCCATAATTTGGGCGGCATCATTCTTATGCTCCAAACGCAATGGTAGGGCACTTGGAATCCTGTCTAACCAAATACGCGTACCGGCAGGTAATGTATGAAAAACTGGATTGTCGCCGTGCACAACAATAAAATTGTCGTCTTTAGCATCCTGGGTATTCCCTATCACTTTGACACCTAGAACATTCTCCATGAAATCATAACCAACCCAGTCACCATTTTCTGTGTGCACCCCTGTAAGCCACGTACTAAGAATTGAGCCCCCACGTTGGCGAAATTTTTTTATTGCATCTCGATCTGCTTGACTGAGTGCCACAACAGATGGTAGGAGCAGCACGCCATAATTTGGTATTTTTTCTATTTCTTCTGCATTGGATATGCGTGCCATTGGAATCTTATATTTTCGTAAAAACACTTCCCATGGCATTGTATTGGCTTGTTGCATCCAACCAAGTTTCTCTAAATTTGTTTGGGATGCCTGTGAAAAGTAAAGCCAAACAATCGGCCTTTTTTCGGCTTGCATGGTTTGTTTATTTTTTTGCTCAAAATGTGTGGCGGGTGCAAGTTGTCTTGAGCCGCAAGCCGTCATTGCAAAGCATATTAAAAACAACCAAAAAAAATAAAACAAATAATGGGCCAAAGAAAGTAAAAAGCGCCAAGAAGAATTTGCCATTGAAATATAAAACATTCAGATTTACAATTAGCCAGATTCAAGTAAAGTATCGCATGTTGACACTTTACCTTCCTTTTTTGAGAAGTTATGGATGAATTTGCTCGCGCCGCAGCTTTGATGCCACATGTACGACTAGGCATACGCAACCTACCAAGCCTCACCAGCGGAATGGTATCTGGGGGCTTGTATGTTCTGTTGGTAGAAAAGGCGCCCACCCGTTTTCCACTCATAGCGGGCAGCTTGAGCCTGGCGCTCAACGATGGGCGACGATGCTCGATCATCTTGTCCAGCGCACCGAAACCCTTCATACAGCGCTTAGAAGCTATCGACCAATTACAACTGCGCGCCGCCCTCATTACGGGACAATGCCAGATGTTGTGTGCTCAGGACGAATTTGCACGCAAGATGTTCCGTTTCGGCACAGACCGCTTCGTACAAGAATTAGAACATTTTGATGTGGTCGACGACAGCTATCTCATCTTTGATCAGGCTGATGAGCTGTTGAGCATGCATGATGTCTCCCTGGCTCGGCAACAGATAGAGGGCTTAAGTCAGTGGTTGCAACAACATCGAGTGACGGCTTTATTTGTTTTTTTAAGAACTGCTGAAAATATTGGCACACTCAATTCATTAATGGACAATCTTACAGGCATTGTGAGATTGAACAGCGATTCAGACGGAGTGCACTTAAATTTCGATTATTGGCAATCTCCAGAAGGCACTATCTCCACACGTGGCTACGACCTGCATATTTTAGAAAATCAACTTTACGAAGTTTTTACAAAACAAATAACTGAAAACCCATTGTTGGGGCAAACGACAGTCCTCCCTCCACCCAACGAATCGCCAGCGTTTTTCTATATGGATCCAGATTTGGGTAGTCTGGCCACACAAGTTACGGGTGAATGGCATTTGGTGGATACACTCGTTGGCATGATGCACGCAACGCGAACACGACGAGGAGCGACAATTATTTTTTGTTATACCCAAGAATCTAACCTGCGTAACTTAGCGGAAGCGGTACATACATTAAGAATTAATTTGGGAAATTATGTAAAAATCGCAGTGCAGGAAAAAAACGCATCGTTACGCTATCAAAATGAAGCTTTATTATTGCGTTTAGGTGTCAATCTGATCATTCACCGTGATGTAGCTGTAGGTAGACTTCCTCTACTCCTAGAGTCTTTGGCCGGTCAAGTTTTTAGTCGTGAAGTCGATGTCGATTTTGATGCTGCTTTGGCAAGTGTGACGCCCCCTGACATCACAGGTTATCAACCACCCAAACGCTTTGCCCCAGAAATCGAGGGGCTGATCAATCGTGCCACAACCTTAGACATACCCTGCGCTTTGATCGTAGCGCGGCCTACGCTAGGTCAGTACACGCTTGACATTATGAATTCAATTCAAATGTCTCGCGCAGGTGATTTGATGACGGCAGACAATGAAAAATGCTATTTTTTCTTATATGCCTGCCAACAATCTGTTATTTTAACGACGCTTAAACGCATGTTAGGTCAAGATACAGATGCATTATTTCAAGAAATAAATTTTTATATAAATAGAGAAACAATTCGGCCAGAATTATCTCACTTGCAACACAAGATTGAAGTTGGCGAAGCTTTTGATCTTAGCGGAGAAATAAAGAAACAAGAAAAGGTGCCAGAAGCTCCTGTGCCAGAATTGGTGCAAAAAAATCCTGAAGAAAAAAAACTCAAGCAAAATCCTGCATTTAAAATAGAATTAAAAAATAAACCGCAAATTCACCAAGAAGAGAATAAAAATAATTCCAAAGAAAATACTTCTTTGTACCATCATGGAAATCCACAGCCTACAACTTATGGCAAGGAGGAAACTCCTAAAGCTCGTAGGAAAATTTCGCTTAATTAATGAATTTTTATAGCTATGTCCTTTAAAAATCTTAAGTTTGATTTAAAAAAAATCTCGCTCTGTGTATTTTTGGCAACCAGTTTGTCAGCGACGGCTGAAACATTTAATTCAACGAACATAGAACCGTACCAGCCAGGGTCTATCGTATTGGAGCCATTTCGCTATATTCCTCCTCCAAGCGCCGTGGATGCCGATCATAATAAAATTCAACGCAAACCTGAAGAGCAGAAAATTGTTGACTTGTATGCGGCAGGAAAATATCGAGAAGCAGGTTTAAATGGTTTGGAGTTGCTTGAAAATGAAAAGCCTGACGATGCCTTGAAGCTTGTTATGGCTAATAGTTTGGCGTGGACTGGGCAAACCGCAAATGCAAAAAAGATTTATGAAGAAATTTCTGAGCCAAAACTGATAGATGATGCCAATTTGGGTGTTGCAAATATTTTGCGTTGGCAAGGCCATGATCACTTGGCTGCACCTATTTTTCGAGACATTCTGGAGCGTCGCCCAGACTCTTCCGATGTACAAACTGGACTGCTCTTAGCCGAGCGTGAACTCGCTCCGCGCACCTTGATAGGTTTTGGGGGAATACAAGATTCGGGTGATTTCTCTCGGAATTCTGGTGTAATTAATCATCGCTGGCGTGGAAACAACGGTTACACAATTACGGAAATCGAGCTGGGTGCAATCAAAGACACCTTGCCCACGGTAGGGGGCCAACAAAATGAGGTCACATTACGTCATCAAGACTTGGCGCTACAATTAAAACCTGCTTTTGAAATATCATTGCCTAAAACTTCGGGAAATTCCAATTCTAAAATTTACGGGAATTTAAAGTTAAATTTTGATGATGACAAAATTCGTGTGGGATTGGGGAAGGTTAATTGGGGGCGCATGGCGAACAATGCAGAATCTCTCCGACAAGATTTCTCCGCTGACTACATCGGTGCCAATATTAAGCGTGAATTTTATTTTGGAGAAATTGCTGGGCGTTTAGATTACTACAAAATATCAGATGGTAACGTCATCATGTCTGGAGGATTGCGCTTCAATAGTAATCTTCGGCCGCTTGGTGCCAAAATAAGGCCCATTGTGGGTGTTGATATAAGAAAATCAAAATTTAACACGCCTAATTATTGGTCGCCTGCAGATGGGCATGGCAATATATATGCTGGTTTAGAGGGCGATTGGGCGGTAGAGCAATGGGCTGTCTACGGAGGTGCTCAATTTGGATTGCCAGCTTATGGAGAAGCTGGTACCAGCTGGAGTTTATCAGCAGGTGCCAAGCGCTGGCTCACGGATGATGTGGCGTTCAGTTTTAACCTTTGGAGTATGGCCAGTGTGCGTGCAGGTGTCACGTACCGATCCCAATCCGCGAACATGATGCTGGAGAGGTTTTGGCGCTAAAAAAATATCTTCGTTACGTCATTGCGCTGTTTTTTTTTGGCGGAGCGGTGGTAACAACCGGTTTTTTGTTCAACTCCGTGAGAAACACGGGAGGTGAATTCAAGGTGCTGCTTGGAAATATTTTCACGGCAGCAATATCTTTTTACCTTCTTGCCTTCTTGGCTCTTTTGATTGTTCGCTATGCAATTTTTATTCTATATTCATTTCTAGATCATCTAGAAGGCCTTTTTGGAAAGAAACCAGAGCAAAACAGCACACCCAGAGAAGATGCCCTTCTTCCAATGGTTTCTTTGATTGTGCCTGCGTATAACGAAGGGCTCGTGATTCAAGCCGCCCTACGCTCTCTACTGGATCTCGACTACCCTAACTATGAGGTCATCGTGGTCAATGATGGTTCCTCAGACGACACTTATGAAAAAGCGCTGGAAGTGGCGCAAAAAAGCTTACGTGTTCCCATCCGCGTTGTGACCAAACGCAATGGTGGCAAAGCTGAAGCATTAAATTCTGGGATATCGGTTGCGCGCGGCGAATTTATTCTGAATATGGATGGCGACACCAAGCTCTCTAAAAATACTTTGCGTGCTTGTGTTCGTCATTTTGACAATCCCCGTGTAGGTGCAGTCGCTGGGAATGTCAAAGTACTCAATCGCGAAAACTTCGTCACACGCATTCAGGCTCTCGAATATGTCGAGGGTTTGGCTATGGCGCGTAAAGCACAAAGCTTTATGCGGGTGGTCAATATTATTCCTGGCCCGCTGGGAATGTTTCGCAAAAGTGTTTTAATTCAAGTGGGAGGCTATGACCACGACACATTTGCAGAAGATTGTGACCTCACGCTCAAACTCCTCATGCTGGGCTGGCATATTGCATACGAGCCTACCGCAGTAGCGATGGTTGAAACCCCCAGTCGCTTACTAGACTTGTTAAAACAAAGATACCGTTGGACACGAGGCATTCTTCAAGCCACCAAAAAACATAGCCATGCCTTATGGACCCCAGGTAAAACCGGGGTGAATTTTTATATTTTGTGGTATATGTTGTTTGAAGGGATTGTTTGGCCCTTCTCTACGGTGATGGGAAATGTGTTTTTTGCTTACGTTGGTTTGAAATTTGGTTTAACGACCATGCTGTTTTATTGGTGGCTACAGCTCACGATATTGGATGTGGTAGCTGCCGCTTATTGCGTCATCATCGAGGAAGAGGATCCCAGCTTAATTGCCTACTCCGTTCTCTTCCGAGTTTTTTACATCAATATTATTGACGTCTCCAAGGTTTTTGCCACACTCGAAGAATGGCGTGGCACGGCCATGACCTGGGGAAAACTCGACCGGGAAGGGAAGCTGTAAGATGGACCTCGTTTCAATACTTGCAACCGTCATTCTGGTGACCACTATTGGCACACTGATTGTAGGCGTGGCAGCATATATGGCTTTCAAATTGCGTGATAGTCGAAAGCCCAAAAAAAACCAAAAAGATGACACGCTAGATCAAAAAGGAGCTTTTGAGCCTGTCTTTTTGCAGCGCTATTATGTGACCTCACCCGAACCTCAAACGGGTGAAAATGAACCTTCGTGAGTGCAGTCATGACGAATAATCACTTACCCAATGAGACCGAATCCACTGCAGACGAATTTCTGCACAGACCCGTATTTCGTCGTTTTGGAATGTATTTCCATTTTTATCTCATCGCAGGGCTGGCGCTTCCTATTCTGATTTACCTGACGATGATGCACGACTACGGCTGGCGGATGCCCACGCTCGACTCCAGTGGGGTGGTCGGCTTCACCTCTGCCAAGCGCAATGTGTTGCTTTACGCCTCACCGCAAACCAAAAATTTAATGCAAGGGATGGGGGGCAACTACGACGTGCTGCTCATGCCCTGGCGTCAGTATTTGAAAGACCGCAACCAACGCTTCAAAGAAACGTCCGAGTTGAAAGATTTACGAGATGCCGCCAGCAGCCTTTTGATTTTGCCTTCGGCTATTGCACTGAGCACTGAAGAACGCCAAGCAATTGAATTGTTCCGTTCTCAAGGTGGTGCCGTTTTGGCGACTTGGGCCGCCGGCTCACGCGATGCCAAGGGGGACTGGCAAGGTTGGCAATTTTTAGAATCTTTGGGCGCACGCGTTCTGGGTGAGTTGAACATCAATCAGGCGGCAAACCACTTGATTTTGAACGGAAACTCTGCTCTTTCACATCATTTACCCGCAGGGCAAAGGCTGTACCTCGCACCAACGAGTGAATCTTTGCTGCGCTTGCAAGGCGACATGGTGGCTGGGCGCATTACGAATTGGGCCCGGGTGCCTCAGGCCGCACAACGCAGCGAGGGGGGGGTGATTTACACCGAAACGTCCGCCTCTATAGGGCGCAGTGTGGTGCTGGCTTTTGCAGAATCCGCCTGGGCTGATCATCCCAAAACCTATTACAGCTTTTTTGACGATGTGTTTCGTTGGCTGTCGCGTGAGCCATCGATAATTCAGGCGACTTGGCCACATCATTTTCGCGCGGCCCAAGTGGTTGAGATGGACACCGAAGAAGGCTTTCCAAATGCAGAAAACTTCGGCTCTATGCTCAAAGCGGTGAATATTCCTGCCGCTTTTTACGTGTTAACTTCGGTAGGTATTCAATACCCAGAAGTATTGAAACGCTTGCACCGTGATTTTGAAGTGGGCTACCACGGTGAGATTCACACAGGTTTCAAAGATGAATCTGAATCCAAGCAATTCCAGCGGCTGCAAACCATGAAAAAAGAAATGCAGTCGGTCATCCCCGATACCAGCCGCATGGTGGGCTTCAGAGCGCCCACCGAGGGCTACGATGCCACCACAGAACAAATCCTTCACCAAATGGGATTGGGCTACCACGTTGCCGATCCGAATCGCACGGAAGGGCGCCTGCCCCTCTTTGCCAAAATAGATGGCACCACCACGGCCAATGATTTAGTGGTATTGCCACGTACTCAACGCGACGACATCAATTTCAATCAAGAAAACTTGGGCGTAGAGCAAACCACCCAAGCGATGATCCAAGACGCCGAGTTGCTGCTTGAAAATGGTGGGCTCGGAATCTTGAGCGTGCATTCGCAAAATTTTGCTGCGGATAGCCTGCTGGCGCGTGCCTTTCCTGGTTTTTTGCTTTACCTGAAACAAAATCAACAGCAATTTTGGCTGGCATCCCCCCGTCAAGTGGTTGACTGGTGGCGAGCGCGGGAAAACGTCAAAATGTCCGCCGAATTCGATGGCGTGCGAATGGCGCTCAATATTTCGGTCGTTGGCAACGATCCCATCCAAGGGGTCACTTTCATCGCCATTTTGCCCCGTAAAGGCATTGTGCCTAACGTCAAACCCCTCAAGGTGGGTGGACTCAAACCCCAGTCGGTACTACTGCTAGACCCTTATCGGGCAGCCATTTCATTCGACACGTTAACGCCCGGGCATTATTCCTACCAAGTCACCTTCGATCCCTCGTGACCCCGCCCTCCAGTGGAGCCTCAGGGGGTGCGGTGCTCAGGCGTGGTGGTGGACGGCACTACCGTCACCGCGCCACCCACTTCTTGCTCGCGCGCGTCGTGGGGGCAAGGCTGGTCGGCGTAGGTGGTACGGCCTTGCGTGTCCACACATTTGCGCAGCGGGGCAGCGCTGACTGGCGCCGAAACAGGCGCCTGCATTGATGGAGCGACGATGCGGCCCGGCAGCGCCAGAGCCTCAGTTCCCGTGCGCTGCACAGAATGCAGGGCATTTTGAATGCGTGGGCGCACATACGGCAGCCACTGGTCGGCCAGCCCCCAGGCGAGCACGGCCCCGCCCACCACCACGGCGCCCAAGGTGCCCCAGCTCATGGCGAACCTGGTTTGTGCATGGGCTTGGCACTCAACCCAGGTGCGGCCCCAGCAGGCCGGTGAGTTCGAACATCCCGGCGCTGTCTTTGCCGAAGATGGCGCGCAGCTTGTCATCGGCCACGATCACGCGCTTGTCGGCGGGGTTTTGCAGGTTGTTGGCCTTGATGTAGTCCCACAGCTTTTTCACCGCCTCCGGGCGCGCTACGGGCTCGTTGCCGATGACGGCAGCGAGCTGGGCGCTGGGCTGCTTGCCACTGGCGGCGGTGGTCTTGCGCGGGGCTTTGGGGGAGGCTGTTTTAGAGGCTTTTTTGGCTGCAGCGCCCGTAGTTACAGCGCGAGTAGCTCCTGTTTTAGGAGCGGAAGTTTTGCGCGCCGGGTATTTGCTGTCGCGCTGTTCAAACTCAAAGTTCACCTTGCCTGCGTCTTTGTCCCAGACCAGGAAGGCTTTGAAGGCGCGGCGTGTGCGGTTGGAGACGAATTTGTCCAGCAAGTCGGTTTTGCCTTCTTGCAGCAGCTTGCTCATTTGCGTGCGCTCAATGGGCTGCTGCAAGATGATTTGGCCGCTCTTGAAGCTGCAGCTGGGCGTGGGTTGCTGTGCGGTGGGCACGGCCTTGCTGCAGACGTAGTTGGTGCCGTGCTCGTACACCGGTGCGCCGCACACCGGGCAGGGGCCCAGGCTGGTTTGCTGGCTGAAGTCCACCAGCTCACCGGTTTCTTCGCCTGCTTTGTCGTCGCCAAAATCAAATTCCAGCTTGAAGTTGCCCGCTTCTTCATCGCGCACGATGGCCACTTCGGCGGCAAACGGCCAGCCCGCTTTGGAGCGAAAGCCCTCCAGCGGGCCAATGCGGTGCTCGCGCAGCAGGGTTTCGGCCTCGGCCACTTCAAAGGTGCGCCCGGCAGGCGATTTGGTGAACGAAAAGCCGCAGCCTTCGCCCTGGCCACTGGCGCCGGTGCAGGCGTAGCGGCGGTAGTTTTCTTTGACGATGCCGCCGCACTGCGGGCAGGGGGCGCAAAGTTGGGCGTAGTTGCCGGGAATGGTGTCGCGGTCGTATTCCTTGGCTTTTTGCACCATGCGCTCGGTCATGGCGGCAATTTGCTGCATGAAGCTCGCGCGCGAGAGCTGACCCTTTTCCATTTGCGCCAGCTTGTATTCCCACTCGCCGGTCAGCTCGGGCTTGCACAACTCGTTGACCTGCAGGCCGCGCAGCAGCGTCATGAGCTGGAAGGCTTTGGCCGTGGGGATGATCTCGCGCCCTTCGCGCAGCATGTATTTTTCGGTGAGCAGGCCTTCAATGATGGCGGCGCGCGTAGCCGGGGTGCCCAGGCCTTTTTCCTGCATGGCGCTGCGCAGTTCCTCGTCGTCGATTTGCTTGCCCGCACTTTCCATGGCGCCCAGCAGCGTGGCTTCGGAGTAGCGCGCGGGGGGCTTGGTTTTCAGGCCCTTGGGGCTGACGTGTTCGGCCAGCGGCTGCTCGCCCGGCTGCACCGCTACCAGGGGCTGGCCTTTGTCACCGTCTTTGCTGCCTTCCACTTCGCTGGCCGCTTCTTTGCCATAAATGGCCAGCCAGCCGGGTTTCACCAGCACCTTGCCTTCGGTTTTGAAATGGTGCTGCGCCACCTTGCTGATGCGCGTGGTGACTTGGTATTCCGCACTGGGGAAGAACACGGCCAGGAAGCGGCGCACCACCAAGTCGTAGAGTTTTTGCTCGGCCTCAGACAGGCCCGAGGGCGCCTGCGTGGTGGGGATGATGGCAAAGTGGTCGCTCACCTTGCCGTTGTCGAACACGCGTTTGGTGGGGCGCAGGTAGTTGTGCTGCAAGGCCTGCTGGGCAAAGGGTGCGAGGTGCCCCATGGGCGAGGTGGCCAGCATCTCGAAGGTCTGGCGCGCCACGTTCAGGTAGTCCTCAGGCAGGTGGCGTGAGTCGGTGCGTGGGTACGTGAGGGCCTTGTGCTTTTCGTACAGCGCCTGGGCCAGCGCCAGCGTGGTTTTGGCGCTGAAGCCAAACTTGCCGTTGGCCTCGCGCTGCAAGCTGGTCAGGTCAAAGAGGGCGGGCGAGGCTTGCGAGGTGGGCTTGGCCTCTTCGCTGACCACGGCAGGCTGGCCGCGCACGGCGTCGGCAATCTGCTGCGCGGCTTGGGCATTCCACAGGCGGTCGGCGCGGGCTTCGGGGTCGTCGGTCTTTTTGAATTGCGGGTCGAACCATTTGCCCAGGTACTCGCCTGCCTGGGCGGCAAAACCGGCGTGGACTTCCCAGTAATCGCGGCTGACGAAGGCGCGGATTTTTTCTTCGCGCTCCACCACCAGCGACAGCGTGGGCGTTTGCACCCGGCCCACGGTGGTGAGGAAAAAGCCCCCGCCTTGTGAGTTGAAGGCCGTCATGGCGCGTGTGCCGTTGATGCCCACGAGCCAGTCGGCCTCGGAGCGGCTGCGCGCGGCGTCGTGCAGGCCCTGCATTTGCTGCTCGGAGCGCAGGTGGTTGAAGCCGTCGCGGATGGCTTGCGGCGTCATCGACTGCAGCCACAGGCGCGAAATCGGCTTGCCCAGCGTGCCCTTGGCACCACCGGCGTACTGCTCGATCAGCCGAAAAATCAGCTCGCCCTCGCGCCCCGCGTCGCAGGCGTTCACCAGGTGCGTCACGTCTTTGCGCTTGGCCTGCTTGACCACCGCAGCCAGACGGCTTTTGGTTTTATCGACGGGCTTCAAATCAAAGCGCGGTGGAATCACTGGCAGGTGGGTAAAGCTCCACTTGCCGCGCTTGACATCAAACTCTTCGGGAGCCTGAATTTCCAGCAAATGGCCCACCGCGCTGGTGACCACGTACTGTTCGTTCTCGAAATGGTCTTCGTACTTCTCGAACTTGCCCGCCACGGGCGTGAGGGCGCGCACGATGTCTTGTGCGACCGAGGGTTTTTCTGCAATGACGAGAGTTTTGCTCATGGGGGTGTCGTTCTGGATGCCCGGCGAGGGGGCGCTTTTAGAATCCGTGCCTCTTGCGCGCGCACGCACGCGCTTGTGCCTGTATATAAAGTAGCAGAGTTTTCATCATGTCCCGCAACGCTCCCCCTTCTTCCCCTGGTCGCCGCATCCAGGTGCGCCGCTCCGGCGTGCATGGCCGGGGCGTGTTTGCCCTGCAGGCGCTGGCCGAGGGCGAGGTGCTCATCGAATACCGCGGCGAGGTCATTTCCTGGCAAGAGGCGCAAGACCGCCACCCGCACGACCCCAGCCAGCCCAACCACACCTTTTACTTTCATGTAGACGACGACCGCGTGATCGACGCCAACGTCGGCGGCAATTCGGCGCGCTGGATCAACCACAGCTGCGATCCCAACTGCTACGCCGACGAGCAAGATGGGCGCATTTTCATCACCGCGCTGCGCAACATCGCTGCGGGTGAAGAACTCAGCTACGACTACGGCCTGATGCTAGAAGCGCGCTACACCCCCAAACTCAAGGCCGAATACCCTTGCTACTGCGGCGCTGCCACTTGCCGGGGCACGCTGCTGGCCCCCAAGCGCGGCTGGAACCCACCGGGGCCACGCGCATGAGCGCCGCGCTACCGCCCTGGCCGCTGGAAGACGTGTGGCAAGCCGTGGTGGGCCAGCTGCCGGGCTTTACCGTAGAGCTGCTGCCACAGATCGACTCCACCAACACCGAACTGATGCGCCGCGCGCGCGCCGGGCGCTGCGAGCCCACGCTGCTGGTGGCTGAGGAGCAAACCGCCGGGCGTGGTCGCCTGGGCCGCCAGTGGCAAAGCACGCAGCCCCAAGCGGCGCAAGACGCCCTCACCTTCTCGCTGGGCTTACCACTGGCACCGCGTGATTGGTCGGGCCTGTCGCTGGCCGTGGGACTGGCGCTGGCCGAGGCACTGCACCCTGACATTGCCATCAAATGGCCCAACGACCTGTGGTTGGGCGAGCGCAAGTTGTGCGGCATTTTGATTGAAACCGCCACCACCGTGCCTGCGGGCGGCTACCACAGCCCCGAGCGCTACTGTGTGATTGGCGTGGGGCTGAACATCCGTGTGCCCGCCAGCGATGCGTTTCGCACGCCCGCAGCAGGGCTGTGCGAACTCGACCCCGACGCCAACGCCCGCACAGCCCTGGGCCGCGTCGCCCCGGCCCTGGTGGCGGCGGTGCTGGAGTTCGCCCGCCACGGTTTTGCGCCGTTGCAAGCACGGTTTGCCGAGCGCGACCTGCTGCGCTGGCGCCCGGTACGCCTGAGCGATGCCCACGGGGGCAGCGAGGGCCTGTGCGAAGGCGTGGCCGCCGATGGCGCGCTGCTGGTGCGCGATGCCAGCGGCGTGCTGCAGTCCATCACCAGTGCCGAAGTCAGCGTGCGTCCGCACCCGCACCCGCACGCCCCCGGAGCTTGAACACCATGCTGCGCTGGATTTTTGTCCTCCTGCTGCTGGCCAATGCGGCGTACTACGCCTGGAGCCACGGCCAGCTTGCCACCTGGGGGCTGGCTCCCACCCCCAGCAACGAACCCGAGCGGGTACGCCAGCAACTGCACCCCGAAGATGTGCGTGTGCTGGCGCTCACCGCCCCGGCACCGGTCCCTGCTGCCCCACCAGCCCCTGCTGAAGAGGCCACTGCGCCTGCCGACGTGGTGGCCGCCCCCGCCAGCGCAGCGGCAAGCACCCCCGCCAGTGCTGCACCGGCGGCCGTGGCCAGTGCTCCGGCCCCTGCGGGCGAACCCACCCAGTGCTTGCAGGCTGGCAGCTTTGATGAGCGCCAGACGATGGTGCTGCGCCAGGCGGCGGCTGCGCTGCCCGAAGGCAGCTGGCTGCTGGAGGCTACCGTCGTACCCGAGCGCTGGATGGTCTACATGGGCCGCTTTGCCGATGCCGAAGCGGTCGAGAAAAAACGCGCCGAGCTGCGTGCCTTGGGCGTGTCTTACGACCGCCCCGGCGCTGCCTGGGAGCATGGCCTGTCGCTGGGACGTTTTTCCAGCGAAGAGCGTGCGCAAGCCGCGCTCAAAGACCTGGCCCGCCAAGGCATTCGCACGGCGCGCGTGGTGCAAGAGCGCACGGAAAGCAAGGTCTATACCCTGCGCCTGCCTGCGGTGGACCGTGCGCTGCAAAGCCAGCTCCCCAGCCTGCGCCGGGCGCTGGCGGGCAAGCGCTTGCAGCCGTGTGACTGACGCGCAGACATTTAGCGCCGCCGCCGTGCCCACACGCCGCCGAGCTGGTTGATCACCATGCCCAGCAGCACCGCCAGCGTGCCCAGCCATTGCACGGTGGAGGGGCGCTCGCCCAGCAGCGCCATGGCCGACACCAGGCCAATCACCGGCACCAGCAGCGACAGCGGTGCCACCGTGCTGGCGGCATGGCGTTGCAGCAGCCGCGTCCACAGCCCGTAGCCCAGCAGCGTGGACAGCACCGCCAGGTACGCCACCGCCCCCACCTCGCGCCAGCCGCTGTGCTGCAACTGCTGCAGCACCGCATGGGGGCCTTCCAGCCACAGCGCCAGCAGCGACAGCGGCAGCACCGGGAACACGCTCGTCCACACAATGAACGACACCGGCTCGTACGGCCCCTGGCGCGCCGCCACGCGCGTGAGCAAGTTAGACACCGCCCACATACCCGCCGCGCCCAGGGTGAAAACAAAGCCCAGCAGCGTCATGCTGGCCGCGCCATCGCCCTTGGCCGCGCCAATCATGCCCAGGCCACAGGCCGCCACGCCCAGGCCCAGCCACTGCCAACGCTGGGGCCGCTCGCCCATCAGCAGCGCCGCCAGCAGCATGGTGAAAAACGCCTGCGTTTGCAGCACCACCGAGGCCATGCCCGCAGGCATACCCAGCTTCAGCCCGGTGAACAACAAGCCAAACTGCCCCATGCCCTGCGCCAGCCCATAAGCGGCCAGCAAACTCCAGCGCACATTGGGCGGTGGCCGCACAAACAGCAGCAGCGGCAGCGACGCCGCCAAAAACCGCAGCGCACACAGCAGCAGCGGCGACAGCGTGGCCAGGCCCCACTTCATCACCACGAAATTCAAGCCCCAGATGAGCACCACCACCAGGGCACTGGCCCAGTCGGCCCGGCCCATGCCGGAGGGGGAAGATGCGGTGGCAGCAGTCATGCGAAGGCGCTTTCAAAAAGGATGCAACCCGGGGCAGATTGCTTCACTTATCGTAGCTGCTTGCGCTTGCCCCATAAGGGTTTTCCAGCGAAAACACTCTGAACTTTCAGGTGATCAATCGCTGCGTGTGCGCTGTGTACGGGGGCGTTTTGCTGGCAATTTGAGGCTGGCTTGTGCGGCTGTGGCGGCGCGCGCGCTGGCTGGCTGCTCCTGTGGGGGAGGTAAGCCCAGCACCCCATGCAGCAGCGTGCCAATGCACTGCTCGGCTACCTCCTGGGCGCTGTAGCTGCCGCCTTCTTGGTACCAGCGGCCAATCCAGCTTAAAGCGCCAGCAATCACGAAGGCTGTCATCTTCGGGTCGCACGGGGCCAGCGCGCCTTCTGCGACGCCCTGGGCCACGGCGCGGCGAAAGGCGTGGTCGATCTCGGACTTCATGCGGCGCAGCTCGGTGCGGCTGGGCTCGGGCACCTCTTCGTCGCCCACGCGGATCAGGCACATGCCAAACGGCTGGGTGACGATGTCGGCATACACCCGCATACACGCGCGCAGCTGGTCAATGGCGTTGCCCCCGGCGGCGCGTGAGGCCTCGATGCCGTCGAGCGTCATGTGCAAGCCCTTTTTTACGCACTCCAGCAGGATTTCATCCTTGTTCTTCACGTAGTAGTACAGCGTGGGCTTGGTGACGTTCAGGCGCGCGGCAATGTCGTCGAGCGAAGTGGCATGAAAGCCGCGTTCGTTGAACATTTGTGCAGCGGTGGTCAGCACGGCGTTGCGCTTGGCTTCGCGCTGTTGTTCGCGCCCGCTGGCCGCCACCCAGGGCGACGCGGGCGGCGGTGGCGCCGCCTTGGCCACCCGGCGCCTGCGCGGCGCTGCCGCCTGCGCTGCGGGGGTAGGTGAGGAAGCCGAGGGAGAAGAGGAAGAAAGAGGGGGGCGTCTGGTTGCCATGGTGCTGCCGAACCGTTTGCGGGTAAGTACGGATTTTGCAAAACTGCAAAAGCCGCAAAATCTACTTCTGAGTAACAAGCTTACGTCAAAGTAGGCAACCCTATCAGCGAGCAAACCCGTAGAGGAGTTCCATGGAGACAACGCATGCGCCCGGCCACCGCCCGAGCGCCCCGCCTTTGTTGCAAGTCAGCGATGTCACGCTGGCCTTCGGCGGCGTACGCGCGCTGTCGGGTGTGGGCTTTGGCGTGCAGCCGGGCTCTATCACCGCTGTGATTGGGCCCAACGGCGCGGGCAAGACCTCGCTGTTCAACACCATTTCGGGCTTTTACCGCCCCACCAGCGGCAGCATCCGCTTCCGTGGCCAGGACATCACGCGCATCCCAGCGCCGCAGCGCGCCAAGATGGGCCTGGGGCGCAGTTTTCAGAACATTGCGCTGTTTCGCGGCATGACGGTGCTGGACAACATCAAGCTGGGCCGCCACGCGCACCTGAAAACCAATGTGTTCGACGCGCTGTTCTACCTGGGCCGCGCGCGCCGCGAAGAGGCCGAGCTGCGCCGCGACATTGAGGAACGCATCATCGACTTCCTCGAAATCGACCACATTCGCCACGCGCCCGTCTCGGCCCTGTCCTACGGCCTGCAAAAGCGCGTGGAAATGGCGCGCGCCCTGGCCATGCAGCCGGAAATTTTGATGCTCGACGAGCCCGTGGCCGGCATGAACCGCGAGGAGACCGAAGACATGGCGCGCTTCATCCTCGACGTGCGCGCCGAATGGGGCGTGACGGTGCTGATGGTGGAGCACGACATGGGCATGGTGATGGACCTGTCCGACCACGTGGTGGTGCTCAACTTCGGCCAGGTGATTTCGCAGGGCGTGCCCGCCGTGGTGCAGGCCGACCCCGAGGTCAACCGCGCTTACCTGGGCTCGGGCAACGTCGATGAGCTGCGCGCCAAGCTGCGTGCTGCCGCCCGCATCCCCACTTCTGCTGGAGCCGCCGCATGATGGACTGGGCCTACCTGTTTGAAATCAGCCTCACCGGCATTGCCAGCGGCGGCCTGTACGCGCTCGCCGCGCTGGCCTTCGTCATGGTCTACAAGGCCACGCGCGTGGTGAACATTGCCATTGGCGAAATGCTCATGGCCGGGGGCTACCTGTTCTTCACCTTCGCCGCCATGTGGGCGCTGCCGCTGTGGCTGGCCATTCCGGCGGCCGTGCTGGCCTGCGGCCTGCTGGGTGCGGTGATCGAGCGCACCATGATCCGCCCGCTGCTGGGCGAGCCACCCATCTCCGTCTTCATGGTCACCGTGGGCCTGTCGTCGGTGCTCATCGGTTTGGTGGAAATGGTCTGGACGGCCGACCAGCGCCGCCTGCCCGAGTTCATGCCCACCAACCCCATCATGGTGGGCGACGCCTTCCTCGCGCCCAAGGTGTTCTGGGGCGCGGTGATTGCAGCGGTGTTCATTGCTGCGGTGCTGCTGGTGTTTCGCTACTGGCGCGGCGGTGTGGCGCTGCGTGCCACGGCGTCTGACCAAGCGGCGGCCTACTCGGTGGGCATCAACGTGCCACGCGTGTTCTCGCTGGCCTGGGTGGCCTCGGCCATGCTGGCGGCCATCTCCGGGATCATCGTCGGCTCGATTGGCGGCATCTCTTCCAGCATGGGCGTGTTCGGCCTGTCGGTGCTGGTGGTGGTGATCGTGGGCGGGCTGGACAGCGTGCTGGGCGCGCTGGTGGGCGGCATCCTCATCGGGCTGGTGGAGGCGCTGGCCGGGGCCTACCTGGGCGGCGAATACAAGCTGCTGGCCACCTTTGTGGTGCTGGTCGTCATCCTGATGGCGCGGCCCTACGGCCTGTTTGGCACCCACGAAATCGAACGTCTTTAAGGGCTCATCACCATGCGTATCGGAACCCTCAAGGAAAGCTACGTCGCCGACGCGGCGCTGTTCGACTCACGCACCCAACATGCGTGGCTCGCCATCGCTGCCGTGCTGCTGGTGCTCTTTCCCTTCATCGCCAGCGATTACTGGCTCTACCTCGCCTGCCTGGTGGCCATCAATGTGGCAAGCAGCACAGGGCTGAACATCCTCACCGGCTACACCGGCCTGGTGAGCCTGGGCCAGGCCGCCTTCATGGGCCTGGGCGCCTACACCGTGGCCATTTTGCAAACGCGCTATGGCACGCCCATGCTGCTGAACCTGCTGGCCGGGGGCGTGGTGGCCATGCTGGGCGGCATCATCGTGGGCATACCGTCGCTGCGCGTGAAGGGGCTGTACCTGGCGATTGCCACCATTGCCGCCTCGTTCATTGCGCACTTTCTGTTTGCCAACTTCGAGTTCACCGGTGGCACGGCCGGGCTGTCGCTGGCCCCGGCGCGCGTGCTGGGCATGGATTTGGACACCTCGTTTCGCCTGTACTGGCTCATCGTGCCGGTGACGGTGCTGATGCTGCTGGGCGCGGCCAACCTGTTTCGCACCCGCATTGGCCGCGCCTTCATCGCCATCCGCGACCGCGACATTTCGGCGGAAGTGCTGGGCATTGCCCTGCTGCGCTACAAGCTGCTGAGCTTTGGCCTGTCGTCGTTCTACGCCGGCATTGCGGGCGGGCTGTGGGCCTACTTTTTCCGCGTGGTCACGCCCGAGAGCTTTCCGCTGTCGATGTCGATCTTCTTCCTCGCGGCCATCATCGTCGGCGGCATGGGCAGCATTTTGGGCGGCATCTTGGGCGCGGTGTTCATGACCATGGTGCCCGAGCTGCTCAAGCTGCTGGTTGATCTGCTGCCCGGCGGCGCCTCGCTGGCGGTGTTCCTCTCGCCCGTGCGCCTGGTGATTTTTGGCGCACTGATCATCGGTTTTCTGGTGTTCGAGCCGCTGGGGCTGGCCGAGGTGTGGCGCCGCGTGCGCCGCTTCTTCCACCTGTGGCCCTTCCGCAATTGACGCGCCTTGGCGCAGCCGCTTTCGCTCCTTCCCTTTCTTGTTTTCATGCCATCACATAACCAACCCAAGGAGACACGCATGGACCAGCAACACAACCAGCCACACATCTCGCACCAGCGCCGCAACTTCATGCGCGGCGCTGCCGCCGCTGCCGGTGCTGCCGCCCTCACGCACCCGCTGTCGGTGCTGGCGCAGGGCGCCGAAGAGATCGTCATTGGCGGCTCCATTCCCATGACGGGCGTGTTCGCCTTCGCGGGCGTGGGCATCAACGCCGGTATCCAGGACTACGTGAAGATCATCAACGACGCCGGTGGCATCAAGGGCCGCAAGGTGAAGTACGTGCCGGAAGACACGGGCTACAAGGTCGATGTGTCGGTGGCCACGTTCAAGAAGATCACCAGCCAGAACAAGGTGAATCTGTACTACGGCGACTCCACGGGCTTTTCCAAAACCATCAACCCCGAGCTGGAGCGCAACGGCAACATCCTCATGGCCGGTGCCTCGTTTGCCTCCGAGCTGAACGACCCGAAGAAGTACCCCCACCAGTTCCTGGTCGGCCCCGACTACACCGAGATGTTCAGCATCCTGCTCAAGCACATTGCCAAGGAAAAGCCCGGTGCCAAGGTGGCCTTCGTCTATTCCGACTCCGAGTTTGGCCGCGACCCGATTGAAAAGAGCGAAGCCGAGGCCAAGCGCCTGGGCCTGTCGGTGCCCATCAAGATCATGACGCCCGCAGGCAGCGTGGACGTGTCCACCGAAGTCATCAAGCTGCGCCGCGCCGCGCCCGACTACACCATCTTCCACGGCTACATCCTGGCGCCCATCCCCGAGTTCATCACCCAGGGCAAGCAGCAGGGCATGAAATCGAAGTGGATGGGCACGTTCTGGACCATGGACAGCTCCACCGTCATGAAGATGGGCGAGGCGGCCGACGGCTTCATGGGCGTGATGCCCTACCGCTACTACTACGACACCGAAAAGGCCCCCATGCTGGAAAAAATCCGCGCCATGCGCCCGGAGTACCAGAGCGTGCCTTATATGCAGGGCTTTCTGGCGGCGATGCTGTTCCTGGAGTCGGCCAAGCGCTGCCTCGATGGCAACAAGCCGCTCACCGGTGCCAACCTCAAGGCCGCGCTCAACAGCCTCAAGGACTTCGACACCGGCGGCCTGATTGGCGTGCCCATCACCATCAGCGGCAACTCCATCCCCGTGGGCCGTGTGTACCAGGCGGACATCAAGGCGCAAAAGATGGTGGCCGCGTCCGACTGGATCAAGCTCTGAACGCACTCTGTTTTTTATAGCTGCTTGCGCTTGCCCTGTGCGGGTTTGAGGTTGAAAACCACCTGAAACCCTCACGTAAAAAGCGCAAGCCGCTATCAAAACAAGAGCCCCCGCGCCCTCCTGCCAAGTTGCCATGACACAAGCGTCCCCCGCCACCATCCTCGAAGTCAACAACATCGAGGTCATCTACAACAAGGTCGTGCAGGCCCTGCGCGGCCTGTCGCTGGCCGTGCCGCGCGGCCACATCGTGGCGCTGCTGGGCAGCAACGGCGCGGGCAAGAGCACCACGCTCAAGGCCATCTCGGGCCTGCTGCCGCTGGAAAACGGTGCGCTCGAAGCGGGCAGCATCAGCTTCAACGGCCAGAGCACCACTTCAATAGCGCCGCAGCTGCTGGTGCGCCGCGGGCTGTCGCACGTCATGGAAGGGCGGCGCGTGTTCGAGGACCTCACCATCGAGGAAAACCTCATCGCCTCCACCTACGCGCTCAGCGGGCGTGAAAGTGCGGCCAAGCCCGACTTTGACCTGGTGTACGAATACTTTCCGCGCCTGCACGAGCGGCGCAAGGGCCTGGCCGGCTACCTCTCGGGCGGCGAGCAGCAAATGCTGGCCATTGGCCGCGCACTCATCGCCCAGCCCGAGCTGATTTTGCTGGACGAGCCCTCGCTGGGCCTCTCGCCTAAGCTCACCGAAGACATCTTCGGCATCATCGCGCGCATCAACGCCGAGCGCGGCACCTCCATGCTGCTGGTGGAGCAAAACGCCACCGTGGCGCTGGCCGTGGCGCACAGCGGCTACATCATGGAGAACGGCAAGATCGTCATCGACGGCAGCGCCGAGCGCCTGGCGGGCGACCCCGACGTGCGCGAGTTCTACCTCGGCATGGGCGGCGGCGGCGAAGCCAAGAGCTTCAAAGACATCAAGCACTACAAGCGCCGCAAGCGCTGGCTGTCATGAGGATGGCTGAGACCATGAACCTTCCTGAACTCACCTTGCCCCAGATGCTGCGCCAGCGCGCGCAGCGCGACGCCCAGCGCGTGGCCATTCGGCAAAAAGACTTTGGTATCTGGAAGCCCGTCACCTGGGCGCAGTACTACCAGCGCGCCTGCCATTTTGGCCAGGGCCTGCAGCAGCTGGGCCTGCCCGCAGGCGGCCATGTGGGCGTGATTGCCGAAAACCGCATCGAATGGGTGCTGGCGCAAATGGGCGCGGGCCTGGTGGGCGGCATCACCGTGGGCGTGTACCCCACCAGCCCGGCCAACGAAGTGGCCTACGTGGTGGGCCATGCCGACATCGACATCATGGTCTGCGAAGACCAGGAGCAGACCGACAAGGTGCTGGAAGCCCTGAGCGCGCTGCCGCGCCTGAAAAAAATCATCGTCATGGAGACCAAGGGGCTGCGCAGCTTTGCCCCCGAGCACCGCGAACTCATCGCGACCTTCGACGAGGTGGAGCGCCTGGGCGCAGGCGTGCACAGCCAGGCGCGCATCGACGAAGTGCTGGCCAAGCAAACGCTGGACGACATCGGGCTGATGATCTACACCTCCGGCTCCACCGGCAAACCCAAGGGCGCCATGATTTCGTGGCGCAACATGCGCGGCGTCAGCCCCGGCATCATCGATCGCCTGCGCCTCGGCGCGCACACCACGCACCTGTCGTACCTGCCGCTGTGCCACGTGGCCGAGCAAATGCTCACCACCTTCTGCCCCATCTACCTGGGCTCGCAGGTGAACTTTGGCGAATCCATCCGCACCGTGCAGGAAGACCTGCGCGAGGTGGCGCCCACCATGTTCCTGGGCGTGCCGCGCATCTGGGAAAAGCTGCACTCGGCCATCAGCATCAAGATGCAGGAAACCGGCGCGCTGCGCCGCGCGCTTTACCAGCGCGCCCTGGCCGACTGCGCCCCGCTGGCGGAAAAGCCGCGCAGCCAGTGGAGCCTGGGTGAGCGCCTGCGCTATGGCGCGCACTACTGGCTGGTGCTGCGCGCGCTGCAAAACTTCATTGGCCTGCGCGAGGCCGAGGTGGCACTGACCGGCGCCGCGCCCATTGCGCCCGACGTGGTGCGCTTTTTCCGCACGCTGGGCGTGCCGCTGATCGAGGTCTATGGCCTGACCGAATCCACCGGCATGGTCACCGGCCACGAATTGGACCGCGTGAGCGTGGGCACCGTCGGCATTCCCACGCAGGGCGTGCAGTGGCGCATTGCCCAGGGCAGCGACGACGACATGGGCGGCGAGTTCCAGATCAAGGGCGACATGGTGTTCGCCGGGTACTACAAAAACCCCGAGGCCACGGCGCAAAGCATCCAGGACGGCTGGCTGCACACCGGCGACGTGGTGCGCCTGGTGGACGGGCAGATCAAGATCGTCGATCGCCTGAAAGACATCATGATCACCGCGGGCGGCAAGAACCTCACGCCCTCCGAGATCGAGAACACCATGAAGGCCAGCCCCTACATCAAGGAGTGCGTCATCGTGGCCGAGGGGCGCAAGTTCGTCGGCGCGCTGGTGATGATCGACTACGAGACCGTAGGCAAATGGGCCGAGGCACGGCGCATCGCCTTCACGCATTTCCGCTCGCTGGTGGAAACGCCCGAGGTACGCCAGCTCATCGACGCCGAGATTGCCAGCGGCAACGCCAAGCTGGCCCAGGTGGCACAAATCCGCAAGTTCCACATGCTCACCAAGGAGCTGGACCACGACGACGGCGAAGTCACCGCCACCATGAAGGTGCGGCGCAGCAGCATCTACAAGACCTACGCTGCCGAGATCGAGGCGCTGTACCGCTGAATTTCAAGCCTTTTGGGGCTGCAAGGCTTGCTGGGCAAGCGCAAGCAGCTCTTTTTTTAGGAGCACACATGAGCACCACCGTGACCGCCACGGCCACCCCGATTGATGACGCGCCGCTGCTGATCGAGCGCGACGGTGCCATCGTCACCTTGCGCTTTCACCGCCCCGGTGCGCTCAACGCCGTGGATGTGCCCATGGCGCAGGCGCTGCGCGACGCCGCACGCGCCCTGGCGCAGGACGCCAGCGTGCGCTGCGTGGTGCTGTGCGGTGCGGGCAAAGGCTTTATGGCGGGGGGCGACTTGGCCACGCTGCGCGCCGACCCGGTGCAAGGCGCGCGCGCTTTGCTAGAGCCGCTGAACGAGGCCGCCACGCTGCTGGCGCAGCTCGATGCGCCCGTCATCGCCCAGGTGCATGGCGTGGCCGCCGGGGCGGGGCTGTCGCTCATGCTGCAGGCCGACTTTGTGCTGGCGGCGGACAACGCACGCTTTAACCTCGCCTACATCAACCTGGGTACCAGCTGCGATGTGGGCGCCTCGTGGGCGCTGCCGCGCCTGGTGGGCTTGGGCCGCGCGCTGGAAATTGCCATGCTGGGCGAAGCCTTCACCGCGCCGCAAGCGCAGCAGTGGGGGCTGATCCACCGCGCCGTGCCCGCCGCCGAGCTGGACGCCGCCGTGCAGCAGCTGGCCCAGCGCCTGGCCAGCGGCCCCACGCGCGCCTACGGCCATATGCGCCGCCTGATGCGCGCCAGCCTCACGCGCGACCTGGCCACGCAATTGCAGGCCGAGGCCCAGGCGTTTGACGACTGCGCCCACAGCGCCGACCTGCGCGAGGGCATCGAGGCCTTCTACGCCAAGCGCCCCGCGGCCTTCCAGGGCCGCTGAATCGTTTTTTCTTTTGGAGCTTTCCCCATGTCCCACCGCGACGTTTTTGTTGTCAGCACCGCCCGCACCGCCATCGGCACCTTTGGCGGCAGCCTGAAAGACGTGCCCAACACCCAATTGGCCACCACCGCAGTGAAGGCCGCCATCGCCCGCTCAGGCCTGGCGCCCGACGCCGTGGGCCATGTGGTGATGGGCAACGTCATTCCCACCGACACCAAAGACGCCTACCTCTCGCGCGTGGCCGCCATCGATGCGGGCTGCCCCATCGAGACGCCCGCCTTCAACGTCAACCGCCTGTGCGGCTCGGGCCTGCAGGCCATCATCAGCGCGGCGCAGGCCATTGGCTATGGCGACTGCGATGTGGCCGTGGGCGGCGGCAGCGAAAGCATGAGCCGCGGCCCCTACTTCGACCAGGCGGCGCGCTACGGCGCGCGCATGGGCGATGCCAAGAGCATCGACTACATGCTCGGCATCCTGCACGACCCCTGGCAGAAGATGCACATGGGCATCACCGCCGAGAACGTGGCCGAGCGCTACAAAATCTCGCGCGAGATGCAAGATGCCCTTGCCCTGAC
>JAYRPZ010000048.1:0-2915 GCA_041910915.1 Acidovorax sp.
GGCGATGGTCTTTGCCGCACGGGTGTCACTGGCGATGATGCCGAACTGTTCACAGACTGCCCGAAGCTGGAACGGATGCACCAGCACGGATTGCGGTTCTTCAATCCCGTCTTGCTGGGTCAGCATGATGGCCGTGCCGTGTTGGTCGTTGACCTGCTCGGCGCTCAAGTGGTGGTGGGTCAGTTTGGTGGTCATGGTGGTGTCCTCGGGTTCAATCGTTCCAGGCGTGCAGGTCTTGGGCTTCGCTGCGGTCAACATGCCGGTCGTCGTCTGGGTCGGCCAGCACTGGCGCAGGCTGCTTGCGGGTCTGCCGGGCGATGGCCTCAAGCTGGGCGGCCAGCGCCACGCTCAGGCGGTCGGTGCGTCCGGCGGCGCTCTTGTCGGCCAGCACAGCCCCGGCGCGGCCAATCTTCGGCAGAGCCATCGCACGGATGCCGACACGCTGCCAAAGCTCGTCCAGGGTCTCGATGACGTTGCGCTTCCCGATGCCATCAGCAACAGCCTGGGCGCGGTCAGCCTGGGCCGGTTCTGGCATCGCTGGTGCTCGACCTGGGCGGGGCTCAGGGGCCGTTTTGAGGGTGGTTTTTGAGGCAATCCCTACACAGGATAGGGATTGGATTTTTTCGCCCTGTTTTTCAATCCCTATAGGGTTTGCTTTGCTGCTCATCGTGGTTCCTTCAATCCCTATAGGGTTTGGCTCGGCCTGGGTTTGGGGGTCTTTTTGGGCGCTCAGTTCAATGCCCAACGCACGCACTGCGGCGGTCGGGTCGCGCTCGATGGCGGACATAAGCACCGGCCACAGAGGGCCATTGGCGGCAGGCAGCCCCATCGCCTCACAGCGGGCCATGACGGCGGCAACTGCCCAGCGTTTGGCCTGTCCGCGCAGCTTGGCCGACTCGCGCTGCAATCCGGCGGGCCCGGCCACCACGTTGAAAAAGCTCTCGCGCAGTCGCAGCAGCTTCGCCCGCTCCACCGGCTTGCCACCCACATGCACACCATCAGCCAGCGGCAGCAGCAGGACGTGAAGATGCGGCGCAACCTCGTCGGCATGGGTCACGGCAGACAGCACCGGCAGCGGCAGAGCCCCCATCAGCCAGCCAAGGCAGCGGGCAAAGTAGGCGGCAGGGTCAACCCCGCACGATGGCGGCAGGCTGAAAACGAACTCCAGTGCCTGAACGTGGTCACGGCGCATGGCGGCAGGATTGAGCCCGGCAGCGGCCAGCAAGGACACGGCCAAGGCCTGCACCTGGGCGGCATCGGTGGGCCCGGCCAAGATGGCATTGGTGGCGCTGCGGCCTGGGTCAATCCGGCCCACGCTACCCATCTCGGCCTGAATCTCGCGCAGGTTGTGGCGGGCGGCGGTCAGCAGGTCGCAGGGCTTGCGCCCGTTGACCTTGCTCATGCCGATGGTCTTTGCCGCAAAGTAGGCAACGTCACCGGCCATATCAGAAGCCTGCCTCGAAAAGCCACTGCTGCCCCGGATGCGGGCGGCGGGCGTTGCGTGCGGCGTTTGCGCGCTCGGCATCGCGTCGGGCTTGGGCGGCATGGGCACGGCGGGCGCGGCGGGCAGCGCGCACCTTGGCGCACCAGTCACCAGCGCCAGCCGCCATTGCGCGGGCCACGATTTCGGGGGCAAGGAAGTATTCAGCCACCCATGCCACGCGGCCATCACGGCAGCCGGTGGCTTTGTCCACGACCTCAATGGGCCAGCCGTACTTCTCCGCAAGGTAGAAGGTCACAGCAGACAGGCGGGTCGTGCTGGCCTCGTCCACGGCGTCAAGGCTGGTCAGGCGCTCATAGTTCAGCAAGCGGGCCAGTACCTCGGCGGTGACAGTATTCAGCTTGGCAGGCAATCCGCCTGGGCCGATAATCTGCGCACCTTGCCGGGTGGCGCTCGATACTGTTTTTGCGGTGTCGGGCGTTTTCATTTGCGCCCCCCCTTGCGAAACCAGCGGGACGGGGCGGCGCACCACAGCGCCAGCAGCAGGCGATTCACGGCGGCGGTCACGCTGCCACCCCCAGCGCAGCTTTGATGCCAGCCACAGGCCAGCCCAAGCGGCCATTGATACGCACTGGGCGCAGGCCATCGGGGAATGTTTCGGCGCAGGCCCAGCCCCTCAAGGTTTGGGGGCGGCGCAGGAGGTAATGCGCTGCTTGCTCGGTCGGCACCGTGGGGCGGTTGACCAGTTCCAGCGGGGGGAACTGTTGGGGCTCGGATATAGCGCGGCGGGTTTCGGCACTGTGTTGGGTTGCGTGCATGGGTTTCTCCAAACACCACCGAATGGCGATGTATGGAGCCCCATTGTTTTCACATGGAGGGCTTTCGCTAGCTTGCGAGTCTTACCGCGCTCTGGGGCGCCTTATCGCGTTCTACAGCGCTTTCGTACTACTGCGGCGCAGGCGGTCGCGTAGGTTCCTGAGTTTGAAGAACTGCGGTTCATCGTTGGCGTCTTGCCACTTGATGCCATCGTCCGAAACACCCAACAAAGGACGTTGTCCATTCTCAGCCATTTGTGTCAGCTTGGCCCACACGGCGGGCGCATCGTTAACGTTTCCACATGCTTTTTGAGCAGCCTCTATCACGGGCGTCAAAAGGTCTCGACGCGCTTTTCTTGGCACATTGCTGGTGCCGTTCGCCACACCGGGCGCGGTCGCTGCGGCCTGGGTCTGATGGCCTATCTCATGTGGCGGGTCGGCCTTGCCAACAGGACCGAAGTCATAGCAAGACTTGAGTCCACATTCGGCCATCAAGGTGAGGAATCTGTGGAGGTCACCGCGGCTGACGACTTCGCCTGCTACGTCTGCGAGGGCGGGGAATGGCGGCAGAGAGCCATCTTCATTCAAGATACCCTCCAAAACAATACTCTTGGGGCGTTCGGGGTTCTTTTTCTGGAAAAACCACTCGTAGTAAGCCC
>JAYRPZ010000049.1:0-42711 GCA_041910915.1 Acidovorax sp.
CACGCGCCTGCACCCCGCCACGCTGGCCATCAGCAAGCAGTTGCTGCCGGTGTACGACAAACCCATGATCTACTACCCGCTCAGCACCCTCATGCTGGCGGGCATCCGCGAGATCCTGGTCATCAGCACGCCGCAGGACACGCCGCGCTTTGCACAGTTGCTGGGCGACGGCAGCCAGTGGGGCATCAGCCTGCAATACGCCGTGCAGCCCAGCCCGGATGGCCTGGCGCAGGCCTTCATCATCGGCGAGCCATTCCTGGGTGATTCACCCAGTGCGCTGGTGCTGGGCGACAACATCTTCCACGGCCACGACTTCCACGAACTGCTGGAAAGTGCCGCCCAGCGCGCCGACGGTGCCAGCGTGTTTGCCTACCATGTGCACGACCCCGAGCGCTACGGCGTGGCCGAGTTCGATACCCAGGGCAAGGTGCTTTCGCTCGAAGAAAAACCGGCTTCGCCCAAATCCAGCTATGCGGTCACCGGTCTGTACTTCTATGACAACCAGGTGGTGGAGCTGGCCAAGGACCTCAAGCCTTCGCCCCGTGGTGAGCTGGAAATCACCGACCTCAACCGTCTGTACCTGGAGCAGGGGCAGCTCAATGTCGAAATCATGGGCCGGGGCTATGCCTGGCTGGACACCGGAACGCATGAAAGCCTGCTGGAGGCCAGCCAGTTCATCGCCACGCTGGAGCACCGCCAGGGTCTCAAGATTGCCTGCCCCGAGGAAATCGCATGGCGCGGCCAGTGGATCGACAGTGAGCAGCTCCAGCGCCTGGCACAGCCCTTGTCCAAAAACGGCTATGGCCAGTATCTGCTGCGCCTGCTCCAGGAAAAAATTTACTGAACCCGCCATGCAAGCCACCCGCCTCGCCATTCCCGATGTCATGCTGATCGAGCCCAAGGTGTTCGGTGACACGCGGGGTTTCTTTTTCGAGAGTTTCAACCAGCGCGCCTTCAACGACGCCACGGGCACCAATCACCAGTTTGTGCAGGACAACCACAGCCGCAGCAGCAAAGGGGTGTTGCGTGGCCTGCATTACCAGATTCAGCAGCCCCAGGGCAAGCTGGTGCGCGTGGTGCAGGGCGCTGTTTTCGATGTGGCGGTGGACATTCGTAAAAGCTCACCTACCTTTGGTAAATGGGTGGGGATGGAGCTGAGTGCAGACAACCACCGCCAGCTCTGGGTGCCACCGGGCTTTGCGCACGGGTTTCTGGTGCTGAGCGATACGGCAGAGTTTTTGTACAAGACAACCGACTATTACGCGCCGGAGTATGAGGGCGGCATTGTATGGAACGACCCGCAGATCGGCATCCGCTGGCCAGACTTGGGGCTAGACTGGAAACTGTCCGACAAGGATCGGTGCCAGCCGCTATTGGGGGATGCGCAGGTGTCTCACGCAGCAGCTTGAATCAGCGCATGTGCTCCTGCAGGAACGCAATGATGCGGGCGCTGGCCTGCCCGTCGCCGTAGGGGTTGTGCGCCACTGCCATGGCATGGTGGCTTGCCGCGTCGGTCAGCAGTTCATGCGCGCCCGTGCATATGGCATCCACGTCTGTGCCCACCAGACGCACCGTTCCAGCCTGCACCGCCTCTGGGCGTTCGGTGCTTTCGCGCATCACCAGCACGGGCTTGCCCAGCGAGGGAGCCTCCTCTTGGATGCCGCCGGAGTCCGTTAGGATCAGGTGACTTCTCCCCATGAGGTAGACGAACGGCAGGTAGTCCAGCGGTTCGATCAGGTGGATGTTGGTCTGCCCGCTCAGTAGCCGGTTCACCGGCTCGCGCACCTGGGGGTTCAGATGCACCGGATACACGAAATCCACCCCCGGATGCCGTCGGGCCAGCTGTGCCACCGCCGCGCAGATGCGCTCGAAGCCGCTGCCGAAGTTCTCGCGCCTGTGGCCCGTGATCAGCACCATGCGTGCGCCAGGACGCAGATAGCCGAACCGCTGCTGCTGCGCCTGACGCAGCGTGGTGTCCTCGCGCAGCCTGCGCTCGGTCATAAGCAGCGCATCGATTACCGTATTGCCCGTGACGACGATTGTCTGCGGAGCTACGCCCTCGCGCAGTAGGTTGTCTTGTGTCTGTGCCGTTGGCGCAAAGTGCCAGTGTGCCAGGCGTCCCGTCAGGCAGCGGTTGGCCTCCTCTGGCCAGGGCGAATACAAATCCCCGGTGCGCAGGCCAGCCTCCACATGCCCTACGGGAATCTTTTCGTAGAACGTGGCCAGCGCGGCGGCGAATGTAGTGGCGGTATCGCCGTGCACCAATACCAGATCGGGCCGGAAGTCCTGCAGCACGGGAGCCATGCCCAGCAAGACTTGGCTGGTGACCATAGGCAGTGTCTGCTGCGGTTGCATCACGTTCAGGTCGTACTCGGGGCGAATGTTGAATAGCTCTAGCACCTGGTCAAGCATCTGTCGGTGCTGGCCCGTAACACAGGTGCGCGCCTGAATGTCGGGGGCATCCGCCAGTGCCTTGACGAGCGGCGCCATCTTGATGGCCTCGGGCCGGGTCCCAAAAACGGTTAATACTCTCATGCGGTGGTCTCTGTCGTGGGGGGGGCCGCAGCGTCGGCAATGCGGCTTGGCGAGATGCGATAACTGTGGGGAACCCATGGCCCCCACTTCGATTCGTAGTACGCCTTGTTGTGCTCGAATAGTGCCTGCCGCTCGCTGTTGTCCACCTTGTCGAAGCTGGCCGACAGCTGATGGTGCACCAGCACATCATCCGCACAGGCCATGTGCAGGCCCAACTGCTCGATGCGGCGACAGTAATCGTCGTCCTCGAAGAATCCCCGACCGAAGCGCTCGTCCATAGGGCCCACCTGTTCGTAGACGGAGCGCGGCATCATCACGCAGAAGAACGCCAGCGTGCGCATGGTGTAAGTCTGACCCATGTGGGCGAGTGTCCATGCCTGGGCGGCGGCGGGCATTTGCTCCAGGTTCTCGTAGTGCACGGGTACTTTCGATTCGTTGCCGATGTGGTTGGTCGCCGGTCCCAGCAGGCCCAGCGTGGGGTCGGCCTGAAAATGCCGCAGCATCGTCAGCAACCAGCCACGTGTGACCACCGTATCATTATTGAGCAGCACCAGATAGTCGCCCGTGGCGGCTTTCAGTCCGGTGTTGTTGCCTGCGGAAAAACCCAGGTTGCGGTCGTTGAGCACCAGCTTCAAGCGCGGCTCGGTGGCTGCCCATGCCCGCAGGTGCTCGACAGTTTCATCACTGGAGGCATTGTCAGCCACCACTACCTCCCAGCGGCCCGGATACTGCGTGCGGGTGAACAGGCTGTGCAGGCAAGCCTGGGTGTAGACCCAGTTGTTGTAGGTCAGCACCACCACGCTCACTGACGGCAACTCCACTGCCTGCAGACTCTGTCGCACCACCTGAGCGCGGGCGGCCCAGGTCTGGCTGCGGGCAAAGGCCTTGCGGCGCGCGCGCATGGCGGCATCGGCTGGTGCTTGCAAGGACTGATCCACTGCCTCGATAAAAGCCTCGTGGGAGGCCGCTCGATGCACCAGATCGCCAAACTGGGAGATTTCAGGCAGATCGGTGCACACTACCTCCATACCTGCGCACAAGTACTCGTACACCTTCACCGGATTGGTCGCCAGGGTCAGGGGAATGCGAGAAAATGGCAGCAGGCACACGTCAAAACCATGCAGAAAATGGGGCAGCTCGCTATAGGATTTTTCTCCGAGCAGGCGCACATTGGGTATTCGGCCTAGCGTGCGTGCTGCTTGCACCGTATCGTTGCCGATCAGCAGAATTTCGCAATCGGTAAATCGTCGCCCCAGCTTTGCGACCAGTTCCACATCAAACCAATGGGCGATAGCGCCGAAGTATCCAATCACCTTGCGCGGTGGGTTGGACTGATAGGGGCTGACCGAGGAGGCTCGAAAATGATCGTAATCGCAGCCATTGCGCACCACTATCGCATCTCCGCGCCCCTGGGTGGTGGCCCAGTCGTGCAGCCATTGGGAAGTCACAGTCGTGACATCGGCCCTTGACATATAGGTATGCTCAAGCGCCACCAGATCCTGCGGCATGCCGCCAAAGCCCTCGTGGTGATCCATACAGTCATACATATGCAGAGTGTTGGGCAGGGTCAGTGCCAACGGTGCCCAGTAGGGATGTTGCACTATCGCTGTAGCCGCTTGGATACCCCATTGTGCCCACAGCTGGGCCATCGACAGAGCAAGCTGCGCCGCCTGGTCGGTCTTGGCGGACCCGAAGTAGATCTGAGGGGAGCCTTGCAGGTGCAGTTGTACGGCAAGCAGAGGCAGATCGGGATCGAGTTGCCGCACCAGTGCACCCGGCCGTGCATTCCCCACAAAATTGGGCTCGATATAAAACACCGTTTCGCCTGCCCGGGCCAATTCTCTGGCGAGGTGCTGGGGACGCTGAATGCGGAAATCCCAGTCGATGATGCCGAAGATAATCCAGTCCCTTTTCTGGGCAGGTGTGACACGCCTGGGTTGTCGGCACAGCAAATCCAGTTCTGCGGTGATCTCGCCAAGGTGGGGCGGCACAATGCCGACCGTGGATTGCAACAAGGGCGCTTGGCGCCATCGCAATTGCCGAATGCGGGCTTTAGTTTGGGGCGAAAGCGGCAGCTTGCGCCAGAGTGTTCGCAGGATGGCCAATGTGTTCATGGAGAGGGTTTCCGACCTCTCAGTGGTTCGGTTCTTTTTTGGGCGCCTTCAGGACTGCCAGAATTTGCTGCCGCTCCAGTCCTTCGGACGTTATCGGCCACGCAGCGGTCCTGAACAAGTGAATGGTTTCTACGTCAAACTCAGCAAAGGTTTCGGCCGTGATTTTTGACAAATGCCCTTCCGACAGGGGTTCTTGCTCGTCGTGAGGCGCCAGAAAAATGGCCCTCCCCGTGGTGTGTTCCATCACGGAGCGGATGAATGCACGGGGATCGGCGATATGCTCGATGGCATTGGAGCAATAAGTCAGATCCCATGTTTTATCTGCTGCCACCTCCTCTATGGGGCCGTGCAGGAAATCGATCAGGGGATAGGTCATTTCGATGAAATCCCTGCGACTGTCAACGATATCTAGGACATCGACCTTGACCTTGGGACCCAAAAAATGGGAACGATGCATCTTGGACAACAGACCGGCAGAAGCGCCAAAGGCTGGCCCGATGTCCAGCAGGTGAATGGTGCCCATGCGGGGAAATGCGGCAAATATTTTCTGTAGGGTCGGGTAAACATCTATCAGAAAGCAAAGTGCCTGGGGATTGTTGCACTCCAGCGCGTAGTGCCCGATCCTGGGATCCTTTCCGGCCAAAGCGATCTGGAGTCTCTCAAAAATCCGCCCCAGTTCATGCGCCGGGATTTGTCGGCAAAGCCAGTAACACAGGGGAGACAAAATTCGTTGCAGCAAATGGGAGGGTGTACGGTGCATGGGGAACCAGGGGGTTGCTACGATGGCTTTTCGCATTGATGGCTCTGTGTAAGTCGTCACACGGAATCGATCGCTCCCGATACATTTTTACCTTGCCATGTGCCATTCAGCAGATAGGCTCCCGGTTCGTGGCCACCATGCGATAGCTGAATATACGCTGCTGGATCGGCCATACCGTACCCATGCAGCCCGCGCTCGCAAAACAGGTAGGCACCGACCCGATATCGGCCCTTGTTGAGGGGAATGCGGTCTATGGTGATCCGCGCAACGCCTGCACCTGTTGCCGAACGGGGGAAAACCACCCCCTGCGTATGCGACAGGCAGGAAGCGAGGATTTTTCCGTTCTCGGTGGACAGGACGAGAGCGGCTGAGGGGGTGGGGAGGCCGGGATCTGATGAGAAATCGATCTCCGCCTCTAGCCGTGACGTCATGGACTTTCCGTGCAATTCGGCACCCTCCTGACCATCGAGCCGTATGGTCACCGCATTGATGCGTGCGCTTCCCACAGGATAACTTGCGGCCGACACAGGGGGGCGCACCTGTACGGAGGGCGTCTGCGGGAGGGCGGCCTGTGGTTCCGTGTTGACATCCCTCTCGTAAGCATCGATGAAGTCCTGATAGGGCGGAAGGACTTCAGATACCTTTCCGACTTTCTGGACTTTTCCGCGATGCAGCCACAATGCCCGGTCGCAAAATGTTTCGATGTGATAGAGCACGTGTGAACAAAACAGAATGGTCGTCCCACGCTCCTTGATGTGCATGATCCTGTCAAAGGAGCGGCGCCGGAATGCGCCATCGCCCACGGAAAGTGCTTCGTCAATGATCAGTATGTCGGGATCGACGCTGGTCGCGATTGAAAACGCGAGGCGTACCAACATTCCGCTCGAATAGGTTTTGACAGGCTGATTGATGTGCGCGCCGATGCCGGCGAAATCGATGATGGCGTCAATCCGGTTTTCGATTTCCGATTTGCTCAGTCCCAGGGTGGCGGCATTCAGGTAAATGTTTTCTCTGCCGCTGAACTCTGGGTTAAAGCCCGAACCTAGCTCTAGTATGGCGGCAATGCGGCCATGCGTTCTCACCGTGCCGGATGACGGTGTGATGGTCCCAGTCACCAATTGCAGTAATGTCGATTTACCAGCCCCGTTAACACCAACGATCCCTACCACTTCTCCGCGCCGAAGCTCAAAGCTGACATCCTCCAGCGCGACGAAGTCTTGAAAGCGCGCAGCGGCAGAAGGCAGCACGAATTGCAGCAGGCGATCTGCCGGTCGTTGGTACAGACGATAAGTTTTTCCGGCCCCCGATACCTGTACTGCAAGAGGCTCATGCAATGCCGCCAAAGAGGGATCAGAGGACATCCGAGAACCCTGGTTCCAGTTGTTTGAAGGTCCATATGCCTACTGCCAGTACGGCAGCAGAGATGACAAGGTGTAGAAAAAATCCTGAAATATCAAGCATTTGATTTTTCAACAGCAAATTACGCAACGACTCTGCGGCCCAGGCAATGGGGTTGAGTTCGAACAACCGACGAAGGCTTGCAGGGACGGATTCCAAAGGATAGAAAATGGGTGTCAGAAACATCAGCAAGCTGGTGACAGACGGCATGATGTGCCCAATGTCCCGCACGTATACCCCAATACTGGCCAGTAGAAACGCAATCCCGGCCCCATACAAAACCACCGGCACTAGCCATAGGGGAAGCCATGCCATATGGTAAGACCATGTACCGTTGA
Organism: Acidovorax sp.; assembly: GCA_041910915.1. Lineage (GTDB taxonomy): Bacteria > Pseudomonadota > Gammaproteobacteria > Burkholderiales > Burkholderiaceae_C > Paenacidovorax. The sequence goes on from JAYRPZ010000049.1 coordinate 7,146, forward strand.
TGCCGGAGGCCAATATCAACGCGACGCAACCGACGCCGACATGCACCAGCAGGGCCGTGGCCGCTGTGACGGTGGGCAACAGCACCAGAGGAAAACGGACTTTGGTGACCAGATTGGGTTGAGACAGCACTGCGGAAGGCGACCGACCAAGCACCTCCGCAAAAAAATTGAATACGGCCAGCCCGGCCAGCACATTTAAGCCGTATGTCCATGCCTCCGAGGAGGTGGCTGAACTGCCAGCCTGCGTAGCCAGGGGCCAGCGCATTTGCATGAAACCATGGAAGATCAGCGTGAAGACAGCAATTTGTAACAAAGGTTGTACAAGAGGCCAAAGTATGCCTAGCCAGGAGCCACGATAACGGCTTGCCAAGTCCCGCTTGAACCACTGGGTAAAAAGGAAAAACCAGCGATTCATAGCATTTGAAATTGAACGGAGTGGTGCAAGTAGCGTGCAATGAGAGACACGGCTGTGATGCTGTGTAACCAAAACATGAGGTATAGCTGCAGGGTGGGAGCGAACTTGCATCCATCGAAGGCCGCAACAAATGGCGGTTACCTCAATCAATCCTGCGTAGGGGATTGGGGTCGAACGGGGTGCTGCGCGCAAGAGCGCATCGGAGAAGCATATTTTTCAGCTAACACGGGCACGCCCATGGATCCATACCAGTTTGGCCGAAACTTTCTTGAGAACATCATTCTAGGCGAAGTCGTGTTCGGGGCAAGGAAAGGAAGTGTTTTCTTGCAGCCAGCCGCACGCTGCAGCTCCGTCCTCGAACCGGGTGGCCCAGTCGGCTCTTTGCAGGCAATCAGGTGCCAGGGGTAGCCCTTGGGCTTGGTGCGTGGCCAGCCGCCCGTGCCAGTCGCGCAGGCGCACCTCTAGCCCCGACAGCGCCAACGACTCCAGCGGCCACACCCCATCGTCACTGGCGGCGTGGTACGGCATTTCGCCGAATAGCGTCGTCAGCACCGGCAGTCCGCAGGCGCGATACTCGTAGTATTTCACGGGGTCCACCGACTGCGTGAGCGTGTTTTGCACAAAGGGAATCAACCCCGCATGCCAGCCACGCATGAGCGCGAACACTTGGGCATGCGGAACCGCCCCCAGCAGCTGCACGTTGGGTGGCAGTGCTGCCGGGGAGGGGTGCTCCTGGGGGCCGTAAAGATGAATCTGTGCCTGTGGCAGTGCCATGGCCAATTGTCGTAGCGCCTGCCAGTCGAACCAGGCCGCGATGGTGCCTACGTAACCCAGTACCAGCGGCGCCTGGGCATGCGTAGTACTGCCTACGCCGTTCAGCGGTGTATCTGGCGCAGGCTCAGGTGGCGGCACCGTGCCATTGCGCACCAGGGTCACGGGCAGGCGCGTGTGCCCTGCGAGAGCCTGCACGATACGGGCCGATGACCCCCACACGGCCTGGGCTTGGGCCAGCAGTGCCTCGTGCATGTGGCACATCCAGCGCCGCGACAGCCCCTGGCTAAACTGGGGCATGTCGTCCATCACATCGTAAAGTACGCACTGGCCCTGGTTCGCAGCGCACAGCGCCAGCGCCAGTCCGCTGGGTCGACCCACCGCCAGCCAGGCATCCGGTTGCTCTAGAAGGACCTGCAACTGAGCGCGCAGTGGTCGCTGCATCCAATCCAGCAGCCGTGCTCCACCAGGGAGTGGCTCCACCGGCAGGCCGCGCGTCGGCACCACATGCAGCCAGGGCGCGCCGCGCCATGCTGGGCCCAAGCCCTGGCGCGCTTTGCGTGCCTGGGCTCCCAGGCGCCGTGCATCGCCCAGGCGCGGCAGTCGCACGGGGTAGGGCTCCACCCACCACACTTCGCAGCCCAAACGCTCATGCGCCCATTGCACGAAATGGTGTGGGCGCTGGGATGGACTGTTCAGCGGTACGGGGGCCAGATAGACAAGACGCTTCAACCAAAAACCTCCCAAAGACCGCCTCTGGCTCCAATGGCACGATGGGCCACGGCAGCCTGCTGGTCGCTACTACAATCCGGCATGCTCGATCGATCCGACCACGCCCCTGACTACAACCTTGCCAGGCTCTCGATGGCAGCCTCGCAGCGCATGCTATGTCTGGCGCCTCACCCCGACGACGAAGTGCTGGGTTGCGCTGGCTTGTTGGTGCTGGCGCAGCGTCAGGGGTTGCAAGTGCATTCGATCATCGTCACGGCGGGCCAAGAAGGAGTGAGCGGCGCCGCCGCCAACCCGCGACTAGCCGAATCGCAGGCCGCAGCGCGCATTTTAGGGCTGCCGCAACCCGAGTGCTGGCACCTGGCCGACCGTCAGCTGCGCTACGCGCCGCCGCTCATCGACCGCGTCGTCTCTGCACTGCAGCAGCACCAGCCGCGCTGGCTGCTGCTGCCCGCCCTTACCGAACCGCATCCCGATCACCAGGCCTTGGCCCTGGCCGGCATGGCCGCCGCGCAGCGCCTGGGTGCCGAAATCGATCTACTGTTCTACGAAGTCGGCACACCCACTCAGCCCAACACCATCGTCGACATCACCGCCGTGGCTGAGCTCAAGTGGCAGGCTCTCGAGGCGTTTACCTCGCAGGAAGAGCGCCAAGCCTATCGCAGCCACGCCCAGGCGCTCGCCACGTTGCGGGCCTTTGGCAACACCGGCGTCCAGGCGGCCGAGGCCTTTTGGCATCTGCCTGCACGTACGCTGGGCGAGCCTGGCGCGCTCGCCCAGCTGGCATTCTGGCCACTGCAGCGGCAAGCGCTGGGGCTGGCATCCGATGCAGTGCAACTGCCGCTGGTGAGCATCATCATTCGCAGCATGAATCGGCCCAGCTTGGCGCAGGCCATCGCAAGCGTGGCCGAGCAGACCTATCCGAATATCGAAATTGTCATTGTCAATGCCAGCGGTGCGCCGCATCCCGTGCCGGCCCATCCGGCCGAGCGACTGGTCGTGCGTGTCATCGACCCCGAACCACGGACGCACAACGGTGAAATGCAGCGCCTGGGCCGTTCGGCCGCCGCCAACCATGGTCTGCGGGCCTGTCGTGGCCGCAACGCCCTGTTTCTGGACGACGATGACCTGCTTGCCCCCACCCACCTGCAAACCCTGGTAGACGCGTTGCAATCGCATGGCCAGGCCGTGGCGGCCTACACTGGCGTGCGCGTGGAGGGTCCGGGTGGGCGGTGGATCCGCGACTATGACATGCCCTGGGAGCCGCTCCGGCTGCGGGGCCTGAACTATCTGCCCATTCACGCCGTGCTGTTTCGGCTAGATGTTGCGCGGGCAGGCGACGTGCGATTCGATGAAGCCTTACCCGTGTTTGAGGACTGGGATTTCTGGTGCCAGCTCAGCCACCTAGGTGGCTTCGTGCACGTGCCCGGCATCGGCGCCATCTATCGCCAGGGGCTTGGCGACTCCCGGTTGGGAGACCCTGAACACGACAACCACTGGACCAACTGGCACCAACGCATCCTGCTGCAGCACGCCAAGCGTTGGGGTGCGGCCGAGCAAGCCACCGTCCTGGCCTGGCACGCAGTGGCCCTGGACCGGGCAGAGCGCGACAACGGCCGACTGCAAGAGGAGCACCGACAGATTCTTGTTCGTATGAGTCACGAGCGGGCATGCGAGCAGCAGCAAACCCAAGCCCAACTGGCCCAGTTGCAGGCCGAGCGCGACCTGCAACTGGCCCAGTTGCAGGCCGAGCGCGACCTGGCGCAGCGCAGCCTGCAAATGTTGCAGCAATCGCATCCTGTTCGCTGCGCGCGCGCACTGCGCCGTCTTTTGGGGCGTGGCGGCTGACCACCCTTTGTGTTCCTCGTTCTTGTCTTGGGTTCTATGACTTCCCTCGCCAATACCCGCACAGCCCAGAATCGCACTGGCGCCAATTCGGCACCAAACGGATTGCGGTTTCGCCAGCTTCGGTCACATGAAGGCTTGACCAAGGTGTGTCAATTCTTCGAAACGTTATCCCGGCAACCGATGACGCCCGTTCATTGGCGCTCGAAATATGGGCAATCCCCCTGCGCCAAAAGCTACCACCTTGTGGTCGAGCAGGTGACGACTGGTCGGCCGGTTGGGCGCATGGAGGTCGCCATCGTGCCGCGCGGGCGTGCCGGAGCCGTGCTGCGCATGGGCCAGGTCTGCGACACCATGCGCGACCCCGAATATCGCGCCGACATTGGCCCCCGCAGTCGTTACCAGCGCATGAACGACGTCTTGCGTCGAATGGTGCATGCCCCGGCTTCGGGCAGCTCGGTGCCATTGTTTATGTACGGCTTCCCGGGTATACCGCAGCTGACGCTGCACCAGGGCCGGTACCGTGTCGGGCTGTACTCGCTGTGCCACCAGGCGCGCTATGTTTACGACTGGTCCGATCCCCATGCCCATATCAACCTCCAGCACCAAGGCCCCCACCAGGGCCCCTGGCTCATGCCTGGTCAATGGCAGTGCTAAGCGCGAGACCAGCGTTATGGAGACACCTATCCTTATAGAGGAACTTGGCGATACCCCTGATGCCATCGGCAACGCCTGCCAACTGTTCGAAGCAGTGTTCCAACACCCAGCCAACCCGCATTGGTGGGACTGGAAATACCACCAGGCTCCCTACAGCAGCGCCATCAACCTGGTCGCGCGGATGCCGGCCAGTGGTCAACTGGCAGGGCACGTGGGCGCGGTCATACTGCCTGGACGCCATGCAGGGCAGGCGATGCGCATGGCACATCTCACCGATGTGATGGTTCGGCCGGAAGCCCGGGGCGGGCTCCAGGCCGATGGCACCTATGGCCGACTCATGGCCGCAATGAGCGAGCACCTGCAATCGACGGGCGCTCAAACCCCCTTGTTTGCCTATGGATTTCCTGGGCAGACCCCCAGTCGACTAGGGACGCGCATGCGGCTCTACCGCCCGTTGTACCCATGCCAGGAGTATTCCTGGGCTGACACCCCCGGCTCATGGCTGAGTCGCATGTACCGTTTTCGTCCCTGCACAGAAACCCCCTGGCCTATCGCGCAGCTCGATCGCATCTGGGATGCAAACGCCCCGCTTGCCCAGGCGCCTACCATCACCAAAGACGGCGCCTATCTGCAGTGGCGCTACGCCAATCACCCCCAGAAGCCCTACACCCTGTGGCTGGTGGGGCCCGCCATGGGCGCCGCCATCGGTTGGGTTGTTACGCGCCAGCAACCCAAGCCCCTGGTGGTGGATGCCCTGCTACCGCAAGCGTGGCGCCGTCCGCCGCACTGGCAGCGGTTGCAGCACGCCCTGATTCGGGCCAGCGGCATTGGGCAATGGTCCAGCTGGCTGTCGCCTGGCTGGGAGGGCGCGAAATCTGCAGCCACCATGATCGTCGCCGTTGAATTTGACGCTGCAGGCTTGCACCCGCACTGGCCTGCGCCTGAATTTCAACCCGGGGACACCGACGTTTTCTGAGTGGGCAATTCCATTCCTGAATCAGGCCGGAATGCGACGCCGATAAAGTGCACGGTTGATTTATGAAGGGAACAAGCCCATAGACGGCCCGTTACAGCGATACCGCTGCACCACGCTCCCAACGGCCCGCCATGCCGCGTCCCCAGCGACGTGCGGGCTCCTCCACAAGCAAGTGCAATGCCAGGGCGGACGCAAATAGCGCCAGACATCCAGCACCCAGGGCTGCCCAGGCGCCGTAGCGCACCGTGGTCCATTCAGGCAGCCACGTCCAGGCAGGGTGAAGCAAATACAGGCCATAGCTCAGGCGCCCGGCCCATTGCCCCGCCGCGCCAGACCAGCCCTTGGGTTTTGGGCAGCGGGCGGTGGCTGCCAGCACGCACGCAAAGCTGGCAGCGGCCACAAGCGCCAGCTGCCCGTTAAACCAGCCAGAGCCGCCTGGCAAACGCTCCAGTTGCACGTAGAGCCACGCGCTGGCCAGCCAGCCAGCCACACCGCAGGCCGTCCATCGCCAGCGTCGTTGGGCGCCCCAAGGCTGATCCTGTCGTTGCCATGCCCAGACGCCCAACAGAAACTCCACCAGCAATCCCGGCAAATGGTGCAGCAGAAGATAAGCCAGGTTCTGGGTCGCACCGTCTGCCGGTGCCAGCAAAGCCAGCCGCAGCACAACAGCACAAGCCAACAAACAAGGCCAGACGCGTTGCCCCAAGGCGTGGCTCAAGGCGGCCACCAGCGGCACCAAGACGTAGAACTGCACCTCCGACGGCAGACTCCAGAACGGCGCGCTGTAATAAAACGCCATTTCGCGCGACTGCACATGGGCCATCAGCACATGTTCGGGGAGGTACAGCAAAGGCCTGCCACCATGCCAGGCGAGAAACGCATACAGGCACAGCGCTGCCAGATAGGCCGGATAAATACGCATGGCCCTGCGCAAGGCATATGCAGGCACATGCACCGGGCGAACGCCCAGCAACTGTGGGGCAAAGACAAAGCCGCTGATCACAAAGAAAATATCGACACCCGTAAATGCAAACGACGCTATCCCCCCATGCCAACCCAGCGTTGTTGCCCAATGCGTCCATACCACCAGCAAGGCTGCCACACCGCGCCAGCACTCAACCGCCCACAAGGCATTCATTCGCGGCTCCTGCCCTTGATCCAGTCTGCCAGCACATCCCGGGGTGCCACCAGCCAGACGTCCCCGTCACGCTGAATCACGCCGTCGGCCTGTAATCGTTGGAAAACCCGTGTCACCGACTCGCGGGTCGTATTGAGCTGCCACGCCAGCTCGGCATGCGTAGGCACCTGCACCCCATTTTGCTCGGGCGATCGCTGCCAGCTCAGCCACGCACAGACACGGGCGCTCACCGGGTGAACGGTCAGCACCTTCTGCAGGCTGCGGGTGTCGCACACCCGTTGCGCCAAAGACTGTGCAGCGCGCAAGGCAACCTCGGGCTCGTGGAGTAACGCCATGGCCTGTTCGCGGGGGAGCAGGCCCACGGTCGTACCGGTGGTGGCCGCCATCCATGTCACGGGGAGGGCGCGGGCAGCAATCAATTCTGCAACCCCAAAGGCCTGGTTAACGCCCACCGTCTCAAGAGCAACCTCCCTCCCGTCCGCAGTCTCATCCACCGCCTGAAGTGCACCACTCAGCACAACACCCAGACCGGGGAGGCAGGCCGCAGCGTCGGCAAGAACCTCGCGGCGACGCAAAGACAGCAAGCGCATGGAATCGGCCACCTGCTGAACCAGCTGACTGGAGACACCAGAAAAAAGCGTGCACTGCGCGAGTGCGGCAACGGCGACGGGCATGCACTGAGCCTACCATTCTTGCACGCCCTCGCCGGGCATGCCAGACCGGGAAAACGACACGGCCCATGTGACCACCGACACAAGGGCGGCAACATGCCAAGAGACACAAGCCAGGGCGGACAGTAAAATGAAACAATGACTACGCCGCCTCTTCGCAGCGTAAAACCCATGAAGCGAGGAAACACCCCCATGTGGCGCAATATATTCTCATGCTTATGGCTCTGTGCAAGCCTGCACATGGGCGGCGCCGTATGGGCAGCGGCCGCGCCCGTAGGGCATGTTTCCCTGGCGGTCGGAGAAGCGCTGCGCGTCACAGGCGCCGGCAAACGTGAGGCGCTCCGGCTGGGCGACCCGTTGCAGGAGCAAGACCGCATCATCACGGGCAGAGACGCCTTGCTCATGATCGTATTTGCCGACCAGGCGCGCCTGGCACTGCGGCCAGACACCGAGCTTGTCATCCGCAGCTACCGTATCGACCCCTCCGGAGCCGACACCAAGCTCGACTTTGATCTTGTTCGTGGCACGGTTCGCCAAATATCCGGTCAGGCCGCACACCTGCAGCCAGAGCGCTACCGACTCAACACACCGGTCGCGGCCATTGGCGTGCGTGGCACAGACTTTCTGGCCAACGCTGGAGAGCACAGCGTAGAAACCTATGTCCACGAAGGAATGATCGTTTTGCAGCCGCCCACCAGCGAATGCATGGGCGCGGCCGGCAACTGCGTCATATGGGCACTGCAAAGCGCCGGCACCACGGGGCAATACCTGCAGGTGCTCAGCGGCGGCCAGGTGCAGCGCGCCACAGCCAGCAACGAAGACGTCGAACGGCTGTTTGGCATTCGGGTTGCGGTGGCTCCACCCAGGGCCCAGGCCGTACAGGACGCGCCCATGGTGCGGGCGCGTACAACCGACGCGGTGGTGCATGGCACGGACGACCTCATGCGGCCCGTGGCCGACACCATTAACATTGCATCCATCGCCGCTGGTATTGTGCCCCCAGGCGGCACCGGCACAGGCGCGGGCCCCATACCCACCAGCCTGGTCTGGGGGCGCTATTCCGACCCGTTGCAACTGCCGTTTACCTTGCCGCAATCCTATGCCGAGGCAAGCAACGGGCGGCACGGCACGGTAGGCGAAATCAGCCAATATGCGCTGTGGCGTGCAGACCCCAGGGGGCAGCTGAATGCCTCGGTGCGGGGGCAAGTTGACTTCCAGCTTGCAACATCGGAAGCCTTTTACCAGCAAGGCAAAACCATCCAGGCAGTGCAGATGACGGACTCCAGCCTCCGCGCCGACTTTGACAACGCACGCTTTGCAACCCAATTCCAGCTCAAGGGTGGGCAGGCCCCGGCAATTGCCGTCCAGGCCACAGGGCGCATCAACGACGAAGGCCTCTTTCTGAGTGTGACGCCAAACCAGCGCCTTGCAGGCGCCTTCAGCCTTGATGCCAAAGAGGCGGGTTACTTCTTCAACATCACTGGGGCGCAAGGGCAATACCAGGGCATCACGCTGTGGAACGCTAAATGAACCCCCTGCGCTCCCCCAAAGCCGATGGGGCATGGCGATGGGCGCGCTGGTGCATCTGGGCAAGCTGTGCATTGTTCGCGGGCCTGTTGAGCCTGCTGCCCGCCACGCAAACGCTGGACAACCAACTCCACGACATCTACACTCGTTGGCTGTCGGCCAAGCCCGCGCCAGCCGACATCATGCTCGTCGACATCGACGAACGCAGCCTGGCCATGCTCGGGCCCTGGCCCTGGCCCCGGCCCGTGCTGGCCCACCTGTCTGAAGCACTGCGCAAGCGCGGTGCCAGGCTCCAGGTGTGGGATGTGTTATTCCCGAATGCCGCCCCTGGTGATGCGCAACTCAGCGCCAGCATTGCGCAGCCCGACACCGTTATCAGCCAGGTGCTGGTACTTGACCCGGCTGTCGAGCACCCGCCCCAGGACGGCAGGCCCCAGCCCACAGCCACCCCACCCGGCCTGTGCAGCCAGCACACACCAGTAACGGGTTACATGGGTGTAGCCGCCAGCCTGCACCCTGCAGCCGTGGGCCACGCCACCGCCACCCCCAGTGCAGACGGCATACTGCGCAAGCTGCCTGCCGTACTGTGCCACCAAGGCCAGGCCTACCCGCAACTGGCCCTGGCAGCTGCCCAGGCCAGCACCCCCGGCGCAGCCTGGACCATCGAGCCCGGGCGCTGGCCCTGGGAGCCCAACCAAACCCTGGTGCGTGCAGACTGGCGTTTTGCCCTGGACGACAAAGGCTGGCTGCACATCCCTTATGCACGGCCGCACAGCGCATGGCCCGCCATCAGCGCCGCCCAGCTGTTTGAACCCGGGGCCACGCTGCCGCCCCTGCAAGGGCGCATCGTCATCATCGGGGCCACGGCGCTGGGCTTGGCCGATGTCGCCAGCACGCCCTACCACCCCCACGCACCGGGCATGAGCGTGCACGCCGAACTCATTGGTGCTGCCACCGCGCCATCTCGCTGGCAAGCACGACCATGGGCTGCGCCATGGTGGGCTGGGTTGTGGGTGCTCTGCTTTGGCTGGGTTTTCTGGAAAATCAAACCCCACAGCACACCACGCAGAACCCTGGGCAGCGTGGTGCTGGTGCTGCTATGCCCCGCGCTGCTGGCCCTGGCGCTGCGCCCGCTCGGGCTGCTCATGCCCGTGTGGGCGCCCATGCTGGCCCTGCTGATGCAAGGGGTCGCCTGGATGGCGCTGCAAGGCGTCATGTTGCGGCAAGAATCGCAGCGCCTGGCGCGGCACCTGCAAAGCTTCATGCCCACCGCCCTGGCCAGCCAGATTGCATCGCAAAACCCCACCAGCGACAGCCTTGGGCAGCCCTGCCAGGGCACCTTGCTGGCGTTGCACGTCACAGGCCTGGAGCGCTGGGTGGCCAGCGTGGAAACACTGCAGGCGCTGGGTCTGATCCACGCCATCTACGCCACAGCGCAGGCGCAGGCAGCCCAGCGTGGCGGGCGGCTAGAGCATGCACAGGGACACACCCTCTTGCTGGCCTGGCCCACCGCCAATGCACAAAGCGTAGAAAATGCACTGGCCGTTGCCGAAAAATGCACCCAGGAACTGGCCCCCCTGCTGGCCCGCAACGAAAGCCACACCCACCCGCTGAGCGCCCACATAGCCATAGAAACCGGCCTTTATCTCATGGGTGTGGTAGGCAACACAGCCAGCCGCCGCAGCGTACTGCTGGGCCCCGCCGCCACGGACGTGCAGGCCATCCTCCATTTGAGTGCAGAGCTTGCCAGCACCGTCATTGTCGGCCCCTCGGCGGCGGCATTGGTGGCAACGGCGGCCCCACTACAGCGCCTGGGGCGTTTTGTGTTGCCCGAGCAAGCGCAGCCCAAAGAACTCTACAGACACGCAGCCCCGGCCACGCAAAACCCATGAGGGCAACCAACAAGCACAAGTCGCGGCAAATGGCGGCTGCGCTGGCGCTGCTGTTTTTCGGCGGTGTGCAGGCATTGCATGCCCAGCAGCAAACGCACACCCCAGGCCACGAAGCCGCCACCGCCTACGCGCAAGCCCTGCAAGCCCTGCAGCAGCAGCAATGGACGCAGGCAGAGCTGCTGCTCGAACGCGTGCTCATGTTTCAGCCCGAAAATGCCGAAGCCATGGTGCAACTCGCCCAGCTCCTTGCACAGCGGGGCCGCGCGGAAAGCGCACAGGCCATCATCCAGGCGCTGCTGCAAGACGCACGCACCCCCGGGCCTCAGCGCGAAAGACTGCAGGCACTGCTCGTCAACACCGCCGCCGCCGCAAACCACCGGGCCGAGCCAACCCCACTGCAAAAACCAGCCCGGCAATGGGCCGAATGGACCCTGGGGCGCGGCAGCAACCCCTTGGTAACCACCCAGGCGCGAGACATCACCCTCACGCTACCCGGCGGCAACCTCACCCTGCCCCTGGCCGAAAGCGCGCAAACAGGCAGCTACCTGAGCGCATGGCTGGCACGGCTCAGCAGCCAAGGCACCTTGCTGCAGGCGCAAGTGCAAGGCGTTGATCTGGCCCAGGCCCGCACTGCAGTGCGCCTGAGCGCCCAAGGCCCCATGCCCCTGCCGGGCGCGCCCACAGGGGTGTGGCAATGGCAGGCGCAAACCCAGCGCCAGGCGGATGGAACGCAGCGCCACCAGGCAGGCCTGGTCTACCAACAGGGCGCCTACCAATGGCAGGCCGGAGCCTACAGCGAACCCCAGGCAACGCGCCGTGGCCCCTATGCCCGGGCATTGCGCCACTGGGCGCTGCCCCAAGGGCACCAAATACAAGCCTGGGCCGACCTGGAAGCCAACCACGGCGAAGGCGCCCCCAGCCTGGTGCGCCTGGGCGGGCAGGCCGCGCTGGCACTGGGCAGCCACTGGCAATGGCAAAGCCAGGTCCAGGTCCACCATGACCTTGCGGGCTATAGCGCGTTGCTAGAAAACAACAAAAAACGCAATATCCTGACATTCAGCACCGCGCTGGAATACCAGTTCGCCCCCCTGGCACCCCAGGGCTGGGCCTTGCGCGTGTATGGGGCGCAGCGCTGGAGCAACATTCCCCTGTTTGCCTGGAAAGACGCAGGTGCCCAACTCGTCTGGCGCAGCGCCTGGTAAGCCCCGGCAGCCCCGTGTTGGAAAAAAACGTCGCTATCGAACCCACAGTGTGACGCGCATCACCATCCCACCGGCCACTACAAGCGCAAACCCCCTTAGAATTCGCACAACCTTGCCACCAGAGGGCACTGGTTTTTTTAATCCTAATGGAGAAAATTTCTATGGCACTGACCGCAGCACAACAAACCGACGCATACCGGTTCTTCTCGATCGCCTTCGATGCAGCACCCGGCGTTGAATACATGAACCAAATCGCCGACGCTTACGGTGCCGGCATGACCACCCAGCAAGTGGTCAACGCCTTCGTGAGCAAGTCGCAGTTCACAAACGTGTACCCCACGTTCCTTTCGAACGAAGCCTTCGCTGCTAAGCTGGTCGACGCCGTGGTCGAGGGCTCTGCCTCTGCCGCAGCCGCAACCCGGGCCAAGGCCGACGTTGCCACGGCCCTCAATTCGGGCATGAGCCGCGGCGACGTGATCTACACGATCTTCAACAACCTGGCCAACAAGCCCGCCGCTGATGCCGAGTGGGGCAACACCGCCAAGATGATGGCCAACAAGGTTGCCGTCGCTCAGTACTACACCGAAGTCCTGCTGGGCAACACCACCAACCTGGCTACCCTGCAATCCGTGCTGTCCAACGTGACGCCCGCCACGGACGTGTCCACCCCCGCCGCCATCCAGGCCGTGCTGGGCGACGTGTTCAACGCACAAGGCCAAACCTTCACGCTGACCGCCAACGCCGACCAAGTGCCCGGCATGAATGGTTCCGCTGGCACCATCAGCACCACCGGCAACGACGTGTACGTCGCCACCGACACCACGCTGTCCTCTGCTGACCGCCTGGTGGACGCCGCTGGCACCTCCGACAAGCTGAAGTACTCTTCGCAAGCCGCTGCCACGCACGCCGCTTTCGAAATGAAGGGTGTTGAAACCCTGGAAGTCACCGCCGACGCCGCCCGGTCCGTGACCTTCGACCTGTCGGGCTCCGAAGGCCTGACGCTGCTGAAGACCCTGAACAGCACCGGCAACACGTTCTACAGCCAAGTCACCAGCGAAGCTGACATCGAAATCAACAACGTGACCAATGGCGCCAACGTGACCGTGTCCTACCAGGACTCCGTGGTTGCCGGCACCGCCAACGACGTGACCCTGACGCTGGCCAACAACTCCAACGTCACCCCCGTGGGTTCCATCAATGTGGGACGTACGTTTGATGGGAATAATCTTGGCGCTCCTGGTGTCTTGGGTACCGGCGTGGAAACCATCAGCGCTGTCGTGTCTGGCGCTGCTTCCACCGTGACGCAGCTGAACTCCAACATCAGCACCCTGAATGTTGCTGGCAACCAGAACCTGACCATCACCACGGCCCTGAACAGCACCGTGGACACCGTGGCTGCTGGCAGCTTCACCGGCGCCCTGAACATCAACCTGACCGGCAACGCAGCCGCCGCAGGTGAAGGCGCCCTGAGCATCACCACTGGTTCCGGCAACGACGTGATCGACCTGTTGAGCGGCAATGCTGCTAGCACCGTTGCTGAACCCACCGATCTGGCCACCGTGAGCCGCAACGCCACCATCTCCACCGGCGCCGGCAACGATTCCGTGGAAGCCGGCCTGGGCGACGACAACATCGATCTGGGCGAAGGCAACGACACCCTGGTGATCACCAACGACGGCCTGACGGTTGCTGACCTGATCACCGGCGGTGCTGGTACCGACACCATCATCCTGAACACCGCTGACCGCATCACCAAGTCTGAAGCCGAGCGCGTGACCCGCGTTGAAAACTTCAACCTGGTGGGTGGCGGCACGTTCCTGACCGTGACCGACAACCTGGTCAACACCGCCGACACCGGCATGTTCACCGTCACCACCTCCGCTGCCGGCGCTGGCGACACCGTGGACCTGACCAATGTGGCATTCAGCAGCACCGGCAAGTTCACCCTGGTGGGCAACGCCGCCACGCGTGATACCGTCATCGCCGACGATGCCACCGTGAACGCAAAGGCCACCCTGACCTTCGGCAACGATACGGAAACGGCTGCTCCCACCAACACGTTCCAGGGCGATACCCTGCGCATCGTGGACGGTGGCACCTTCACGTTCGACGACTTCGTGAACGTGACCGGCCTGGACGTGATCGAGCTGACCGCGACCTCCACCATCGCCCAAACGTATGAGCTGCAACTGCTGTCGGCAATGATCGACAACCGTGATACAACCAACCTCCTCCTGGGTGACAACACTGATGACCTGGTGATCAAGGTTGACCGCAACGTGCCGCAAGGTTCCGTGGTCAATATCAATGCCGACCAGATCACTCTCAATCAGCGCGTGACCGTGTTCGCCAACAGCAACGTGGTGGTCAACGTCACCGGCGCTGGCGCCGCTCGCGTGTTCGTGCAAAGCTCGCTCGAATTCACCGAGAACGCTGACAACCTGATCGGCGATGCTGGCGACAACCTGTTCACCGCAGACTCGCTCGACCAGATCGATACGGCTGACAATGCCAACGGTGGGGCTCATGTTGCCGGCGACACTCTGCAACTGAACTTTGCTACCAACAATGCGGCTGCTACGCTGAATGCTCAGTTCAACAACGCCGCGATTGCTAATATCGAAGTTCTGACGTTCGAGACGACCAATGTCGTGCGCTTTGATGACGGTGCAGGTACCTACACCTTCAACACCGTGAACCTGAGCAGCACGGCAGCCGATGTGGTGCAGGGCAGCGACAACGTGGCTCGTACCTACAACGGTTTGGGTGGCGCAGACAACATCACGGCTGGCGACGTGGGTGTGGCCCTTACGCTCCGTGCCGCCCTGACGGCAGGCGATACCCTGAACGGTGGTGCTGGTAACGACACCTTGGTGGGTGGCACGGGCCGAGATGTGATTTCCGGTGGCGACGACAACGACACCATTACCAATGCTGGTTCCAACGTTCTCACCGCCGGTGGCAACGACACGCTGGATGGCGGTGCTGGCAACGATTCGATCCTCGAAGGCACGGGTGCATCGTTCATCACTGGCGGTGCTGGCAACGACACGATCACTGCCGGTAACGGTGCCGACACCATCATCGGTGGTACGGGCGTGGACGCCATCAACATCACGGAAACGGTTTCTGCGGTTGACACGCTGCGCATCGCCACGGGCGATTCCGTGAGCACCAACTGGGCCAAGAACACGGCCTTCACGTGGGATGTGGTGACTGGCTTCGACGTTGCTGGTCCGGATGTGCTCGACTTCGTGGCGAATCCCGTTAACGTTGTGGTTCCGTTTGTTGCGAATACCGCTGGTACCAACGGCCTGGTGAACGCTGTTGACGGTTCCAACCAGATTGGCTCGCATGTGATTGCAGCCGGTCTGATCACGTTCTTCTCGGACGATGCATGGACCTCGGCTCAAGCGATCGACAGCCAGAGCGATCTGATGCTGGCATTCCGCTACATCCTGAACAACGTCACGCAAAACGAGGCTGTGTTCTTCGATGCCCGTTACCGCGACGTGAACGGCGACAGCCTGATCAACGCCGCTGACGATGTCACGTTCGTTGTGGTCAACGAAGCCGACGGCACCCAGACCGCCGTTGAGCTGGTGGGTAACCTGGCCGTGGTTGCTGGCAACATCGCCTAATCGACGCAAGGCAATCCGGCGTGAGCCGGGTTGTTAGTTCGACCAACCCCGCTGCTGTACAAGGCAGCGGGGTTTTTTGTGAGGGCTTATGCCCGCTTGAATTTGAGCCTTCACAAAAAACCATGCTAAATGTTTACTCTGAACAGATGACACCCGATTAAAAGGACACCCATATTAATTTACAAGATGCTCCCCATCGCTTAAAGTGCCCGCAACATAAAGGACACCCATCTTTATTGCCTTGATAGTCATCGGCGATTTAAAATTAAAAGACGCGCGTAACTTCTCTCCAAAAAAGATGCCAACAATTTTGAGAGTGGATGGATTCCGGTTCTATTTTTATAGCCACGAGCCTAACGAGCCGCCCCATGTGCACATCGACAAAGACGCAGCCACCGTTAAAGTCTGGTTGCATGACGCGACTGTTGCACGCAGCATGGGTTTCTCTGCGCAAGATTTAGGCAAAATTCAACGGATGGTGAAAACTCACCAATCTTCTTTGAAGGAGGCATGGAATGCATTCTTTGGCACCTGAAACTGACGTGCGCGCAATGAATGTGGTCTTGGACGATGCGCGTTTAGTCGTCGATTTGATGGACGGGCGCACGATTGCGGTGCCGCTGGTCTGGTACCCCAGATTGGCCAACGCCACGCCCCAGCAACGCAGCCATTGGGAGCTGGCCGGTGGCGGCTACGGCATCCATTGGCCCGAAATCGACGAAGATCTGAGCACTGAAGGGTTGCTGCGCGGTGCCCGTGCGCCTCAAGCGGGCTTGCGGTCATAAAAACCTTGGCACTGCCGACACTCCGCCCCCATGACCCGTCCCCGATCTTCCCTGATCTCGTTGGCTGACACCCCTTGGTACCACGTCGTCAACCGCTGCGTGCGCCGTGCTTTTCTGTGTGGGCACGATGCCGCCACGGGCAGCAATTTTGACCACCGCCGGGGCTGGATCGAGACGCGCATTCGCGAACTCGCTTCGGTGTTCACCATCGACGTGGCAGCCTACGCCGTCATGAGCAACCATTACCACGCGGTGCTGCGCGTGGACACCGCGCGGGCCCAGGCCCTGAGCGACGATGAAGTGCTGCGCCGCTGGACGCAGTTGTTCACCGGTCCGCTGCTGGTGCAGCGTTATCTGCTACCAGCCGCGCGCGAAACCATGGGGCAGGCCGAGCGGGACAAGGTGCATGAGTTTGCCGAAACCTACCGGCAGCGCCTGGCCGATGTGTCGTGGTTCATGCGCGTGCTCAACGAAACCATTGCCCGCCAGGCCAATGCCGAGGACGGCTGCACCGGGCGCTTTTGGGAGGGGCGCTTCAAAAGCCAGGCGCTGCTGGACGAGCAGGCATTACTGGCCGCCATGGCCTATGTGGACCTGAACCCGATACGCGCCGGCATGGCCGACAGCCTGCCAGACAGTGCCCACACTTCCATTGCCGCGCGCTTGGCCGAGCTGCAAGGCCAGGCCTTCGTGCCCGTCCAGGCGCCCGAGGCGACAGCAGCCGTTGTAGGCGCCGTGTCAGATGCTGCGGGCGCGCATTTTTTGCCCAAATTGCGACCAGAGGCAGAGCTTTCAAAACTGCCCGAGGCACCGCTGATGCCTTTTGACCCCACCAGCAGTTTTGCGCTGGCGGTGCCGTTTGGGCTGGAGGAATACCTGGAGCTGGTTGACACCATGGGCCGCGCTGTGCATCCGAACAAGCGCGGTGCCATTCCCCCGGCCACGCCCCCATTGCTGCTGCGCCTGGGCATGGGCGCTGAAGCCTTCATTGCCTGCGCAAACCATTTTTTCAAGGATTTTGCCAGTGCCGTGGGTACGCCGCCCAAACTGATCGAGCTGGCGGCCCAGCGCCAGACGCGCACCCTGCGCGGGCTGGCAGCGGCGCGGCGGGTGTTTGAGGGTGGGGTGGCTTTGCGTGCTGCGTAGGCGCTTTTTGCTTATTTTGGGCTCAAAGCCAATTGGGATAAGCGCGAGCAGCTATCATAAACAGAGCAAACATGGCGTCTGATGGGGCATCGCCTGGCGTCCGGGTGTATTCAAAGTGCGACCTGGTGCATGAAGCTATCATTGCGGAATGTTCACGCTGGTTGGCCAGGGCCTGTAGCGCAGCGGTGGCTGCAAGGCTCGCCAGCCCGCACTCTCGATAGACCACCACTTACCGATTGACCCCCACTTACCGAATGACCATGTCTGACAACCCAACCACTGTGCAAAAACCCGTCCTTTTCGTCGCCGGCAAAGGCTACAGCCTGGAGTCCATGTCGCCCGAGGCGCGCGCGCAGTTCCACTCTTTGCAATACGCCGAAAACGAGGTCAAGCGACTGGAGGCCCAGGTTGCCGTGGCCAAGACGGCGGCTTCGGCTTACCGCAGTGCCTTGCTGGCGCAATTGCAGAAATAATGCAGCCCCGGGTCGCCATGCGTAGCCTTGCTTTTGTATCCGTGATCGGCGCCATGCTGCTGACCGCCTGCGGTGGGTCCGATGACGATGTGTCGATCCGCATCGACGTGGATCGTCTGGCGTATTTCCAGACTTCGCAGTTCACGGTGTCTGGCGCGGCGCTGGACGACAAGCTCAGCATCACCACCAAGGCCTGCACGGGCCTGCAGCAGGTGGGCGCGGGCAGTTCCACGCAGCGCAGCGTGAGTTGCACCATTGGCGCCACCGGGCAGGGCGCCGTGGGGTTGGAGGTGAAGGACAGCACGGGCAAGCTGCTCAAGGCGCAGACCTTCAGTGTGCCTGAGCCGCAGGTCACGCTGGGTACCACCATGGGGCGCATTGTCGTGGAGCTCAACCCCACCGTGGCGCCTGCCAGCACGGTGAACTTCTTGCGCTATGTGCACAGCGGCTTCTACAACAACACCCTGTTCCACGGTGTCGTGGCGGGCAGCCTTGTCCAGGGCGGGTACCTCAACCCTACGCCTGCGCAGCAACCGGGTGTGCTGGCCCCCATAGCGCTGGAAAGCAACCGGGGGCTGAGCAATGTACGCGGCACGCTGGCCCTGTCGCGCAAGGCGGCGGCGGACAGCGCCACCAGCCAGTTTTACTTCAACCTGGCAGACCACCCGCAGCTGGACTACGCGAGCCCTGACCAACCGGGTTATGCTGTGTTTGGCAAGGTGGTGCAGGGCATGGAGGTGCTCGACACCATTGGCCAGGTGCCGACCAACCTCCTCTACGGGCTGCCCAATTTCCCTGTCAGCGATGTTGTCATCACATCGGCGGTTCAGACTCAGTGAGCAGCGGCGCCAGAGGGGGCCGATGACGACGGCAGCCATTGGATGAACCTCCTTTTCGTTCATCAGAACTTTCCCGGCCAGTTCAAGCATCTGGCGCCAGCGTTGGCCAGTGCGGGTCACCGGGTGCTGGCTATGACCATGCGCGAGGCGGGGGAACGGTTCTGGAACGGGGTGGAGCTGGTGCCCTATGGCGCCAGCCGTACTTCCACGCCGAATATCCACCCCTGGGTGGTGGATTGGGAAACCAAGGTGATCCGGGGCGAGGCATGCTACCGGGCCGCGCTCCGGCTCAAGGCCAGCGGTTTCATGCCCGATGCCATCGTGGCGCACCCCGGTTGGGGCGAGAGCCTGTTCCTCAAGGAGGTATGGCCCCAGGCCCGCCTGGGCATGTACAGCGAGTTTTTTTACCATCGCCATGGCGCGGACGTGGGTTTTGACCCGGAGTTCCCCGTCATCGACGAGGGCGAGGCGTGCCGCATCCACCTCAAGAATCTCAACAACCTCGCGCATTTTGCGGTGGCGGATGCCGGCCTGTCGCCCACGCACTGGCAAGCCAGCACGTTCCCGGAGCCTTTCCGCTCCCGGATCACGGTGGTGCACGATGGCATTGACACACAGGTGATCCGGCCGCGTGCAGATGCAGCACTCACGCTCAATGGCAGCCTGCGGCTGGGCCGGAGTGATGAAATCATCACCTTCGTGAACCGCAACCTGGAGCCTTTGCGGGGCTACCACATCTTCATGCGGGCCTTGCCCGAGTTGCTGCGGCGGCGCCCCAAGGCGCGCGTGCTGCTGGTGGGCGGCAACGATGTGAGCTATGGCCTGCGGCCCGGGAACGGGCGGAGCTGGGCGGAGATCTTTGCCGCCGAGGTGCGTCCGCGCATCAGCGATGTGGACTGGAGCCGGGTGCATTTCCTGGGGCATGTCGCGTACGAGCACTTCACCCTGCTGCTGCAGCTGTCCGCGGTGCATGTGTACCTGACGTATCCGTTCGTGCTCAGCTGGAGCCTGCTGGAGGCCATGAGCGCGGGCTGCGCCATCGTGGCAAGCGATACCCAGCCCGTGCGCGAGGCCATCCGGCATGGTGATACGGGCCGGCTGGTGGATTTTTTCGATGCCGTCGGGTTGGCGAACGAAGTGTGCGATCTTCTGGCCGACCCCGGCGAGCGTGCGCGGCTGGGGGCACGGGCGCGGGCTTTTGCCCAAGAACACTACGACTTACAGACGGTGTGCCTGCCAAGGCAGATGCAGTGGGTGCGGGAGCTGGCGGCATGATGAGAGGGAAGGGATGAATCCGGTCCGATATGGCCTGCTCGATGTGCTGCGCGGCCTGGCAGCCTTGCTGGTGCTGGTGTACCACGTGATCGAGGTGGGCGCTTGGAAGGAGTTTCCGGTCACGGGGCTGGCGCTGCTGGCACGCATTGGCTGGGTGGGGGTAGACCTGTTTTTCGTGATCAGCGGCTTTGTGATCGGCAAGGCCGCGATGGAGGGCGCCCAGGGCAACGCACCGGGTTGGCGGCGCAATTTCGCGGAACGCCGGCTGCGGCGCATCGTGCCGCTGTATGCGCTGACGGCGCTGGTGTTCGTGCTGCTGGTCAACCCGGATGTGCTGCTGGCAGGCTGGAAGATCGCTGCGGTGCATGGCGTCAGCCATCTGTTCTTCGTGCACAACCTGCACCCGGCCACCCATGGGTCCATCAATGGCCCCAACTGGTCGGTAGGGCTGGAAATGCAGTTCTACCTGCTGGCGCTGGTGAGCGCCGGGTGGCTGGCCCGCACGCCGGGCTGGAAGGCCCTGGGGCTATGGCTTGCGGTGGCAACGCTGTGGCGCTGGGGGGTGGCATGGACATTGGCGGACAAGGGCAGCCATGTGCTCCATGTGGCCAGTTCGCAGTTGCCGGGGGTGCTGGACCAGTTTGCCCTGGGCATTGGCGTGGCGCGGTTGGTGCTGTCGGGCTCCTTGCGCGCGGGCTGGTGGCGCTGTGCGGGGTGGGCCTTGCTGGCGGTGCTCCTGCTGGGCGTGGCATGGGTGTTGTTGTTCAGGGAGGCCAATTACTGGGGCAACCCGGCCATGATCGGATCCTGGCGCACGGTGTTGTCGGCGGGCTTTGCCGCGCTGGTGGCGGCCGCCGTGGCATGCCCGGTGGGGGGCGGCTGGCTGTTCTGGCCGCTGCGCTACCTCGGCGAAATCAGCTACGGCCTGTACCTTTGGCATTTGCCGGTGCTTTTGACGCTGATGGACAAAACACCCTGGCGCGCGGGCAGCCTGCTGTGGGGCACCCTGGCGGGCACGGTGGTGCTTGCGATGTTCTCGTGGCATGCCTATGAAAAGCCATGGCTCAGGTCGGGCCCCAAGGGAAAGGCGCCGGGCGCATGAATCTGGGCCGGGTGACCACGGTGTACGTGGATGTGGAAGACCGTTTCCGCCTGAGCGGGGAGGCACAGGATGGCCTGGTGTTGGTGCTGTGGCTGACGCAAAGGCTGCTGTGCCGCCTGGTGCCGCACCTGGTGCAGTGGCTGGACAAGCGCGCGCCGCTGCAGGCCAGCAGCCGGCCCGTGGCTGCGGCGGCACAGGTGATGCATGTGTTCGCGCAGCAGTCGGCGGTGGCGCGGCTGAGCCCGCAAGCGCCGGTGGAAACCACGGCGGCAGGGCAGGACTGGTTGGTGCAGAAAGTGGATGTGGCCACGTTGGAGGATGCGGTAGGCCTGACCTTCAGGGCGCCGGGCGAGGGCGCAGAAAAGGCCAGCGTGACGATGGATGCCACGCATCTGCGCCAGTGGCTGGGCATCGTGCATGCCCAGTGGCGGCAGGCGCGCTGGCCACTGGAGGTCTGGCCGCAGTGGATGCTGGAGCAGGCAGCCGAGTCGACCGTGGCCGCCCAGGGCACGGTCTTGCACTAGTGCAAGGCTGAACCAGTTCCTCGCGCGCCAGGCATCCCTGCCTGGGACGGACTGCGGCGTTGCCTGGCGGCCTGCCGATCATGTTGGCAGGGGGGGCTGGATAACAGGGGTGCCCATAGGCACAATGCAGTTTCGCAGGTGCTTGGCGCGCCAATGCCACTGTTTAAAGGAAAGCACGCAATATGACGGAAGTTCCCTCCTATCGCCTGTCCACGCAGCCTTATGCATGCATTGGCATGGTGGTGACAGAGTGGCAGGATGGCTCCGAAAGCCGGGGCACCTGCACCTTGGTGGGCCGCAATGACATTTTGACGGCCGGCCATGTGATTTACGACCCGACGCGCGGCGGGTGGGGCAAATCGTTCAGCTTCTATTTTGGTGCCGACTACAACGCCCGCGCCGGGGTGTTCGATATCCTGGGGGTGCAGCCGAACGTCAGCCAATGGCGGGCGCTGGCCTGGCCGGAGCAGACGTTTGCCAACAGCAACCACGACACCATGGTGCTCGATGAGTCGGAGTTTGATGTGGCGCTGATCGGTATCGATGTGCCGCTGGGAGATACCCTGGGCTGGATGGGTCTGGACCCCGGCCAGAACCGCACGCTGGGGGTGCAGGCGGTGGGGTACCCGGCGGGCTCCACGGGCATGATGGAAGAGTATGTGATGGTCTCGCCATCGGCGAGTGCTGGGGCCTATGTTTCGTCCTACAGCGTGATGGGGCCCGGAAGTTCGGGCGGCCCATTGCTCGATGGCAATTATGTGATCGGAGTCAAGAGCACCGGGATGTGGTGGGCGGATATCGGCAATTCGTTCATTTACAGCGAACTCTTGAAGAACATGACCAGCAACGATGCGCTGCTGGGCGCCAGTGTGGGTGACAGCCGGGCGCCCCAGGCGGTTTCCTTCAGTCCTGGGGTTGGGGATACCGGGGTGGCGCGCGGGGACAATATCGTCGTTCAGTTCGACGAATCGATTGCGCTTGGCGTGGGCACGGTGGTGCTCCGGGGCCCCGGGGGCGCGGTGATCGAGACGTGGGCGCCAAACAGCAGCAGCGTGAGCGTGGTGGGCCGTTCGCTGGTGATCGACCCAACCCGCCCGCTGGATGTGTTTACCCGCTACAGCATCGACATTGGCGCGGGGTTTGTGGAGGATGCATCGGGCAACCGGTTCGCCGGGCTGAGCTATGGTTTCCAAACCCAGGGGCTGGAGAGCCTGTACCACTTTTTCCTGGTGGCCTTCGACGCGGCGCCCGGTGTGGAGTACATGGAGCAGATGGCACTGGCCTACAACCATGGCGCGGATGTGCGGCAGATCGTGAATGTGTTCACCACCAAGTCGCAGTTCACCAGTGTGTATCCCACCTGGTTGAGCAACGAGCAGCTGTCCGACAAGTTGGTGGCAAGCGTCGTGGGCAGCAGTGCCTCCACGGCGGCCCGGGCCCAGGCGGTCCGGGATATCGATGAGGCCCTCGACAAGGGCTGGTCGCGGGGGGATGTGGTGTACCAGGTGTTCGGCAATCTGGCGGCGAAGCCGCTGACGGATGTTACCTGGGGTAATACCGCCCGGCAGTTTCAGAACCAGGCCGCGGTAGCGCGGTATTTCACCGAGGAGATGCAGTACCAGTCCACGGACTTGGGTCTGCTGCGCGCGGTGGTGTCGGGGGTGGACCACTTGAGTGACGCCTCCACGCCGCAGAGCATTGCGCACCTTATTGGCGTGGCGCTTGATGCGTACCTGCCTGATTAGGTGCATGTCTCGGCTCCGACTCCTCCTTCCCTTGCGGGAGAGGGTTGGGGAGAGGGGCCAATCCTTGGCGCCGCTGCATGTGCACAGACTGACGCCCCAATCGGCGATAGGTGCCTGGTCAGGCATAACTGTAATGTGATGGGTTGAAATGGTGCCCTGTGAGGGTGCATTTTTCCGCATTGGCGAGCGGGGGCATGGGTAAGCTGCAGGGACAAGATTGCAGGATGCACGCCATGTCAACCATCATCCATACAAGCACACAGTTGATCAGCCAGATCGCCAAGCGGTTGGATACGAGCAATGTCCAGCACCGCCAGTATCTGGACAACCTGAGTTTTGCGCAGCAGATCCAGGCGCAGGGCGCGCAGGATGCAGCGAGCAAGTCGCAGGGCATCAGTGCGATGGTCAAGCCCAGCAGTGGCGTGTTCGCCGAGATCGCGGGGATCAGCGAGACGGACGCCGTTTCCATCCTCCATGGCGTGGTGGGTTCCAATACCGACACGCGCGATTGGGGCGCCATCATGGCGAGTGATGATCCTCTGGGTGCGGCACGCGCTGCCACGGCCGCCATGTATGGCACGCCACCGGGTAGTGGCGTGGTGCAGACCACCAATCCGGCCACGGGCGAACCGCGTTTGCAGAGTGGCAATTTTGTCGTGGACATGGTGCCGGTTGCTTCCACCGTGTCGGCTTATGGAGATGCGGGCTCGGCGTTGGCCACCAAAGAAGTGAAGCCGGCTTTGTACCTGGCCGACAAGCAGGGGGCCGTGCTGCGGCATGCCGGGGACAGCGCGGCACAGGTGAGCCACAATGCGTGGCTTTTTGGCTTCGACCTGGCGCCGCTGAAGGAGTTGGCGTCATCGTTGCAGGCGAGTGCGCCGCAATTGGCTGCGCAGATGAGCCAGGCCAGTGTCGCCCGGTTCACGAACCAGGGGCAGCCGCTGCTGCAGGTTGCCAGCACTGCGAATGCCGCGGGCACTGGAGGCACATCCGCAGGTGCGGCGGCGGTGGATACCGGCCAGGTTTCCACGGCGGGAATGGGCGCGAGTGCCGATGAGATCAGCAGGCTGTTGAAGGAGTGGGTCAACGCACTGCGTGCCTAGTGTCCCGAGTTGAAAATTCGATGAACAACTCACCCGACTATCGGCGCCATGCGGCGTTGCAAATCCTCGCCATAGCTGCAGCTATGGCTGCGGTTTGCGCCTTGCCTGACACCGATCTCGGGCGATTTGTTATTCAACGAACCTCCAACTCAGGACACTAGCCGCAGGGGGCGTGCTGGGTTTGATTTTTTCAGGAATGGATTGATATGGCCACGGAAAAAACCGGTGCGCTGGTGGTGTTGAAGCGGTTCTATGAGGTGTTGTCGCTGGAGCAGCCGTCAGGCCCGGTATTGGAGGCGATGGCGGCGCGGGTGGACAACGGTACCGCTACCTTGGGGGAGACGCTCAAGACGCTGTACCTGTCGCCCACGGTGCAGCAGGGTCCTGCGGCTGATGCCGCTCGTTTGTTTTTTCTGGTTTTTGACCGAGCGCCCGATGCGACGCTGTTTGCCAGCGTGATGGACTATCTGCGCACGGGGGGGCGCATGGAGGATGTTGCGGCGGTGGCGCTGAACATACCGGGCCTACCCTTGAGTAATGCGGGGGCGGCTGAGCACGCCGATTTTGTGGATGCCTTGTTGCTCAGAGGCGTGGGTTACGTGGATTCCGCCCTGGCGGCGCAGTTGACGGATGCTTTGGAACTGGGGCTGACAACCCGCGCCCAGATGCTGTCGGTGGTGGCGTCCAAGCCGGGGGTTGTGGTGGCTCCTCCTGTTCGGGTGGAGACTTCCTTGCTCTATCTTGCAGCGGCAGGGCTGGAGGCCAAGGAGCTGCAGTTGGATACGGCGGCGGCCACCATCGATGGCCGGATTATTGATGCGCTGGCTTCGGCAGGCTTGTCGGCCACAGGAGGGAGCCTGGCGGTGTCCCGCTCGGGCAATACCCTGAAGCTGTATGGCGACATGGCGGACAACCTGGTGCTGGATGCCAGTTCCGGTGTCTACAAGTTGGGGGGCAAGACAGCGTTCAAGGTGCTCTACAGCCCGGACGGGGGGCTTTCCGGGTCTGTCGTGGATTTTCACAAGGCCATGGTCGATGGCATCACACAGGTGGATGCCTCCAGCCTCGTGGGCAAGGGCAAACTGACCATGCTGGCCAACGCCACGCAGCCCATCACCCTGGGTGGGCCGGATGCCGGTGTCGTGGCCACGGGCAGCGCGGGAGGCGCGGACTGGCTGATGGGGGCCGGGGGCGCTGATACCTTCTACATCACTGCAGGAGGCGATACCGTGACGGGCGGGCTGGGAGATGACCGGTTCATCCTTCCGGTGAGTGGTGTCTACCAGACGGGGAGCGCGCCTGTGACGATCACGGATTTTGGCAATGGCAAGGATGTTCTGGATTTTTCAAGGCTGCTGAACAAGTCTGTCGATATTGCCAAGCTGGTGGCTTATTTGTCCGATGACCCTCGCGGCTTGGCCGTGAGCAATGGCAGCGTGACGCTGGTGGAGAACAATGGTGCGTGGGTGACGGGCTCCGGCACGACGCTGGCTTCGCGCCACGCGACGGCTGCGGATGTGATGGCTTTGTTTGGTGGCGCAGGGACGACCTTGTTCGGGCTGCCCACGGCCGTCAGCAAGTCCGTCGTGATCACGGCCGATACGCGCAGCAGTGCCGATGTCTGGCTGGTGCTCAACAGCACGGACGTGCGCCAGATCACCGATGGCACCACGGGGCCACAGGAAATTTTCCATGTGGCCCACCTGGATGGTTCCTGGAATGTGACGCTGGTGGGGGTGCTGCCCGTCATCGCGTTACCTTGATTCTGTGCTTGCGATTGGTGGGACGGTATCACCGCGCCAATCCGAGTAGTAGAGCCAAGTTTCGTATGAGGCGATATGACCACGCTGACGCGGCCTCCGTCTCTCCAGGTGCCGGCAAACGCTGCCAGGGCTGGAGCTGATCGTAGCGAGTCTGGCGGGCCAGGCCAAGGGTCTCGGCGCTTGCATTCGCGTCAATGCGCACATTCAGGCGCGCACTCTCTACCGCGCTGGCCACCACGGATCCCTGATCGGCGCTGCGGTGACGTCGACCTGTGTGGGGTTCTTGTTTATGACGCTGCTCCTGCGTCGATGGATGGCTTGCGTCGGCGTTTGATGCAAGCATGCCACATTCTTGTTGTTGTGGCGTGAACGGAGTGTCGAGTTGTACAAATTTCATATAAGAAAGTGGTATGCTCGCGTTCTTATATGAATTCTGTGCTGCGCATCCCCTTGAACGCATCGCCCGAGCAGGCGGCGCGCCTGCAGGCCTTGCAGCAAGGATTTGCCCGGGTGTGCAATGCCCTGGCGCCGCTGGTGCAGCAGACGCGGGTGTGGAACCGGGTGGCCTTGCACCACCTGGCCTACCGGCAGTTGCGCGAGCAGTTTCCCGAAATGGGCTCGCAGATGGTGTGCAACGCCATCTATTCGGTCTCGCGCACCTGCCGCATGGTGTTCCAGCATCCGGCCAGTCCTTTCCATTTGTCGCGGCTGGGGGACAAGCCCCTGCCGCTGCTGCGCTTTGCCGACAGTTGCCCGGTGTATTTCGACCGCCATACCCTGAGCCTGAAGGCGGGGCAGTTGTCCATGTTCACCCTCGATGGGCGCATGCGTTTCCAGTTGGCGTTGCAGGCCCAGGACGAAGTGCTGTTCCACGAGCGCAAATTGCGCGAGATCGTGTTGGCGCGCGGTGCCGACGGCGTGTATGGCCTGTCATTTTTCCTGACGGATCCCGATGCGCCACTGGAGGGCGCGGACCCCGCAGCGGGCCGGGATGCCGAGATTCCTGAATATGTGATGGTGGAAGAAACCGTATGAACGCTCCCAACCCTGCCGTGAACCAGGCTCCGTCCGAGCTGCGCGCGGCCGTGGCCGCGCTGCGGCCTTACTTTGTGCGCGTGGGCTGGTTCAGCCTGCTGGCCAGCCTGCTGGTGCTGGCGCCTTCGGGCTACATGCTGGAGGTGTATGGCCGCGTGGTCAACAGCCGCAGCCACACGACGCTGGCCATGCTGACGCTGCTGATCCTGGGCGTGTACGTGGTCATGGAACTGCTGGAATGGGCGCGCAGCGAGGTCATGCGTGCCGCCAGCGTGGAACTGGACGAGCGCATGCGCTCGCGCATCTTCCATGCCATTTTTGACGCCAACCTGCGGCGCATTCCGGGTGGGACGCAGCAGCCGCTGAACGACTTCCGGCAGATCCGCGAATTCCTCTATTCGCCGGTGCTGCTGGGGCTGATGGAGTCGCCGGTGTCGGTGGTGATGCTGGTGCTGCTGTTCCTCATCAACCCAGCGCTGGGCTGGACCTCGATCGCGTTTGCCTGCGTGATCACGCTGGTGGCCTGGCTCAACGAGCGTGCGACCAAGCCGCCGCTGATGCAGGCCAATCGAATGGCGATAGAGGCGCAACAGTATGCCGATGGCTCTTTGCGCAACGCCCAGGTGATCGAGTCCATGGGCATGTTGCGCGACATTCATGCACGTTGGATGCTTAAGCAGCGCGAGTTTTTGCGCTTGCAGGCGCATGCCTCCGAGGCGGCGGGAGGGTACCAAGCTGTTTCGAAGTTGCTGCAGACCACGCTCAGCTCGGGCCTGCTGGGGCTGGGCTGCTGGCTGTTCTTGCATGGCACGCTCAATGGCGGCGATGTGATGATGATCATGGCCTCGGTGTTCGGCGGGCGCGTGGTCGCGCCGCTGGTGCAGGCGGTGTCGCAGTGGCAGTCGGTGGTGAATACGCGCGACGCCTGGGCGCGGCTGGACCAGTTGCTGCGCGCCGTGCCTGAGCGCGGCGAGGGCATGCCGCTGCCTGCGCCGCGCGGCGTGCTCCAGGTCGAACCGCTGATGGCGGGCGCGCCGGGCGGCACGGCGCAGATTCTGCGCGGTGTGACGTTTGCGCTCAACCCGGGCGAGGTGCTGGCCGTGGTCGGACCTTCGGCTTCGGGCAAGACCACGCTGGCGCGCCTGCTCATGGGGTTGTGGCCTTCCATGGTGGGCAAGGTGCGCCTGGACGGCGCGGACGTGTTCACCTGGGACAAGTCGGAGCTGGGTGCGCACGTGGGCTACCTGCCCCAGGGTGTGGAGCTGTTCGATGGCACGGTGGCCGAGAACATCGCACGCTTCGGCGAGGTGGACCCGTCCAAGGTGGAAGCGGCGGCGCGCGCCGTGGGGCTGCACGAGTTCATCATGGCCCTGCCGCAGGGCTATGACAGCCCGGTGGGGCGCGACGGCGCCATGCTCTCGGGCGGCCAGCGCCAGCGTGTGGGCCTGGCGCGGGCCATTTATGGCGACCCGGTGTTCGTGGTGCTTGATGAGCCCAACTCCAGCCTGGACGAGGAGGGCGATGCCGCACTGGCCAATGCCATCCGGCTCATGAAGTCGCGCGGCACGACTTTCGTCGTGATGACGCACCGTACCAGCGTGCTGGCCGTGGCGGACAAAATGCTGGTGCTGCGCGACGGCCAGACCCAGGCCTTCGGTCCGCGCGACGAGGTGCTGGCGGCCCTGCAGAAGGCAGCGCAGCAGCAAGCCCAGCAACAGGCGCAGCAGCAGGCGCAGCAGCAGGTGCCGCAGCAGGCGCTGGGTACGGCCTGAGGCGGGCACGGGAATCAGAATATGAAAAACCCTTCCTTTTTCGAGCGCAGCGAACTCACGCAGGTGCTGTGGACGTTCCGGCGCGAATTCATCATGGTGGGCGCGTTCAGCATGGTGGCCAACGTGCTCATGCTCACGCCCACGCTGTACATGCTGCAGGTGTACGACCGCGTGCTTATGAGCCGCAGCGAGCTGACCTTGCTGGCCATGTCGCTGATCACGCTGTTCCTGTTTGCCGTGATGGCGTTTTCCGAGTGGATGCGTTCGCGCGTGCTGGTGCGCTCCGGCGTCCGCCTGGACGAGGCGCTGGGCACGCGTGTGTTCAACGCCAGCTTCGAGGCCTACCTGAGCCAGTCGAGCACGGGGCCGGCGCGTGCCTTTGGCGACCTGATCCAGATCCGTCAGTTCCTCACGGGCAACGGCATTTTTGCGTTCTTCGACGCTCCCTGGGCGCCCATCTACATCGCGGTGCTGTTCTTCATGCACCCGTTCCTGGGCTGGCTCTCGATCTTCTTTGCACTGGTGCAGCTCGCCCTGGCCTGGTTCGGCCACCGCCGCACCGTGGCGCCGGCCGAGGCAGCGAGCAAGGCGACGTCCGAGGCGGGCGGCTATCTGCAGAGCAAGCTGCGCAACGCCGAGGTGCTGGAGTCCATGGGCATGGTGCACAACCTGCGTCCGCATTGGCAGGAGCGCCACGAGGGCGCGCTGGGGCTGCAGTCGGCCTCGCAGTCGCTGGCACACCGCACCACGGCCTGGAGCAAGTTCATCCGTTATTCGCAGCAGTCACTGGCGCTGGGCGCGGGGGCGCTGCTGGTGATCGACGGGCAGTTGTCCCCGGGGGGCATGATTGCTTCCAATGTGCTGATGACACGCGCCTTGGCACCGATCGACATGATGGTAGGCACATGGCGCGCCTTCATAGGGGCACGTTCCGCCTTTGAGCGCCTGGAGGCCCTGCTGAGCGAGTACCCGGCGCGTGATCCGGCGCTCAAGCGCGTGGCGCCCCAGGGCGCATTGACGCTACGCGACGTGGTGGCCTCCGCGCCCGGGCGCAAGGCGCCCATCCTGCAGGGCGTGAGCCTGGCAGTGGAGCCCGGCACGGTGACGGTGGTGCTCGGCCCTTCGGGGTCGGGCAAGTCCACGCTGGCGCGCACCATGGTGGGCATCTGGCCCGATGTGGCGGGCGAGGTGCTGCTCGACGGCCTGCCCCTCGATGGCTGGGACCGGACCGAACTGGGGCCTTACCTGGGCTATCTGCCGCAGGACGTGGAGCTGTTCGAGGGCACGATCGCCGAGAACATCGCCCGCTTTGGCGAGGTGCAGTCCGAGAAGGTGATCGCTGCCGCGCGCAGTGCCGGCCTGCACGAGATGATTCTGCGCTTTCCCAAGGGCTACGACACGCCGATCGGCGAAGCGGGCGGCCTGCTGTCGGGCGGGCAGCGCCAGCGCATCGGGCTGGCGCGGGCGGTGTACGGCGATCCGGTGCTGGTGGTGCTCGACGAGCCCAACGCCAACCTGGACGATGTGGGCGAGCTGGCGCTGGTGCGTTCGGTGCAAGGCCTGAAGGCGGCAGGCAGGACGGTGGTGCTGATCACCCACCGCCCGGGCATTCTGGCGGTGGCCGACCGCCTGCTGATCCTGCGCGACGGGCGCGTGCAGGCCGATGGCCCGCGCGATGCGGTGTTGACGGCGCTGCGCGCGGCGGCAGCCCCTGCAGCCCAGCCTGGCGGGGCGCTGGGAGCTGCCCAGCCCGCATAGACCGCGCCGCTGGACCTTTTTTGATATTTTTTGATTGCCGAGTTGGATCATGGCTACACCACTCATGAATTCTCAGAACATCGAGGCCAGTCTGGCCCAGGGCGCGGAGCGTGCAGCCGCGGCAGAGACCTCCGGAGCGCGCGAGGCACGGCGCGCGGGACGCATCGGCCTGTGGGCGCTGGCCGTGGGTTTTGGCGGCTTTCTGCTGTGGGCCGGCCTGGCGCCCCTGGACGAGGGCGTTCCCGGGCAGGGCCTCGTCACGCTGGACACCAAGCGCAAGGCGGTGCAGCACCTGAGCGGCGGCATCGTGAAGGAAGTGCTCGTGCATGAGGGCGCCGAGGTGAAGGAGGGGCAATTGCTCATCCGCCTGGACGAGGCTATGGCGCGTGCCAATTACGAGTCGGCGCGCCAGCGCTACCTGGGGCTGCGCGCCATGCAGGGGCGCCTGCAGGCCGAGCAGACCGGCGCGGCGAAGGTCAGTTTTCACCCGGACCTGGAAAAGGCCGCGGCGGATCCCCTGATCCGCCAGCAGATGTTCAACCAGGAGCAATTGTTCTTGACGCGGCGCAGCCTGCTGCGCTCGGATCTGCAGTCCATCGAGGAGAGCATCCAGGGGCAGCAGGGCTTGCTGGAGGCATACGCCGGCATGCTGACCAACCGCAAGAGCCAGCTGGCGCTGGTGGACGAGGAACTGGGCAACCTGCGCGGCCTGGTCAAGGAGGGCTATGCGCCGCGCAACCGGCAACTCGAACTCGAGCGCATGGTGGCGGACGTACGTTCGGCGATCGCCGACATCCAGGGCAATACGGTGCGTGCGCAGCGCGCCATCGGCGAGCTGCGCCAGCGCGCCATCTCGCGCCAGCAGGATTACCGGCGCGAGGTGGACACGCAACTGGCCGACGTGAGCCGCGAGGTGCTCTCCGAGGAGCAGAAGTTCAAGGCCTTGTCCGACGACCTGGGGCGCACCGAGATCAAGGCCCCGGCCGCCGGCCAGGTCGTGGGGCTGGCGGTGCAGACCGTGGGCGGCGTCGTGGCGCCGGGGCAGAAGCTCATGGACATCGTGCCCGGCAACGAGGCCCTGCTGCTGGAGGTGCAGGTGGCGCCGCACCTGATCGACCGCGTGCACGCGGACCTGCCGGTGGACGTGCGTTTCAACTCCTTCGCGCATTCGCCGCAACTGGTGGTGGCGGGCCAGGTGGTATCGGTTTCGGGGGATCTGCTCACCGATCCGCATTCCGGCATCAGCTACTACCTGGCGCGCGTGCAGCTCACGCCCGAGGGCGTCCAGGGTTTGGGCAAGCGCCGCATGCAGCCGGGTATGCCGGTGGAAGTGGTGTTCAAGACGGGCGAGCGTTCCATGCTGACGTATTTGCTGCATCCGCTGATCAAGCGCGTGTCGGCCTCGATGAAGGAGGAGTGAACCATGGTGTTCTTCGTCGATGGTGATGCAGCGCCTGGGGCGGGCCGCCGCCTGCGGGGTGTTGTGGTGGGGGCGGCGCTGGCGGCCGGGCTGGCAGCCTCCGCGTGGGGCATGGACTTGCGCCAGGCCTACGAGGCCGCGCTGGAGAACGATGCCAGCATCCGTGCGTCGCGCGCCGCCGCCGAGGCGGGGCGCGAGCGCCTGCCCCAGGCGCGTTCGCAATTGCTTCCCAATGTCTCGTTCAATGCCGGGCGCAACTACAACGACCTGACCAGCGAGGGGCGCAACGTCCTCGGCCAGCCGACCACCAGCCAGACGCAGTACTGGTCGGGCAGCCAGGTGCTGTCGGTGCGCCAGCCCCTGTACCGCCCTTATCTCACAGCCCAGCTGAAGCAGGCCGAGGCACAGGTGCAGGATGCCGATGCGACCCTGGAGCGCGACGAGCAGAGCCTGGTGGTGCGTGTCGGGGAGAGCTACTTCGACGCCTTGCTGGCGCGTGAGCAGGTGGCGCTGGTGCTGGCGCAAAAGGCCACGTACACCACGCAGCTCGACGCGGCGCGCAAGGGCTTCGCTGCCGGGTCGGGCACGCGCACGGACGTGGATGACGCCCAGGCGCGGCTGGACCTGACCGTCGCCCAGGAACTCGAAGCGCGCCAGAACGAAAGCTATACCCTCCACCGCCTCGAGACCCTGACGGGCCAGCCGGTGGAGTCGCTCGCCGGGGTCGATGCCGGGCGCTTCGTGCCCCAGGAGCCGGTGCCTGCCTCGGTGCAGGAGTGGATCGCGCGCGCTGAAGAGCACAGCCCGGAACTGCAATCCTTGCAAGCGCAGCTTGAAGCGGCGCGCCAGGAGATCGAGAAAGCCAAGGCAGGCCACCGGCCCACCCTGGATGCGGTGGCGCAGTGGGCCAGGACCAACAGCGATACCGTGACCAGCGTGAATTCGCGCTACGACAACAAGACCCTGGGCCTGCAGTTGTCGATCCCGCTCTATTCCGGTGGGTATGTGAGCTCCACCGTGCGCCAGGCCGTCGCCACGCAGACGCGCGTGCAGGAGATGCTCGAGGCCACGCGGCGCGACCTGGGCGTGCGCGTGTACCGCGAATTCCGCGGCGTGACCGAGGGCGTGCTGCGCATCAGGGCGCTGGAGCAGGCGGTGCGCTCGGCCGAGCAGGCTGTGCGGTCGAGCCGCAAGTCTTTTGAGGCGGGATCTCGCACCTCGCTGGATGTGCTCAACGCCGAGCAGCAGCGCATCGCAGCGTTGCGCGACCTGGCGCAGGCGCGGTATGTGTATCTGGTCTCGCGCCTACGCCTGCAGTCATTGGCGGGTGATGACCGATTGGCCAGTGTGATGGAAGTGAACGGCTGGCTGCGGCCGTGAGCGCGGATGGAATCGGCGGGCGCAGGCCGCGGGTTGGCCATTTCCATCGTGAGCCATGGGCACGGCGCGAGCGTGCAGGCCTTGCTGAACGACATGGCAGCGTTCAGCTCCGGGGCCGTCACCCGGGTGGTGCTGACGATGAATCTGCCTGAACCTGGGCCGACCGTTCCTGTTGGTGGCTGGCCCTTCGCCCTTGAGGTGCGCCGAAATGCGGCGCCGCTGGGGTTTGGTGCGAACCACAACCGGGCCTTGGATGGTGCCAGGGAGGCCTTCGTCGGGGTGCTCAACCCCGATGTGGTGCTGGCGGGTGCGGATCCGTTCCCTGGCCTGCTGGAGCAGGCGCGCCGGCCAGGGGTGGGGTGCGCCTATCCAGAGCAGGTGAATGCGCAAGGGTATGTGCAAGACAGCGAGCGCGCATTGCCGACTCCTGCGGCCCTCTGGCGTCGCCGCGTGCTGGGTCAGCGAGAGGAGGTGCGCGTAGATTGGGTTAACGCTGCATGCATGGTGCTGCCGCAGCCGGTATGGCAGAGCCTGGAGGGCTTTGACGAGGCTTACTTCATGTATTGCGAAGATGTGGACCTGTGCCTGCGGCTACGTCGCTCGGGATGGGAACTGGCACGCGCGGCGGTCAGCGTAGTGCACGCCGGGCAGCGCGCCAGTCACCGGCGCTGGGATCACTTGTATTGGCACGTGACCAGCCTGCTGCGTCTGTGGCGGTCGCCCGCTTACCGTTGGGCGTGCAAAGCGTTACCGGTACGTGGAACTGGCACGGGTAACATCGGCGCTCCATGATTCTTCTGTCCTTGGTGGCTTTTGTTGTGGCAGCGCTGGCTGCGGGCTTTATCGTACGCTGGATGCGCAGCCATGCCGCCAACTACAGCGAGGGTATGCCGCAACGTTTTCACCATGGCGATGTGCCACGCCTGGGGGGGGTGGCAGTGCTGCTGGGTGCAGTGGCAGCCTGGGGACTGGGCATTGCCCAGTCCTGGTTGGGTGATATGGCTTCCTTGCGGTTGAACGGCTGGGTCGTACTGTGGCTGCTGGTCCTTCTGCCGGCTGTGGTGGGTGGTATTGCAGAGGACTTGACACAGCGGCTTGCTGTCCGCTATCGGCTCGGTCTGACGGCGGTTTCGGGTCTGTTTGCGGTCCTGCTGCTCGGTCTGTCGGTTCCCCGTCTGGATCTGCCGTGGTTGGATGCGATGCTCCACGGATGGCCCTGGCTGGGGGTGGGTATAGCGCTACTGGCCATCGCAGGTTTACCGCATGCCTTCAACATCATCGACGGCTACAACGGACTGGCGGGCATGGTGGCGTTGATCGTCTGCTTGGCATTGGCCCATGTGGCGCTGCAGGTGGGCGATCGCGCGCTGGCGGCGCTGCTGGTTTCCACGGCGGCGGCCACTGGCGGTTTCCTGTTTTGGAACTATCCGCGCGGCATGCTGTTCGCCGGGGATGGCGGTGCTTATATTTGGGGTGTGGTGATCGCCCTGGCCAGTGTGTCCCTCGTGCAGCGCAACCCGGCGGTATCTCCCTGGTTTCCCATGCTGCTGCTGATATACCCGGTGTGGGAGACGGTGTTTTCGATATACCGCAAGTGGGTGCGCGGAGTGTCGCCCGGCGTGGCCGATGCGCTGCATTTCCACCAATTGATCTACCGCCGTATCGTGCGCAGCGTGTTTCACGACGATGAGTCGCGCCGCATGCTCATGCGCAACAATCGCACTTCGCCGTACCTGTGGGGGTTTACCTTGCTCACCGTGGTGCCAGCCGTGCTGTTCTGGAGCAACACCTGGGTGCTGATGGTGTTTTGCGCACTGTTTGTGGTGACCTATGTGACCGCTTACTTGGCCATTGTGCGCTTCAAGGTGCCTGCCTGGCTGCGCCACTGACGTGGGTCTGGTTTGCGGCACAATTTGCACGATTCCCTCTTCGTGCTGAAAGCGGCCGTATCCATGACCACTGAAACCCTTCTTTCGATTGCA
>JAYRPZ010000050.1:0-4364 GCA_041910915.1 Acidovorax sp.
ATACAGCCTGGGCTGGATTCCGTTCAAAGCCCGAGCCTTGCAATACAAAGCGGGGCAAATCGCCTTTGCCGGCCAGAAATTCAGCCTGTGGGACAGCTACGGCCTGGCCGATTACGAGTTGCGCGCAGGCAGCTTCAGCCAAGACAGCCGGGGACGCTGGTACTTGAACGTGGTGGTCAAAGTGCAGCCCAAGGCCACGGCAGGCACAGCTAGCGTCGGCATTGATTTGGGCCTGAAGGAAGCAGCCGTAGCCTCCACGGGAGAACGCATCGAGGGGCGCTTTTACCGCAAGCTCGAATGCCAGCTGGGTATCGCCCAGCGGGCGCACAAAAAGCAGCGCGTGCGCGCCATCCACGCAAAAATTTCCAACCAGCGCAAAGACCTGCTACATAAATTCAGCAGTGCGCTGGTCAAACACAACGCCGCCATCTTCGTGGGCGACGTGGCCAGCACCAAGCTGGTCAAAACCAAGATGGCAAAGAGCACGTTGGATGCGGGCTGGGCCAGTTTAAGGGCGATGTTGGAATACAAGAGCCATCAGGCCGGTATCGTCTTTGAGGTAGTGAACGAGAGCTACACCACCCAGACTTGTTCGTGCTGCGGGGGCATTCCCGCCAGCAGTCCGAAAGGTAGAGCAGGTTTGCGAATAAGAGAGTGGACTTGCAGCGATTGCGGCGCGCAACACGACCGCGATGTGAACGCTGCCAAGAACATTCTCGCGCGCGGGCTAGCGCGTCTTGCAGAAGGAACTCCGGCTGAAGATGGGGGCTGCGCCAAGGCGCACAGAATCCCCGTCATTCATGACGGGGAGTAGTCAAGCCTGCGCTGACGTGCCCGGCCGGCACATGCTGAGCCGCGCTGGTGACGTGACCGGTTTGGTCGTCAAAGAAAAAGTCGGGCTGAAACTCGCGTAGGAAAGGGCCTTTTTCCAAGCCACCAAGGAACATCGCTTCGTCCACGGCAATGTTCCAGTTCAGCAGCGTTTGAATGGCACGCTCGTGCGCCGGGGCGCTGCGCGCCGTCACCAGCGCAGTGCGGATGCCCATGCCGCTGCGCTGGCTGCTGGCGGCCTGCTGCAGGCGGTGCAGCGCAGCCAGCAGGGGCTTGAAGGGGCCGTCGGGCAGCGGCTGGCTGGCTTTGGCGCTTTCGTGCTGCTGAAAGGCTTGCAGCCCTTGCGACTGGTACACGCGCTCGGCTTCGTCAGAAAACAGCACGGCATCGCCGTCGAAGGCAATGCGCACTTCGTGGGGGTGGGCGTCGCCCGCTTGCACCGATTCGGTCAACACCCGTGCGGCGGGGTAGCCCAGGTGCAGCGCTGCGCGCACGTCTTGCTCGTTGGCCGACAAAAACAGGTGCGCGCCCAGGGGCCGCAGGTAGTGAAACGGATCACGCCCCTGCGTGAACACGCCGCGCTGCACATTGGTCAGGCCATGCGCCTGGCAGGAGCGGAACACCCGCATTCCACTCACGGGGTCGTTGCGCGACAGCAGCACCACTTCCACGTGCGTCTGCCCGCCTTGGTTGAAGGCCAGCAGCTTTTTCACCAGCGAGAACGCCACCCCGGGCGTGGCGGGCAGCTGCAGGCGTTCGCGCTGCAACTGCACGTAGGCGCGGTCGTCGCTTTGTTCGAAGACGCGGTTTTCTTCTTCAAAGTTGAACAGGGCGCGCGAGGAAATCGCCACCACCAGTTGATCTTCCAGAGTCACGGGCATGGGGCAGTTTCTCCTGGCGGTGGGTGCCGTGGGTTTATTTGACGAGCTGGTTGAGCTGGATGATGGGCAGCAGCACGGCCAGCACGATCAGCATTACCACCAGCCCCATGGCGACGATGAGCAGCGGCTCCAGCAGCGTGGCCAGGTGCAGGGCGCGGCGCTGCACGTCGGTGCCCAGTTGGGTGGCGGCGCGTTGCAGCATCAGCGGCAGCTGGCCGGTTTGCTCACCCAGGCGGGCGAACATAGACAACAGGGCCGGAAAGCGCGGGTGCTGGGCCAGGGCCGAGGCCAGCGGCGCACCTTCGCGCACCAGCACCAGCGCGTTCAGGGCGTCGGCGCGCAGGGCGCGGTTGCCCAGGGTTTCGGCAGCGGCTTGCAGGGCTTTCAAAATGGGCACGCCCGC
This sequence comes from Acidovorax sp., assembly GCA_041910915.1. Classification (GTDB taxonomy): domain Bacteria; phylum Pseudomonadota; class Gammaproteobacteria; order Burkholderiales; family Burkholderiaceae_C; genus Paenacidovorax. Next base: position 2,116 of record JAYRPZ010000050.1, read on the forward strand.
CCCGGCCAGCATGGCCAGGGTGCTGGCAAAGCGCGCGGCGTTGTAGCCCCGGGCCAGGCGGCCCAGCAGTGGCAGGCGCAGCCAGGCGGCATCGAATTTTTGCCGAAATTCCTCTTGAGCCAGCGCCAGGCGAGCGCCAGCAGCTATTAAAACAAGAGCGATGAGCAGCACCCAGCCGTAGTGGCGTACAGCGTCGCTCACGGCCAGCATGGCCACCGTGAGAAAGGGCAGGGCGCGCTTGGTGCCCGCAAACACCCCCGCCACCTGCGGCACCACGTAGGCCACCAGGAACAGCACGATGGTGATGGACACCAGGGTGACGATGGCCGGGTACAGCGCCGCGCCCATCAATTTGGCGCGCAGCTGCAGGCGCTCTTCCAGGTCGTCGGCCAGGCGTTCGAGCACCTGGCCCAGGCTGCCGCTGGCCTCGCCCGCACCAATCACGGCGCAGTAAATGGCGGAAAACTCGCGTGGATGCTGCGCCAGCGCACGGGCAAAGCTGGAGCCGGCGTTCACCTCGGCGCGCAGCGCGGCCACCAGGTGGTGCTGGCGCTCGTCTTCGGCCTCGTCGGCCAGCGCGGCCAGGGCGCGCTCCAGCGGCAGGCCCGAAGCCACCAGGGCGGCGAGCTGGCGCGTCCACACAGCCAACGAGGTGGCGTTGAACACGGCGCGGGTGAGCAGCCGCTCGCTCCAGCTGGGCGCCTGCCCCGCAGTGGTGCCGGGGTGGGCGCCCAGCAGTTCGACGGCCAGCGGCACCAGCGCCTGGGCGCGCAGCAGGCTGCGTGCGGCGCGGGCGGTGTCGGCCTCGATGGTGCCCTTGCGGGGCTGGCCCTGGGCGTCCAGGGCGTCAAACGAAAACGCAGGCATGCAAACGGTGCGGGGGGCGTGGGTGGATCGGTGGGGCGGGCCAGGTGGCACGCTGCGAGCCGCCGATGGTAGCGGCTTGCCATGACGCTACGGCTTGGCCTGCTGGCCGTGCGCGCCTTCAGTCGTGCCAAGCCTGGGCGGCGATGCTGAGTGAGCGCAGGCGCAGTTGCGGGTCGTACACGTCACTGACGAACATGAATTCGTCCGCCTGGGTCGCTTCGGCCAGGGCGTGCAGGCCGCTGCGCACGGTGGCCGGGCCACCCACCACGCCAGCGGCGAGGAAGTCGGCAATGGCGGCACGTTCCTGTGGCTGCAAGCTGGGCAGGTAGTGCTCTACCGGTGGCGGCAGCCGCCCGCGTTGGCCGGTCAAGATGCCCAGCACCCGCTGGTAGGTGCTGCTGGCCAGGTAGTCGGCCTCTTCATCGGTGGGCGCAGCAATCACTGGCACGCCAATGATGGCGTAGGGCTGGGCCAGTTGCGCCGAGGGGCGAAACAGCTGCCGGTACAGCTGCAGTGCCTGCAGCAACATGCGCGGCGCAAAGTGCGAGGCGAAGGCGTAGGGCAGGCCCATGTGCGCCGCCAGTTGGGCGGAAAACAGGCTGGAGCCCAGCAGCCAGATGGGCACGTTGGTACCGGCGCCGGGCACGGCAACGATGCGCGCACCTGGCTGCACCGGGCCCAGCAGGCGCTGCAGCTCGGCCACGTCGCGCGGAAAGTCTTCTTCGGTTTCCACGCGGTCGCGGCGCAGTGCGCGCATGGTGGCGGCATCGGTGCCGGGCGCGCGGCCCAGACCCAGATCAATGCGGCCAGGGTACAGCTCGGCCAGCGTGCCAAAGGCTTCGGCCACCACCAGCGGGGCGTGGTTGGGCAGCATGATGCCGCCCGAACCCACGCGAATGGTGGAGGTGCCCCCGGCAATGTGGCCGACCAGCACGGCGGTGGCCGAGCTGGCAATGCCGGGCATGTTGTGGTGCTCGGCCAGCCAGTAGCGGCTAAAGCCCAGGGATTCGACATGGCGGGCGGTGGACAGGGCAATGGCCAGCGCGTCGGCAACGGTGCCGCCTTCGCGCACGGCCACCAGATCAAGCATGGAGAGAGTAGGGCGGCGTGGAGTAGTCATGGGGGCGATTGTGGGCGGGCTGCCAAGCCCGTGCAGAAGACGGAGAAAAGATTGTTGACACTGATGTGACCGCGCGTGAATGATGTGGGCGAGCCGCCTGCGGATAATCGCCGTCCCAATTGCCTTAGAGCGTGTTCACGATCTCCACGCGGGTGTGCAGGCGCGGAATCGGGCGGTCTGCGTTGTTGCAAATCCTCGCAATAGCAAGGCTATTGCTGCGGTTTGCGCCTAGCAGCCCATCCCGATCCGCATCCTGCACCCC
>JAYRPZ010000051.1:0-30114 GCA_041910915.1 Acidovorax sp.
CAGGCCGTAGCTGTCCCACAGGCTGAATTTCTGGCCGGCAAAGGCGATTTGCCCCGCTTTGTATTGCAAGGCTCGGGCTTTGAACGGAATCCAGCCCAGGCTGTATTTGCTCGATTGAGGATTGCTCACGCGCCAGCGCAGTTTGGCTTTTTTGAACTGCTTGCGCGCTTTGGCGTAGTCCTCACAGACTTGCTGCACGGTGGGCGAACCAATCAATACGCCCTCGCACTTGCTGAAGCCGTTGGTCAACTTTTGCAGGTCGTAGCCACTGAGCCACTGGTGGCGTTCACGGATGGCTCGGCGGCTGGTTTCATTGCAGAAATTCCAGACCTGATTGACCTCACGCGCCATCGCGGCAAGCACTTTGGTGTGCTTGTCTTTGATGCGCAGGCGCAGGGTTTTGGTGCAATCCATGGCGTTGAATTATTCAATGGATACGGTTCCAAGGCGAGCACAATCAGGCACAACCGCCCTTGAGGACGGCTGCGCCGTCCGCGCTCTCAACCCCGGGCTGAACCCCGGGGCTTCCCGCGCACTGTGTGAATGGCCCAGGCAGGGCTGCTGGCCAACAGCAGCAAGGCCAGGCCCAGGGAGCGGTGCGAAAAATTCATGGCAAAGAGGCGACCAACGCGCGCGCAAGCAAGCAAAGAGGGCCTGCACTATCGCAGCATCGGCCCTGCGGGCGCAAGCCCGCCAGCGCCCGCTCTCAGGCCGTGGCTTTCTTGGCCTGCGCCAGCCAGGGCACGCCGTTGATGTGGCTGCCGCCATCGACAAACAAGGTGTTGCCGGTGAGGTAGCGGCTGTCGTCGCTGGCCAAGAACAGCGCCACGCTGCCAATGTCGTCCTCGGGGTCGCCCATGCGGCCCATGGGGTTGAGCTGCAGCAAGGCGGCGGCATTGTCGGGGTTGGCGGCGGCAAACTGGGCGTAGGCCTCGGTGGCGGCGCCGGGGCAAATGGCATTGCAGCAAATGCCGTAGGGCGCCCACTCGCGCGCGGCGCTGCGCGTGAGGGTGCGCAGCGCCTCTTTGCCCATGTTGTAGTCACCCGTGTAGGGGTGGGCGTTCACGCCATTGAGCGAGCACATATTGATGATGCGCCCCCAGCCCCGCGCACGCATACCCGGGTACACCGCTTGCATGGCCCACAGCGCCGCCTTGGGAGCCATGTCCATGGCCCAGTCCACATCGGCGGCTTGCAGTGCCTCGATGGGGGCATAGCCACGCCCGCCCGGGCGGCGGCCCCAGGCGTTGTTCACCAAAATGTCGATCTGGCCAAAGTGCGCCTGCGCCGACGCCACGGTGTGCTGCACCTGCGCCTGCTCGGTCACGTCGCAGGCACTGGCCTGCACCGCCACGCCGTAGCGCTCGTGCAGCTCTTGGGCCAGCGCACTGCAGGCGGCACCGTTGATGTCGCACAGCCACAGCTGCGCGCCTTCGCGTGCAAAGCGCCGCGCCACCCCGGCACCAATGCCAGCGGCTGCGCCAGTGATCAAGGCGGTTTTGTTGTGCAAACGCATGGGGGCCTCCCGGGGACTTTGTTTTTGATAGCTGCTTGCGCTTGCCTGGCGTGGCTTAGAGCCACTTTTTATGCTCAACCAGGCAGCACCGTGGCAGGCTGGCAGCGCGCCAGCGCCAACTGCTGCAATTCGCGCTTGACGACCTTGTTGGAGGCGTTGACGGGAAAGCTCGCAAAGTTCAGCACGTAGCGCGGCACTTTGTAGTTGGCCATGTGGGCGCGCGCCCAGGCAATCAGCTCGGCGCTGTCCAGCGGCTGGCCGCTGCGCGTGATGATGCAAGCGCAGCCCACTTCGCCCATGCGCTCGTCAGGCACGCCCACCACGGCCACCTGGGCAATGTCGGGGTGATCGGCCAGCAGGCGCTCGATTTCAGCCGGGTAGCAGTTGAAGCCGCCGACGATGAACATGTCTTTGAGCCGGTCGGTGATGCGCAGGTAGCCTTTGTCATCAAGCACGCCCACGTCGCCGGTGTGCAGCCAGCCCTGGGCGTCAATGGCTTCGCGCGTGGCGGCTTCGTCCTCAAAGTAGCCCTGCATGATGTGGTAGCCACGCAGCAGCACTTCGCCGGGCTGGCCGGGCGGCACGTCAGCGCCCGCTTCATCGACACAGCGCACTTCGGTGCCGGGCAGCGCACGGCCACAGGTGCTGGCCACGGTTTCCACGCTGTCGGCCGGATCGCACACCGTGGCGCAGCCGCCGCACTCGGTCAGACCGTAGGCCGTGGTGACGTTGGCAATGCCCAGCTCTTCGCGCATACGGCGAATCAGCACGGGCGGCACGCTGGCCGCACCCGTGACCGACGAGCGCAGTGAAGACAAATCAAACTCTTGCAAGCGAGGGTGCGCCAGCATGGTCAAAAACAGCGTGGGTGGCCCAGGCAGGAAGCTGATGCGATCGCGCGCAATGCGTTGCAGCACGGCCTCGGCATCAAAGACTTGCTCGGGGTACACCGTGGCACCCTGCACAAAGGCCGCCACCCAACCGGCCTTGTAGCCAAAGGTGTGAAAGAAGGGGTTGACGATGAGGTAGCGGTCGTCGGCTTTGAGGCCCACCACGCGCGCCCATTCGTCGAAGGCGCGAATGGTGGGGCCGTGCGCCGCCATCACCCCCTTGGGGCGACCTGTGGTACCCGAGGTGAACATCAAATCGGCAGTGCTGTGGGCGTGCAGCGCAGCTTCGCGCTCGTGTACCTGTTGCACAGGCACCGCTTGGCCTAGCGCCAGGAAGTCTTCCCAGGCGTGGTCGCCGCTCTGGGCCACATCGGCACGCGGCTGGCCACGCAAGACCACCACATGGGCCAGCGTGGCCGGGCGGCAATCGCGCAGCAGCGCTGGGTAGTGCTGCTGCAAGAAGTCACCAATGCAAAAAAGCAGCTTGGCGCCGCTGCGCTCCAGAATGTCGGCCGCCTCGGCACCCTTCATGCGGGTGTTGAGCGGCACCAAGATGGCCCCGGCGGCATGCACGCCACAGGCTGCCACGATCCACTCGTACACGTTGGGCGCCCACAGGGCCACGCGGTCGCCCGCTTGCACATTCAGGGCGATCAGGCTGCGTGCCACCTGCTCGCTGCGCTGCAGCAAATCGGCATAAGTCAGGGTGATGTCGCCATCAACAATGGCGGGGCGGCTGCCGTGCTGCTGGGCCGATTGGCGCAGCAAAGCAGGCAGGTGCGCAGGCAAATGCGCGGGATGGGAGTAGGTGGGCACGGCAGACATGAAAAAACTTTGTTATGCGGGGAACTGAATGCGCAGCCGGGGGCTGGTGGGCACGGCCTGGCACGAGAGCGTCCAGGCCTTGGCCAGGTCTTTTTTGTCCAGGGCTTCGTTGTGGCGCAGGTGTACGCTGCCTTCTTTGACCTGGCACATGCACGAGGCGCACAAGCCCGCCTGGCAGGAATAGGGCGCGTTGATGCCCGCACGCAGCGCGGCCTCCAGCAGGGTTTCGGTACCAGCGCAGCGCAGGTGGTAGGTCTCGCCATCCAGGCTGAGTTCGACCTCGGCCTCCTCCACGGCATCGGGCACGGGCGCTGGTGGCGCTGCCGTGCCATCGTCTTCCTCGGGCAGCGAGATAAAGCGCTCGACGTGGATGTGCTCCTGTGGCATCTCAATGGCCTGCAGCGCGGCCACGGCGGCATCCATGAACGGCGCCGGGCCGCAAATAAAGGCCTGGGCGTGGCGGCTGGGGCGCGCCAGCTCGGCCAGCTGTGCCACCGAGGGCACGCCCTGCACCGAATCAAGCCAATGAATGATTTGCAAGCGCGCGGGGTGCGCTGCCGCCAAAGCGTTGAGCTCTTCGCGGAAGATCACCGAACGCTCATCGCGGTTGGCGTACAAGAGCGTGATACGCCCGCTGCCACTGAGCAACGCACTGCGCAAAATAGAAAACACCGGGGTGATGCCGCTGCCACCGGCGAGCAGCACAAAGTCGCCGTCGAGCGTGCGCGGCGTGAACACCCCCGCCGGGGCCATAACTTCCAACGTGTGGCCCGCGCGCACGGTATCGCACACCCAATTGGAGCCGCGCCCGCCTTGCACGCGCTTGATGGTGACGCGCGGCGCATCGTCCACGCCCGGCGCGCTGGACATGGAGTAGCAGCGCGGCAGCCAGCGCCCATCAATGGGCAGGCGCAGCGTCAGGAACTGGCCGGGCTTGTAGCGAAAGGCGGCCTCTAGTTCGGGCGGGATGTGAAACAGCAGCGAGTGGCTGTCGGCGGTTTCCTGCACTACGGCCTGCACAGTCAGGCGGTGGTAGCGCGAAGCGGCGGGGGAGGTCATAAGCGTGCTTGCAAGGGTCAGAGGCCGACACCGAGGATGGCGCTGTCGGCACGGATTTCGGCGCCGTTGATGGCGCTGGAGGCATCAGATGCCAAGAACACCATCACCTGGGCAATTTTGTCCGGCATGGTGGCGCGCCCCTTGGGGTTCTTTTTGGGGTCATAGAGCATGAATTTGGCGGGCACGCCCGGGGCGCTGGCCTGCATCATGGGCGTGTAAATGCCGTCGGGATGTACGGAGTTGACGCGGATGGACAGGCCCTGGTTGCGGCAGTACAGCGCCGTGGTGCGCGTAATGGCACCCACGGCTGCTTTGGAAGCGCTGTAGCCCAGGTAGTTTTCCACTGGCAGCCACGAGGACACCGAGGCCATGTTGACGATGCTGCCGCCGCGCTCCTTCATGGCCGCCACGGCGTAGTGGCAGCCCAGGAACACCGACGCCGCATTCACCTGCATGAGCTGCTGGAACTGCGCCAGCGTGGCGGTTTCGACGTTGCCCGGGATGAGGATGCCGGCGTTGTTGATGAGGATGTCCAAGCCACCAAAACGCTGCTGGGCCAGGGCCATGGCGGCCTGCCAGTTGGCCTCTTGCGTGACGTCGTGGCGCACGAACACCGCGTTCTCACCGCACTCGGCCGCCAGCGCCTGGCCGGCGGCTTCGTTCACGTCGCTGATGAGCACGCGCGCACCTTCGCGCAGCAACAGCAGCACCACCTCACGGCCCACACCACTGGCCCCGCCGGTGACCAGGGCGACTTTGTTTTCTACTTGTCCCATGCAACTGTCCTTGGAAGTGGAGTTGAAAAATTTTGATAGCTGCTTGCGCTTGCCCCACAAGGGTTTGCGGCCAAAAACACTGTTTTTTATTCGGAAGCTGGCGCCTGGGCAGCCGCACGCCCGGCACGCCGCCCCGAGAACACGCAGTCCGCCAGCGACAGGCCGCTGATGTAGCGCCGCGATGCCAGCCCGATGGCTGTGCGGCCCGCCGCGTACAGGCCAGGGATGGCCTGCCCGGTAGCGTCGAGCACCTGGCCGCTGTCCTCATCCACACGCAAGCCGCCCAGGCTGAGCGTGGCCAGCGGAAACAGCGGGTTGCCCATGGAAATGTCGAGCGCCAGCAACGGCCCTTGCAGCGCGTGACGCATATCGGCAGATTTGCCAAAGGCATCATCGCCTGCGCCCTGGGCTGCAGCGTTGGCCGACGCAATGCTGGCCTGCAGCTTGGCGGGGTCTGCGCCCATGCGCTCTGCCAGGGCCTGGGCATTCGGTGCTTTCACGGCCTTGAGCCACATCATGGCCAGCGCGGGCAGCGCTTGGAAGGCCCACAGCTTGCCAAACAGGCATTGGAAGGTGGCTTGGCGGCGCAGCGTGCCGTCCAAAATCAGCCAGGCCTTGCCGCCCTGGTGCTCCACCAGCTCGTGGCCCAAGGTGGCACCATAGACCTGCTCGTTGCAAAAGCGCTCGCCCGCACGGTTCACCACCACACCCTTGGGCCACACGGCCGGTGGCGTGATGAAGCGCCAAGAGGAAATGTTGTGCAGCTCGGCGCTGGCGGCCCGCACGCTGTGGCCCAGGCGCAGGCCGCTGCCGTCGCAGCCAGCATCGCCAATGGGCCAGCCTTTGCGCGTGTGCGGTGCGTGCTGGGCCATCAATTCGGGGTTGAAGATGTAGCCGCCGGTGCTCAGAACGACCCCCTGCAGCGCACGCACCAGGCGTGGCTGGGCAGCTTCGCGCTCCAGGCGCGCGGCCTCGTTCAGGCAAGCCATGGCTTTGCCTGCGCGGAAGGTGCGGTGGCGGCGGTAGTCTTCGTGCAAGCGCGCATGTTGGGCGGTGCGCGCATCGCCCGCGGGCATGTGCCACACCTCCACGCCCAGCACGCGCCCGGGGCTGCCGTCGGCGTTTTGCTCACACACCAGGCGGCGCACGCTGGCTTGCAGCAGCGTCTGGGCACCCACTTGCAAGGTGGCCTTTTGCAAGGCGGCAAAGAACGTGGCGCCCGATTGCCCCTTGGCCACCACGCGGTGGCCGCGCGGCGCGGGCTTTTGCCCCGGCGGCAGATGCTGGCCGTAGGCGGGCACCATTTCGTTGCCCGAGTAGTAGAGGAACTTGCCCTCGGGCGGGTACGAGGTTTTGTGGTCTGGCATGGTGGCGCCAAAGCGCACGCCATGGCTTTCCAGCCAGCGCTGGTTGGCCACGCTGTCGTGGCAAAAACGCTCCAGCGTGGCGTCGCGCACCACCTGGCCCACTTCGTGGCGCAAGTAGGCGTGCATGGACTGCGGGCTGTCCACAAAGCCTGCCTCTTTCTGCTGCGGGGTGCCGCCACCGGCGTACACCACACCGCCCGACAAGGCGCTGGCACCGCCGCCTTCAAAGCGGTCAATCACCAGCACGCTGGCGCCTTCTTGGCGCGCCTGCAGCGCAGCACAGGCCCCGGCAGCGCCCCAACCCACCACCACCACCTGGGCACTGTCGCTCCAGGCCAGGTCTTCGGCACGTGCCACCAGCAGGGGCGGCTCAATCGGTGTGACGGTTGCGCCGCGGCTGGTGCGCGGGCGGGCATCGGCCTGGGCTGAACGCTGGCTCATGCCTTGGACTCCAGCAGATCGGTGCGCTGCAGCGCCATCGGACGGCCCATGATGTGGGCAATGGCCCGGTAGGCAAAGGTCATGGCCGGGCCCAGGGTGGAGCCCGCGCCTGGGTAGGACGGCCCCATCACCGATGCGCTGTTGTTGCCCACGCAGTACAGGCCTTCGACGGGCTGGCCGTCTTCGCGCAGCACGCGGGCGTCGCGGTCGGTTACCAGGCCGCCCTTGGTGCCGATGTCGCCGGGGTGCAGCTTCATGGCGTAGAACGGGCCTTTTTCAATGGGTGCCAGGTTGGGGTTGGGGCGCACATTCACGTCGCCGTAATAGCGGTCAAACACGTTGTCGCCCCGGCCAAAGTCCAGGTCTTTGCCGGTGCGCGCAAACTCGCTCATGCGCTGGGCGCTGGCTTGCAGGCCCTGGGGGTCTACGCCAATTTGCTGTGCCAAGTCTTGCAGCGTCTCGCCCTTCCAGTACACGGTGCCCAGCCAGCTTTTGCGCAGCTTGCTATCGGGCACGGCCATGGCAGGCATGAGCGGGCCGATGGGGTAATTGGCGCGGAACTTCGCGTCAAACACGATCCAGGCAGGCACAGCGCCACCGGTTTTTTCGTGGTTGGCGAACATGGCCTGCTGAAATTCCGGGTAAGGGCCAGACTCGTTCAAGAAGCGCTCACCGCGCGCGTTCACCACCATGCAGCCGGGCATGGAGCGCTCAACGAACATGGCGCGGTGCTTTTCTTCCTTGGGCACAAAAATCGTCGGTGCGCCCCAGGTGTGCGCCATCAGGTGCAGGGCGCCGCCCACGGCGGCACCGGCGCGAATGGCGTCGCCGGTGTTGGCGTCGGGCGGGGTGGCCGTCCACGCCTGGTCGGTGGGTTGGGGCAGGTACTGCTCGCGCATGGCTTGGTTGCGCTCAAAACCACCGGCGCCCAGCACCACGGCGCGCCGGGCGCGTACGGTGACGTCTTGGCCATCGCGGCGCACCACCACGCCGCTGACGCGCGCGCCGTCTTGGGTGAGCGACACCATGGGGGTGTTCAGCCACAGGGTCACGCCGCGCTGGCGCAGCGCAGTGAACAGGCCGCCCAGCAGCGCCTGGCCGCCCGTGAGGCGGCGGTCGCGGCGCGTTTTGCTGCGCCAAGGGTAGTCAAAGTAGTAGCGCGCCATCATCCACATCAGCACGAACTTGGCTTTGCGCTCGCGCGCCAGCATGGTGCGGGCTTCAAAGGCGTTGATGTGCATACGCCCGAGGATGAGCTGGCCGGGGCTGGTAGGGCGCAGCAGTTCCAAATCTTTCAGACCCAGCTTGGCGGCGTTGAAGTCCAGCGGGTCCATGGTGCGCCCGCCCGGCATGGCGCCTTCGAGCGTGGGGTAGTAATCGGAGTACGAGGGCACGCAGCGGTAGGGCACGCCAATGTCGGCCAGGTAGCGTGCCATCTCGCGCGCCGTCTCGACGTAGGCCAGGATGCGGTCGTCACTGGCCAGGCCACGGGCACAGGTTTTGACGTAACGAAAGGCTGCGTCCACGCTGTCGCGCAGTCCGGCCTTGGGCATATCGTGGTTGTCGGGGATCCAGATGCCGCCGCCGCTGATGGCCGAGGTGCCGCCCAGCAGCGCCGTTTTTTCCACCACCAGGGCTTTGAGCCCCTGGTCTGCCGCGCGGATGGCCGCCAGCAGCGCTCCGGCCCCCGAGCCGACCACCACCACATCAAATTCCTGCTGTTCCACCGTGTCTCCTCGATTTTTGAATGAAAACAGCCGCTGACCCTTGCCTGGCAAGCGCAAGCAGCTATCTTTTTTGAAGGCTCACCCCCCAAGGAGTGAGCACCCTGGGGGATATCAGATGTACGGATCGCTGTTGGGCAGGCCCAGCATCACGGCGCCGTGGGCGCGCACATAGATATCGGTGTTGTTGGCAATGTGGCCGCGCCCGGTGGCGATGTCGCGGAAGATGCGCTCGATCGGGTTGGTCTTGTAGGTGCCCGCCGCCGCGCAGGCGCGCATCAATTCGTTCACACGCTCGAAGGCCAGCTTGGGCACGGTGGCCGCCTGGGCGCGCTGCAGCAGGCGCTCTTCCACCGGCATGACCTCGCCCGTCTTGGCGCAGTGCACGATGCGTGCGTAGTTGCGAAACAGCACCAGCTTGAGCTGGTCGCTGGCCATCATGGCTTCGGTGACGGCTTGCTGGGCGTTGATGTCTTCTGCCATCTTGGTGCCGTGCTTGCCGATGTGCGAGATCGAGCGCTGACGGAAGATATCGATGGCGTTATCAAGCGCGCCCAGGCAGGCCGAGGACACGGCGCGCTGGAACACTTGCGTGAAGGGGATGCGGTAGAGCCAGCCGGGGTTGGTGGCGCGGCCAGGGCAGCCTGCATCGCTGTGGTCGTTGGTGCGCTGGGTGCGGTGCTCGGGCACGAACACGTCGTCCACGATGATGTCGTGGCTGCCGGTGCCACGCAGGCCCAGCACGTCCCAGTTTTCTTCAATGCGGTAGTCGCTCTTGGGCAGCAAGAAGGTGGTGTGCTCCAGCGCGCCGGAGCCGTCTTTCTTGGGCAGCAGGCCGCCCAGGAAAATCCAGTCGCAATGCTCGGTGCCAGTGGAAAAACCCCAGCGACCGCTGAAGCGGTAGCCACCTTCCACGGGCGTGGCCTTGCCGGTGGGCATGTAGGTGGAGGCGATGCGCACGCTGTTGTCCTGCGCCCAAACGTCTTGCTGGGCTTGCTCAGGGAACAGGGCCAGTTGCCAGGGGTGTACGCCCAGCACGCCATACATCCAGGCGGTGGACATGCAGCCTTTGGCCAGCTCCATCTGCACGGAGTAGAAAACGCGTGGATCGAGTTCGTAGCCACCCCAGCGCTTGGCCTGCAGCACGCGGTACAGCCCGGCGTCGGCAATCGCCTGAATGGTTTCGGGCAGCACGCGGCCATCGCGGTCGGCATCGAAAGCGCGCTCGGCCAGCATCGGTGCCAGCGCGCGAGCGCGCTCGATCAGTTCGCGGGCTTCGGCGGTGAGGTAGTCATCGTGGGCGGTGGTCATGCAGGTGTCTCCAGTGTCGTGGGATGGGAGGAACCACGGCAACCCAGCATCGCCATGGTGTGCCAGCATCGTCCGCGCTGGGCGGCCTTTGTTCATCGTCCGTACGGACTAACGCCGCCGTGCACCCCCTAGTCCAAGTGAAGGATTCGCCCGGCGTGCATTGCGCGCATCCTGCGGTCGCATCGACCATGCCGCGTTGGCCAAGGAACGCTTTATGCAAGCACCACACCACTTCGATCCCAAAGACTTTCGTCAGGCGCTGGGCATGTTTGCCACGGGCGTCACCATCGTCACCACCACAGATGCCGATGGCTCTCCGGTGGGGGTGACGGCCAACAGTTTCAACTCCGTCTCGCTCAACCCGCCGCTGGTGCTGTGGAGCCTGGCGAAAAATGCCCGCAGCCTGGCCGCGTTCACCACCAGCACCCACTGGAACGTCCACATCCTGGCGCAAGACCAAGAGGCGCTGTCCAACCTGTTTGCCCGCGCCGGGGAAGACAAGTTTGCCCAGCAAGCGCTGGAGCAAGGCGTGAGCCCGGCACCACTGCTCACGGGCTGCAGCGCACGCTTTCAGTGCAAAACCATGTTCCAGTACGAGGGTGGTGACCACATCATCTTCGTGGGCGAGGTGCTGGCCTACGACCGCAGCGAGCGCCTGCCGCTGCTGTACGTCACCGGCCAATACGCCCTGCCCTCGCGCAAGGCGCTGGCGGTGTCCACCGAGGCCCAGGCCGACACCAGCGCCACGCTGTACTCCGAGAACCTGCTGGGCTATTTGCTGGGCCGGGCGCACTACCAGTTCCTGGGGGGATTTCGCACGCAGCTGCGCGAGCGCGGCCTGTCGGACGCTGACTTTTTCGTGCTGTCGCTGCTGAGCGTGCGCGAGCCGCTGTCGGCCTGCGAAATTGCCAGCCACATCGCCTACACCGGCATCGACGTGGGCACCGTGCTGCTGCAAACCTTGTGCGATCGCCAGCTGCTGCAAAAGAGTGCCGACACCACCCCCACCTACACCCTGACCGAACCCGGGCGCGACGCCATCTTGCACGTCATGGCTGCAGCCAAGGCAGCCGAGGCCGATGTGGCCCAGCGGCTGGGTGAAGCCGAGTCGGCTTTGCTGCGCAATTTGCTCAAGCAGCTCATCCGCTCCACCGATCCTGGCCTGCCGCTGCTGTGGACCGCCACCAGCGCAGCCCCCTCCCACCCCTGAAAAACGAGAGGCATTCCCCATGACCCAGACCACTCAGATCTCCCCCAGCCCGATTCCTGTGGGCCATTTCGTTGATATCGCCCCCGTGGCCGGTAGCGCCCAGCGCATCCACTACCACGAGCAAGGCGAGGGGGAGGTGGTCATCTTCTTGCACGGTGCGGGCACGGGTGCCAGCGGCTACAGCAACTTCAAGGGCAATTACCCGGCATTCGCACAGGCAGGCTACCGCTGCATCGTGCCCGACCTGCTGGGCTATGGCCTGTCGAGCAAGCCCGACATTGAGCAATACGACCTGGACTTTTTCATTGCCGGCGTCAAAGGCCTGGTCAATGCCCTGGGGCTCAAGCACATCACCCTGCTGGGCAACTCGCTGGGCGGCGCCGTGGCGCTGGGCTATGCCCTGGCCCACCCGCAAGACGTCAAGCGCCTGATCCTGATGGCACCCGGTGGCGTGGAAGACCTGGACACCTACCTGGCCATGCCTGGCATTGCCAACATGTTCAAGGTGTACCAATCGGGCAAAACCGGTGCCGCCGCCATGCGTGACGTGATGACCATGCAGCTGTTTGACCCCACGCTGCTCACCGACGACATCATCAACGAACGCGCGCCCATTGCCGAGACGCAAACCCAGGCCGCCCGCTCCATCCTGAAGGTGCCCAACATGACGGAGCGCCTGCACGAGCTGCGCTGCCCGGTGTTTGGCTTCTGGGGCGTGAACGACCAGTTCAACCCCGTCAGCGGCACCACCAAGCTGGTGGACAACTGCCCGCAAGCGCGCATCATCGTGCTCAACCAGTGCGGCCATTGGGTGCAGGTGGAACACCGCGAGATGTTCAACCGCGCGTGCATCGACTTCTTGCAACACGGCTGACCATGCAACAGCAGACCCCTGCCTCCCCCGCCCTCTTGCAAGAACTGGGCGATGCGCTGTACAGCGCCTTGCGCGAACGCCGCACCCTGGCCCCACTGAGCGAACGCTACGCTTTGAGCGTGGAAGACGCCTACCGCATTTCGCTGCGCTTTTTGGCGCGGCGCGAAAGCGACGGCGAGCGTGTGATCGGCAAAAAAATTGGCGTCACCAGCAAGCCTGTGCAAGACATGCTCGGCGTACACCAGCCTGACTTCGGTTTCCTCACCGATGCCATGCAGTACGAGAACGGGGCCAGCATTTCCCTGAGCGCCAGTGGCTTGATGCAGCCACGCGCTGAAGGTGAAATTGCCTTCATGCTCAAGCAAGACCTGCAAGGCCCCGGCGTGACGGCTGCCGACGTGCTGGCCGCCACTGCCTGGGTGGCACCGTGCTTTGAAATCGTGGACTCACGCATCGACAACTGGCGCATCAAAATTGCCGACACCGTGGCCGACAACGCCTCGTGTGGCGTCTTCGTCGTGGGCCCTCAGCGCACCGACCCCTTGAGCCTGGACTTGGCCCAGGTCAGTATGCACATGTGGAAAAACGACACCCCTGCCGGTCAAGGCCTGGGCAGTGCCGTTCAAGGCCACCCCGCCGAAGCCGTGGCCTGGCTGGCCAACACGCTGGGCGCCTTTGGCATTCCCTTCAAGGCTGGTGAATTGATTCTCTCCGGCTCGCTCGCACCTTTGGTGCCCGCACAAGCAGGCGATCGCTTCCACATGACCATCGAGGGCCTGGGCGAGTGCTCCGTGGCCTTCACCGAATAAAGCCTCCCAGTCCAGACTCCCGGTGCGCTGCCCCTGTGCGGTGGCCACCGCTCTGCCTTACAAGGAAACCTCATGACCCGCAAAATCAAATGCGCCCTGATCGGCCCCGGCAATATTGGCACCGACCTGCTGGCCAAGCTGCAACGCAGCCCCGTGCTCGAACCCGTGTGGATGGTGGGCATTGACCCCGAATCCGACGGTTTGAAGCGCGCCCGCGAAATGGGCATCAAGACCACCCACGAAGGCGTCGATGGCCTGGTACCCCACATGAAGGCCGACGGCGTGCAAATCGTCTTTGACGCCACCAGCGCCTACGTGCACGCCGAGAACTCGCGCAAGGTGAACGCGCAAGGCGCGCTCATGATCGATTTGACGCCCGCCGCCATTGGCCCGTACTGCGTGCCGCCCGTGAACCTCAAAGAGCACGTGGGCAAGGCCGAGATGAACGTGAACATGGTCACCTGCGGTGGCCAAGCCACCATCCCCATGGTCGCCGCCGTCTCGCGCGTGCAGCCTGTGAGCTATGGCGAGATCGTGGCCACCGTCTCCAGCCGCTCGGCGGGCCCCGGCACGCGCAAGAACATCGATGAGTTCACCCGCACCACCGCAGGCGCCATCGAGCGCGTGGGCGGCGCTAAAAAGGGCAAGGCCATCATCATCATCAACCCGGCCGATCCACCACTGATCATGCGCGACACCGTGCACTGCCTGGTGGAGGGTGAGCCTGACCGCGAAGCCATCACCCAAAGCATCCACGACATGCTGGCCGAGGTGCAAAAGTACGTGCCCGGCTACAAGCTGGTCAACGGCCCGGTGTTCGATGGCAACCGCGTTTCGGTCTTCTTGGAAGTCGAGGGCCTGGGCGACTACCTGCCTAAGTACGCCGGCAACCTGGACATCATGACCGCCGCCGCCGCGCGCACCGCCGAAATGTTTGCCGAAGAAATTCTGGCTGGCAAGCTCACCTTGCAAGCTGTCTGAGGAGTATTGAGATGACCCAAAAGAAGATCACCCTGCATGACATGACGCTGCGCGACGGCATGCACCCCAAGCGCCACCTGATGACGCTGGAGCAAATGAAGTCCGTGGCCCAGGGCCTGGACCAAGCGGGCGTGCCTTTGATTGAAGTGACCCACGGCGACGGCCTGGGCGGCGCTTCGGTGAACTACGGCTTTCCGGCGCACAGCGACGAGGAGTACCTGGGCAGCGTGATTCCGCTGATGAAGCAGGCCAAAGTCTCGGCACTGCTGCTGCCCGGCATTGGCACCGTGGACCACCTGAAGATGGCCCACGGCCTGGGTGTGCACACCATCCGCGTGGCCACGCACTGCACCGAGGCGGACGTCTCTGAGCAGCACATCACCATGGCGCGCAAGCTGGACATGGACACGGTGGGCTTTTTGATGATGGCGCACATGAACAGCGCTGAAGGCCTCATCAAGCAAGCCAAGCTGATGGAAGGCTATGGCGCCAACTGCATCTACGTCACCGACTCGGCAGGCTACTTGCTGCCCGAGCAGGTCAAGGAGCGCATTGCTGCGGTGCGCGCTGCCTTGAAGCCCGAGACCGAGCTGGGCTTTCACGGCCACCACAACCTGGCTATGGGTGTGGCCAACTCGATTGCCGCCATTGAAGCCGGTGCCAACCGCATTGATGCGGCTGCAGCGGGCCTGGGCGCTGGCGCCGGTAACACGCCGCTGGAAGTGCTGGTGGCCGTGCTCGACCGCATGGGCATCGACACCGGGGTGGACGTCTGGAAGATTCAGGACGTGGCCGAAGACCTGGTGGTGCCGCTGATGGATTTCCCCATTCGCATTGACCGCGATGCGCTCACGCTGGGCTACGCCGGGGTGTACGGCAGCTTCTTGCTGTTTGCCAAGCGTGCCGAGAAGAAGTACGGCATTCCGGCGCGCGACCTGCTCGTGGAGCTGGGGCGCCGCGGCATGGTGGGTGGCCAGGAAGACATGATCGAGGACACCGCCTTGACCATGGCGCGTGAGCGCGGGCTCAAGCTGCCCGATTAACGCTCAAGCGCTGCAGGCACACCAGCCAAGCTGCCGAGGAGGGAAACCTGCTCGGCAGCTCTTTTTTTGATAGCTGCTTGCGCTTACTCAGTAAGGCCCAGAGGCCTTTTTGACTCATAAACCATCAATGAATGGCCGCCGCCACGATGATGCTGATGCCCAGGCACATGGCAGCCACCACCATGCCCAAGGCACGGTTTTGTTTTTCCACAATCTCGCCCCACAGGTCGTAGGGTGAGATTTTGTCGATCAGCAAAAAGCACAGCCAAAAAAGCACCACACCCACCAGGGCGTACAAGATCGAGCCCATAAAGGCCGCGGGTTTGAGCCATTCCAAATCCATGGGGATGTCCTTTCGGTTGCGAGAAAGAGAGAGGTCTGCAAGGTACGTGAACGAAGGGTGCGCTGTGGTAGCGGCCCCACTACTTGTGGCCGCCGCCACTGGAGCTGCCGCCCCAGGAGCCGCCACTGCTGCGCGTGTAACCTGACGAGGAGCTGCCGCTGTCGCACCGGGTCAGCACGATGAGCAAGACCACGATCACGATGCCAATCAGCACCCAGGTCAGGCAGCCTATACCCTTGGCAGAGACAAACGGCCCCACATCGTCGCGCTGCAGTTGTTTGGCCTGCTCTTGCATGCCGAACGCAGCGGCAACTTTCTGGCTATCGATTTTTTCGCCACTCGACCAGGTGACTTCCGAGCCAGTGGCCTCGCGCGACAGCAGGCCCCGGCCTTGCGTGCTAGCGAAGTCAATGTTGTCAGTGCGTTGGCCGCGCTGCACGGGCCAGTAAAACTCGCCCAGCACGTAGGTGGTTTCAGCGCGGTAGCGCGACTGCAGCCGGTAGTTTTTGCCCAGATAGCTGGCCTGCTCGGCACCATTTTTGTATTTGGGCGCGCCCGTGGTGGGGCGCACCAGGCTCCAGCCATCGGTGGCATCGACGAGGAAGATAAAGCCGCGCTGGCGGTTGAACAGCAGGTACTCGTCCCAGCCGAATTGCTCATCGTCGCCCGCTTCCTGGCCCATGCGGTGCTGAAAACCCACCACCTGCCAGTCCACGCCCTCAAAGCGCCCCACCTTGCCCAGGGCGATGCTGGGGCGTACGGGTTCGTCTTGCAGCGCCGCGCGCAGCTCACCGCCTATGCCCTGGCGCAGGTCGATGATGCTGGTGCACGAGGGGCAGGTGCAGCTTTGCGTGGTGTCCAGCTGCACCTGCACGGGGGCGCCGCAGTGCGGGCAGTCGAACTGGCGCGCGCGCTCTTCTTTGTCGGCGGCGTCACGCAGGCCGCTCATCTCCAGCGCCTCCAGGCGCACCGCCCGGCCATGCTCCAGGTGTGGCGGCTGGCTGCTGTAGTCGATGGCGAGCACCTCGCCGTCTTCGCTGCGCAGCTCCACCAGGGTGCAAGGCTGGCCCAGCGCGGGCAGCTTGGGCAGCTCGCCCTGCGCTGCCAGCAGCTGCGCCTGCAGGTTGGCCGCCACGCTGTAGCGTTTGCCATTGATGGCGGTGGTGCTGCCCACGACAAAACGCGGGGCATCGGGCAGGTTGCGCTGCGCGGCCAGCGGACGGGTGAAGACGTAGGCGCCGTTGTCTTCGCTCAGGGTGGCCGTGCTGCCATCGTCGAGCAGGGCATACCACTCGGTCCAGCGCCCCGCCTCAGCGTGCCACTGCAGGCGCCCAACCAAGGTGAAGCGCTGGGGCTGACCATCGAGCGTAATGCGCCCACTGGCTTGCAGTTGCAGCGGGCTGTGGTCGTCAAAGACCTCGGCCATCTTGCCCAGGCGCGACAGCACCTCGCCACTGCGCACCACGGTGCTTTGGCAGTAGGCGCACACCGCGTGGGTCGATTGCGCGCTGTGGAACTCCACGGGCGCGCCGCAACCTGGGCAGGGCGCGCGGTAGTGGCGCTGGGTGGCCATGGAAGGGGGTGTTTTTTAAGAGTGTTTTTGGGCTCTAGCCCTTATGTAGCAAGCGCAAGCAGCTACTAAAACTAGAGCAATCAGGCAGACTGTAGGCAGGCTGTGTTAAATCAGCTTCTTCAGCAGTTCGGCTTTTTTGCTGTCGAACTCTTCCTGCGTCAGGATGCCTTTGGCCTTGAGGTCGGCAAGCTTTTCCAGGGTGCTCATCACCTCGTCGGGCGAGATGCCCACGGGTGCGGCAGCAGCGGGTGCAGGTGCCACACCCACCGCGGCTGGCTGCGCCGGGGCGTGCAGCCCCCCCAGGCCCGCTTGCAGGTTTTGCGCCAGCACCTGACCCATGGCCACGCCTGCGCCCAGGCCCATGGCATCGCCCACCACACCGCCACCGCCCTGGCCCACGCCTTCGGCCAGTTTGGGAATGGCCTGAGCGGTTTGGTACTGCATGAACTTGGCCATGTCGTTGCCCACCATGCCCATGCCGATTTTTTGGTCGAGAATTTTCTGCAGCTCTTCGGGCAGCGACAGGTTTTGCACCGTCAGGTTTTCCAGTTGCAGGCCCAAGGCCTCAAACGCCGGGCGCAGCTGCCGCGCCAGCGCATCGGCAAAGGCCATCTGGTTGGCGGCGAGATCAAGAAAAGCCACGCCGCTGCTGGCAATGGCGGTGCTGATGTTTTGCAGCACCAGGCCACGCAGCTGACCGTCGAGATCGCTGGCCGGGTAGCTGGCACGGGTGCCAGAAATTTCGGTGTGAAAGCGCTTGGGGTCGGCCACGCGGTAGGCGTAGTTGCCAAAGGCGCGCAGGCGCACGGCACCAAAGTCGGCGTCGCGGATGGTGATGGGCTGGGGCGTGCCCCATTTTTGGTCGATCTGCTGGCGTGTGCTGAAAAAGTACACATCGCTCTTGAAGGGCGATTCAAAGAGCTTGTCCCAGTTTTTCAGGTAGGTGAGCACCGGCAGCGTCTGTGTGGTCAGCTTGTAGGTGCCGGGGCCAAAAACGTCGGCCACCTGGCCTTCATTGACGAACACCGCCATTTGCGACTCGCGCACCACCAGCGAGGCACCGTTTTGGATTTCCATCTCCGCCATCGGAAAGCGCCAGGCCAGGGTGCCATCGCCCTCCTCGGTCCACTGCAGGATGTCAATGAACTGCTTCTTGATGAAGTCCATCAGGGCCATGGTGTGCGCTCCGGGTCGGTTGAAAAAGGGAAGGGCCATCATACCGAGGGCCAGCCCCGGGGCTGCACGCTATCGCAGCGGTGAAGAAAAATGATGATGCCTTAAATGAGAATGTTTATCATTAACCACATCTCAGGAGCACACATCAGGAGCACACCATGTCCAAGTTTCGCCGCGTTGCCCACAGCCATCTGCCCACGCTGCTCAAAACGGGCAGCTACTACCTGATCCACATTTGCGTGGCCGCCACCGTGGCCTACGCCGTGACGGGCAACCTCTGGGCATCACTCACACTCAGCCTGCTGGAGCCAACGGTGCAAGCGGTGGCGTTTTTCTTCCATGAAAAAGCCTGGGAGCGTGCCGCCCAGCGCCGCGCCGCCCAAGCACAGCAAGCGCACAACGCAACAGCCCCACTGGGCACAGCCGCATGAGGCAAGAAGCCCCAGCGCCCCTGCATGGGGCGGGGGCAGCAGCGCGGGGAACGCGGCTCAGGCGTATTCGTCTAGCAGCGTGCCCAGCATGTCGCTGGCGGTGCGCAGCACCACGGCGTTGGCCTTGAAGGCGTAGGAGGCAGCCATTTGCTCCACGGCGTCGCTCTCCAGTGCCGCGCCTGGTGTACGCGCCTGGCGCGTTTGCGCCTGCACACCTTGCCCGTCTGGCAAAGCCTGCTGCTCCACGCCCAAACGGCGAAAGCCAGGGGTTTCCAGATTGGCCACGTTGTGCGCACTCTGACCCAACCGCAATTGAGCAGCCTGCATACCGGAAGAAGCGATCGAAAGGGCGGAAGACATAGCGTGAGAATCGGCAAAAAAGGCGGTGAACTTGAGCCTTTTTACCACTTTGCCACACATTGCACAGCGCACCATCAGCCGCTTGCCCGAGCCCAAGGACACACCCACAATGCGGCCTTTTGCCTCGCTTGCTGGAGTTGCGTATGTCTTTTGCCGTCGTTGATGATGCCCCCTGCCCTGGCGTGCGCCAAGACGCAGCTTGGCTCGATGCCCACTGGATGCCCTTCACCGGCAACCGTCAATTCAAAGCCCAACCGCGCATGATCGTGGGTGGCCAAGGGGCGTACTACACCGATGCCACAGGACGCAAAATCTTCGATGGTCTGTCAGGCCTGTGGTGCTGTGGTCTGGGTCATGGTCGCCGTGAGATCGCCGAGGCGATTGGTCGCGCTGCCAACACGCTCGATTACGCCCCAGCGTTCCAATTTGGCCACCCTGCATCGTTTGAACTGGCCAACCGCATCAAGGCGCTGACCCCGGCAGGCTTAGACCACGTGTTTTTCACCAGCTCGGGGTCAGAAGCTGCGGATACAGCGCTGAAAATCGCCCGTGCCTACTGGCGTGCCAAGGGCTTGGCGAGCAAGACGCGCCTGATTGGTCGGGAAAAAGGCTACCACGGCGTGAATTTTGGTGGAATTTCAGTCGGCGGCATGGTGGGAAACCGCAAAGCTTTCGGCCAAGGTCTGGAGGCCGATCACCTGCCTCACACCCAGCCTCCCGCCGGTTCTTTTTTTCGCGGAATGCCCAACACCGACGGCCTCGCCCTGGCAGATCGGTTGCTGGACTTGATTGCCCTGCACGATGCCAGCAACATCGCTGCCGTGATCGTGGAACCGTTTTCGGGCTCCGCCGGGGTGGTGGTACCGCCCGCCGGCTACCTGCAGCGGCTGCGCGACATCTGCACACAGCACCAGATTTTGCTGATCTTCGACGAGGTCATCACCGGCTTTGGCCGCTGTGGTGGCTGGACAGGGGCAGAAGTCTTCGGTGTCACGCCAGACATTCTCAATTTTGCCAAGCAGGTGACGAATGGTGCCCAGCCTCTGGGCGGCTGCATCGTGCAAAGCGAGATTTATGACACGTTCCTCGCTACTGGTGGCCCCGAATACATGCTGGAATTTGCCCACGGCTACACCTACTCAGCCCATCCCATTGCGTGTGCGGCAGGCAATGCGGTACTGGAGTTGCTGCAGCAGGAGCAGGCCCCTGAACGCGTCCAAGCGTTGGCACCCGTACTAGAGCGTGCTGTCCATGGGCTGCACAACGCACCTCATGTGCTGGACATTCGCAATTTTGGCTTGGCAGCAGGCCTGAGCATTGCCCCCTGGCCTGGCGAACCCGCACGTCGTCCGTACGAAGTGGCCATGAAATGCTGGGAAAAGGGCTTTTACGTGCGTTACGGTGGTGACACTCTGCAGCTCGCACCTCCGTTCATCAGTACCGAAGCGGAGATTGAAAGCTTGGTCAGCGCGCTGGGCGATGCCCTGGTGGAAACAGCCCGAAGTTGAGCAGCAAATCCATATGAAAAAACCCGACCTAGGTCGGGTTCTTCACTGGAGTTCAAAGCTACCAGGAGTGTGCCTGTAGCGTACGGGAAAACCGCTTTAGCGCTTACCGCGGAATTTGCGCAAGGCAGCGATTTGCGCAGCCATGATGGCCAACTCCGACTGGGCACGTGCCAAATCGATCTCGCTCTTGGCATTTTTCAGTGCTTCTTCGGCAGCAGCCTTGGCCTCTTGGGCTTTTTGGTCATCCAAATCATGACCACGAATCGCGGTGTCAGACAGCACCGTGACGCAATCAGGTTGTACTTCAAGAATACCGCCCGCAACGAAGACAAACTCTTCGCTGCCATCGGCCATTTCGATACGCACAGAACCTGGCTTGATACGGGTAATCAGCGGCGTGTGCTTAGGCAAAATGCCCAGCTCGCCCGCTTCCCCTGGCAAAGCTACAAACCGAGCCTGACCAGAAAAAATGGACTCTTCTGCGCTGACCACGTCGACATGGAGAGTGTTCATCGTTGCTCCTGGGAAAAGGGAAAAGGTTTACCTGTACACCACCAATAGAGTGGGGGCAGCTGTTTTGCAGCCCCCAACCCTAACGGCAATTAGGCAACCTTCTTGGCCTTCTCAAAGGCTTCGTCGATGTTACCCACCATGTAGAACGCTTGTTCAGGCAAATGGTCGCACTCGCCGTTCACAATCATCTTGAAACCACGGATGGTTTCCGACAGGGGAACATACTTGCCTGGCGAGCCAGTGAACACTTCCGCAACGTGGAAGGGCTGCGACAGGAAACGCTGAATCTTACGGGCACGGGCCACAACCAGTTTGTCTTCTGGTGCCAGTTCATCCATGCCCAAAATGGCGATGATGTCGCGCAGCTCTTTGTAGCGCTGCAGGGTGTTTTGCACCGAGCGGGCCACGGTGTAGTGCTCTTCACCCACAACCAGAGGATCGAGCTGGCGGCTGGTGGAGTCCAGCGGGTCCACGGCAGGGTAGATACCCAGGGCAGCGATGTCACGCGACAGCACCACAGTGGAATCCAAGTGGGCGAAGGTGGTAGCAGGTGACGGGTCGGTCAAGTCATCGGCTGGCACGTACACGGCCTGGATGGAGGTGATCGAACCCACCTTGGTGGAGGTAATACGCTCTTGCAGGCGGCCCATTTCTTCAGCCAGCGTCGGCTGGTAGCCCACAGCGGAAGGCATACGGCCCAGCAGAGCGGACACTTCGGTACCGGCCAGCGTGTAACGGTAGATGTTGTCCACGAAGAACAGCACGTCACGGCCTTCGTCGCGGAACGACTCGGCGATGGTCAGGCCGGTCAGGGCCACGCGCAAACGGTTGCCCGGAGGCTCGTTCATCTGACCATACACCATGGACACTTTGGACTCTGGCAGGTTTTCCAGGTTCACCACGCCGGAATCAGCCATCTCATGGTAGAAGTCGTTCCCTTCACGGGTACGCTCGCCCACACCAGCAAACACCGACAGACCGCTGTGGGCCTTAGCGATGTTGTTGATGAGTTCCATCATGTTCACGGTCTTGCCCACGCCGGCGCCGCCGAACAGGCCCACCTTACCGCCCTTGGCGAACGGGCACACCAGGTCAATCACCTTGATGCCTGTTTCCAGCAGTTCCTGCGAAGGGCTCAGCTCGTCATAAGCGGGCGCCTTGCGGTGGATGGAGGCCGTCAGTGCCTGATCCACAGGACCGCGTTCGTCAATGGGGTTACCCAACACGTCCATGATCCGACCCAAAGTCGCTTTACCCACAGGAACCGTGATGGCTTTGGCAGTGTTGGTCACCATCAAACCACGCTTGAGCCCATCAGAAGAGCCCAGCGCGATGGTGCGAACGATGCCATCACCGAGCTGCTGCTGCACTTCCAGGGTCAGAGCCGAGCCTTCGAGCTTCAGGGCGTCGTACACCTTGGGCATCTGGTCGCGCGGGAACTCCACGTCCACCACGGCGCCAATACATTGAACAATCTTGCCTTGCACTTGAGCCATTTGTTTGCTCCAGAAATTTGAAAAACCGGTTAGACGGCAGCCGCACCCGCAACGATCTCGGACAGCTCCTTGGTGATCGCCGCTTGACGTGTCTTGTTGTAAACCAGCTTGAGTTCGTTGATGACGTTGCCAGCGTTGTCGGTCGCGGCCTTCATGGCCACCATACGGGCAGATTGCTCGCTGGCCATGTTCTCCGCTACCGATTGGTAGATCAGCGACTCGACATAGCGCACCAACAGCTCATCGATCACCGTCTGCGCATCGGGCTCGTAGATGTAATCCCAGCTCGAACCAGAAGCGTCAGCTTTCATCTGCTCAGACGACAAAGGCAGCAACTGCTCCACCACGGATTCTTGCTTCATGGTGTTGATGAACTTGGTGTACGCCAGGTACACCGCATTGATCTTGCCTTCGGCATAAGCATCGAGCAGCACCTTGACGGGGCCGATCAACTTTTCCATGTGCGGCGTATCACCCAAACCTGTCGTATTGGCTACTACCTTGGCACCAACACGGTTCAAGAAACCCAAACCTTTGTTGCCAATCGCCACAGCCTGCACCTGCACGCCCTGCTCTTGCAACTCACGCAGCTTGTTCGTGACAGCACGCAGCACGTTGGTATTCATACCACCGCACAGACCCTTGTCTGTGGTGACTACGATCACCCCAGCAGCACGTGCATCGTTGGATTTCATGAACGGATGCACGTACTCAGGGTTGGCTTCGCCAAGGTGCGCAGCAATGTTGCGCACCTTCTCGGCAAAGGGCCGTGCAGCACGCATGCGGTCTTGCGCTTTGCGCATTTTGGACGCGGCCACCATTTCCATGGCCTTGGTGATCTTCTTGGTGTTTTCCACCGATTTGATCTTGCCGCGTATTTCCTTACCTGCAGCCATGAATGCTCCTCGTCCGGTTTAGGCGAACGTTTTCTTGAAAGCCGTAATGGCCTGGGTCAGCTCGGCTTCGTCCTTGCCTTCCTTGTCGAAAGCACGGTTCTTTTCGATGCGCTCCAACCAAGCGGCATAGCTGGTCTTGAGGAACTGATGCAAACCAGACTCAAACGCCAACACTTTTTTGACATCCACGTCGTCCAGGAAGCCCTTGTTCACAGCAAACAAAGTTGCTGCCATCAAGCTGGTGGACAAGGGGCTGTACTGCGGTTGCTTGAGCAATTCAGTCACGCGGGCACCACGATCCAACTGCTTGCGGGTCGCTTCATCGAGGTCGGACGCAAACTGGGCAAAAGCAGCCAGTTCACGGTACTGGGCCAAGTCGGTACGAATACCGCCGGACAAGCCCTTCACAACCTTGGTTTGTGCTGCACCACCCACGCGAGACACCGAAATACCGGCGTTGATGGCAGGACGCACACCCGCGTTGAACAGGCTCGTTTCCAAGAAGATCTGACCGTCAGTGATCGAAATCACGTTGGTTGGAACGAAAGCGGACACGTCACCCGCTTGGGTTTCGATCACTGGCAAAGCAGTCAGCGAACCTGTCTTGCCCTTCACAGCACCCTTGGTGAAAGCTTCAACGTAGTCAGCATTCACGCGAGCAGCACGTTCCAGCAGACGGCTGTGGAGATAGAACACGTCGCCAGGGAACGCTTCACGTCCTGGGGGACGGCGCAGCAGCAGCGAAACCTGACGGTAGGCCACAGCTTGCTTGGACAAGTCGTCATAAACGATCAGCGCATCTTCACCGCGGTCGCGGAAGTATTCGCCCATCGTGCAGCCCGAGTAGGCCGACACATACTGCATAGCAGCAGATTCAGATGCCGAAGCAGCCACCACGATCGTGTATTCCATGGCACCGGCTTGTTCCAGCGCGCGCACCACGTTCTTGATCGAAGACGCTTTTTGACCAATCGCAACGTAAATACACGTCACGCCTTGGCCCTTTTGGTTGATGATCGCGTCAATAGCCACAGCAGTCTTGCCGGTCTGACGGTCACCAATGATCAGTTCACGCTGACCACGGCCAATTGGCACCATGGAGTCGATGGACTTCAGACCGGTTTGCAGCGGCTGATCCACAGACTGACGTGCGATCACGCCCGGCGCAACCTTTTCGATCACGTCGGTCATCTTGGCGTTGATGGGGCCCTTGCCGTCGATAGGCTGACCCAGAGCGTTCACCACGCGGCCGACCAGTTCAGGGCCCACAGGCACTTCCAAAATACGCCCAGTGCACTTGACCGTGTCGCCTTCGGAAATATGCTCGTATTCGCCCAAAATCACCGCACCAACCGAGTCGCGCTCCAAGTTCAGCGCCAAACCGAAGGTAGGCTGACCATCAGCGGTGGCGGGGAATTCAAGCATTTCACCCTGCATCACGTCCGACAGGCCATGAATACGCACAATACCGTCGGTCACAGACACCACGGTGCCTTGGTTGCGGATGTCGCTGCTGGCGGCCAGCCCTTCGATGCGGCTCTTGATTAGTTCAGAAATTTCTGCTGGATTGAGTTGCATGACTCTTTCCTTCTTTCTTTAGTTAGCCCAAACCCCAGCCGATCAGGCGGTGAGGGCCGCTTTCATTTGTTCCAGACGGGCCTTGACGGAGGTATCGAGCACCTCGTCGCCCACCACCACGCGAATGCCGCCAATGAGCGACTCGTCCGTTTGGACAGACAGATTGAGCTTGCGGCCAAAACGCTTTTCCAGCACGGCTGTCAAATCGGACAGGGCGGCAGCATCCAGCGCAAAAGCGCTATGCACCACAGCATCTGAGCTGCCGCGGCTTTGGTTGACCAGCACATGGAACTGGGCCGCAATCTCGGGCAACGCCTGCAGACGGCCGTTTTCCACGAGAACGCGCAAGAAGTTCAACGCCATTTCCGGCAACCCCTGACGCACGCTGGCAATCAACTCCAGCACTTGTGCACGCGTCACTTTCGGGTTGTCTGCCAACTGGCGCAACTGAGGGTTGGCGGCAATCGCCGCCAACTCGTCCACCCAGGCTGCAACGCCGCCCAAATCAGCACCGGCAGCACCAGTGCAAGCTTTGTACAACGCTTCGGCGTAAGGGCGGGCAATGGTGGCGAGTTCAGCCATGTTGCGCCTTCCTTACAGCTCGGCCTTGAGGCGATTGAGCAAATCTGCGTGGACGCCAGCATTGACTTCCTTGCGCAAAATCTGCTCAGCACCCTTGACAGCCAATACCGCCACTTGCTCGCGCAAAGCTTCACGCGCAGCAACAGCTTGCTGCTCGGCTTCAGCACGTGCGGCGGCGACGATCTTCTGACCTTCCTCCGTAGCACGGGCTTTGGCTTCTTCAACGATAGCCTGGGCACGGCGCTCGGCATCGGCCAAGCGGGAGGCAGTCTCGTTGCTGGCTGCAGCCAATTCTTTCTTCACACGCTGATCAGCAGCGGCGAGTTCAGTTTTAGCTTTATCAGCCGCTGCGAGACCATCGGCGATTTTTTGTGCTCGCTCATCCAAAGCCTTCGCAATCGGGGGCCACACGAAGGTCATCGTGAACCACACCAGGATCAGGAAAACAATGGCCTGAACGAACAGGGTCGCATTGATACTCACGGCAACACCTTTCTTTCGGTTGGTGGGCGTGCGCGGATTACTTCAGAACGAAGGGGTTGGCGAAGGCGAACAGCAGGGCAATGGCCACACCAATCAGGAAGGCCGCGTCAATCAGACCAGCCAAAATGAACATCTTGGTTTGCAGCTCGTTGATCAGCTCAGGCTGGCGAGCCGAGGATTCCAGGAACTTGCCACCCATCAAAGCGATACCGATCGAAGCGCCGATAGCGCCGAGACCCACAATCAGACCGCAAGCCAGAGCGACGAGGCCGAGAATGTTTTCCATGATGACTCCTAAGGTTGAAAAGAAAGGTTAAAGAGAAAGAAAGGGTTAGTGAGCTTCATGTGCTTGGCCGAGGTAAATCAGCGTCAGCATCATGAAAATGAAGGCCTGCAGGGTGATGATCAAAATGTGGAAGATCGCCCAGATAGAGCCCGCAATGATGTGCCCCAAGGGGAGCAACACACCAGAGAGCGACATGGCAGCCGCGCCACCCATCAGGGCGATCAGCATGAACACCAACTCACCAGCGTACATATTGCCAAACAGTCGCATACCGTGCGAAACCGTCTTAGCAACGTATTCAATAATCTGCATACCAAGGTTCACCACACCCAGGATGATGGCAAAAACCGGGTTTTTGCTGGTACCAAAAGGCGCTGTCACCAGCTCATGCGCCCAGCCACCCATGCCTTTGATCTTGATGCTGTAGATAAAGCACAAAACCAGCACAGCAGAAGACAAACCCAAGGTGGTGGACAAATCAGCCGTAGGCACCACACGCAAATAGGCATGGGAGTCACCCTGCACGGTTTGCCACAGCACAGGCAGCAAATCCACAGGCAACATATCCATCGCATTCATCATGAAAATCCAGACGAACACAGTGAGAGCCAAAGGCGCAATGAATTTGCGCGACTGGGCATTGTGGATATTGGCCTTGGCCTGGTTATCCACCATTTCAACCAGCATTTCTACAGCAGCCTGGAAACGCCCTGGCACACCAGAGGTTGCTTTGCGCGCACCCAGCCACAACAAAAAGAGGGCGAAAGCACCCGTCAAAATACTGACAGCAACAGAGTCAAGGTTAACCACCGAAAAATCGATGATGGACTTCTGCTGAATGTTTTGCAGATGCTGCAAATGGTGAACGATGTATTCACTGGCAGTCGGGGCGTGCGCGTCAGCGGCCATTTCTACACTTCTCTCAAAAAGTCAATCGGTTTTTCGGACACCGGAGCGCCACTTGAGTGCGATCCAGTACGTTTTCATTGTCACCACCATGCCAGCCAACAAGGCCAGCCAATTCAAATCTGTCACCACACGCGGCGCCGCCGCGAGCATGGCTATGGTCAGCGCCAGCTTGGCCAACTCCCAGACAAAAAAGCGCGCTACCGCAGTATTTGCTTGACTTCCAGAGCGCGCCACACCGCGCGCAAACAAGGCAGCAGGCAACACCACAGCGAGGGCACCATAACCGGCAGACCATGTCACAGAGGCTGTACCAAAGAAGACAGCAGCCAACACGGTGACCACCAGCCCCGCAAGCACCTGCCCCACGACCACCCACCACAAGGATTGCGGTGGATGCCGCTGACGCCATGCCTGCGCCTCTTCGGCACTCAAGGGCTTGAAGTCTGACTCTTCGTCCTCACGTTCAGCCTCCGGAGCTTTGTTTATCATTTTTTGCCCCCGGGCGTTGGCAGACCCAAACTTCAAAAAGCCCCTGATTATAAGGAGAAACCCGAGCTTTGGTACAAAACATCGGTGTGTTCGGTATTTGCCCTAGCATGCACCACCGCACGGCACAACCCCCAGGCATGGGATAACCGGTCGGCCCCGCCAAGGAAATGCGTGGCTAGCGCCCCTCCTCACAACCACCCCAACCAGCTCCAAAGCTTGTTTTTTCGAGCTATCTTGCTATTGAATTGAAAGCATTGCATGTCTGCATCCTCCTTGGCAGCACCCGCCCCCACCGATCGGCGCGACTCCCTGATCGACTTCCCCTCCCTGTTTCCCATCAAGGTGATGGGCTTGCACTGCGCAGCCCTGGAGCCCGCCATCATCGAGATCGCCCAGCGCTGGGACCCCTTGTTTGATACGGCGCGCATCGAACGGCGCCCCAGCAGCGGCGGCAAGTACATGGGCTTGACCATCACCATCACTGCCACCAGCCGTGCGCAGCTCGACGACCTGTACCGCGCGTTCACGACCCACCCGTTGGTCAAAGTGGTGCTGTAAAGCGCCCCTCCAGGCATGGACATTCGCTTTCTCGGCCCCACGGGCTACCACGCCAGCGTGCAGGCGATGCAACAGTTCACCGCCACACGCACCGCCACCACGGCAGACAGCTTGTGGCTGTGCGAACACGCACCCACTTACACCTTGGGGCTGGCTGGCAGCCCACAGCACCTGCTGCAGCCAGGTGACATCCCCATCGTCGCCACCAACCGGGGCGGCCAAGTCACCTACCACGGTCCCGGCCAGGTAGTGGCCTACCCTCTGCTGGACTTGCAGCGCGCGGGCTACTACGTCAAAGAATATGTGTACCGCCTAGAAGAAGCCGTCATCCGCACCCTGGCTGACTATGGTGTCACGGGCCACCGCGTGGCTGGAGCACCCGGCATTTACGTGCGCCTGGACGACCCCTTCAGCCACGCCCGCCTGCCCCAGCGCCCACAGCAGCGCCTGCCTGGCAGTGCCAGCCCCGTGCCTGACTTCACCGGGTTGGGAAAAATCGCGGCACTGGGCATCAAGGTCAGCCGCCACTGCACCTACCACGGCCTGGCGCTGAACGTGGCCATGGATTTGCAACCCTTTGCCCGCATCAACCCTTGTGGCTACGCGGGGTTGGCCACGGTGGACCTTTCTACAATCGGCGTCCCCACCACCTGGGACGAGGCCGCCCAGCGCCTGGCCCACCATCTCAGTGTGCGCCTGTCTCCCTGAATCTTCTGCCCGCACCATCGGGCCGCCTGCCATGAGCTCCTCCGACGTCGTGCGCGAAGCGCAAAGCAACGCTGACTACAACCCCCTGGCCAAGCAAAAAGCCGCGGCCAAGCTCTCACGCATCCCCGTCAAAGTCGAGCACACGGGCGAGGTGCTGAAAAAACCTGATTGGATCCGTGTGCGCGCGGGCAGCCCCACCACGCGCTTTTACGAAATCAAAAACATCTTGCGCGAGCACAAATTGCACACCGTGTGCGAAGAAGCCTCGTGCCCCAACATTGGCGAGTGCTTTGGCAGCGGCACGGCCACCTTCATGATCATGGGCGACAAATGCACGCGCCGCTGCCCGTTTTGCGACGTCGGCCATGGCCGCCCCGATCCGCTGGACACCGACGAGCCGCTCAACCTCGCGCGCAGCATTGCGCAGATGCGCCTGAAATACGCCGTTATCACCAGCGTGGACCGCGACGATTTGCGCGACGGCGGCGCGGGCCACTTTGCCGAGTGCATTCGCCACATCCGCGCGCTCTCACCGCAGACGCAAATTGAAATCCTCACGCCAGACTTTCGCGGCCGCGACGACAAGGCGCTGGCGCTGCTGCAGCAAGCCCCGCCCGACGTGATGAACCACAACCTGGAAACCGTGCCGCGCCTGTACAAAGAGGCACGCCCTGGGGCGGACTACCAGTTTTCGCTCAGCCTGCTGCAAAAAGCCAAGGCGCTGATGCCTGGCGTGCCCACCAAGAGCGGCTTGATGGTGGGCCTGGGCGAGACGGACGAAGAAATTTTGCAGGTGATGCGCGATATGCGCGCCCACGGCATCGAAATGCTCACCATTGGCCAGTATTTGGCGCCCAGCAACAGCCACCTCCCCGTGCGCCGCTACGTCCACCCCGACACGTTCAAACACTTTGAGCAAGAGGCCCACGCCATGGGCTTTTCACACGCTGCCGTGGGCGCCATGGTGCGTTCGAGCTACCACGCCGACCAGCAAGCGCACGCCGCCGGGGTGTAAGCCACGCCTTCTGGGCCAACCTTCCAGAGATGAAGCCGCAAACAGCTATTATTTTAATAGCTGTTTGCGCTTATCTGGCGCGGCTTAGAGGCAGATTTGCCACCAAAAATAAGCCCCACAAAGGCTTCCTGTAGCCTGTGGACGGCCTGTACCTGGCTACCAGGGCCGCGCAACGGCTTGCAGCGCCAAAATAAAGCATCAAAAACGGCTCCAGCCCTTGCTGGGTAAGCGCAAGCAGCTCTTTTTTTAAGAGCGTGTTCACGATCTCGCGCGAAGGGGTGCAGGATGCGGATCGGGATGGGCTGCTAGGCGCAAACCGCAGCAATAGCCTTGCTATTGCGAGGATTTGCAACAACGCAGACCGCCCGATTCCGCGCCTGCACA
>JAYRPZ010000052.1:0-20735 GCA_041910915.1 Acidovorax sp.
CCCTGCGCCAACTGGTCGCGCAGCGCATGGCCGTGCGCCAGGGTGTCGGTATCGGCAAAGCCACCGGGCAGCTCGGGGGTGGGCCGCTGGCAAGCCAGCAGCGGCAGCGCAGCAGCGGCAGTGAGGAGGTGGCGGCGCTGCATGGCGAGGCAGGGCGCAGAGCGGCAGGGCAGAAAAGCGGCGCAGGCCGTCAGTCGGCCCAGCGCTGGCGAATTTCCAACAGCTGCGGCACCAGCGGCAAAAAGTGCTCGACCAGCGTGGGATCGAAATGCTGCCCCGCCTCGGACTGGATGAGCGCGCAGGCCTGCTCGGTGGGCCAGGCTTTTTTGTAGGGGCGCTCGCTGGTGAGGGCGTCAAACACGTCGGCAATCGCCACGATGCGTGCTGCCAGCGGAATGGCCTCGCCCACCAGGCCTTGGGGGTAGCCACTGCCGTTCCATTTTTCGTGGTGGCCCAGCGCCACTTCATGCGCCAGGGCCAACATGCCGCCGCTGTGCGTGCCAATGATTTCAGCGCCAATTTCCGGGTGGCGGCGCATCACGTCCCATTCCTCGGGCGTGAGCTTGCCGGGCTTTTGCAAGATGGCGTCGGGAATGCCAATTTTGCCCACGTCGTGCATGGGCGCGGCGTTCAGCAGGTCGTCCGCCCACTGCGGATGGCAGCCCGCCGCCAGTGCCAGCAAGCGGGCAAAGTGGCTCATGCGGATGACGTGCATCCCGGTTTCGTTGTCTTTGTATTCGGCGGCGCGGCCCAGGCGCTGCACGATTTGCAAGCGTGTGGCCGTCAGCTCGTCCATGCGCACGAGCGAGAGGTGGGTTTTCACGCGCGCACGCACCACGGCGGCGCTGAAGGGCTTGGCGATGTAGTCCACGCAGCCCACGTCGAAACCATGGGCTTCGTCGGCCACATCGTTCAAGGCGGTGACGAAAACCACCGGAATGGCGCGCGTGGCGGCATCGGCCTTGAGCATGCGGCACACGGTGTAGCCGTCCATGCCGGGCATCATCACGTCGAGCAAGATCAGTTCGGGCTGCTGCTGGCGCGCAATTTGCAGCGCACGCGTGCCATCGGTGGCAAACAGCAGGCGATAGTCAGCACCCAAAACCTGGCGCAGCACCTGTAGGTTGGTGGGTTCATCGTCCACCGCCAGCACGCGGGGGCGGTGGTCGGCAGAGGCAGGGGAGAGGGGCATCAAAATCCAAACAAGGGCAGGCTCAACCCGCCGCCCGGTAAATGCGTGCTGTGGGGCGGTGGCCCGCACCGTAAGTGGGCGCAGGCTCTTGTGGCACCACACTGGCCAGCTGCCGATCGGCCAGCGCCAGCACCCGCGCGAGCTGCTCGCGCACCACGCCCAGGCGTTCGTTCACACTGCGCACACGCGCCAGTTCTTGCGCACTCAGCGCCGCGCGCGCGGCAGGGCCGGAGAGCGCACGCGACAACAACGCAGCCGCCTCGCGCAGCAGGCTGCTGCTGTGCTCAAGCTGGGCCGTGTCGGACGCCAGCAAAGCGTCCGCCGCCTGCTGGATATGGGCCTCGGCCTGGTCTAAAAGGGGGGTCAACGCGGTCATGGTGAATCCAACGAGAGCAAGAGCGCACACCAGAGCGAAAAAAATGCAGCCCCAGGAAATTCCCAGGGCTGCACACCTTGGAGAGCTTCAATCCTACACGCGAGCGTGAGACAACACTTCCTGTGCGTTGCTCAAAAGTTTGTCGGCAATGGCACCTGCGTTGATTTTGAAAGTGCCTTTTTCAATGGCTTCGCGCATGGCGCGCACTTTGCCTGCATCAAAGTCGCCCTGGGTACGGGTGTTGGCGTCGAGGGTGCGCGCAGCGCTGGAAAAAGTGACAGCCGCCCCCGAGCGTGAGGCTGCGGTGCTCTGGGTCGCGGCCTGCGCAACGGGCGCGGCATCTTTGGCCTGCTGTTTAGCAGGCGCATTTTGCGCAATCGCGTTGGCTAATTCTGGGTTGTGTCCGATTTTCATGGCTTGCTCCACGATCCCCAAGAGCGAGGCTTACGTGGTCTTATTGTCGGCAACTGACACGCAGACTTGAGACTTTTTTTACGGGGTTACGCACCCCCTCAGACCCTACAGAGGCACTTGCACGCTGCCATTATCCGCCACGGTGCCGCCGACGATGCGGCCATTTTCCATGCGCACGCGCACAGACTGTCCTACCGCCCCAGCCCCCAGGGCCTGCCCCGCCGCCGTGACGGCATAGCCCGGGCCTTGCACGACCACGCGCACCTGTGCTCCGGCCTTGAACAACTCCGGCGCGCGCACCATAGACTGGCGCAGCGCCTGCCCGGCACGCAATTGGCGCGCCGCCACCTGCCCTACCCAGGACTGCTGCTGTGCCAACACCGGGGCGTTTTCAGCAGCCCAATCCACCTCGGAGAGGCTGGCGTGCTGCGGCATCAATACCGTACCGGGCGATACGGTATCGGCCAGCACCCATGCGGGGCCCCAGGCCTGGATGGTGATGGGCAGGAACACCGTCCACTGCACCGCACCCTGTACGCAGCGCAGCCCCAGGCGGGTGCGGCCCCACAAGCGGGTACCTGCAGGCAGGAAGGGTTCCACCCGAGCACATGGCGCCAGACGCAAGCGCGGATCGAGCTGCCCCACCTGCACTTCCATGCGCAGTGCCGCACTCTCGGCCTGTGCTGCCTGCAAGGCCTCATCCAGCCAACGCCGGGTGACGCTGCCAATGTCCTCCACGCCCTCGGCAGGCGCCGCCGCCACAGCAGCAGACGCATTTTGTGCCCGCGCGGGCACCCCAACACCCAGGCCCAGCACACACCCGGCCAACAAACCCAGTGCGGCGCCTGCGCGCACGCGCGCAACCACACGCGAAAAAGAGAGGGGGGCGAGAAAGGAGGTCATACGCGGAGCCTTCGCAGCCCATCAAGGGCGTGAGCGTCAATCACAAGGCCTGCACTCTAGGCGCAATACACCACACCAGCCGGACAAACAAAGCCACCAAAGCAGCGCTCTTTGAGCTTTCGGAATTGGGGCCCGTTTTGATAATTGCCGACACCTCTTCCCCCCCTCCTGTCGCCCTGATGGGCGCCATTTTTCGCTACGGCGAGGTCACCATGTTCGACAAGTTGACGCAACGACTGGATTTTCACGGCACCGCACTGCAGCTGCGCGCCGAGCGCCAGCGCATCATTGCCGGCAACATTGCCAATGCCGACACGCCCGGCTACGTGGCGCGCGACTTCAAATTCGCCGATGCGTTGAATGCTGCCACTCAATCAGGCCCCTCGCTGGAGCAAAAGCTGGGCACCAACGGGGCCAGCCATCCACAGCACATTCCCCTGCCCGCTGGCAGCAGTGCGCCAGCAGGCACCACCCTGGGCTACGCCCTGCAAACGCAACCCAGCCTGGACAAAAACACGGTGGACATGGACCGCGAACGTGCCAATTTTGTGGACAACGCCGTGCGCTTTGAAGCCACGCTGCGCTTCATCAACGGCAATGTGCGCACCATGCTCAGTTCCATCCAGGGTCAGTAAGGCCGTCCGCCAGAAAGCGAGTCGTTCGCATGTCGATGTTTTCTATTTTCAATGTCTCGGGCAGCGCCATCAGCGCGCAATCGCAGCGCCTGAACGTGGTGGCCAGCAACCTGGCCAACGTGGACGCCGTGGCCGGCCCCGATGGCCAGGCCTACAAGGCGCGCCAGGTGGTGTTTCAGACCGAGCCCATGGGGCCGGACTATTCCGCTGGAGTGCGCGTCAAGGCCATTGAAGAGAGCCAAACCCCCGGGCGGCGCGTACACGATCCCGGCCACCCCATGGCCGATGCTGAAGGCTACGTGAACCACGCCAACGTCAACGCCGTGGAGGAAATGGTCAACATGATCTCGGCCTCGCGCTCCTACCAAAACAACGTTGAAGTGATGAACACGGCCAAGTCCCTGCTGCTCAAAACGCTGCAGATGGGCCAGTAATCCTCATTTTTCGCCCACGCCCTCGCCGGAGTTTTCATCCATGTTCATGTCCCCCATCGACACCAGCGCCCTGGACGCAGGTGCCAGCACGACCTCCACCAAGGGCAGCAGCAACACCGATCCCAGCGCTGCGCAGGATCGCTTTCTCAAGCTGCTGGTGGCGCAGCTGAACAACCAAGACCCGATGAACCCGCTGGACAACGCGCAGATGACCTCGCAGATGGCGCAGATCAACACCGTCACTGGCATCCAGCAACTGAACTTGACCATGGTCTCGATGGCCGAGCAATTTGCCTCCATGCAAGCCATGCAGGGCACGATGTTGCTCGGGCGCTCGGTACAGGTGGAAGGCGACAGCCTGGCCGTGGAAAAGGCCGAAGACGGCAGCGTCACCGGCAAGGGCGCTTTCGAGCTGGGCAACGCTGCCAGCAACGTAAAGGTGGACATCCTCAGCCCCGGTGGCCAGGTGGTGGGCTCGGTGGAGCTGGGCGCACAAGAGCCGGGTATGCACCCCTTTACCTGGGATGCCAGCAAATACGCGGGCGACAGCAGCAGCCTGCGCTTTCGCGTCACGGCCACCAACAAAGAAGGTGCGGTGGAAAGCCGCAGCTACATGCAATCCAAAGTGGTTGGCACCAGCGTGGAAGAGGGTCTGCTCACGCTCAACCTCGCCTCGGGCGCCAGCATCAAGTACCGCGACGTACGCAGCGTGGTGTAAGCCCACGCCAGCGCCCGCCCTCTTTTTTCAGACATTCGCACACCGCAGCAGGAGCACACCATGGGTTTTCAACAAGGACTCTCCGGCCTGAACGCCGCCAGCAAGAACCTGGACGTGATTGGCCACAACATTGCCAACTCCGGCACCGTCGGCTTCAAGGCCTCGCGCACCGAATTTGCCAACATGGTGGCCAGCGCCATGGGCATGGCGCAAGGCAACAACAACGGCATTGGCGTACAAGTGGATGCGATTGCCCAGCAATTCACCCAGGGCGGCATCACACTCACAGGCAACAGCCTGGACGTAGCCATCAATGGCAATGGCTTTTTCCAAATCCAGCAGCCCGACGGCTCCATGGCCTATAGCCGTGCGGGCAACTTCAAGCTCGACAAAGACGGCAACGTGCTGACCAACCACTTTGGCAAGCTGATGGGCTACTCAGTGGATCCCGTCAGTGGCAAGGCACTCACCGGCGCTGTGAAACCACTGAATTTTCCTCTGGGAAGCCCGATTGCAGCCAAAGAAACCACCGAAGCCAAGATCAGCCTGAACCTGGATGCGCGTGTGCCCGATGCTACGAGCACCACGCCGCCAACGCCTCGCTCCACCTATGGCACATCCGTCACGGTCTATGACGAGCAGG
The DNA here is from genome assembly GCA_041910915.1 of Acidovorax sp. Taxonomy (GTDB): domain Bacteria; phylum Pseudomonadota; class Gammaproteobacteria; order Burkholderiales; family Burkholderiaceae_C; genus Paenacidovorax. The sequence goes on from JAYRPZ010000052.1 coordinate 5,316, forward strand.
GTGTGCCTTACCAGGCCGATCTTTATTTTGTGAAAAACGGAGCCAACACCTGGGATGTGTACACAACCTTGGATGAAACGATACAACCAACAGGAAGCGCCCCACACCAAATTACTTTTAACGCTGATGGCAGCATTGACCCAACTACTTCTTCTTTTGATCCCTACACATTCCCACCGATTCCACCTGGTACTGGCCCTAACCCCAATGAGCCGACACCAGCTGCCCCCAGTTTCAAAGTGGACCTCAGTGGCTGCACCCAATTCGGTACCAAATTTGCCGTGAGTGAAACCACGCAAAACGGCTACACCTCGGGTCAGCTCACGGGCATGAACATTGGCCCCGATGGCACCATCACCACCACCTACTCCAACGGCGTGTCGCGCCCTGAAGGGGTGATTGCCCTGGCTACCTTCCGCAACACGCAGGGCCTGGCCGATGTGGGCAATAACCTGTGGGTGGAAACGGCCTCCTCGGGCCAGCCTACCGTGGGCCAACCCACCAGCGGCGCCTTTGGCGAGCTGCGCGCGGGTGCGCTGGAAGAGTCCAACGTGGACCTGACAGCCGAGCTGGTGAACATGATGACGGCGCAGCGCGCCTACCAGGCCAACGCGCAAACCATCAAGACGCAAGACCAGGTGATGTCCACCATCGTCAACCTGCGCTAACGCACGAAGGCACTGAGGTTTCGCTATGGACCGCATCATCTACACCTCCATGACCGGCGCCAACGCCGCGCAACACCGGCAGGCGCTGCTGTCCAACAACCTGGCCAATGCCTCTACCCACGGCTTTCGCGCCGAAATGGCCACTTTCCGCTCCGTGCCCATGCAAGGTGACGGCTCGACCACACGGGTGTTTGCGCTCGAAGCCACTTCCGGCCATGTGCAAACCTCGGGCCCTGCCGAGCGCACTGGGCGCAATCTCGACGCCATGGCCGTCGGCAATGCCTGGTTTGCCGTGCAGGCACTCGACGGCACCGAGGCGTACACCCGTGCCGGTTCGTTTCAAGTCACCGAAGCGGGCCAGCTGGTCACCAGCACCGGCCTGCCTGTGCTGGCCGATGGCGGCGGCCCCATCGACGTGCCACCCGGCGCAGAAGTGTCACTGGGTGCGGATGGCACCGTCACGGCCAAAACCGCGGGCCAACCTCCTACGCAGGTCGGCCGCATCAAGCTGGCCACCCCCGGCGCCGACACGCCCTTGCGGCGCGGTGACGATGGCCTGTTTCGCAACGCCACCGGCGAGCCGCTGGCACCAGACCCGGCCGCGCGCATGGTGTCCGGGGCGCTGGAAGGCTCCAACGTCAACCCCGTCGAGTGCATGGTCGGCATGATTGCCGCCGCACGCCAGTTCGAGCAGCAAATGCGCTTGATTCAGACGGCTGAAAACGACGACAAATCTGCCGCACAACTGCTCAGCCTCAACGGCTAACGCGGCGCAGGAGAAAAGACCATGATCAACTCCCTATGGATTGCCAAAACCGGCATGACCGCCCAGCAAACCCAGCTGGACGTGATTTCGCACAACCTGGCCAACGTCTCGACCAACGGCTTCAAGCGCAACAACGCGGTGTTTGAAGACCTGATCTACCAAAACCTGCGCCAGGTGGGCGCGCAAAACGACGAGCAAAACCAGCTGCCCACCGGCTTGCACCTGGGCCTGGGCGTGCGCACCGTGGCCACCAGCCGCACCTTCACGCAAGGCAGCTTGCAGCAGTCCAACAACAGCCTGGACGTGGCCATCAACGGCAATGGCTTTTTTGAAGTGAACCTGCCCGATGGCACCATTGGCTACACGCGCGACGGCTCCTTCCAGCTCGACGCCCAGGGCCGCATGGTCACCTCCAGCGGCCTGCCAGTGGCCAACGGCATCACCGTGCCGCCCAACGCCATCAAAGTCAGCATCAGTGCCGATGGCATTGTTTCAGCCACCTTGCCGGGCAACCCGGTGCCCCAGCAGTTGGGCAACATTGCCATGTCCAGCTTCGTTAACCCCGCCGGTCTGGAGCCTGTGGGGCAGAACATGTACAAAGAATCGGCCGCCAGCGGACAGCCACAGCAAGGTCAGCCCGGCACCAACGGCCTGGGCTTTATCAAGCAAGGCTTTTTGGAAGCGTCCAACGTCAACGTGGTGGAAGAGCTGGTGACCATGATCCAGACTCAGCGCGCTTACGAGATGAACTCCAAAGCCATTTCCACCAGCGACCAGATGCTGGCCAAGCTGTCGCAGCTCTAACCGAGGTTGTCTTATGTCCATCCTTGCCTTGCACACCATGCGCCCCATGCGCCGCTCTTGGGCTCACGCCAGCGCCACTTTGGCTGTGGTGCTGCTGGCAAGCGGCTGCGCCAGCGTCAACCCAGCGCCTCCGGTGGAAGTGCTGCCCACGGCCCCGCCGCCCCTGGCCATGCCCGCCCCGGTGCAAGGCCCTGCCACCGGCAGCCTGTACAGCACGGCGCGCTACCGCCCGGCGCTGGCCGATCCGCGCGCGCGCCTGGTGGGCGACATCGTCACCATCCGCATTTCCGAAAAAGTCTCGGCCAGCCAGAACTCGTCCTCCAACGTCAACCGCAAAAGCGGTGCGGGCGGCGGCATCACGGCCCTGCCCTTTGTGGGTGGCAATTTGGCCGACCGCACCAAAATTGGTGCAGAAATCACCAGCGACTTTGAAGGCGGCGGCAAAACTGCCAGCGAAAACAAGTTTGAAAGCAGCGTGACAGCCATCGTCACCGAAGTGCTGCCCAACGGCCATTTGGTGATTGCGGGCGAGAAACAAGTGGGCGTGAACCGCAGCGTCGATGTGCTGCGCTTTTCCGGCATCGTCGATCCGCGCCGCCTGGAGCCGGGCAGCTTCATCCGCTCGGAATATGTGGCGAATGTGCGCGTGGTCTCTCGCGGCATGGGCGAGCAGGCCGAAGCCCAGGCCATGGGCTGGCTGGGGCGCTTTTTCAACACCGTCACGCCGTTCTAAGCCACAGCGGCCACAGGCTAAAGAACAGCGCAAGCGCTTCTTTTTTGATAGCTGCTTGCGCTTTCCCTGTAAGGGCTAGGGGCCAATTTGGCCCCTATTTTTTTGCACCAACCCCAATCAGCCGCAGGTACCCAGGTGGCCGCACTGGGTGCAGTAGTCGCAGCCGTCTTTGCGGATCATGGCGTGGGCGCCGCACTCGGGGCACTTCTTGCCCGCCATCACCGGTGGCACGCCAATGGCGCTGGGCTCGGGCAGCTCATCGAGCGGCAGGCGCTGCTGCACGGGGTCTTGCTGGCGGCGCGCCAAAATGCCCTGGATGGCGTAGGCCACCGCGGCGACTTCAGAGTCATGCCACAGGGGCACGCGTGTGCCATCGGCCTTTTCGTAGCTGCCCAGGCGCACGGGGCCACGGTCCCAGGCCACTTTGCGCATGTCCGACAGCGCCCGCTCCAAAAAGCCACCGCGCGCAGCCAGCGACAGCAGCCGCATACTGGACGTGATCCACTGCTGCGACTCGTTGTTTTGCCCCACCGGCATGAAAAACTCAATGGCGCGATCCACCGTGCCCTTGCCCACGCCCGTAGGCACGGGCAGGAACGAGACGATGAGGTACAGGCGCTTTTGCCCCTCTTGCGTCCAGTACTCGATTTTCTCTGCCACCGCGTCCAGCCCGCCTTTGGGACGGCTTTCAATCACCACCTTCATTGGATCGACGGGCGGCACCTCAGCGGTGGCCACGGGGGCTGCTGCCTGCGCCACCACGGGAGCTGCCACAGGCGCAGGCGCTGCCGGTGCAGCGGGTGTGGCCTCCAGCACAGCACCCAAAATGGCGTTGGGGCGGTAGGTGGCCAGGCCCTTGAGGCGCGCTTGCCAGGCTTGCAGGTAGAGGTTTTTAAAGTCAGCGTAGGGATAGTCGGCCGGAACGTTGACGGTCTTGGAAATCGAGGTGTCCACAAACGGCTGCACCGCCTCCATCATGGCCACGTGGTCGGCAGCCGACATCTCTAGCGCCGACACAAAGTAGGCGGGCAAGCGCTGCACGTCGCCCCCCAATGCACGGTACAAGCGCCAAGCGTGGTCTTCCACCTGGTACTCGCTCTTGCTGCCATCAGCCTCGCGTTTGCGGCGGGTGTAAGTCCAGGAAAACGGCGGCTCAATGCCGTTGGATGCGTTGTCCGCGAAGGCCAAGCTCACCGTGCCCGTGGGCGCAACCGACAGCAAATGGCTGTTGCGAATGCCGTGCTGGCGAATGGCGTCTTGAATGTCCTGCGGCAGGCGGCTGGCAAACGTGCCGGGGGCCAGGTAGCCCTCGGCATCGAACTTGGGAAAGGCGCCTTTTTCCTGCGCCAGGGCAATCGAGGCGCGGTAGGCCGCGTCACGCATACGCTGGGCAATTTGCGCCGCCATGGTGCGGCCTTCGGGTGCGTTGTAGCGCAGGCACAGCATGGCCAAGGCATTGCCCATGCCCGTAAAGCCCACGCCAATACGGCGCTTGGCGGCCGACTCCGCGCGCTGCTGCTCCAGGGGCCAGTAGGTCACATCCAGCACGTTGTCCAGCGCGCGCACCTGGGTAGCGACCACCTGCTCGAAGGTGTCGAAATCGAAGTGCGGCTCACCGGCAAAGCCAAAGGGGTGGCGCACAAAGCGCGTCAAGATGATGGGCCCGAGGTCACAGCAGCCGTAGGGCGGCAAGGGCTGCTCGCCACAAGGGTTGGTGGCCGAAATTTCTTCGCAGTAACGCAGGTTGTTGTCTTCGTTGATGCGCCCCAAAAACAAAATGCCTGGTTCCGCAAAGTCGTAGGCCGACTGCATGATGGTGTCCCACAGCTGGCGCGCAGGCAGGCGCTCGTACACCCACAAGCCATCGGCACGCTGGGTGGCCCCTTGGGTAATGCGCTCGGCACCGGGCTCGGCGCGGTGTACCAGCTCCCAGTCGGCGCCATCGACCACGGCCTGCATGAACTCATCGCTCACGCCCACCGAGACGTTGAAATTGTTCCAGCGCCCTGGCGTGCGCTTGGCGGTGATGAAGTCCAGCACATCGGGATGGTCAATGCGCAGCACGCCCATTTGCGCGCCCCGGCGTGCGCCCGCGCTCTCTACGGTGGCGCACGATTGATCGAATACGTTGATGTAGCTGCACGGGCCCGAGGCCAGCGAGCCCGTAGCACGCACGCGCGCGCCGCGTGGGCGGATGCGTGAAAAGTCATAGCCCACCCCGCCACCACGGCGCATGGTTTCAGCGGCCTCGCGCAGGGCTTCGTAAATGCCGGGGTAGCCCGCATCGTCCACGCCCTGGATGCAGTCGCCCACGGGCTGAACGAAGCAGTTGATGAGCGTGGCCTGGATGTCAGTGCCTGCGGCGCTCATGATGCGGCCTGCACCAATGGCGCCCGCACGCAGGTTGGCCAGGAATTTTTGCTCCCACTCGGCGCGTACCTCGGGCGCTTCTACCGAGGCCAGCGCGCGCGCCACGCGGGCGTAGAGCTGCTCGGCACTGGTCTCACCGGATTTAAGGTATTTCTCTTGCAACACATCCAGACTGATGGGTTGTTCCTGGGTGGGCGCGGCGTGGGCTTCCTTCATGGAATGGGTTTCCTTGATCGGGGGTGTGGTGAGGAAAAAGCCGCCGATCGTACCCCTTTGCACCGGCGTGCTGGCGCCAGCGCCCTGCCCTCCGTAGGGAAGCTCAGCGCTACGGCCAAGGGGCCCGCAGGGGCTGTGCTAGGAGGGCTGCGCCGCCCGGCACAGCGCGCTACCATGGGCTGATGAATCGCAACTTTGTCCCCCAGGCCCAAGCCCCTGCCACCCGGCGCGCAGGCTCGCTGGCATGGCTACTGGCGTGCCTACTGAGCAGTGGCTGCGCCAGCATGGCAACGCCCGCCTCCAGCACGTGCAGTGCCGACCCAAAGCTCATGCAACAGCAGGCGCAGGCACACGCCCCCCACTGCCAGGCCCGCTGGGCGCAGCGCCTGGCGCAGATGAGCCAGCCCACTCCCCCGGCCCTGTTGTTGCTGGGCGAGCAGCACGATGCGGCAGCACACCAACAGTGGCAGGCCCAGACCGTGCAATGGCTGGCACAGCGCCAACAGCTGGCGGCCTTAGTGCTCGAAATGGCCGAGGCAGGGCACAGCACCCAGGGGCTGGCAGCCACCGCCAACGAAGCCCAGGTGCGCCAGGCGCTGGGCTGGCAAGAGGAGCTGTGGCCCTGGGAGCGCTACCGCGCAGTGGTGATGGCTGCGGTGCGCGCCGCTGTGCCCGTGTTCGGCGGCAACCTGCCACGCCAGCACATGACGCAAGCGCAGCGCAACCCCGACTTCGACACCCACCTGAGCCCCGCCGCCTGGCAGCGCCAGCAAACGGCGGTGCGCGAGGGCCACTGCAACTTGCTACCCGAGCGGCTGCTGGTGCCCATGGCGCGCATCCAGCTGGCGCGCGATCAAAGCCTGGCGCTCAGCGCCTTGCAGGCCCTGCAGCCCGCGCGCACCGTGGTGCTGGTGGCGGGCTTTGCCCATGTGCAGCGCCAGCTGGGCATTCCCACATGGCTCCCACCCAATTTAGAGGCAAAAGTGGCCATAGCCCAGGCGGGGCAAGCGCAAGCAGCTATAGAAAAAGAAGCAGACGAACTGTACCTGACCCCTGCTCTGCCCGCACACGACGCGTGTGCTGAGCTGCGCCAACAATGGCAAGCGCCCCCTGCAGGTGCAGGTGCGGCTATGCCTGCGGCAGACGCTGCTGCGCCGAACGCTGCTGCGCCTGTTCACGCTCCAGCAGCGCCGTAAAGTCGGCCGCTGACAGTGGGCGGCTGTACAGGTAGCCTTGGTAGGCGTCGCAACCGCGTTCGCGCAAAAACTCCAGCTGCTCGGGCGTTTCCACCCCCTCGGCCAGCACCTGCACGCCCAAGCTGTGGCCCATGGCGATGATGGCCGCGCTGATGGCCATGTCGTCGCCGTGGTGAGGAATATCGCGGATGAAGCCTTGGTCGATCTTCAGCACATCGATCGGGTAACGCTTGAGGGACGAGAGCGAGGAATAGCCTGTGCCAAAGTCATCCACTGCCATGCGCAGGCCCAGCTCCTGCAGGCGCAGCAGCACCTCGCGCGCTTCGTGCGGACGCTCAGCCAGGGCGGTTTCGGTCAGTTCAAACTCCAGGCAGCGCGCAGGAAAACCACTGAGCTGCAAGGCACGCGAGGCACAGCCCGCCAAATCGGTCAGGTGGAACTGGCGCGGTGAAATGTTCACCGCCACGGTGATCTCGGGCAGCCCCGCCTCGCGCCAGCGCTGGCCCTGGCGACAGGCTTCGTGGATCACCCATTGGCCCAGCGGGCCGATCACCCCCGAACTTTCTGCCACGGGGATAAAGCGCCCGGGGGAGATCATGCCCTCGTCAGGGTCCATCCAGCGCACCAGGGCCTCGGCGCCCAGCAGGCGACCGGTGGCAATCTCCACCTGCGGCTGGTAGTGCAGCTGCAAGTGGCCTTGCGCCAGCGCTACGCGCAAGCGTGCTTCCAGTTCCAGGCGCTCGCGCGCGGCCTCGGTCATATCGCGGTTGTAGAAGCACCACGCACCCCGGCCCCGGGCCTTGGCGCAGTACACGGCAGAGTGCGCGCCTTGCAGTAAATCTTGGGCGTTTTCCGCATGTTCGGGGTACATGCAAATGCCCACGCTCAGGCCCACCACCACCTCCATGCCATCGGGCGTGATCCAAGGCCGGGCAATGCCCTCGATCAGGCTGCGTGCCACGCCGGTGGCACCATCGGCATGGCGCAGGTTGCGCGCCAGCACCGCAAACTCATCACCGGCCATGCGCCCGACCAAATCACCAGGGCGCAGTGCAGCACGCACCTGGCGCGTGATGTGTTTGAGCACCTCGTCGCCCACAGCGTGGCCGTAGCTGTCGTTGACATCTTTGAAGCGATCCAGATTGAGTAGCAGCACGGCCATCACCTCGCCATGGGCTGCCGCTTCGCGCACCGCCAGTGCCAGCTGTTCGCCGAAAGAGCGGCGGTTGGCCAAACCGGTCAAGGGGTCGCAGTGGGCCAAAAATTCCAGCCGCTGCTGCTGCTTTTTCTCCTCGGAAATATCAGTGAACATGCACACGTAGTGGGTGACGTGGCCATCGGCATCGCGCACAGCAGACAGCGACATGTGCTCGGGGAACACCTCGCCGTCTTTGCGTTTGTTCCAGATTTCGCCTTGCCAGTGGCCGGTGCGCTCAATGCTGTCCCACATGGCTTGGTAGAACGCCTTGTCGTGGCGCCCGGACTTGAACAGGCGCGGCGTCAAGCCCAGCAGCTCTTGTTCGGTGTAGCCCAGCACCCGCGTCAGTGCCGGGTTGACGGAAAGGATGTGGTGCTCCACATCGGTCACGAGCACGGCCTCAGCCGTGTTGTCCACCACGGTGGCAGCCAGGCGCTGGCGCTCCTCGGCCGCGCGTTGGTGCGTCAAGTCGGTCAAGATGCCTGAAAAACGCTCGGGCACGCCCTGGGCATTCAAGTGGCGCTGGCCACGTGCCTGAATCCAGCAGTAGCTGCCATCAAAGCGCTGCAGGCGGGCAGTTTCATCAAAAGGCACGCCAGTGGCAATGGCTTCTTTCACGGCGCGGCGCACGCGCTCACGGTCGTGCGGGTGCAGGCGGCGCATCAGTCCCATGCCCTCGGGCAACTGCTCACCCTGGTAGCCCAGCAGCCGGGCTACGCCCTGCGAATGGGTGGAGCGCCGTTGCAGCAAGTCCCAATCCCACATGCCGTTGCCACTGCCATCGAGCGCCAGGCGCAGGGTTTTTTCGCTGCGCATGAGGGCTGCTCGGGTGGCGCCCACTTCGCTCATATCCAGCAGCACGCACAGCAGGTGCGCAGGCATCTGGGGGGTGGCGGGTACGCGGCTGACGTTACACAGCACCGGTAGCGGCGCGCGGCCATCGGCGCGGCGGCACAGGCGCTCACCCTGGTAGTAATTGATGCGGCCATCGAGCAAGTTGTCCAGCTGCTGCGTGGCCCAAGATTGATCGTCAGGCACCACCCATTCACGAAAACGCTGCTGCAGCACCTCATGCACATCCATGCCCAACCATTGGCACAGGCGATCATTGGCCCAGGTGATGTGCATGGTTTCCAAATCCACCCGAGCCATGCCAGCGGGGGCGTAGCGTGCCACCAGCGCCAGCTCCTGCGCCAAAGCCCAGTGCTTGACCTCGGCACGCTGGGCACGCAACAACAACCACCAAGCCAACGCTGCCGTGAGCAGCACATAGAGCCAGCCTTTGAGGGTTTGCAGGCGTGCCAGCCACAGGGGATCGCTCACCAACAGGGCCAGCAGCGCATCGCCCAAAGCCACCCAGACAGCCCCGCCTGCAAGGTACAGCAAGACGCCCCACGCAGCGAATTTCCACGGCGGCACCACTGATGCAGCTGGATGCGCGGGCGCAGAAGGAGGAGTAGATTCAGGGGGGAGAGGTGCGGTCACGGCAATCCTGCGGGTTTTGATGTGCCACGTCACGGCAGCCTGGGCCTGCTGCGACAATCCGCAGCCATGAGCCACACCTATATTTTGACCCTATCTTGCCCCGACCGCCTGGGGCTGGTCCACGCAGTTTCAGGCTTTTTGCTCGACCATGGCGGCAACATCGAAGAAGCAGCGCAGTACAACGACCACGGCACCGGGCTGTTCTTCATGCGGGTGCAGTTTGCCTGCAGCCAATACGACGCCAGCACGCTCAAAAGCCACTTGGCAGAGTTTGCCCAGCAGCACGACATGCGCTGGGGCTTGCACGTGCAAACCGAGCCTATGAAAACCGTGCTCATGGTCAGCCGCGAGGGCCACTGCCTGAACGATCTGCTGTTCCGCTGGAAATCGGGCCTGCTGCCGGTGGACATCCGCGCCATCATCAGCAACCACCGCGATTTCTACCAGCTTGCAGCCAGCTACAACGTGCCCTTTCACCACATTCCAGTGAGTGCAGCCACCAAGGCCCAGGCCGAGAGCCGCCAGTACGAAATCATTGAGCAAGAAGGCGCGGAGCTGGTGGTGCTGGCGCGCTATATGCAGGTGCTGTCTGACGATATGTGCCGCAAGCTGGCGGGCCGTGCCATCAACATCCACCACAGCTTCTTGCCCAGTTTCAAAGGTGCCAAACCCTACTACCAGGCCCACGACCGGGGCGTGAAGCTGATCGGTGCCACAGCGCACTATGTGACGGCAGACCTGGACGAAGGCCCGATCATCGAACAAGATGTAGCGCGCGCTGACCACACCGACACCGTGGAAGACCTGACCGCACGCGGGCGCGACACCGAAAGCCTGGTGCTGGCACGCGCCGTCAAGTGGCACAGCGAACACCGCGTGCTGCTCAACGGCCACCGCACCGTGGTTTTTCGCTAAACCCGCGCCCTCTGCCCATGAGCACTTTGTTCAGCACCTTGTCGACCATCGACATCCTGGCGGCCTTCAGCAAAAGCCTGCTGTTCACGCTGGCGGGCATTTTGCCCATCCTCAACCCACTGGCTACTGCGCCGCTGTACGTTGGCTTCACGCAAGACCTGCCCGAGAGCGAGCGCGCGCAAGTTGCCAAGCAGATGGGCAAGTACGTGGTGCTGATGCTGGCGGGCGCCATGCTGGTGGGCTCGTACGTGCTGGATTTCTTTGGCCTGTCGCTGCCGGTGGTGCGCGTGGCCGGGGGGATGATCGTGGCCTCCATTGCCTGGCGCATGTTGCACACGCAGCAAAGCAGCAGCGATGACAACGCGCAGATCGCCCAGTCCCTGGCAGCAGCCAAGACAGCGCGGCTGCGGGCCTTCTACCCCATGACTTTCCCGCTGACCTGCGGGCCCGGCTCGATTGCCGCCACCATCGCCGTGGGGGCCAGTTTGCACACGCGCGGCAACCTGCCCATCACCTTCAGCAACCTGCTGGGCGGCCTGAGTGCCGTACTGCTGCTGGGCGTGCTGGTGTGGCTGACGTTCCGCTACGCCAGTGCCTTGCTAGCGCGCCTGGGCGAAACCGGCCAAATCGTGCTGATGCGCCTGATGGCTTTCATCTTGCTGTGCGTAGGTATCCAGATCGTGTGGGAAGGCGTGCGCGTGCTGTTGCGCTCACTCACCACGGGCAGTTAACCCGCCTCCCACACGCTGCGCGCCACATCAATAGGGGCGGTGGCCACTGCTCTGGCGGAAGTTCCACTCGGCACGGTCAAGGTCAGAGCGGGCGTTGCGCAAACGCCAGTCGAGGTCGCGCAGTTGGCGGCGCAGCTGTTGGCGCTTGTCTTCATCTTTGGCGCTGCTCAGTTCGCGCTCGCGGCTGTCCAAGTCGCTTTGAATGCGTCGCACGGCCTGCTCGGCATCCCACACACGGCGGCCATCACGGTAGCGGCCAATGAACTGTGGCTCCAGCTCAGGCGGGCAGGTACCGTTGTAACTGTTGCCCTCGCGCCCCCAGCGCGCGCCGTTGTCGGGCGTACAAAACTGGCGAATGCCATAGTTCCAGCCATCGAGGTAATGGCCAGCATTGGGCGTGACTTTGGCTTTGCTGCACGCCTCGCGCAGGTCTTCCAAACGAGCGCGGCTGTGGCCTGCCATGGCGTCGCGCACGCCCTGTTCATTCCAGTTGGCAGTGCGGCATTCTTCTTCGCTCATGGCAGCGCAACCAGTCAGTACGATGGCCACTGCCAGGGTCAGGCCTCGGCGCACAAGGGGGGCGAGGGAGGGCATGGGAAGGGTCTCCTGAAGATCAGAGGAAAAGAAAAAAGAAAAACGTATCTAGCGTGGATCAAGCCAACGGTACAAGGCGCTGCGGTACGACACGTCAAAGCGGCCATAGTCATCCAGCCCCTGGGGGCTGTCGCAACTCGAACTTCCCCCTTGCAGCTGGCCCACCACATAGGGGCGCGCCTGCAGTGACAGGAACAAGGCCGAACCACTACTGCCCGGTTCCACCACCCCGCGCTGCCAGCGCACACGCAAAAAATTGGCCTGCTCCACACTCGGGCTCAGGTTGCAGACGTCGCCACCCTGGGTGCAGCGCTGGTAGCTGTCGAGCTGCCCCAAGCTGATTTTTTGCCAGTCGCCTTGCGGGTGGTGCAAGGTGTACAGCGGCGTACCCAGGGCCGCCGGGGTGCCGAAATAGGAACCGGCGTACACCACACCCGCTGGCGCAGGCTCGTTCAAGCGAAGCAGGGCCACATCGGTGTCTTCATTGGCATACACCAGGGTGGCACCCTGGGTCAAACGCCGTGTGGCTGGCGAGAGCGCCTGGGCCTGGCAGGCACCGCTGCGGTAAAACCAATCGCTGACCAAGGTAGAGGCCACGCTTTGCCGGTTCACACAGTGTGCCGCCGTCAACACGTACGGCGTCCCACTGGACAGGGCATCGTTGAGCAATGTGCCGGTACACGTCAGGGCGCTACCAAACTCGACAAACTCCAGCCGCGCTACGGAGCGACTTTGCGCCAGGTATTCGGGGCTGCAAGTGGCATCGAGGTTGCAGCTGCCAGCACGCTGGGCCTTGGCGGTGTGGCCAGGGCTGGGGCTGGTCAACGCCTGTGCGGGCGCGTCGCTGCGCCAGCGCTGCGAGAGCTGGGGCACCGCCACACGCACTGCGCTGCGCTCGGCCCCTGGGGGCACAGTCAGCTCCAACGTGACTTGTTCACCACCGCTGTCGGGGCTCCAGTACGTTTCGGCCTCTTGCCCCTGGGCACCACCTTGGCGGTTGCGTTCGGCCTGGGCCTGCAATTGCGCTGCACTGACCTGCCCCACCAAGCCCTGCGGGCCATAGCTGCGCAGCCATGCCCCAGCAGGCAAGGCCTGCACCCACACGCCCAGGCGCAGGCCCAGCGCGCCCGGCACCACCACACCCAGCGTCGCCACCTGCTCACCCTGGGCCGTCACCTGCCAGTGCCACAAAGCAGCCGTAGCCTCAGCGCTGGCGCTGTCGGGTAAAGCACGCTGCAGCCCCACCACCATCGGCTTCATCGACGTGCCTGGCTGCGCGTTCAGCAGGGCAGGGGTTGCTTCCTGCTGTAGCGCAGGCAGGGTGAGCACGGCGGCAGGCGGCACAGCAGGCAACACATGGGTCAACCCCGCCGGGGGCGGGGCCTGCAGTGCCACCAGCGGGGCCGGGCCGGGGTCCCAGGCCTCAATGCGGTCAATGGGTGGTGGTGGAGGCGGCGGAGGCGGGGGCGGTGCGGGGGGCGCGCTACCACCACCCCCACAAGCTGCCAAGGCCAGCAGCAGCCACGGGGCCGCCGTGCAACGCCCCCACCGGGTGGATACGGAAGAAGAAACGAGGCGAGGAGTCACAGGCAGCTTTCGTCACGAAATCGCAGCGCGGGCCTTAACGCACCAGCAGCACAGGTACGTGGCAACTGGCCAGCACCTGGGTGCTCACCGAGCCCATGATGAGCTTGCCCAGCGCACCGTGGCCCTGGGTACCCATGATGATCATGTCGAACTCGCCCGCCTCGGCGACCTTGGCAATGGTTTCACCAGCCGGGCCGACCTTGATCAGGGGCTTGAAATTGACGTTGTGGCGCGCGAGGTACTTTTCCACAGGCGCCAGAACTTTTTGCCCCTGCTCTTCGTAGTACTGCTCCACCACTGCCTTGCCCAGCGCAGCACGGGCGCGCGGAGGCAAAGGGGTTTGCACCGTCAAAGCGGTGTACTCCTGCGTGCCCGCCAGCATTTCACTGTGCGTGGTGAGGTAGGCCAGCATTTTTTTGGTGTAGGGGCTGCCGTCAATGGCGAGCAGGATTTTCATGGGGTATCTCCAAAAAAGGACGGTGGGGCCACGGCGTGCCAGCCAGGCGAGCAGCTATGGTAGCGACAGCGCTACGCAGTGCCGAGGGAAAAATTGCGCCTGTTCGCCTTTGCGTGCGTAGCCCAACGGGTTCGCCACCACGCGGCACTGCCAGGGCGCACCATCGGCGTGCTGGCCCTGCACCAGGTAATTGCTGGGCGCGTGCAGGTGGCCGTGCAGCCACACATGGGCCTGCGGCAGCAGCTCGTCCAAGGCGTTGCAAAAACCCGCTGTGCCCGGCACCAGGCCATAGCGTGGGTCGCTGCTGCGCAGGCTGGGGGCAAAGTGGCTCACCACCACGGTGGGGCCATCAAAAGGTTCCTCCAACGCCGCGCGCAGCCACTGCTGGCACTGCAGCGCCTGCGCGCGCACGCTCTCGGCCAACCAGGGCTGGCCCGCGCGCGTGGTGCCGGTCTTGCGCAGGTAGAAGTTGGCAGCGCGGTAGGCCTTCTCGCGCAGCGCCAGCAGGCGTGTGGGGTCGGTGGTGCCACGCTCGATGGCCAGCGCGTCAAAGTCGCTCCACAGCGTGGTGCCAACAAAGCGCACGCCCTGCAACACCACCGTGGCTCGCTCCAGCCAGGTAATGCCCCAGCGTGTACACGCGGCTTGCAAGCGCAGGTGGGCGGCGTCAAAGTCTTGCGCGTCGTATTCGTGGTTGCCTGGCACAAACAGCACCGGCACAGGCCAGTCGGCACCGCCAGCACTGCGGGGCAAGGGGGAAAACCGCGCCAAACCAAAATCGTCTTCACTCAGCAGTGAACCGGCCTGGTAGGAGCCAATATCGCCAGCCAGCACCAGCACATCGGCGCCCGGCGCGGGCTCGGGCTGAAAGTGCGGATGGGCTTCAAGATGCAAGTCCGACAAAAGCTGGATGTTCATGCGCCGCGAGGGTAACAAAGCCCGGCCACCCGGTGCAGCGGCGGCACTGATATGTGTCAAGCCCCAGCGCGCTGCCAATCTCGTAAGCTCGCGCCCTTTGCCTTGCTCAGGAGATTGCCCATGACCACCCCCTTGACCTGGTCCGACACGCTGGCCCTGGATGTGCCTGCCATGGACAGCACGCACCAAGAATTTGTGCAGCTGCTGGCCGCCGTGCAGCAGGCCAGCGACGCCGACCTGCTGCCCGCATGGAAAACCTTGGTGGAGCACACCGAAGCCCATTTTTCCCGTGAAGACTATTGGATGGCCGCCACCCGCTTTGCTGCGGGCAACTGCCACAGCACCCAGCACGCCTACGTGCTGGCCGTGATGCGCGAAGGCATCAAATACGCCGAGCGTGGCGAGCTGCACGCCCCGCGCACCATGGCAGCCGAGCTGGCCGTGTGGTTTCCGCAGCACACCGAGGCCATGGACGCCGCACTGGCCCAGCACCTGCGCAACGTGGGCTACGACCCTGCCACGGACACCCTGGCGCGCCCCGAAGCGCTGCCGCAAGAGCTGATCCACGGCTGCGGCGGTGCCTGCTCCAGCGGCGATGACGAAGCGGCGCAGCCGCACGCCGAAACTGCCAGCGCCACGGCTTAGAGCGTGTTCACGATCTCCACGCGGGTGTGCAGGCGCGGAATCGGGCGGTCTGCGTTGTTGCAAATCCTCGCAATAGCAAAGCTATTGCTGCGGTTTGCGCCTAGCAGCCCATCCCGATCCGCATCCTGCACCCCTTC
>JAYRPZ010000053.1:0-9259 GCA_041910915.1 Acidovorax sp.
AGGGGTGCAGGATGCGAATCGGGATGGGCTGCTAGGCGCAAACCGCAGCAATAGCCTTGCTATTGCGAGGATTTGCAACAACGCAGACCGCCCGATTCCGCGCCTGCACACCCGCGTGGAGATCGTGAACACGCTCTTAGGGCAGCGCTGCACCACTGAGTTCTGCCAGGTCGCGCTCTAATAAAGCTGGGTCACCCAGCTGCAGCTCGATCAGGCGGCGCAGGTGGGTCACGCTGTCAATATCAATACCCAGGCAACGTAAGCCCACATAGGGCGCCTCACAATGCACAGCCTCCGTGAGCATGATGATGTGTTCGGCGCTGGACAGCGGAATTTCCAACCTGCATGCCGCGCCGACCGCAGGCAGTGTGGCTATACCAAAGTCAAGCAAAGCCCCTTTGAGCGATAAATCAAGCACATGCACAGTGTGAACGGCATCTGCGCTGATCAGTTGGGCGGGGGCGTCGAAGTGGACGCGCACGAAATGGCGGCGCTCATGGGGCATGGGGCGATCCTGGTCTGCCGATAACGAAGAAAGTGCCATCCTAGCGCTTGGTCTGTCAGGTGCAAGCCCTGGCGCTTGCGGGATGGGTGCGAGAGGGGCGGATTTTGCGCGGCGTTTGCCCTGTGGTGAGGGTGAAACGCGATAGGATTCCCCGCACGTGCTTACCGCCAGTGCTCTGGTGCGCGTAAGACACGGGGCGAATCGTCGCCACGTCATAAAGGAGTGAACCCATGTTCAAACATATTTTGGTGCCCGTTGATGGGTCGGAAACATCGTCCAAGGCTGTAGCCAAGGCTGCGGGCTTGGCCAAGGCTTTTGCCAGCAAGGTCACCGTGCTGTATGTGATTGATCCGTACCCGTTCACCGGCGTGGGGGCTGATTTTGCTTATGGTCAGGCGCAGTACCTGAGCGCTGCAACGGCTGAGGCCAATTTGGCGTTGGATGAGGCCAAGAAAGAGCTGGAAGCTGCAGGTGTGCAGGCTGAGACTTTGGTGGGCGAGGGCCATGCGGTACATGAGGGCATCAGCCGTGTACTGGAGAGCGTGGATGCTGATTTGGTCGTCATGGGCTCGCATGGCCGCCGTGGTCTGGAAAAGCTGATGCTGGGCAGTGTCACCCAGCGCGTGCTTGGAGCCGTGCATGTGCCGGTGCTGGTGGTGCGCAGTTAAGCCTTCGCTTGTAGCTGCGCTTTCTACAATCAACCCAGCTGCCTGACAGCGGTAGCTTCTTGGGGCTCGCCTACCAGGACGTGCCCTTGTTTTTTCCACTATCCCTCTTGGAGACTTCTTCATGGATCGTCGCTCACTCATTAAAAACGCTGGCTTGGCTGGTGTGTTGGCTGCAGGTGTTGCACCTGCTGTGCATGCGCAGGCGGCTGTGCGTTGGCGCCTGGCTTCCAGCTTCCCGAAATCGCTGGCCACCATTTTCGGCAGTGCCGAAATGCTGTCGAAAACGGTCAAGGCCATGTCGGGTGGCAAATTTGAAATCTCGGTGCACCCTGCCGGTGAGTTGATGCCAGCATTTGGCGTGGTCGATGCCCTGCAGGGTGACACCATTGAAATGGCGCAAACAGCCGCTTACTACTTCACTGGGAAAAGCCCAATTTTTGCGTTCAGCTGCGCCGTTCCCTTCGGCCTGACTGCGCGCCAAATGGACTCCTGGAAGCAGCACGGCAATGGTCGCAAATTGCTGGATGCTTTCTTTGAGCAATACAACTTCCGCACGGCCAGTGCAGGCAACACCGGCACGCAAATGGGCGGCTGGTACCGCAAGGAAATCAAGACTGTTGAAGACCTCAAAGGCCTGAAGATGCGCCTGGGTGGTGGCTTGTTTGGCGAGGCTATGGCCAAGCTGGGCGTGGTGGCACAGAACATGCCCGCAGGCGATGTGTACCAAGCGCTGGAAAAAGGCACGTTGGACGCTACCGAGTTCGTCGGCCCCTACGATGATCAGAAGCTGGGCTTCAACAAAGTGGCGCCGTTTTACTACTACCCAGGCTGGTGGGAAGGCAGTGCCGAGCTGGAGTTCTTCATCAACAACAAGGCCTACGCCAAGCTGTCGGATGAAAACAAGGCTATTTTGGACGCTGCAACCCGTGTTGCTGCCTTCGATATGACGGCCAAGTACGACGCCTGGAACCCGATTGCCCTCAAGCAACTGGTGGCCGAAAAGACCCAGCTCAAGGCCTTCCCCAAGGCTGTGATGGACGCAGGCTTCAAGGCCTCGATGGAAGTGTTTGCCGAGCACGACGCCAAGTCGCCCGAGTTCAAGAAAATCCACCAAGACATGCGCGCCTTCCAACGCGATCAGATTTTGTGGAACCGTTTCTCGGAATTCCCGTACAACCAGTACATCAACTCCGCCAAGATTTAACCCTTGGGTGCTGTCTCTACCAGGAGGCAGCCAGCACAAAAAAGCCGCGCTCTCTGGGCGCGGCTTTTTTGTGGGTCAGTTTTTCTTCTCGTTTTGCTGGAGGGCGTCTTGCAGCGCCTTCATCGGATCCTCGGCTTCGCCTTCGCCGCCAGGGTTTGCCTCAGGTTCGAGGCTGGCAGGTGCGCTGTCTGTGCCACTGTCGGGAGCCAAACCGTTGTTGGACTCCTCTTCTCCGTAGCCACCTGCATCAGGCTGCCCCAGGGCGTCGCGCATTTGGTCGCCAATGCTTTCCATGTTGTATTCCACCTTGGCATCCAGCGCGCCCGTGACGATTTGTGGGAAGGCAATCAAAACGCCCACCATGGTCAGCTGGATCAGCAGGAAAGGAATGGCGCCACGGTAGATCTGCATGGTCGTCACGGGTTGCATGACTTTGTGCGTGACGCGGTCTACGTAGGGCTTTTCTGGCGCCACTGAACGCAGGAAGAACAGCGCAAAGCCAAAGGGCGGGTGCATGAACGAAGTCTGCATGTTCACCGCCAGCAAAACGCCGAACCAAATCAAATCAATGCCCAGCTTTTCC
This sequence comes from Acidovorax sp., assembly GCA_041910915.1. Classification (GTDB taxonomy): domain Bacteria; phylum Pseudomonadota; class Gammaproteobacteria; order Burkholderiales; family Burkholderiaceae_C; genus Paenacidovorax. The sequence goes on from JAYRPZ010000053.1 coordinate 2,961, forward strand.
GCCACCGGTGCCAGCAGCGGCACGACGATGAATGACAGCTCGAAATAGTCGAGGAAGAACGCCAGGAAGAAGATCATGATGTTCACTACGATCAGAAAGCCCACCGGGCCCCCAGGCAAGCTGGCCAGCAGATGTTCCACCCAGATAGGGCCGTCAGCCGCCTGGAAGACGAGGCTGAACAAGGTGGCGCCAATCAGGATGAACATCACAAAGCTCGACAGCTTGGTGGTCGAAGCCAGGGCTTGCTTGAGCAGCTTCAGGTCGAGGCGCTTGCGCATCCAACCCATGACCAAGGCACCTACTGCACCCATGGCACCGCCTTCGGTGGGTGTGGCCACGCCCAGGAAGATCGTGCCCAGCACCAGGAAAATCAGCAACAGCGGCGGAATGAGCACAAAGGTCACGCGTTCGGCCAAGCGCGAGAGCAAACCCAGACCGGTGGCTTTGTTGAACAAAGCAATGACGAGGGCGACAAACACACCGCCACACATGGCCACCACCACTTTTTCATCGGAAGCCACGCTGGTGATTTCCTCACCTTGCCACCAGCTGTGAACTGCCTCCATATGCTGCGCCAGGAAAATAGATACGCCTGCCGACAGTGCTGCCAGCACGGCCAGCGAGGTGTAGCCGCTGCTGCCGTCGGGCTCACGGTAGGTGCGGGCCTCGGGTGGCAGTGCTGGTACGCGTTCAGGCTTGAAAATGGCCAGTGCCATCACGTACGCCACGTACAAGCCCATCAACATGAACCCTGGCAAGAAGGCGCCCTTGTACATATCGCCCACGCTGCGGCCCAGTTGGTCGGCCATGATGATCAGCACCAGCGAGGGCGGAATGATCTGGGCCAAGGTGCCCGATGCGGCAATCACGCCCGAACTGAGTGAACGGTCGTAGCCATAGCGCAGCATGATGGGCAGCGAAATCAAACCCATCGAGATCACCGAGGCCGCTACCACGCCGGTGGTGGCAGCGAGCAGGGCGCCCACAAAAATCACCGCCAGGGCCAGGCCACCGCGCATGGGGCCAAAGACCTGTCCTACGGTGTCCAGTAGGTCTTCCGCCATGCCGCTGCGCTCCAAAATCAGGCCCATCAGCGTGAAAAAGGGCACGGCCAGCAAGGTGTCGTTGGCCATGATGCCAATCAAGCGCTGTGGTAGCCAAGAGAGTACAGAGCTGGGAAAAATGCCCGTTTCAATGCCAATAAAGCCAAAAAACAGGCCACAAGCGCCCAGGCTGAAAGCCACAGGAAAGCCCAGCAGCAAGAAGATGATCAACCCCGCGAACATGATCGGGGCGAAGTTGGTAGCGAGGAATTCCATACGAAACAGTGCTCCGTGGACTTAACGGGGGGCGGAGAGAGGGGGGGTGGCCTGGGCTTCTTCGGCCTGCTGCTTGCGCAGCGCCTCCGCCAGTTCCTCCTCGGCGGACTTGTCCGTCAGGCGGCCCATCGGGTCAGGGCCGACACCACGCAGGAAGGCCACGCGCTTGATCAGTTCCGACCAGCCCTGCAACAGCAGCAACGTAAAGCCCACCGGCAACGCTACCCATACAGGCCAGCGGATCAACCCCCCCGAGTTGCCCGACATTTCGCCCGATTGGTACATCTGCACCACCACCGGCCAGCTCAGGTACAGCACTGTCAAGCACATGGGTGTCAGGAAAAAAGCAAAACCAAAAATGTCGATCCAGACCTGCGTGCGCTTGGACAGGCGACTGTTGAGCACGTCAATGCGCACATGCTCGCGGTGCAGCATCGTGAAGCCTGCAGCAATCAGGAAGGCCCAGGCAAACAGGTACCACTGCACTTCCAAAAAGCTGTTGGAGCTGTAGTTGAACACTTTGCGCACCACGGCATTGCCGGCGCTGATGAGGGTGGCGGCAAAAATCAGCCAGATGCTGTATTTGCCAACCCAGCCGTTGAGCCGGTCGATGGCCCGGGACAAGGAAATGAGCGCCTGCATGGGGTCTCCAGGAAAGGACGAATAGAAAAAGGGTGCGCGCTCGGTGGAGCGCACACCGCGTGTGCTTCAGGGGTGGGCGGCGATTTTACGCGCGCTTACAAGGGCGCGTGGGGAGCGCGCCGCCTCAACTCAGCAGGGCTACGCCCTTGATATGTGCGTACACCGGTTGCCCGGCTTGCAGTGCCAACGCGTTGGCCGAGCGCTGGGTGACACGCGCCAGCAACGTGGCATGGCCCGCATGCAACGCCACCATGACCTGGCCGGGGCCATCGGGGCGCAACTGGGCCACCCGTGCCGCAATGATGTTCAGTACGCTACTGCGCTGGGGCTTGTCCAGCGACAGGCTCACGTCGCGGGCCTGCACCCGCAGCAGCATCTGGCGCCCGGGCGGATGGGCCGACATTCCGACCAGGTGCAGTGTGCCAATCGCCGTTTCTACGGTGGTCACTTGGTCGTGTGTATCCGTTTGCACTATGGTGGCTTGCAGGGGGACGGCGGCGCCATCGCCTTCGCTCAAGGGTAAATCCAGTCGTGTCATCAGTGTCTGTGTGGGCCCGCAGGCCAGCACCTGGCCTGCGCGCAGCAACACCAAATGCTGGGCCAGGCGGGCTACTTCATCCGGTGCATGGCTGACATAAAGGATGGGAATGTGCAGCTCACGCTGCAAGCGCTCCAGGTAGGGCAGCACTTCGGCTTTGCGAGCAGCATCCAGGGCGGCCAGGGGCTCATCCATCAGCAACAGGCGGGGGCTGGTGGCCAGGGCGCGGGCAATCGCGACGCGCTGGCGTTCACCCCCTGACAGTGTGGCCGGGGCACGTGCCAGCAGTGCTTGCAGGCCCAGCAACTCCAGCGCCTGCTCCAAAGGTATGCGCCGCCGCTGTGCTGGCAGGCGGCGCAGGCCATATTCCACATTGCCGCGCACGCTCAGGTGGGGGACCAGGCTGGCCTCTTGAAACACATAGCCCAGTGCGCGCCGGTGCGTGGGTAGCCATTGCTTGCGCGCTTCGTCTTGCCAGACCTCGCCAGCGACCACCACGCGCCCTTGTGGCGCACGCTCCAGCCCGGCCACGGCGCGCAGGCAGGTGGTTTTGCCGCAGCCCGAGGGGCCAAACAGGGCCGAGACCCCCTGGCCTGGCAGGCGCACATCTATGTCGAGTGTGAAACCAGGGCGTGCAAGGCGCAGTTGCACTTCGATGGGTTCGTTTGGCATGGCGGTCATAACGCGCGGCTGCGTGGTTGCAGCATGTGCAGTGCCCACAGCACGCCAAATGAAAACAGCACCATGGCCCCCGCCAGCCAGTGGGCTTGGGTGTATTCCATGGCTTCGACATGGTCGTAAATCTGCACCGAAACCACCCGGGTGACCCCTTCGATGTTGCCGCCGATCATCAGCACCACGCCAAATTCCCCCACCGTATGGGCAAAGCTGAGCACCGCCGCCGTGGTAAAGCCTGGCAGCGCCAGCGGTACGGCCACGGTGAAAAAGCGATCCAGCGGCCCGGCGCCGAGCGTGGCCGCCGCTTCCAGCGGGCGTGGGCCGATGGCTTCAAACGCGCGCTGCAAAGGCTGCACAGTAAAGGGCAGGGAGTACACCAGCGAGCCCACCACCAGGCCCGCAAAGCTGAATGGCAAGCGTGGCCAGCCCAGCGTGGTCATCCACTGCCCGAGGGGCCCGTGCGGGCCCATGGCCACCAGCAGGTAAAACCCGATCACAGTGGGCGGCAGCACCAGCGGCAGCGCTACCACCGCTCCCACCACATGGCGCCAGCGTGAGTGCGTGTGTGCCAACCACCAGGCCAGCGGGGTACACAGCAGTAGCAAGATCACGGTGGTGGTCAGGGCCAGCTTTAGCGTGAGCCCAATGGCCGTCCAATCAGCGGGGTTGAGCATTTTTTGCTCCTTAAAAAGGAGCTGCTTGCGCTTGCTCAGTAAGGCTTAGAGGCCAATTTTTATCAAAATTCATAGCCGTAAGATTGCATCACGGCGCGGGCCTTTTCACTGCGCAGGTATTGCATCAATGCAGTGGCTGCTGGATTGTTTCGCCCTGGCCCGAGAACGATGGCGTCTTGGCGAATGGGGCTGTGCATGTGGGTCGGCACGACCCAGGCCGAGCCTTCGCGCAGGCGACCGTTGTCGATCACTTGTGACAGCGCCACAAATCCTAGTTCCGCATTGCCCGAGGCCGCAAACTGGTAGGTTTGGGCAATGTTCTCGCCCAAGACGATGCGATCGTTGATGCGTGCTCTCACGCCGAGTTTGTCGATGGTTTGCATGGCCGCCACGCCGTAGGGTGCGAGCTTGGGGTTGGCCACGGCAAGGTGGTGCCAATCGGTGCGCTCCAGCACCTTGCCTTGGGCATCGACCACACCGCTTTGGCGGCTCCACAGTACCAGGCGGCCTGTGGCATAGGTCATGCGGGTGGCGTCTTCGCCCAGGCCTTGCTGCGCCAGTTTTTGTGGTGTGCTCTCATCAGCTGCCAGCAATACGCCAAACGGGGCACCATGCACAATTTGGGCGTAAAACTTGCCTGTAGCACCAAAAGACAGCAGGGCTTTGTGGCCCGTGTCTTGGGTAAATGCCGCAGCAATTTTTTGCATCGGGGCTGAAAAATTGGCAGCTACAGCCACTGCTACTTCATCTGCACAGGCCCATCCACTGCCAGCCAGCAGCAACACACACGTGAGCACAAGGTGCTTGGGCTTCATGGGGGGCTCACTCCTTGAAAATGGCAGGGGCGTTTTGAGGGGCAAGGGCGCGCCAGTATAGATAGCCACAATGTGGGGGCGGGGTGTTTCGCGTTGCGTGCCACTAGGGCGTGCGTGCGTGCTGGCGCATGCGCAGTACGCCATCGGCAATCAACACGGCCACAGCGGCAAAAATCGGGCCATAACTGGGCCATTGGCCTGGCTCCATGCTCTCTCCCAGGGCCAGGGCTGCCAATGCCAGCAGCGCAGGCTCCAGGTAACTGAGCAGGCCAAACAGTCCCATGGGCAGCAAACGGCTGGCAGCCATGTACAGCGCCAACGCCACGGCACTGACGATGCCCAGCACCGTGACCATGCCCCACAGGTTCGGGTGCTGCGCCAGGGCGTTGAACGAGGAGGGTGTGCGCAGCACAAACCACAGCGCTGCGGGTATCAAGAGCATCATGTCGAGCCAGTGGCCGCCGAGATGGTCGGTGCGCAGGTGGCGGCGCAGCACAAAATACAGCGTGTAACCGAGCGCTACGAGCCAAGTTTCCCAAGACATGCCCCCCGCCCGCCATATTTCGTGCAGTACCCCGAGGGCTGCCAGCACAGTGGCCAGCCACTGCAAGCGGGTGAGTTGTTCTCCAAACAGCAGCCTGCCAGCCAACACCATGACCAACGGCAGCAAGAAATACCCGAGCGACACTGGCAGTGCGCGCCCGTGCAGTGGTGCCCATAAAAAAAGCCACAGTTGCACGCCCAGCAACGCCGCGCTGGCCAGCAGCCCCAGGCCCCACAGTGGCTCCTGGCGTGCGCGCAACAACAACGCTTGCACCTGGGGCCATTGCCCGCGCAGCAGCAGTAGCGCTGTAGTGAACGGCAAGGTGCTGAGAATGCGCCAGCCAAACACCTGCTCACCGTCCAGCGGCGCGAGCCAGGGAGCCAGCAAATACAGCGCACCAAATAAAAAAGACGCGATAACGGAAGCAGCAAGGCCTTTGAGCACAGTGGATCACACAAAAAAAGAGAAAAAGGCCAGGCGCACGAAGCCGACGGCAACAAGCGAGTGATTGTCGGTGCAAAGCACAACGCTGCTGTGCAGGCCTGCACGGCCCAGCATACTGTTTCACTGGCCTATAATGAAAGAAAAGCACGATCGTTCTTTTTAGTGCATTTCCTGGTCGCCATCGGAAAAATCCTGCTGCTTGCTGTGGTGCAGCATAGAATGTTCCAGTTTACGTAAACGTCAACTCAACCAACCCCCAAGGAGCCGCTGCAATGAAGGTTTTTGTCCCGGTCAAGCGCGTGGTGGACTACAACGTGAAGGTCCGCGTCAAGTCGGACAACACGGGCGTGGACATCGCCAACGTCAAAATGAGCATGAACCCCTTTGACGAAATTGCCGTTGAAGAGGCCGTGCGCCTGAAGGAAAAAGGCGTGGTGACGGAGGTGGTAGCCATCTCGTGCGGCGTGGCCCAGTGCCAAGAAACGCTGCGCACGGCGCTGGCCATTGGCGCCGACCGCGCCATCCTCGTGGAAACCGACGCTGAGCTGCAGCCGCTGGCCGTGGCCAAGCTGCTCAAGGCGCTGATCGACAAAGAGCAGCCCCAGCTGGTGATTTTGGGCAAACAAGCCATTGACGACGACGCCA
>JAYRPZ010000054.1:0-54139 GCA_041910915.1 Acidovorax sp.
AAACGCCGACAACGCCGCCCAGGCCAACCAGCTCGCCGCCAGCGCCAGCGCTGTCGCGGCGCAAGGCGGTCAGGTCGTCGGTGAAGTGGTGCAAACCATGCGCGGCATCCACGAAGCGAGCCGCAAAATTGCCGACATCATTCAGGTGATCGACTCCATCGCCTTTCAAACCAACATCCTGGCACTCAACGCCGCCGTCGAGGCCGCGCGCGCTGGTGAGCAAGGCCGGGGCTTTGCCGTGGTGGCCAGTGAAGTGCGCCACCTGGCACAGCGCTCTGGCGACGCAGCACGCGAAATCCGCCAGCTCATCACCGACAGCGTGCAGCGTGTGGAACAAGGCACGCAACTGGCCGACCGCGCAGGCACCACCATGGGCGAAGTGGTGGGCGCGATTGGCCGCGTCACCGACATCATGGGCGAAATCAGCGCCGCCAGCCGCGAGCAGGCCGAGGGCGTGGGCCAGGTGAGTGAGGCGGTGTCGCACATGGACAAATCCACCCAGCAAAACGCCGCCCTGGTGGAACAAAGCGCCGCCGCCGCCGCGCACCTGCAAGCCCAGTCGGCACAACTGGTGCAGGCCATGGCAGTGTTCCAGCTCGACCCAGGCCAGACCTCAGCCACGCCAGCCCGTGGTGGTGCCCCAGCGCGACGCTTGGCCGCCACTTAAGCCGCAAGCTGCGCGCTTAGAGCACCGAACGCACCCAGCGCACGATCTCTGACGCGGGCAAGGCCCCCGACAGGCGTGCCAGCTCGCGCCCGTGCTGGAACAAAATCATGGTCGGAATGCTTCTAATTTGATAGCTGCTTGCGCTTGCTGGGTGCGCCTCAGTGTTCAATTTGAGCAATGAAACCTGCGGCTCCAGCAGCTGCGCCGCCTGGGCAAAGGCCGGGGCCATCTGGCGGCACGGGCCACACCACGGCGCCCAAAAATCCACCAGCACCGGCACATGGCTGCGCGTGATGTGCTTGTGCAGCGCCGCGCCATCCACCTCGGTGGGCGCACCCGTGAGCAAGGGGCGGTGGCAGTGGCCGCAGTCGGGGGCGTGCGCCATATCGCTGGCGCGCACCCGGTTGGTACCGTGGCAGTGGGGGCACACGAGGTGCAGGGCGTCGGAAGAAGTCATGCAGCCCACATACGGGCACACAGGTAGGCTTTCAAGAGCGCCCTGGCCCCGCTTGTGCTCACAACCAGCGCACCAGCAGGCTCACCAGCCAACTCAGCAGCAAGGTGGAGGCCAGTGGAATATCCCACTCGCGCCCGGCCAGGCGAAAGCGGAAATCGCCTGGCAAGCGCCCAAAACCCCAACGGCGCAGCCACGGGGCCAGCCCGTTGAGCAGTACCAAGGCCAAAAAAACCACCAACATCCAGCGCAACATGGCGCGCAGTGTAGGCCCCAAGGCGCAAGGCTTGCGGTAAGCTGGCAGCTACCCCACCACCATCAGCACTGGAGCGGCTATGAGCGACAACAACTTTGGATTCACCAAATGGGTGCCCGGTTTTGACTTTTTGCAAAACCTGGCCAAAGGCGCCACCGGCGGCCTGCCGCAAATGCCGCCCCTGTCAAGCTGGGTGGCACCCACCATCAACGTGGAAGAGCTGGAAAAGCGCATCAACGAACTCAAAACCGTGCAGTTCTGGCTGGAGCAAAATTCGCGCGCCCTCAGCGCCACCATCCAGGCGCTGGAAGTGCAAAAAATGACGCTCTCGACCCTGCAGGGCATGAACGTCAGCATGGGTGACCTGGCCAACGCCTTCCAGCTCAAGGGCATGGACACCCTGGCCAGCGCTGCCCAGGCCATGGCCCCCAGCACCAGCCGCCCTGCGCCTGCCGCCCCGGCCCCCAGCACCCCCACACCCAGCACATTCACCAGCGCACCTGCCAGTGCTGCGGCCAGCGCCACCAGTGCCCAGGGCGACACACCCAACAAAACCTCGGCCCCAGCGGGTGCAGAACCTGGCCTGATCGACCCCATGCAATGGTGGGGCGCACTCACCCACCAATTCCAACAAATTGCCAGCAACGCAATGAAAGACGCAGCGCTGCAAAACAACCTGGACGCCACGCGCAACCTCGCCACCGGCATGGCCCAGGAGGCCCTGAAAACCGCCACCAGCATGGCCAGCCAGTTTGTGCCCCCGGTGGTTGCCAGCCCGGCGAAAAAAACCAGCGCCAAAGCCCCCGCTACCCACAAAGACGAGGCCCCCAGCAGCCCCGCTGCCCCCACGCCGCCAGCCGCCAGCAAAGCCGCAGCCAAAAAAGCCCCGGCCAAAAGCAGCACCGCCGCACGCAAAAAAGCGCCGTGAAAGCGCAGAAAAAGCGCGGTCAACAAGCACAGCCAAATTTTTCATCAAAAACGGCTTGAGCCCTTGATGGGAAAGCGCGAGCAGCTCCTCTTTCAATAGCAAAAATTCCCACCACAATGGGAATCTGGGCACACCACTGCGCACCTCAGCGGCGCAGCTGCGTGAACGCCGCAAACTCCCAACTGCGCAGCGCCAGCAGCAGTGTGTAGCCCTCGCGCTGCACCTCGGGCTGGCGCTGGTCGGCCAGGTGCTGCTGGGCAAAGTCTTGGGCCACGCGCTGCATCCGCTCCATAAAGGCCGGGGCCAGGCTGCGGCTGATGCTGCCGTGTACCAGCAGAACGCCCTCGCCCGGCCCGTCAAAGCCCCCGGCGAAGTAGTCCAGCAGCGCGTGCTCGCGGAAATAGTCCATCACCGCGCCGTGCGGGCGCCAGCGGAAAGTTTTAGCGAGCTTGAGCCGGTAACGGTTGCCCGGGCGCAGCTCGATGATGCCGATGCGGTCGAGCTGCGCCAGGTATTTCACGCCCTCGGCTTCGGTGAGGCGGTAGGTGGCCAGCACCTGCTCCAGCGTCCACTGGCTGAGCACGCAAATAGCCATCAAGAGCAGCTTTTTGTCGGCCACCACGGCCCGCTCTTGCTCTGGTAACAGCTCTTGCAGCAGCGGCTGGCTGTCGGCCACGCGCCGCGCCAGATCGGCAAAGTCCAGCCGCAGCACGCGGCAGATGGCATCAATACGCGACAGCGGCATATCACCCTTGGCCAACATGCGCTTGACGCTGGATTCGGCCATGCCCAAGGCCTGCGCCAGGTCGGCATAGGTCATGTGCGCGGCTTTCAGCTCTTGTTTAAGCGCGGTGACGAGGTCGGCGGTGGTGCTCATGGCACCCTCACTGAGGCGCTGGTTGGTAGCGCACCAACTCGCGGATGTACTGGTTGTAGCCATCATCGATGCGGTACTTGACATCGGTTTTGGCAGCGGGGGCGAACCAATAGGTTTCTTGTATCTTGCCGTTGCTGCCCTTGGAGTTGCGGTACCAGCCTTGGTACTCGATTTTGAAGGCCATGAATTTGCCCGCCGGCACGCTGACCTCTTCGTAAGCGACCACTTCAGCGGTCTGTTCTTTGTGGATGGTCACCCCATCGGAGACGCGCTTCCATTCGTATTCATGTTCCCATTTTTTGCCCAGCTCCAGCGGCCAGACGCGCCAAGGTTTGGCGGCGGGTTGCCCCAGAAAGGCGCTGGCGATCTGGAATTGCTCGCCCGTGTGTGACGCAAACTTCAGGACGCCCTCGTCGTTGACCACAGTGCGGCTGCGTTTGCCTTCTTCCAGTTGGGTGCGGCTGTCGATTTGCCGCCACTCCCAGGTGTCGCCGACTTTGAAGTCTTGCGGCGTGGGCATCTCGGCCTTTTGTGCCTGTGCGGTGCAAACAGTCAGAATGCAGGCTATGGCTGCCAGCGGTTGCATCATGGGTTTCATGGTGGCTCCTGGGTGGGAATGGGAAAGCATCCTTTGTAAGCGCAAAAGGCCACGGGCGCTAGCGGGCGTGTGGCCCCAATAGCTACCGCCGGTATCGCCGCTTGCGCTTGGTGCTGCGCGTGCGGGCCGCAGGCCCGGGCCGTGGGCACAATCGCCCAGCCCCTGAGCCTTTGCGAGCCTGTCATGCACCACCCCAGCCACCCCGACGACCACCCCAACCAGTTCGCCCTGCTCACCCAGCGGCGCTTTGCGCCGTTTTTCTGGACGCAGTTTGCCGGTGCGGCCAACGACAACCTGTTCAAGTTCGCCTTCACGGTGATGGTGACCTACCAGCTCAGCGTGTCGTGGCTGCCGCCGAGCATGGCGGGGCTGGTGATTGGGGCGCTGTTCATCCTGCCGTTTTTGCTGTTCTCGGCCACCTCGGGCCAGCTCACCGACAAGGTGGACAAAACGCGCATGATCCGCTTTGTGAAGAACCTGGAGATCGCCATCATGGCGCTGGCGGCCTGGGGCTTTTTTGCCGCCAGCCCGGTGGTACTGCTGGGCTGCACCTTTTTGATGGGGCTGCATTCCACGCTGTTTGGGCCGGTGAAGTTTGCCTATATGCCGCAGGTGCTGTCCGAGCGCGAATTGACGGGTGGCAACGGCATGGTGGAGATGGGCACCTTTGTCGCCATTTTGCTGGGCCAGGTGGCGGGCGGCCTGCTGGTGGCGCTGCCCAGCGTGGGGCCAACCTATGTGGCCGTGGCCTGCGTGGGCGTGGCGCTGGCGGGGCGTGCAGTGGCGCAGTTCATTCCCAGCGTACCCGCCACCGACCCGGGGCTGGTCATCAACTGGAACCCGTTCAGTGAAACCTGGCGTAACCTGAAGCTGGCGCACGGCAACATCGTGGTGTTTCGCTCGCTGCTGGGCATTTCGTGGATGTGGTTTTTTGGCGCGGTGTTCCTCAGCCAGTTTCCCAGCTTTGCCAAAGAGGTGCTGCACGGCAACGAGCAGGTGGCCTCGCTGTTGCTGGTGGTGTTCTCGGTGGGCATTGGCATTGGCTCGCTGCTGTGCGAGGTGCTGAGCCGCCGCCATGTGGAAATTGGCCTGGTGCCGCTGGGCGCCATCGGCATGAGCGTGTTTGCCATCGACCTGTACTTTGCCTCGCGCGCGCTGCGCGCGTCGCCCATCATGGGGCTGGCCGCCTTTCTGGCGCAGGCGGCGCACTGGCGCGTGATGGCCGATTTGCTGCTGCTCTCGCTGTTCGCCGGGCTGTACAGCGTGCCCATGTACGCGCTCATTCAAATGCGCAGCCAGCCCACGCACCGCGCGCGCATCATCGCTGCGAACAACATCTTGAACGCGCTGTTCATGATTGCCAGCGCCGTGCTGGCGGGGGCGCTGCTGTCGGCCGGGTTCTCGGTGCCGCAGGTGTTTTTGCTCACGGGCATTGCCAATGCGGTGGTGGCGGGCTACATCTTTTTGCTGGTGCCGGAGTACCTGCTGCGCTTCATTGCCTGGGTGCTGTCGCGCTGCATTTACCGCTTCAAGGTGCGCGGCGACGCGCACATTCCCACCACGGGCGCGGCCATTTTGGCGTGCAACCACGTGAGCTTTATCGATGCCATGCTGCTCATGGCTGCCAGCCCCCGGCCCATCTACTTTGTGATGGATCACCGCATCTTCCGCGTGCCCGTGCTGGGCTGGCTGTTCCGCCTGGCCAAGGCCATTCCGATTGCGCCGCAAAAAGAGGACCCCGCCACCTACGAAGCCGCGTTTGAACGCGCTGCCCAGGTGCTGCGCGAAGGCGACCTGCTGGCCATCTTCCCCGAGGGCGGCATCACGCGCGACGGGCAACTGCAGCCCTTCAAGGGCGGCATCATGAAGATCATCGAGCGCGCCCGCGCCGAGGGTGTGGAGGCGCCCGTGGTGCCTATGGCGCTGACCCAGCTGTGGGGCTCGTTCTTCAGCCGCATTGAGCAAGGCGGGGCCATGGTGCGGCCCTTCCGCCGGGGTATTTGGAACCGTGTGGGGCTGAACGTGGGCGCCCCCGTGGCGCCGTCTGCCGTGCAGCCCGAGGCACTGCGCGCGCAGGTGGCGCAGCTGCTGGCGGCGGGGTAAAAGTATCGTTTTTTGATGCTATGTGGCGAATGATTTGCCACTTGGCACTGAAAGCGAGACTTTCTCACCCCACCCGCTGCACCATGCGTTCCATGTTCAACCAACGCCTGAGTGCAGCCACCATGCAAAACGCTCCCCTCACCCTCCCGCGCGACACCAAGGCCTGGCAGCTCCAGGTCTGGGCCTCTTTCGGTATTGCCTTGCTGCTGTGTGCCACCGGCCTGGCCTGGCTGCCGGGCGAGCCGCTGGCGCGCGCCTTCATGTTCATGGGCTATGTGTTTTGCCTGTCGGCGGCCCTGGTGCTGGCCAAGTTTGTGCGCGACAACCAAGGCGGCAGCAGCGACACCCCGCTGTGGCGGCTGGTGGTGTGGGGCGGCTTTGGCACCGCCATGGCACTGACCGGCTGGGGCCTGTGGGACATGGAGGTGAACCCCACCTACAAAGCCTTTCTGGGGGTGAGCTGGCTCTACCTCATTACCACCGCCTTCACCCTGGCCAAGATGCTGCGCGACCGCCACGAGGCTGATGTGCTGGAGGCACGCCTGCAAGGCCGCCGCGAGGCCGGGCGTGAAACCACCCGCGACTCCACCGCATGAAGGCCGCGCACCCCATCCACCGTTTTTTGACCCGAATGGCAAGGAGATACCCCATGACCCCATGGATGAGACGTGTGCTGGCCCCGGCGCTGCTGGCGGGCACCCTGGCCTGGGCCAACGCTGCCCAGGCGCAAAGCGAGGCGTCGGCGGCCCTGTCGCTGCTGCCCATGGCCTCGGTGGTGGTCACGGCAGGTGCGGCGTCGGCCACGGCGGGTGCGGTGGTGGCGCTGCCGGTGGCCTTGTCAGTGAGCGGCGCGGTGCTCACGGTACAGGCCGTGCAGGCCTCGGCCATGGGCACGGTGATCGTGCTGGAGCGCGCCTCCGATGGCGCCCAGGCCAGCCTAGAGCTGACGGGCCGCGCCGCCAGCGCCGCCGCCTACGGCGTGGGCACAGTGGTGGCGTGCAGCGTGATTGGCACCGGCGCCATCCTCTCGGTGGCGGGCGAGGTGCTGGCGTTTGTGCCCAACGCCCTGGGCCGCGCCCTGCTGCACAACGAAAGGCTGTGACCATGCGCCGCTGTGTTCTCTCCTGGGCCCTGCCCTTGGCGCTGCTGGCCGCTGCCTGCGCACTGCCAGCGCACGCCGGCCGCCCCTGCACCATCCACCCGCCCACGGTACAAAGCATCGAGCGCGGTATGCAGCTGGCGCAACAAACCAGCCAGGCGCTGGACGCCAGCGGCGCGCGCGTGGTGGTGCTGGGCCGTGCGGGGCAAGACCTCTCGGCCTACGGCCTGCGCTACTCGCACCTGGGCTGGGCCTACAAAACCGAGGCCGGGCCCTGGCGCGTCGTCCACAAGCTCAACGACTGCCACAGCGCCGTGGCCGCGGTGTACCGCCAGGGGCTGGGCGAGTTCTTCCTGGATGACCTGTGGCGCTACGAGGCCGTGTGGGCCGTACCCACGCCCGAGGTGCAAGCGCGCCTGCTGCCCGTGCTGCAGAGCAACGCCCAAGCCACACAGCTGCACGTGCGCCCCTACAACCTGGTGAGCTACGCCTGGGGCGAGCGCTACCAGCAATCCAACCAATGGGCGATAGAAACCCTGGCCGCGGCCATGGAACCCGCCAACGTGCGTGGGCGCGCCCAGGCCCAGGCATGGCTGCGCCTGAAAGGCTACGAGCCCAGCGTGCTGAAAATTGGCCCACTCACCCGGCTGGGCGGGCGCGCCACGGCAGCCAACATCGCCTTCGATGACCACCCGCCCGACAAGCGCTTTGCCAACCGCATTGAAACCGTGACGGTGGATTCAGTGCTGGCATGGCTGCAACGCGCTCAGCTGGCCGCAAGAGCGCAGCGCATCCACCTGTGCCTGCCAGACACAGCGTGCCAAGATGCGCAGTAAATCATGGTCAAAATAGCCTCTCGCGCTTGTCCAGCAAGCGCAAGCAGCTCCTAAATTTATAGTCTTCAACCCCCAAGGTGCCGTATGAGCAAAGCCCTGCGTCTGTCTGAAAAATGGTTCCGCCGTGGCCTGTGGCTGGTGGCGCTGGTGTTTGCCAGTTTCTTGATTGGGCTGGGCGGCACCGTGGTGGGCGACCTGCCCAAAGTGGAAGCCCCCCTGCAGCTCGATGATTTTCTCGACCAGGCCGCTGCCCAGCAGCTGCGCACCCAGGTCAAGGCCGCGCACCAGGCCGAGCAAGAGGCCCACAGCGCGCTGGAGCAGGCCCAGCTACAGCGCAACAAGGCGCGCAACGACACCCAGGCGGCGCGTGAAACGTTCAACAACTGGCTGGCCGCGCGCAGCGTGACGCAGCGCGCCGACAACGACCCCGAGGTGCTGGCGCGCACCCAGGCACTGGACACGCTCAAGGCCGCCGAGCGGCGTGCGCAACAGGCCGTCGAAGCCCAGCAGCAGGCCGCACTGGACGCACGCCAGAGCGCCAGCGCTGCACAGCAGCAACTGAACACGCTGGAGCAAGGCGGCCACGAGCGCCTGGCCAGCGAGCGCCGCAAGGTCGAACTGCGCGTGTTCCTCTACCGCCTGGCGCTCACGCTGCCGCTGCTGCTGCTGGCGGGCTGGCTGTTTGTGAAAAAACGCCAGGGCACCTACTGGCCTTTCGTCTGGGGCTTCATCTTCTTTGCGCTGTTCGCCTTCTTCGTAGAACTGGTGCCCTACCTGCCCAGCTACGGCGGCTATGTGCGCTACATCGTCGGCATTGGCGTGACGGTGCTGGTGGGGCGCTACGCCATCGTGGCACTCAACCGCTACCTGGAGCGGCAAAAGCAGGCCGAGCAGCTACCCGACCAGGAGCGGCGCAAAGAGCTGAGCTACGACGTGGCCCTGGCGCGCCTGGCCAAGAGCGTGTGCCCAGGCTGCGAGCGCCCGGTGGACCTCAAGAACGACCAGATCGACTACTGCCCGCACTGCGGCATTGGCCTGTTTGACCGCTGCGGCCACTGCAGCACACGCAAGAGCGCCTTCGCCCGCTTTTGCCATGCCTGTGGCCACGCGGCAGCACCCACGGACACACCCCACGCGCACCCCTAGTGTCGCGTCAGCGCTCAGGCCACGGGGCGAAAAAACGCTGTGCGAGAATGCCCCGTCACCCTTGCACACTACCTATGTCTGAGCTTTTCCCCGACATCCCTGCCCCCCCCGAGCCCACACGCAAGCGCCCCAAACCCGGCGAGCGGCGCGAGCAAATTCTGCAAACCCTGGCGGCCATGCTGGAAAAACCGGGGGCCGAACGCATCACCACCGCCGCCCTGGCGCGCCAGCTGGAGGTGAGCGAAGCTGCGCTGTACCGCCACTTTGCCAGCAAGGCACAAATGTTCGAGGGGCTGATCGAGTTCATCGAACAGTCGGTGTTCACGCTGGCGCAGCAAATTGTGGACCGCGATCCGCTCGACCCCCAGCAAGGCAACCCCGAAGGCGCCCAGCAGGCGGTGCGCGTGGTGGCGCTGCTGCTGCAATTTGGCGAGAAAAACCCCGGCATGGTGCGCGTCATGGTGGGCGACGCCCTGGTGCTGGAGCACGAACGCCTGCAAGCGCGCATGAACCAGTTTTTTGAACGCATCGAATCCACCCTGCGCCAATGCCTGCGCGGCGCGGCGCTGGCGCACGGCTCGGGCACCCCCACGGTGGACGCCCAGATCGGTGCGCGCGTGCTGGTGGATTTCACCGTCGGGCGCCTGCAGCGCTTTGTGCGCTCGGGCTTTCGCCAACGCCCCACCGACGAGCTGCAAGCCAGCCTGGCACGCCTGGTGTAAACCCTGGCAACCCCATCGCGCAGCACGGCCTGCGCTGTGCGTAGTGCAAATTTGCATAGTCCATTTGCAAGTTTTCCGCCTATCTAAGATGGGAAATGCCCGTTACAGTGAAAGCACGCGCCGTGCATATCTTGCCGGCGCTGTGCATTTTCACTACGACAGGAGACATTCATGACAAAGCTTCGGCATCCTCTGGCCTAGGCCGTACTGGCCGTGTGCGCAAGCACCGCTGCACAAGCACAAATTTCTGATGGCGTGGTCAAAATCGGCGTGCTCACCGACATGGCAGGCCCCTACTCCGGCATGGGCGGTGCAGGCTCGGTGGTAGCGGCCAAAATGGCCGTGGAAGACTGCCTGCAAAACGAATGCAAAGGCATGAAGATTGAAGTGGTGAGCGCCGACCACCAAAACAAGGCCGACATTGCCGCCTCGCGCGCCCGCGAGTGGCTCGACCGCGACAAGGTCGATGCCATGGTGGACTTGACCAACTCCGCTGGCGCCCTGGCCGTGCAAAAGCTGATCAAGGAAAAAGGCGGCATCGCCATGTACAGCGGCCCGGCCACCACGCGCCTGACCAACGAAGACTGCGCGGAAAACGGCTTCCACTGGATGTTTGACACCTACTCCTCGGCCTCGGGCGCAGCGGCGGCGCTGACGCGCGGGGGTGACAAAACCTGGTACTTCCTGACGGTGGACTACGCCTTTGGCCACTCGCTGGAAAAAGACGCCGGCGACGTCGTCAAGGCCTACGGCGGCCAGGTGCTGGGCAATGTGCGCCACCCGCTCAACGCCAGCGACTTCTCCTCCTTCATCTTGCAGGCGAAGAACTCGGGCGCCCAGGTGATTGGCCTGGCCAACGGCGCGCAAGACACCGTCAACGCCATCAAGGCGGCACGCGAATTTGGCGTGGGCGGCAAGCAAAAAGTGGCCTCGCTGCTGATGTTCCTGACCGACGTGCACTCCCTGGGCCTGCGCCAGGCGCAAGGCCTGATGTTCTCGGAAGGCTTCTACTGGGACATGGACGACCAAACGCGCGCGCTGTCCACACGCTTTGAAAAGCTGCACAAAGGCTACAAACCCACCATGGTGCAGGCAGGCGTGTACTCCAGCACGCTGCACTACCTGCGCACCGTGGCCACGGCCAAGACCGACGACTGGAAAGTGGTGGCCAAGAAGATGCGCGAGCTGCCCATCAAAGACCCGGTGATGCGCAACGCCAGCATCCGCGACGATGGCCGTGTGATCCACGACATGTACCTGTTTGAAGTGAAAAAGCCCGCCGAGTCCAAAGCCCCGTGGGATTACTACAAGACGGTGAGCACCATTCCGGCGCAAATCGCCTTCAAACCCCTGGAAAGCTCCAGCTGCCCGCTGGTGAAAAAGTAAGCTCTGCCCGCCGCCAGGCAGGTTCGGGCAGCTTGCAAAAAGCATAGCTGCTTGCGCTTGTCTGGTGCGGCTCAGGGCGGTTTTTGAGCCTGCAAAACCGCCCTTTTCCTTCGTGTATTTGCTCCTTGCGCCTGTACCTGCCCGGTACAGGCTTTTTTTTGCCTGTTTTTCAAGCCAAAAAAGGCTGAAAGCCACGCCCCATCAGCGCAAGCAGCTCCTATAAAAGGAGCAAAAATGCCATGCCAATGGGGTGCAAGCCTCCCCGTATTTACCCTAGGGGGCTGTCTGGGCGGCAGGTTTTGCCGCAAAATAGAACGCACGTTCGTTTTATTTGCTACCACCTGCTACCACCATGTCTGCCACCCGCTCGCCTCGCACCGCCCACACCAGCGCCCCCACCCGGCGCCAGGCCTCCGGGCGCACCTTGCAAAAAGGCCAGCAAACCAAAGCCGCCATCATTGACGCCGCCCTGGGCCTGGCTACGCACATTGGGCTCGAAGGCCTGTCGATTGGGGCGCTGGCCGAAGTTACCGGCATGAGCAAGTCGGGCGTGTTTGCCCACTTTGGCTCGCGCGAAGAGCTGCAAATTTCCGTGGTGCGCGAGTACCACCAGCGCTTTGAGCAAGAGGTGTTCTACCCCGCGCTGGACGAGCCGCGCGGCCTGCCGCGCCTGCGCGCCATGTTTGCTTATTGGATGAAGCGCTCCTCGGTGGAAATCGACTCGGGCTGCATCTACATCAGCGGCGCCATCGAGTTCGACGAGCAACCCGGCCCCGTGCGCGACGCCCTGGCCGACTCGGTGCGCGAATGGCTGGCCGCCATGCGCCGCGCCATCATGCAATGCCAGGAAATGGGCCAGTTGCACGCCCAGGCCGACCCCGACCAGATGCTGTTTGAAATCCACGGCCTCATCCTGGCGCTGCACTACGAGGCGCGCTTTTTGCGCAGAGAAGGCTCCATCGAGCGCGCCCTGGCCAGCTTTGACCACATCTTGCGCCGCGCGGGCGCACAGCTCGACGCTGCGGCCTGAGCCTTGTGCCCTGCGCCGTGACCTCTTTTGTTTTTCAGCCGTTTCGCTCCCTCACCCCTACCCATTCGATCCAAGGAGTTCGCCCATGCCCAGCTACACCCCCCCTTTGCGTGACATGCAATTCGTGCTGCACGAAGTGTTCCACGTGGCCGAGGCCTTCCAAGCCATGCCCGCGCACGCCGACACCGACGCCGACACCATCAACGCCGTACTGGAGGAAGCGGGCAAGTTCGCCGCCGAAGTGGCCTTTCCACTGAACCGCAGCGGCGATGCCGAGGGCTGCCACTACGACAACGCCACGCACAGCGTGACCACGCCCAAGGGTTTCAAAGAAGCCTATGCGCAGTATGTAGAAGGCGGCTGGCCTGCGCTGTCGTGCGCGCCAGAGTTTGGCGGCCAGGGCCTGCCGCACACCGTCAACCAGTGCCTGTACGAAATGCTCAACAGCGCCAACCAGGCCTGGACGATGTACCCCGGCCTGTCGCACGGTGCCTACGAGGCGCTGGTGGCGCACGGCACCGAGGAACAGAAAAAAACCTACCTGCCCAAGCTGGTGAACGGCCAATGGACGGGCACCATGTGCCTGACCGAGCCGCACTGCGGCACCGACCTGGGCCTGCTGCGCACCAAGGCCGAGCCCCAGGCCGACGGCACCTACAAAATCACCGGCAACAAAATTTTCATCAGCGCCGGTGAGCACGATGTGGCCGAAAACATCGTCCACCTGGTGCTGGCACGCCTGCCCGATGCGCCCAAGGGCAGCAAAGGCATCAGCCTGTTCGTGGTGCCCAAGTTCAACGTCAAGGCCGACGGCAGCCTGGGTGAGCGCAACCCGATCTACTGCACGGGCCTGGAGCACAAGATGGGCATCCACGGCAACGCCACCGCGCAGATCGCGCTGGACGGAGCCACCGGCTCCCTGGTCGGCCAGCCGCACAAGGGCCTGGCAGCCATGTTCGTGATGATGAACGCCGCCCGCCTGGGCGTGGGCAACCAGTCGCTGGGCCTGACGGAAGTGGCCTTCCAAAACGCCCTGGCCTACGCCAAAGACCGCATTCAAATGCGCTCGCTCAGTGGCACCAAGGCCAAAGACAAAGACGCCGACCCCATCATCGTGCACCCCGACGTGCGCAAGATGCTGCTCACTGCCAAGGCCTACGCCGAAGGTGCGCGCGCGCTGCAAATTTATTGCACGCTGCTGCTGGACACCGCGCACAGCCACCCCGACGAGAAAGTGCGCGCGGAAAGCGAAGAGCTGGTGGCGCTGCTCACGCCCATCGTCAAAGCCTTTGTGACCGACAACGGCCACATCGCCACCAATGCCTGTATGCAGGTGTTTGGCGGCCACGGCTTCATCAAAGAGTGGGGCATGGAACAGTACGTGCGCGACAACCGCATCAACATGATCTACGAGGGCACCAACACCATCCAGTCGCTGGATTTGCTGGGGCGCAAGGTGCTGGGCAACCAGGGCGCCACGCTGAAAAAATTCGGCAAGCTCATTGGCCAGTTGGTGGCAGAAGAAGGCGTGAACGAGAAGATGGCCGAGTTCATCAACCCGATTGCCGTGCTGGGCGATCAGATGACCAAGTTCACCACCGAAATCGGCTTCAAAGGCCTGCAAAACCCCGACGAAGTGGGCGCCGCAGCGGTGGACTACCTGCGCGTGGCCGGGCACCTGGTGTTTGGCTACCTGTTTGCGCGCATGGCCCAAGTGGCGCTGCGCAAAATTGCCGCAGGCAGCACCGACCCCTTCTACACCGCCAAGCTGCAAACGGCGCGTTTTTACTTCGCCAAGCTGTTCCCCGAGGTGCAAACGCTGATGCGCACCGCCCGCGCAGGCAGCAAAGTGCTGATGGACACCGACGCCGCACTGGCCTGAGCCCGTCCACCACGCACCCAGGCCCCTAGGCAATTGCAATTTTGATAGCGCGTAGCGCTTGCTACGCCTTGCTTCACCATCAAAAAGACACTGAAATGAAGACGTACCAAGCGCTAACAGCTACTTTATTCATAGCATTTACCGCCCCTGTGTTAGCCCAGGCCAGCCCCGTGGGCCTGTGGCAAAGCGTGGACGACGAATCTGGCAAGCCCCGCGCGCAGATTCGCATCCGTGAAAGCGCGCCCGGCGTGCTCAGCGGCGTGGTGGAAAAGTCGCTCATGCCCGCCGCCCAGCCCATCTGCGATCTGTGTACCGATGACCGCAAAGGCCAGCCCAAGCTGGGCATGGAGATCATCCGGGGCGCGCAAAAAGCCGAGGGCAAAGACCTGTGGGAAGGCGGCAGCATTCTCGACCCCGAGAACGGCAAAACCTACACCCTGCGCATGACGCCGCTGGACGGCGGCGCCAAGCTGCAAATCCGGGGCTACCTCGGCCCGTTCTACCGCACCCAGGTGTGGAGCCGCGTGGAATAACCAGGAAAGACAAGAAAGACTCACATGACCCGATTCAACGTGAAAAAAGTCGCCGTGCTCGGCGCAGGCGTGATGGGCGCGCAAATTGCCGCCCACCTCGTCAATGTGCAGGTGCCAGTGGTACTGTTTGACCTGCCTGCCAAAGAGGGCGAGAAAAACGCCATCGTCACGCGCGCCATCGCCAACTTGAAAAAGCTCAAGCCCTCGCCGCTGGGCGTGGCCGAAGACGCCGAGCTGATCCAGGCCGCCAACTACGAAGAGCACCTCAAGCTGCTCAAAGAGTGCGATCTGGTGATCGAGGCCATTGCCGAGCGCATGGACTGGAAGCTGGACCTCTACACAAAAATTGCCCCCTTCGTGGCCAAACACGCCATCGTGGCCAGCAACACCTCGGGGCTGTCGATTACCAAGCTGTCTGAAGTGCTGCCCGATGCACTGAAGCCGCGCTTTTGCGGCATCCACTTTTTCAACCCGCCGCGCTACATGCCGCTGGTGGAGCTGATTGCCACGCCCAGCACGCAGCCGCTGGTGCTCGATCAGCTCGAAGCCTTCGTCACCAGCGGGCTGGGCAAGGGCGTGGTGCGCGCCAAAGACACGCCCAACTTCATTGCCAACCGCATTGGCATTGCGGGCATGTTGTCCACCATGAAAGAGGCCGAGCACTTTGGCCTGAACTACAACGTGGTCGATGACCTCACGGGCAAGAAGCTCGGGCGCGCCAGCTCGGGCACCTTCCGCACCGCCGACGTGGTGGGGATCGACACCATGGCCCACGTCATCAAAACCCTGCAAGACACCCTGAGCCTGGACACCGACCCGTTCTACGCCAGCTTTGGCACGCCGCCGGTGGTACACAAGCTCATCGAGCTGGGCCACCTGGGGCAAAAAACCAAGGCCGGTTTCTACAAAAAAGCGGGCCGCGACGTCCTGCGCTTTGACCTGCCAAGCGCCAGCTACGTGCCCGGCGGCGAAAAGGCCGACGACGTGTACGCGCGCATGTTGAAAAAACCCGCTGCCGAGCGCCTGAAGCTGCTGCGCGCTGCCGAAGGCGCACCGGGGCAGTTCCTGTGGGCCATTTTGCGCAACAGCTTTCACTACGCCGCCATCCACCTGGAGACGATTGCCGAATCGGCGCGTGACGTGGACCAGGCCATGCGCTGGGGCTTTGGTATGCAGCAAGGCCCCTTCGAGCTGTGGCAAGAAGCCGGTTGGCTGGAAGTAGCCAAGATGGTGCAAGAAGACATTGACGCGGGCAAAGCCCTGTGCAGCGCGCCGCTGCCCCAGTGGGTGTTTGAAGGCCCGGTGGCCCAGGCCGGTGGCGTACACACCGCAGAGGGTTCCTGGAGCCCGTCGCAAGGCAAGTTTGTGCCCCGGCGCGTGCTGCCGGTGTACGAGCGCCAGCCGTTCCCAGAAAAACTGCTGGGCGAGGCCAGCCTGCCCGACTGGAAGACGGCGGGTACCACGCTGTTTGAATCGAAGGCGCTGCGCACCTGGACGCTGGACGGCGAGGTCTTGATCGCCAGCATCAAAAACAAAATGCACGCCATCAGCCCCGAGGTGATGGAGGGCTTGCTGGAAGCCGTGGAAACCGCCGAGAACGACTTCCAAGGCCTGGTGATCTGGTCGGGCGATGCACCGTTCAGCGTGGGCGCTGATCTGGAAGCCACCATGCCCGCGTTTGCGGTGGGCGGGCCAGACGCCATCGAGAGCATCGAGCAAGAGCTGCAAAACCTGATGCTGCGCATTCGCTATGCGCAGGTGCCCGTCATCTCGGCCATCCACGGCATGGCGCTGGGCGGCGGCTGCGAGCTGGCGGTGTATTCGGCGCGGCGCGTGGCGCACATGGAAAGCTATATGGGCCTGGTGGAAGTGGGCGTGGGCCTGGTGCCAGGTGCGGGCGGCCTGACCTACGTGGCGCGCCGCGCTGCCGAGGCCGCCAGCAAGAGCACCGGCAAAGACCTGCTGCCCTTCCTGACCGACGGCTTCACCGCTGCCGCCATGGCCAAGGTGGGCATGAGCGCTCTGGAGTCGCGCAAGCTGGGTTACCTGCTGGACTCTGACATCGTCGTGCCGCACAAGGACGAGGTGCTGTTTGTTGCCCTCAGCGAGGTCAAAGCCATGGCCGCCAGCGGCTGGCGCGCCCCGCTGCGCCGCCCCTTCCCGGTGGCAGGGCGCAGTGGCAAGGCCACCATCCTGGGTTCGCTGGTGAACATGCAAGGCGGCGGCTTCATCAGCGAGTTCGACCAGCACATTGCCACCCTCATTGCCCATGTGGTGACAGGCGGCGACGTGGATGCAGGCACGCTGGTGGATGAAACCTACCTGCTCAAGCTCGAACGCGAGGCGTTTTGCCACCTGATTGCCCACCCCAAAACGCACGAGCGCATTCTGGGCATGCTCAACACCGGCAAGCCGGTGCGCAACTAAAGCGGCACGGAGACCATTGACCATGAAACAAGTACAAGACGCCTACATCGTTGCCGCCACACGCACGCCCATCGGGCGCTCGCACAAGGGCTTTTTGCGCAACTACCGCCCCGACGACCTGCTGGCCACCACCATTCGCGCCGTCATGGCGCAAGCCCCCGGCCTGGACCCCGCTGCCGTGGAAGACGTGATTGCTGGCTGCGCCATTCCCGAAGCCCAGCAGGGCCTGAACGTGGCGCGCATTGGCGCCGTGCTCGCTGGCCTGCCCACCAGCGTGGGCGGCATTACCGTGAACCGCTTTTGCGCCTCGGGCCTGTCGGCGGTGGCCATGGCCGCCGACCGCATCCGTGTGGGCGAAGCCGACGTGATGATTGCCGCCGGTGTGGAGAGCATGAGCATGGTGCCCATGATGGGCAACAGCCCCAGCCTCTCGCCCAGCATCTTCGCGCCCGACAGCGATGTGGGCATTGCCTACGGCATGGGCCTCACGGCCGAGAAAGTGGCCCAGCAGTGGAAAGTCAGCCGCGAAGCGCAAGACGCTTTTGCCGTGGAATCGCACCGCCGCGCCATTGCCGCGCAGCAAGCCGGTGAATTTGCCGACGAGATCACCCCCATCGAAGTCACCGACCGGGGTTTTGACCTGGCCAGCGGCCAAACCACCAGCCGCACGCGCACCGTGAGCCTGGACGAAGGCGCGCGCCCCGACACCAGCCTGGAAGGTCTGGCCAAACTGCGCACGGTGTTTGCCGCGCGTGGCAGCGTCACGGCAGGCAACAGCTCGCAAACCAGCGATGGCGCAGGCGCCTTGATTGTGGCCAGCGAAGCCGCCGTGAAGCGCTTTGGCCTCACGCCGCTGGCGCGCTTTGTCAGCTACGCCAGCCGGGGCGTGCCGCCCAGCATCATGGGCATTGGCCCGATCGAGGCCATTCCGGCAGCGCTGCGCTATGCGGGCCTCAAACAAGACGACATCGACTGGTTTGAACTCAACGAAGCCTTTGCCGCGCAGTCGCTGGCGGTGCTCAACACACTGGGCTTGGACCCTGCCCGCGTCAACCCCATGGGCGGCGCCATTGCCCTGGGCCACCCGCTGGGCGCCACTGGCGCCATTCGCTCGGCCACCGTGGTGCATGCGCTGCGCCGCAAGCAGCTCAAGTACGGCATGGTCACCATGTGCGTGGGCATGGGCCAGGGCGCTGCCGGGATTTTTGAGCGCGTGTAATTTCAGCGCACGTGCACCTCGCTTTGCAGGCCCGCCCGCCGTGGGCGGGCCTGTGCTTTTTTCATGCCACACTCTTTGCCCATGAGCTCTACTTCCGACATCCTCATCCACCACGAAGCGGGTGTATGCACCCTCACCTTCCACCGCGTGGACAAGAAAAACGCCTTCACCCAGGCGATGTACAGCCAACTGGCCCAGGCGCTGACCGACGCTGCGGCCGACGCGGCCACGCGCGTGGTGCTGCTGCAAGGCGACGCCACCGTGTTCAGCGCGGGCAACGACATTGGCGACTTCCTCAACCACCCGCCCCGCAACGAAGAGGCGCCCGTGTTCCGCTTCCTGCGTGCGCTGGCCAGCTTTCCCAAGCCGCTGGTGGCCGCCGTGTGTGGCCCCGCCGTGGGCATTGGCACCACCATGCTGCTGCACTGCGACCTGGTGTACGCCGGAGACAACGCCGCCTTTGCCCTGCCCTTTGTGAACCTCGGCCTGTGCCCCGAAGCAGGATCGAGCCTGCTGCTGGCGCAAACCATGGGCTACCACCGCGCCGCCGAAGCGCTGCTGCTGGGCGAGCCCTTCTTGGCCGAAGCGGCGCTGGAAGTGGGCCTGGTGAACCGCGTGGTGCCACCCACCGAATGCAACAGCGTGGCCCAGGCCCAGGCCCGCAAGCTGGCGGCCAAGCCACTGGCCTCGCTCATTGCCACCAAGCGGCTGATGAAGCAGCCCCAGCACCAGCGCGTGCTCGACACCATCAGCGAAGAAGCCAAGGTGTTCGCGCAGATGCTGCAAGAGCCTGCCGCACGCGAGGCCTTCGGTGCTTTCATGGAAAAGCGCCGCCCCGATTTCAGCCAGCTGTAAAGCCCCGCCCGCCCATGCCCAAACACACCGCCCAGCCCAGCGCCCCGGTCGTCTTCGAGCCCGAGTTCATCGCAGGCGTGAAAAGCATTTTTGAAGAAAAAATCGTCTTCAACCAGGTGCTGGGACTCAAAATTGACGCGCTAACCCCCGACAGCGCCGCTGCCCACATTCCCATGCGCCCGGAGCTGATTGGCCACTACGCCCACCACCGTATGCACGGCGGCGTGATCAGCGCCGGGCTCGATGCCATGGGGGGCCTGGCGGTGATGTGCGCCATCGGCGCGCGCCACATGGATGAGGTGCCCGAGCAGCGCCTGCTGCGCTTTGGCAAGCTGGGCACCATCGACCTGCGCGTGGACTACCTGCGCCCAGCCATTGGCAACATCGACTTCCAGCTGCGCGCCCAGGTGCTGCGCCTAGGCTCGCGCGTGGCCAGCACACGCATGGAGTTTCTCGGTGCCAACGGCCAGCTACTGGCCACGGGCGCGGCGGCCTACATCGTCTCCTAAACGCGCTGCGCTGGCCCTGCAGCCAGCGCCCGGCAGGGCGTGCGCGCTACAGTCAGCACTTCTGCGCCCCAGGAGTTTTGCCATGCCCGCTTTGTTTGCGCCCCGCACTGTGGCGCCCACCACCGCCCGCCCCGTCCGCTCTGTGGTACTGGCAGCCTCTGTGGCCTGTGCCACCTGGGCGGCGCACAGCGCCCCCGCGGCCTCCGGTACTGCCACCACAGGCTCGCACATCACCCAAGTCACGCTCTACCCTGGCAGCGCCACGGTAGAGCGCAGCCTGCGCGTGCCTGCGGGCAGCCGCAGCGTGACCTTCGATTGCCTGGCCCCGGGGCTGGACCCGGCCAGCGTGCAAGTGCGCGCCGAGGCCCCGGTGCGCGTGGGCGAAAGCAGCGTACAGGTGCTAGAGCGCGCCCTGGCCCCGGCCTGCGCCAGTGCCGATGAAGCGCGCTGGCGCGCTGCCCAAGACCAAGTGGCCAGCGCCCGCGCCGAACTGCAAGCGCTGGAGCTGGCACACAGCTACCTGAAAAACACCGCAGGCCTGCCCGCAGACAGCCGCGCCCAGCGCCCCGCTGCCAGCGGCCAGATTGCCGACACCGCCGAAGCCCTGCGCCGCAGCGCGCACGACAACCTGCAGCGCCAGCACCAGGCCCAACGCCGCCTGGAGCTGGCCGAGCTGGCGCTCAAAGCCCTCAGCACCGAGCGCGAACGCCTGGCCGGGCCGCAAGCGAAAGTGGCGCGCGTCAGCGTCACCCTGGCCAGCGAGCGCGACGCCGAGCTGCACCTGAGCTACCAGGTGCGCGGCCCCAGCTGGTCGCCCAGCTACCGCGCCCATCTGGACAGCAGCCGCGCACAAGTGCGCCTAGAGCGCCTGGCCCTGGTGGCGCAAGCCAGCGGGGAAGACTGGCAGAGCGTGCCCCTGGTGCTCTCTACCGGCCAGCCCAGCCGCTCCAGCAGCAGCGCCCTGCCGCGCCCATGGCGGCTAGACCTTGCGCCCGCTGTGCCACCCGCCCCGGCCCCCGCAGCCCCCGCCATGGCCCGGCTGGCAGCCGCCCCCAAGGCCGCGTTGTTCGAGGCCCGCAGCGACGACGCCAGCGCGCCCAGCTTCGAGCCTGCCGTACTCGACAGCACCTACACCACCCGCTTTCAACTGCCCCAGCGTGTTGACCTGCCCTCGGGCGGCGCGCGCCTGACCCTCACCCTGGAGCAGCACCTGCTGGAGGCCCAGCTGCTGACGCGCGTGGTGCCCGCGCAGGAAGAAGCCGCCTACCTGGTGGCGCAGTGGCCCCTGCCCGCAGGCATTTGGCCCAGCGCCAACGTGGCGCTGTACCGCGACGGCGCCCTGGTCGGCCAGGGCCAGCTCGACAGCGAGCAGCTCGCGCGCCAGGGCCTGTCTTTTGGGCGCGATGAGCGCGTGCGCGTCAGCGCCGAACCCGTGCGCGAACACACGGGCTACAGCGGGCTGATGCAGGGCACCACCGAGCGCACCGTGCAACGCAGCTACCGCATCGACAACCGGCACCAGCAGCCCATCACCTTGCAGGTGCTCGATGCCGTGCCCGTGCCGCTGAACAGCCAAATCACCACCACCTCGCGCTACCAGCCCGAACCCAGCGACACCGCCTGGAACGGCGACCAAGGCACCCTGGCCTGGACGCTGCCCCTGGCCGCCGGGGCCAGCGTGCGCCTGGAGGCGCAACACACCATCCGCTACGCCAAAGAGCTGCGCGTGCAAGAGCGGCGTTAAGCATAAAAAACGCCTCTCAGCCTTTCCTAGCAAGCGCAAGCAGCTATCGATTTCATAGTATTTATCCCATTCATGCCCAGCTTTGCCCCGCACCCGAACCGCACCTTTTTGCTCGCGCACCCGGCCCATTTGGTGGCGCTGGGCTTTGGCAGTGGCCTGTCACCCACGGCACCGGGCACAGTGGGCACGCTGTGGGCGTGGCTGACGTTTTTTTTGCTGCAGCACTGGCTGCTGCCTGCGGGCATTGGCGTGGTGCTGCTGGCGGGGCTGGGGCTGGGCTGGTGGGCCTGCACCATCACCGCGCGCCACCTGGGCGTGGCCGACCCCGGCTGCATTGTGTGGGACGAAATTCTGGCCTTCTGGCTGGTGCTGTGGCTGGCCATGCCCATGGGGTTTTGGGGCCAGGTGGTGGCGTTTGCGCTGTTTCGCTTTTTCGACGCCGTCAAACCCGGCCCCGTGGCCTGGGCCGATGAGCTGTTCAAAGGCTTAGGCTGGCGCGGTGGCTGGGGCATCATGTTCGACGACCTGGTGGCCGCGTTTTGCACCCTCTTGGTGATCGCCCTGTGGAGGCATTTCGTATGAGCGCGCTCTTTTTTCAGGAGCTGCCCGCGCTTACCCAGCAAGGGCTAGAGGCCGATTTGGCTCATATTTCAGCACTGCTGCTAGAGCGCGGTTGGATGCTGGCCACCGCCGAGAGCTGCACCGGCGGCCTGGTGGCCGCAGCGTGTACCTCGCTGGCCGGTTCTAGCGAGTGGTTTGAGCGCGGTGTGGTGAGCTATTCCAACCTGGCAAAACATGAGCTGCTGGGCGTGGAAGAGGCATTGATTGCGCAGCACGGCGCCGTCAGCGAGCCCGTGGCGCGCGCCATGGCGCAGGGGCTGGTAGCGCACAGTGCGGCGCAGGTGGCGCTGTCGATCACCGGCGTGGCCGGGCCAGGCGGCGGCACGGCAGACAAACCGGTGGGCCTGGTGTGGTTTGGCTGGGCCTTGCCTGGGCAGTGCCACAGCGCCTGCCAGCATTTCAGCGGCCCACGCGCCGCCGTGCGCGCGCAGGCCGTGGCGTATGCGCTGGGGCAGTTGCGGGTGCTGCTGCAGGCTCCGCCCGCCACATAAAAAAGCCCCCGCGCGCACAGAAAACGGGGGCTGGTGGGGTAATTTCAAACGCCCTATAATGAAGACTATGAGTAACATAACGGTCGGAAGCATTTGTTCAGGCATTGAAGCAGCCTCTGTGGCATGGAGTGACCTTGGGTTTAGTTTCAATTGGTTCTCTGAAATTTCAGCGTTTCCTTCAAAATTACTCAGTACAAAATACCCTGATACCCCAAATTTAGGCGATATGTGCGAATTGCCAGGCAAACTCGCTCGTCGCGAGATTGCCTCTCCTGATCTGATATGCGGAGGAACACCCTGTCAGGCATTTTCTCTAGCTGGCTGGAAGAAAGGACTCAACGACGATCGAGGCAACCTAACTTTAAAGTTTGTTGACATCATCAATGCCAACGATGAAGTTCGCCTCTCAGAAAAAAAGAGTAGAACCATTGTCTTTTGGGAAAACGTTGAAGGTGTCCTACGCGACAAGACGAACGCCTTCGGGTGCTTCCTTGCTTATCTTGCGGGATTTGATGATGAAATTCAAATCCATGATAAGTGGCCGCACTCGGGTCTAGTTCGTGGTCCAACAAGAAATATCGCTTGGAGAATCATTGACGCTAAGTTTTTTGGGCTTCCACAACAACGCAAAAGGCTCTACGTCATTGCAGGAGGGAAAGACTTCAACCCAGAAGATGTGCTTTTTGAGTACGGGCAACCAAAGCAATCTCTTCCTACGCATAATAGGGCTTTGCAATTTAACGTTGGCCAAAACTCCGTTGAGGTTTTCCGCTCTTACACTGATTGCATTTATTCCGCCTACGGCACAAAGTGGAACGGTAACGCTGCGGCCTACAATGGGTCACTTTTTGTATCCCAAAATGGTCGTCTGAGAAGGCTCACCCCTCTTGAATGCGAACGTTTGATGGGGTTCCCTGACAACTATACAGACCTACCAGGCGCCAAGACTACATCGCGGTATCAAGCGGTTGGAAATTCTTGGGCTGTACCTGTAGTCAAATGGCTTGGCCAACGAATTGCAGACAGTCTTATTGGTAAAGCCGAACCGATCTTTCAACATATACCCGAATATTTAAACGGGACGAGATCAGGACTCTCCGGGCTTTGGTTCCTTGGCAAAGAGCTAATCCAAGTGAATGAAAAGTTTTTCCTAAACGGGACATCTTCGCCAAATGACCCGATAGATGGGGACATCCAATCAGTTATTGATGTGACTGCCGATGAAAAACTCTATATAACACCGGTCGGCTGCAAAGGCATCCTCAGAAGGAAGCAAGAGCGCGGATTGTCAATGAACTCCCGCCTTGAGGAGATTCTTAAATCCATTTCATCAACTTGGTCTGATGAAGAAATAGAGTTGATTTCACGCAAACAAACGAGAGGAAGGTTTAGTACACAGTTAGAGGCAACGAATGTGAAAACCGCTCCACTAGAGCCCGTGAACTTATCACTTTGGGACGAATAGAATCAGCTAATTTTTTTCAACAACTCAGATCGCCAAGTGTTAATGTCATACCAACCACACCCAACACAGCCTTGTTCTGCAGCCTTTCCTTGCTTGGGTATTGATGGATCCCAAGTTGACTCGCCGTCGTAAAAGAAGTCAATACCGTAAATAGTGCCCCGAATGCCCGTTTGAAAACAGGCTCTGCACACCTCTCTTTTTTGTTGGTTCCGCTGGTTGGAAAGCAACTGAAAATCACCTTGAATTTCTGCGTCGGTGAGGTGCTCTAAAGTTTCCCTTCTTGTTTCTGCATCCCACCGAATTTCAGGGAACTTATGATCCGGCAGCAACCCCTCTTTGCGCGTAACCTTGGCCTCAAAAGCATCAAACGCACCCAACAATGAGATGATTTTGGCCCGCAACGCTGGAGTCCATGTCTCATAGCCAGTTAAACCACCTCGCCTGACAGGCAGCAGTATCAATTGGGTTGTATTCTTAGAACAGGTAGGACAAGGGCGGCTTATATTAGTGGCGAGTGTGTAACCGAACTCTTTGAGATCCTGTATTCTGCGCGCGAAGTTGGGGTTGCTTGGTAACCTGCAAGTAGCGCAAGACCATTTGAATTCACTCGCCAAAACGTCAAAAAAAGACTTTGTAACAATAGCACCTGGTTTATCAGCCCAGAACTTCGTCTGCTCTGCTTTCCATGAGATCCATTTACTAGGATCGACTTCGGCCCTAACACTCTCCAAATAGCTGTCAACCTCGTCGTCAGGGACGTCTGTACCTGTGCGTCTGTATTCAATAGGCACTGAAGTCTCTAACTTAGAGCCATCATCAAACTTGAACAGCACGTCGATATAACGTTCAGAAGCTTTGGCGTGGCTACGGGTCGCAAGTTTAGTTATTTTTGTCATGAGCCATCTCCTCAAGTCCATCCAGAAGGACGGAGGCTGTTATCCCTAAACACACAGCAATGTGGACAATGACTTTGAGAGTAGGATTACGCTTTCCCCTCTCTAGACCCGATATGTAGGTACGGTCTAAGCCCGTTAGCTGCCCCAGTTCTTCTTGAGACAAGTTTCTAGATCTACGCCAATTTCGTAGGGCATCACCAAAATTAACAAGCAAGGCGGAGGAAGTATTAATCACGACAAAATCATAAGGACTGTGGATTTTTCGTCTACGGACTATAAGTCACACAATGATTGTTTCCCCCTAAACTTCCATCCTTCAGGATCTGCTCCTTGCCTTGGCCATTTTCCAAACTCACCACGGCTTCAAGAAGTCGTTTTGCATTTTTAGGCACACGAAGCAAATAAGCAGTTTCTTTCAGCGCTTGGTAGTCTTCCAGTGACAGCATGACTACCGACTGTTGTCCATTGCGGGTAATAATCATCGGCTGGTGGTCGCTACAGACCCGATCCATCGTGTGGGCCAGGTTAGCCCGGGCAGCAGTGTATGTAATGGCATTCATGATGGGCACTCCTTTTTATGTACGCAATGTTGCACATATGCTTGCAAAGTGAGGGGCTACCGATCGGCGGCATTGGTGCTAACCCGGCGCTCAAGCGGGCGGCTTCCAGCCGCCGCTTACCTTGCTGGATTACGCGCCGCAGCATTTTTTGAATTTTTTGCCGCTGCCGCAGCTGCACGGGTCGTTGCGCCCGGGGGTATCGGCGCGCTGCACGGGCTCTTGGCGCGGGCCGAGGCTGTGCCAGAGTTGGTGCAGGTCGTACACGGCCCAGATGGCTTCGCCCAGCGCGTCCACGCGCTCTTGGCTGACGCTGGCCGGGCCTGCTTCGTCGTAGAGGTTGAAGGCGGGGGCGTGCTCGTCATAGTCGGTGAGGGCGATGATGCAATCCAGCGCTTCTTGCAGCCACTCGGCCTGCTCTTTGTCGCGCGGGGGCAGCCATTCTTCGGGCCAGCATGTGGTGGCGTACATAAAGCCCATGGCCCATACCTGGGCCAGTGCGGGCACGTCCTCGTCCTGCACATCGGGGCGCTCGGCCTCGGGCTGGGCGGCAATGGCGCCAGCCATGTCCATGGCTTCGGGTTGGTAGCAGTCGGCGTCGTCCAGCGCCTCTACCGGGTTGCTCAATTCCGCGCTCACTTCGTCAAAGCGGCGCTGCCACAGCTGCAAAAAGCGTTCTTGCTGCGCCAGGCTCTCAAACGGCGCGACCAAGGGCAGCGCTTGTCCGGGGGCCAGCGCCAGCGGCATATCGGCGCCCATCAGCAGGGGCAAAAATTCAGCTGCAGGGATGGGGCGGCGGCTGCAGGCCAGCGCTGCCAGAAAGCCGTCGCAAAACTCCCATTCGGGAACTTCATCGCTGTGCGTTTGCAGCTGCTGCAACAGCTCATCGAGTTCGTTGAGTTCATCAACGCCCAGCGCGGGCTCGGTGGCAGGGGTGGAGGGGGTGGGGTCGGTCATGGGCAATTCCTCTCAAGGCAAAGGGCTGTCGAGCACGATGGCGGCAACGGCGGTGGCGTGCAGCCGCTCTAGCCGCTTGCGCATACACAGCACGGCTTTGTCTTTGGACAAAAGCACGGCGGCATGGGCAGCGGCCAGGTCGATGAATTTTTGGTCGTCCGGGTCTTTGCAGACGTAGGGCGCGCGCTCAGGGGCGGGGTGCAGGCTGGCTTGGGCGTCGAACTGCGCGAGCACTTGCTCGGCCTGCTGGCCACCGGCGTGCAATCGCGCGGCCAGGTGCGGGTAGCGCAGCACGCAAGCCAGCTCGTCGCGCATGGCCTGGGTGGCCACCCAATGCAGGCGCTGCTGGGCCAAGAGCTGGCGCAGTGGCACCACGCGCGGCTCGGTGAACACCAGCAGGTCGAGCACGATGTTGCTGTCGAGCACCACGGCGCGCGCCGCTTGCTCAGGCAGCCAGCGCAGGGTGTGCGCTTCATGCGCCATCGGCAACTCCAGGGGCGGGGGTGTCAGCAGGCCTATCGCCCTCAGCGGCACCTGCGCGTGGGCGGCGCGCCGAGCCTGCCACCAGGTCAAAGCGCAGCAGGCGGCATTCGATGGGGCCATTCCACAGCGGCACGCGGCGGGAGGCTTTCAAGCGCATCTTGCCGGGCAGTTCCAGGTCGGGGGTCAGCATCCAGGCCTGCCAGCCGCTGTAGTGGCGCTTCCAGTGCGCGGCCAGTTGCTGAAAGAAGTCGCCGCCGTCTTCGGTTTGCGCCAGTTCGCGCCCGCGCATCTGCACCTGCCCCATGCGCTCGCGCGCGTTGCGGCCAAAGCTGCCAGCCGCAGCAATGCGCTCGCCATAGGGGGGGTTGAGCAAGATGACTCCCGGCTGCGGGCAGGGCGGCATGCGCTGCAGGGCGTCGCCACCACGCAGTTGCACGGCGTGGGCCACGCCTGCGCGCTCGGCATTGCGCTGGCCAAAGTCCACCATGCGGTGCGAAATATCACTACCAAAAATGGCTGCTACCGGCTTGCAGACTGCGCTAGCAGCTTCTTCTTTGATAGCAGACCAGACATGCGCCTGGTAGGGCAAGAGCTTTTCAAAAGCAAAGCGCCGCTGGCTGCCTGGGGCAATGCGGCAGGCCATTTGCGCGGCCTCAATCACCACCGTGGCACTGCCGCAGCACGGGTCGTACAGCGGCAGTGGCTCCTCGGCATGGGGGTCCCAGCCCGTGGCGGCAAGCATGGCGGCGGCCAGGGTTTCCTTGAGCGGGGCATCGCCCTTGTCTTCACGCCAGCCGCGCTTGAACAGCGGCTCGCCCGAGGTGTCGATGTAGAGCTGGGCGTGGTCGCTGGTCAGGTGCAGATGAATGCGCACGTCAGGCCAGCGGGTTTGCACGTCGGGGCGCACACCGGTTTTGGCACGGAAACGGTCGGCCACAGCGTCTTTCACGCGCAGCGCCGCGAAGTTCAGGCTTTGCAATGGGCTGTGCTGCGCGGTGACCTCTACTTTGAAGCTCTGGCGCGGCGTGAACCAAATTTCCCAGGCCACGTCGCTGGCCAGGGCGTAGAGGTCTTGTTCGTTGTGGTAGGGGCGTTCATTGAGCTGCACCAGCACACGCTGGGCCAAGCGGCTGTGCAGGTTCAAACGCAGGGCGTCGCGCCAGGAGGCGCGTAGCAGCACGCCGCCACGGCTGGTGAGCAGGTCGTGCCCTACCAAGCCGGTGAGGGCGTGGACTTCATCGGCCAAATAGCCTTCCACGCCAGCGGCGCAGGGGAGAAAAAGGGTGAGTGTGTTCATAAGTAGAGGTTAGCCGCGCAAGGATACGCGCTTGCCCTACGGGCTTTCCCTAGGGGGCTGAAATTGTGCGTGGCAGTGTGGGCAAACGCGCTCAAAATTCGCATCCTGATTCGCTCACTGGGAAGTGAGCCAACCATGTTGCAAACTTTGCGGGCGCGGCTGACGGCAGTCAGCGTCTTGGTGGTGACCCTGGCACTGGCGGTGCTGTCGGGGGTGGCTTTTGTGGTGGTGCGCGGCAACGTCATGGAGATGCTGGACGAGCGCATTGGCGGCATGACCCGCTTGTACGCCAACGAATTGAGCGATTGGGCGCAAACCAACCAGCGCATCGCAGGCTCCATCAAGGCTGCCGTGCCACTGGCCGACCCCCTTCCCGCCCTGCTGGCGGCCAAGCAGGCCGGTGGTTTTGACGATGCTTATTTCGTCTTCGCTGACAACCGCAGCGTCTTCCCCCATCCCTTGCCTGAGGGCTACAGCGGGGTGGATCGGCCCTGGTTCCAGCAGGGCAAACAAGAGGGCAAGGCCACCCTCACGCCCGCTTACGTGGATGCCACGACGGGCAAGCTGACCATCAGCTTCATTGAACCAGTGCTCTCAGGCGGGCAGCTGCAAGCGGTGGTGGGTGCCGATGTGCATCTGGACAGCGTGGTCAACAAGGTCAAGAGCATTCAACCCACGGCGCAAAGTTTTGCCTTTTTGCTCGATGGGCAATCGAACATTCTGGCCCATGCCAATCAGGCGCTGCTGCTCAAACCTGCGCAGCAACTCGATCCCGCACTCAACGCCCAGCAGCTCGCCCGCCTGGCGCAAAGCCAGGGCCACACCGTAGTGCCTGTGGAAGGCAAAGACCACTTACTCTACGCAGCCAAGGTGCAGGGCACGCCCTGGATGTTGGTGGTGGCGGCAGAGCGTGCCGATGCCTTGTCTTCGCTCACCCGCCTGGGCCAGGTGGCTGCCCTGAGCACCCTGGCGTGCATTGTGGTGGCAGCGCTGGTGATGGGGATGACGGTGCGGCGCATGCTCGCCCCGCTGGTGACGGTGCGCAACGCGCTGCAAGACATTGCCTCGGGCGAGGGCGATTTGACGCGCCGCCTGCAAGTGCATGGGCGCGATGAGCTGTCCGACATTGGCCACGCCTTCAACAGCTTTACCGAGAAGATTGCCGCCGTGCTGCTGCGCATTCGCGAGTCGGCCGAGTCGGTGCGCCTGGCCACGGGCGAGATTGCCTCGGGCAACCAAGACCTCTCCAGCCGCACCGAGCAGCAGGCCAGTTCGCTGGAAGAAACCGCCGCCGCCATGGAGCAGCTCACCGCCACGGTGCAGCAAAACGCAGCCCACGCACGCCAGGCCAACGAGCTGGCGCACAGTGCCTCGCAGGTGGCGAGCGAGGGCGGTGCGGTGGTGCAGCAAGTGGTGAGCACCATGGGGGGCATTCATGCCTCGTCGCGCAAGATTGTGGACATCATCCAGGTGATCGATGGCATTGCTTTCCAGACCAACATCCTGGCGCTGAATGCGGCCGTCGAGGCGGCGCGGGCGGGCGAACAAGGCCGGGGCTTTGCCGTGGTGGCGGCAGAAGTGCGCCAATTGGCCCAGCGCAGCGCCACCGCCGCCAAAGAAATCAAGGGACTGATTGACGAATCGGTGCGGCAGGTGGATGCAGGCAGCCACCTGGTGCAAGGCGCAGGCACCACCATGGAGCAGGTGGAGCAAAGCATCCGCCGCGTAGCCAGCATCGTCAGTGAAATCAGCAGCGCCAGCCAGGAGCAAAGCACCGGCATTGCCGAAGTGGGCACCGCCGTGACGCAAATGGACCAAAGCACCCAGCAAAACGCCGCGCTGGTGGAGCAGGCCACGGCCGCCGCGCAATCGCTGCAGCAGCAAGCGCACGAGCTGGCACAGGTGGTGGCAGGCTTCAAGCTGCCCCCGGCTGCAGGCTCAGGTGGCCCGCTGCTGCGCTGATTGCTCCTTTTTCAGGAGCTGCTCGCGCTTGCCCAGTAAGGCCCAGAGGCCAATTTGACCACTATTTAACGACCTGAACGGGGCGTGGCACGCTGCAGCAGCATGGCGTCGCCATAGCTGAAAAAGCGGTACTTCTGGTCGATGGCGTGGCGGTACAGCGCCATCACGTGCTCGTAACCCGCCAGGGCACTCACCAGCATCATCAAGGTGCTTTTGGGCAGGTGAAAGTTGGTCACCAACATATCGACCACCTGAAAATTGAAACCAGGGGTGATGAAGATGCGCGTATCGCCCGTGCTGTGGCCGCTGCGCGCCCACGATTCCAGCGTGCGCACGGTGGTGGTGCCCACCGCCACCACGCGCCCGCCACGCTGGCGGCAGCGCTCCAAGGCGGCCAGGGTTTCGGCAGGAATGGCGTACCACTCGCTGTGCATTTGGTGTTCAGCCAGGTTCTCGGTTTTCACTGGCTGAAAGGTGCCTGCACCCACGTGCAACGTCACGCTGGCTTGCTGCACGCCGCGCTCGGCCAGGGCGGCCAGCACGGCTTGGTCAAAGTGCAGTGCCGCCGTGGGGGCGGCCACAGCACCGGGGTGGCGGGCGAACACGGTTTGGTAGCGTTCGCGGTCGTGCGCGGCATCGGGGTCGTGGCTGCCTTGCTGCTGGCGCGCAATGTAGGGCGGCAGCGGCAGGTGGCCGTGGCGCTCCATCAGCTCCCAGGGGGTTTCGCCCTGGGGCCCGTGCAAGGCCAGGCGAAACAGTGGCCCCTGGGCATCGGGCCAGCGGCCCAGCAAGGTGGCATCAAAACCGCCGTGGCGTCGCCCCCCGGCCATGAACAAGGTGGCACCAGGCAGGGGTTTTTTGCTCACCTTCATGTGTGCCACCACTTCATGGGTGCCGCCTTCGGTGGTGGCGGGCAGCACACGCTCAATCAGTAGCTCCAGCTTGCCGCCGCTGGCTTTCTCACCAAACAGGCGCGCTTGCAGCACGCGCGTGTCATTGAACACCAGCAGGTCACCCGGCTGCAACAGCGTGGGCAGTTCGTGGAACACGCGATCGTGAGCGACTGCGCCCCGGCCATCGAGCAGGCGCGCACTGCTGCGCTGGGGCGCAGGGTGCTGGGCAATCAGCTCCTCAGGCAAGGCGAAATCAAAGTCGCTCAGCGTGAACGTGCGGGGCGTGGGTGCGGACGAAGGCGAGGATGAAAGCGAGGACGGTGGGGCAGCGGTGGTCATGCGGGCCACAGGGCCAGCCGTGGCCCTGGTAGGGGAAAAGAAAGCGCGCGATTGTCGCGCAAGCGCTGCGGGGGGTGCGTTTGCACGAAAATCGCCCGCCTGTCCTGCGGGCGCTTGGCGCTGGTGCCAAGCCCGGTGGTTTTCCCTGTTTTTTGTGAAGGATGCTTGTGACCGATTCCGCCCTTTTGCCCTTGCCCGACCGCCTGTCCGTCGATCCACGCAGCACGCACCACGCTCTGGCGGTGCTGCAGCAGCAGGCCGACATTGGCATCCGTTTCAATGGCCGCGAGCGCTTTGACGTGGAGGAGTACTGCGTGAGCGAGGGCTGGATCAAGGTGCCTGCGGGCAAGACCCTGGATCGCAAAGGCCGCCCGCTGCTGCTCACCCTCAAGGGCACAGTGGAAGTGTTTTACAAGCCCGTGGGCTGAACGCGTTGCCAGCCCACGCGGCCCACGCGCGTTAGGGCAGGGGCGAGCCTGCCACAACGCGGTTGCGCCCTTGGTCTTTGGCTTGGTAGAGGGCGGCATCGGCGCAGGCGATCAGTGCCGCAGACGGACTGGCGCCCTCTTGGCGCGGCACAGGCACCTGGCTGCACACCCCAGCGCTGATGGTGACGTGCTCGGCCACAGCCGAGGCCGCGTGTGCCAGTTGCACATCGCGCACGGCTTGCACCATGCGCTGGGCCACATCCAGCGCCCCAGCCAGATCGGTGTCTGGCAGCACCACCACCAGCTCTTCACCACCGTAGCGCGCGAGTAAATCCGAGCTGCGGCGCAGGCAACCCTGCACAGCACGGGCCACAGCCTGCAGACACGCATCGCCTTGCAAATGGCCGTAGTGGTCGTTGTAGCGCTTGAAATAGTCCACATCGATCATCACCAGCCCCACCGGGCGGTTTTGGCGCCGCGCCAAACCGCAGGCCTGCTCCAGGCGTTCGTTGAAGTAAGCCCGATTGGCAATGCCCAGCAGCGCGTCAGTGCGCGAGAGGGTGCGCAAACGGGCGTTGGCCGTTTCCAGCTCATGCGTGCGCTGGGCCACGCGCTCTTCCAGGCTTTGGTTGGCCAAGGCGAGTTGGGCGTTTTGCGTGGACAGCACGGTGTACAGCCGCCCAATCATTTTCACTAGGGCCTGGGTGCCGTTGTCGTGGATATCACGCTCGCGTGCAAACGCGGCTTCGGGGGTGAGGCCCTGGCGCACGGAGCTGATCTGGCGCGCCATCGACTGATCGATGCCCAAAATATGCAAGCCCAGCCAGGAAGTGAGAAAGCCCACCAAGGTGGTGCCTGGGTCGGTCATGGTGGCACGCTGCGACCACAGCAACGTCACCTGCTGAATGAACTGCTGGTGCATGGCGCGGTGGTTGTCCACATAGCGTGGGTCCAGGCGGTGCTGCGCCATCAGCTCTTCTTCGTCGGTGAAGTGGTACTCGGCATAGGCCAGCAAACGGCCATAGATATCGGCCAGGACGGCTTCGCGGTCGTGCGTCTGGGCAAACAGGGCGTTGCTAAGTTCGTTGAACAAATCAACCAGACCATGGTGCTGCTCATCCACGGCGGGCACATGGGTGACGAAGTTGTCATCCCAGACAAAGGACGCATCCATTGGCAACCCCTACAGTCAAAAAAAGACGCACAGGGTAAAGCCCAAACAAGTCGGGCACATGACACATATCAAGTTCACCGCGTCCTGGGTGGGGACTTCAGGGTTTGTCCTCACCGCTGGATGTGGCGTGTTGCAAACGAAACGCGCGTGCCTGGCCAAAATGACCACAGCCAATGAAAGGCCGGGGCGGGCGCAGCGCCGAAAGCGGCGAGGGGTGGTTGGCACACAGCACCAGGTGCCCCCGGTCGGCGGGAATCAACACGCGTTTGGATTGTGCGTGGCTGCCCCACAGCATGAACACCACCGGACGGCTGCCCTGAGCGACGTGGGCAATGATGCTGTCGGTCAGCAGCTCCCAGCCGCGACCTGCATGGCTGGCGGGCTGGCCCTGCTCTACCGTCAAGCAGGTATTGAGCAGCAACACGCCATGGGTCGCCCATTTCACCAAACTGCCGCCAGGTGAGGGAAAAGCTGGGGGCGGCACGCCCAGGTCACGCTCCAACTCTTTGTAAATGTTGCGCAACGAGGGCGGCACAGGAATGCCCGCAGGCACCGAGAACGCCAGCCCTTCAGCTTGCCCCGGGCCATGGTAGGGGTCTTGCCCCAAGATGACCACGCGCACTTGCTCGGCCGGGGTGAGCTGCAACGCACGCAGCGGCTGGGGCGGATACACGGTAGCCCCAGCGGCCAGGCGTTGGCGCAAAAAAGCCAGTAAACCCTGGCCCTGGGGACTGGTAAAAAACCCCTCCACCAGGGCCTGCCAGCTCGGTGCCACGGGCCAGGCAGCAGGTTCGGCAGCGGCCAGCTGCGTAGCTGGCACCGCAACGTGACTGGCAGACATGCTCAGTGCTGCAGGATTTTCGCCAGGAAGTCTTTGGTGCGCGGCTGGCGTGCATCCGGGTGGCCAAAGAACTCGTCCTTGGTACAGTCTTCGAGGATTTTTCCGCCCACATCCATGAAGATCACCCGGTTGCTCACGCGCTTGGCAAAGCCCATTTCGTGCGTCACACACATCATGGTCATGCCCTCGTTGGCCAAGCCCACCATCACATCGAGTACCTCACCGACCATTTCGGGGTCCAGCGCCGATGTGGGTTCGTCAAACAGCATGACGATGGGATCCATCGACAGCGCGCGCGCAATCGCCACACGCTGCTGCTGACCGCCCGAGAGCTGGCCCGGGAATTTGTCCTTGTGCGCCAGCAGGCCCACGCGTTCGAGCATTTTCAGGCCGCGCGTTTTAGCGTCGCTGGGGTTGCGCCCCAGCACCTTGACCTGGGCAATGGTCAGGTTCTCCGTCACCGACAAATGCGGAAACAGTTCAAAGTGCTGAAACACCATGCCCACGTGGCTGCGCAGCTTGGGCAAATTGGTTTTGGGGTCGTGCACTGGCGTGCCATCCACCCAAATTTCCCCCTGCTGGATGGGCTCCAGCGCGTTGATGGTTTTGATGAGGGTGGACTTGCCCGAGCCCGAAGGCCCGCACACCACCACCACTTCGCCTTTTTGGATACTGGTGGAGCAGTCATTCAGCACTTGAAAGCTGCCGTACCACTTGGAGACGTTTTTCAGTTGAATCATTTCAATATTCCTTGCGTGCTGTAGCGCCGCTTCAGCGGATGATGGCGATCTTCTGGTGCAAGCGTTTCACCGACCAGGACAGGCTGTAGCAAATCAGGAAGTACATGGCCG
The DNA here is from genome assembly GCA_041910915.1 of Acidovorax sp. Taxonomy (GTDB): domain Bacteria; phylum Pseudomonadota; class Gammaproteobacteria; order Burkholderiales; family Burkholderiaceae_C; genus Paenacidovorax. Next base: position 34,527 of record JAYRPZ010000054.1, read on the forward strand.
CCGCTGCCAGATAGGCCTCAATGGGGCGGCCAAAGTTCTTGCCTGCAATCTCAAAGCCCTTGAGCATGTCGTAGGCACCAATCGCATACACCAGCGAGGTGTCTTGGAACAAGATGATGGTTTGCGTCAGCAACACCGGCAGCATGTTGCGAAAAGCCTGGGGCAAGATCACCAGCTTCATGTTTTGGCCATAGGTCATGCCCAAAGCCTGGCCCGCAAAGACCTGACCACGTGGAATCGACTGGATGCCCGCGCGCATGATTTCGCTGAAATACGCCGCCTCAAAGGCAATGAAGGTGACCACGGCCGAGGTCTCCGCACCAATCGGGCGACCTATCACCAACGGCACCAGCAAGAAGAACCACAAAATCACCATCACCAGCGGAATGGAGCGCATGCCGTTGACGTAGATGGTGGCTGGCAGCACCAGCCACTTCTTGCCCGACAAACGCATCAGTGCCAGCAAAGTACCAAACACCACACCGCCCAAAGTGGCCACGAGGGTGAGTACCACGCTGAAAATCAGCCCCTTGAGCACGAACTGCGTGAACAGCTCGGAGGTGAAGAAAGACCAATCAATGTTCAAGCTGACCATGTCAATGCCCTCCCCCACCGGCGGCAACCAAGCCGGGCACGCGCGCACGCTTTTCAATGAAGGCCATGATGCGGTTGATGGCAAACGCTGACACCACGTACAGCCCCGTCACGGCCAAATAAACCTCCACACCGCGCGCCGTTTCCTCCTGCGCCTGCATGGCGAACATCGTCAGCTCGGCCACCGAGACGGCGAAGGCCACGGAGGAGTTTTTGAAAATGTTCATGGTTTCGCTGGTCAGCGGCGGAATGATGATGCGCAGCGCCATGGGCAGCAGCACATAGCGATAGGTTTGCCAAGTGGTGAAACCCATGGCCATGCCCGCGTAGCGCTGGCCGCGCGGCAGCGCCTGAATACCCGAGCGCACCTGCTCGGCAATGCGCGCGGAAGTAAAAAACCCCAGGGCACACACCACCAGGACAAAGCCCGGCAGGCTCTTGAGTGCCGGAATCATGGCTGGCAGCACGTGGTACCACAGGAAAATGTGTACCAGCAGCGGGATGTTGCGAAAAAATTCCACCCACGCATTGCCCAGGCGCACCGTCCATGGGCTGTGGGGCAAGGTACGCAGCGTGCCAACGACAGCCCCTACGACCAGCGCAATCACCAGCGACAGCAGCGAGACCGAAATCGTCCAGCCCCAGGCGGACAGCAGCCAATCCAGATAGGTGATGTCGCCGCCTTGACCAAAGCAGCTTTGCCCCACCTCCTGGCTAATGGTGTCTTGGCAAAACACCTGCCAATCCCAACTCATATCGTTCTCCCTTTGGATTCATGCCAGCAGCACACCACACACTGGGCGTGTGGGCTGCGACAACAAAAAAAGCCCCTTCAACCGCACGGGCCAAAGGGGCGCAAGCATGGCCAAGGGGTTACTTGACTTCGTACGCCTCCATCGGCTTGTCGTTCGGATTAGCCCAAGCTTCCTTGGTGGCATCAGACAAAGGCAGACCAACCTTCACATTGGTCGGGGGTACCGGCTGCATGAACCATTTGTCGTACAGCTTGGCCAGGCTGCCATCGGCAATTTGGCGCTTGATGGAGTCATCCACGGCCTTCTTGAAGGCGGGGTCATCTTTGCGCAACATGCAGGCGATGGGCTCCACGCTGAGAACTTCGCCCACAATTTTGAAATCTGCCGGGTTTTTCGATTTGGAAATGTTGGCCGCCAAGATGGAGCCATCCATGATGAAGGCATCTGCGCGACCGGTTTCCAGCATCAGGAAGCTGTCGGCATGGTCTTTGCCCATGACCTCCTTGAAGCTCAGGCCTTCGGCACGCTTGTTTTTACGCAACGTTTGCACCGACGTGGTTCCGGTGGTGGTCACAATCGTCTTGCCGTTCAGGTCTTTGATGCCCGTAATCCCGGACTTGGCATTCACCGCAATGCGTACTTCTTCCACGTAAGTGGTCACGGCGAACGCCACTTCCTTTTGGCGTGCAGTGTTGTTGGTGGTAGAGCCGCACTCGATGTCCACCGTGCCGTTGGTCACCAGCGGAATGCGGTTTTGCGAAGTCACCGGCTGGTACTTGATGTCCAGCTTAGCCAAGCCGAGTTGCTTTTGGATGTCCGCCAGCACACGCTCACCCATTTCGGTATGAAAGCCGACGTACTTGCCATTGCCCAGGGTATAGCCCAGGCCAGAAGACTCGCGTACACCCAAGGTGACGGTGCCGCTAGATTTGATCTTGGCTAGCGTGTCGCTGGCCTGTGCCCAAACCGAGCCTGTGGCCGCCAATGTCACGGCCAGAGCGAGTAAATGCTTTTTCATAAAACAACTCCTTGAGGGTAAAGCGAAAGGTTGGGGGACAAGCACCACAGGACGGGTAGTCCATGGCACCCCTGCCGCCCCACATGACAGGTATAGCTCGAAAACTGAACTTTATCTGTAGGGTATTTCCTGGGCAAGCTGGCCAGATAACCAATACCCCACCCAAGCAAAGGGGGCGACTGTAGAGCAGGGCCACAGTCAGCGCCAATGCCGATTGGTTTGCAACTCAATGCAACACGCGAATATCCATATTTACCCTAGGTAAGACGCACCATGCTCAAGCAAAAAGTCCCACAGCGCCTGGCCAGTGCCCTGCGCAGGTTCTTTACCCGAGGGTTTTTCACGGTAAGCGCGCACATCCATGACGATCTCCAGGCCCTGAGACGGCAAGGCTGCAGGCACCAGTTTGCCTGCAGCAAGCTCCTTGCGTACCGCGCTGGAAGGTAAAAAGGCTACGCCATGCCCCTCCAAGGCCATGGCCTTCAAGCCTTCGGCCATGTCGGTTTCATAGACGCGATCCAAATGCAAGGCGGTGCCAGACTGCTTCAAAATCAGATCGGTCAGCCCACCCAAATAGGCCCCAGAGGCATAGCCCAGGTAAGGCAAGGGATCGTTGGCCTGTCCAGGCAAACGGTACATCGGCTGACCATCAGCGTCTGGCTTGGCATAGGGAATCAAGGCCTCTTGGCCCAAACTCACCATATCGTAACGCTCCAAATCCAACTCAATCGGCTGCGATGGGTGGTGGTAAGTGATGAGGAAGTCGCAGCCACCCTCCACCAAACGCATGACCGCATCGTGAACGTTCAGTGCAATCAATCGGCTTTTGAAGGGGCCGAAGCTCCCTTGCACGTCCGACACCCAATTGGGAAAGAACGTAAACGCCAAGGTATGCGGCACGGCAAACACCACCACGTCTTTGCCCGAGCTGGTGTGCGCACGCAGCATGGCACGGGTGTTGTGCAGGCCTTGCAACATCTCCAGCGCCTGGTCGTACAGCGTTTTGCCCGCTGGGGTTAAACGGGTAGGGTAGGAGCTGCGATCGACCAAATCGGTCCCCGCCCAAGCTTCCAGCGCCTGGATACGGCGCGAAAAAGCAGGCTGCGTGACATGGCGCAACTGCGCCGAGCGGCTGAAACTGCGCGTTTCTGCCAGGCTCACAAAATCTTCTAGCCACTTGGTTTCCATGGCGCGATTATCCGCCTGCCCCCGCACCTATGCAGGTTTTTTTCAAAGATATGCATCCTACGGATACATCACCCCAGACGCGGCTGTGGGGGTCGTATCATCGCGGGCTGTTTGCCTTTGCTCCGCACTGCACCATGTCTTCTCCCCCCTCCGGCGGATCATCCCAACCCCTCCCAGCGCCTACTGCGCGCACCCTGCCTGAAGATTGGCTCACCGCCGCCGCCATGGCGCTGCTGGCGTTGATCACGTTTGCCAACGTATTGGTGCGTTATTTCACGGATGCTTCGTTTGCCTGGACGGAGGAAATTTCCGTTTTCTTGATGATCGTGCTCGCCCTGGTCGGCGGTGCCAGTGCCGTGGCACGCGACGCCCACATTCGCATCGAATTTTTCTACGCCAGCGGCAGCGTGGCACGGCGGCGGCGCCTGGCGCAGTTAGGTGCCGCCCTGGTGGCACTGCTCTTCACCGTGATCGCTGTACTGAGCGTGCGCGTGGTGTGGGACGACTACCGCTTCGAGGAAACCTCCCCCGGCATTGGCGTGCCGCAGTGGTGGTATTCCATTTGGTTGCCCGTGTGCGCCATAGCCATCGCGTTGCGTGCCGTGGGCTTGTGGCGCCAGCGCACGCGCCAAAGTGATGCCGACTATCTGAACGCCAGCGAAGCGGCGGCGATCGCCGACGCCCAGGAGCCAAGGCCATGATCGCCACGCTGCTGCTGGTGGCGTTTGTGGTGCTGATGCTGCTGGGTGTACCCATTGGCGCAGCGCTAGGTTTGGCAGGCGTGGCAGCCATTGCCCTGGCCAATGGCGAAACCCAGTGGTGGGGTCTGCTGGCGGTGCCGCAAAACTTTTATGCGGGCCTGGGCAAATACCCCTTGCTGGCCATTCCCATGTTTGTGCTGGTGGGCTCGATTTTTGACCGCTCGGGCGTGGCCCTGCGCCTGGTGAACTTTGCCGTGGCCATGGTCGGGCGCGGCCCCGGCATGTTGCCTCTGGTGGCCATTGCCGTCGCCATGTTCATGGGCGGCATTTCTGGCTCGGGGCCAGCCACGGCAGCAGCGGTGGGTGGGGTGATGATTGCCGCCATGGCACGTGCGGGCTACCCCAGCGCTTTTTCTGCCAGCGTGGTAGCAGCAGCGGCAGCCACCGACATCTTGATTCCGCCCTCGGTGGCTTTCATTGTGTACTCGGTGTTGGTGCCTGGCGCATCGGTACCCGCCCTGTTTGCCGCGGGCATGTTCCCCGGCATGCTGGCCGGACTGGCACTCATCGTGCCTGCGGTGTGGTTGGCACGGCGCCACCACATGGGCCAGCTAGAGGCGCACCTGCCACGCCCGCCGTTTTGGCGCAGCCTGCGCGAGGCAGCCTGGGGCCTGGCGGCGCCCGTGCTAATTTTGGGCGGCATGCGCATGGGCTGGTTCACGCCCACCGAAGCCGCTGTAGTGGCGGTGTTTTACGGCTTGTTTGTGGGCATGGTGATCCACCGCACCATCGGCTGGCGCGACCTGTTTCCCATCCTGCGCGAGGCGGGCGAGCTGTCGGCGGTGATTTTGATCGTGGTGTCGCTGGCGGGCATTTTTGCCTTTTCGCTCTCCACCTTGGGGGTGATCGACCCCATCACCCGTGCCATCGTCAGCTCGGGGCTGAGTGAAAGTGGTGTGCTGGCCGTGCTCATCACCTTGCTGCTGGTGCTGGGCATGTTTTTGGATGGCATCTCCATCATGCTGATCGTGGTGCCGCTGGTGCTGCCACTGATGCAGCACTTTCAGTGGGACGTAGTGTGGTTTGGCGTGGTGCTGGTGCTGACGATTGCCGTTGGCCAATTCACCCCGCCCATGGCCGTGAACCTGATGGTGGCGGCCAAAATCGCCCAGGTACGCATGGAAGCCACTACCCGCTGGGTGCTGTGGTTGGTGCTGGCCATGTGCTTGGCCATGTTGGCTGTGGTGGTGTGGCCATCGATTGCGTTGTGGCTACCCCAGCGCCTGGGCTACTGATAGCTTCTTGTGCACTTCATGCCCCTTGGCTGCGACCTTCCCTTTTTTTCACAGGAGAACTTGACGATGAAACTGCGCACTTTCCTGGCCAGTACCGTGGCCGTAGCTGCCAGCCTGGCCTTCAGCAGCCCTGTGCTGGCCCAAGCCAACTACAAGAGCGAATACCGTATGTCGCTGGTGCTGGGGCCGGCTTTTCCTTGGGGCAAAGGCGGTGAACTATGGGCCGACAAGGTGCGCGAAAAAACCCAGGGGCGCATCAACATCAAGCTCTACCCCGGCGTGTCGCTCATCCAGGGTGACCAAACGCGTGAATTTTCGGCGCTGCGCCAGGGCGTGATCGACATGGCCGTGGGCTCGACCATCAACTGGTCACCCCAGGTCAAGCAGCTCAATCTGTTCTCGCTGCCCTTCCTGTTCCCTGACTACGCCGCTGTGGACGCGGTCACGCAAGGCGAGGTGGGCAAGAGCATTTTCCAAACGCTGGAAAAATCGGGCGTGGTACCGCTGGCCTGGGGCGAGAACGGCTACCGCGAAATCTCCAACTCGAAAAAGCCCATCAAGAGCCCGGCGGACCTCAAGGGCCTGAAAATCCGCGTGGTCGGCTCGCCGCTGTTCCTCGACACCTTCACCGCCTTGGGTGCCAACCCCACGCAAATGAGCTGGGCCGATGCCCAGCCCGCCTTTGCCAGCGGCGCCGTCGATGGCCAGGAAAACCCGCTGTCCATCTTCACCGCCGCCAAGCTGCACAACGTGGCGCAAAAATACGTCACCACCTGGGGCTACATGAACGATCCCCTGATCTTTGTGGTGAACAAAGACATCTGGAACAGCTGGACGCCTGCCGACCGCGAGGCCGTCAAGCAAGCCGCCATTGAAGCGGGCAAAGAGCAAATTGCCATCGCTCGCAAAGGCGTGGTGGAAGAAGGCAAACCCCTGCTCAAGCAGATCGAAGGCCTGGGCGTGACGGTGACGCAGCTCACCCCCGCCGAGCGTGAAGCCTTTGCCAAGGCCACCCGCCCGGTGTACGACAAGTGGAAAACCGCCATCGGTGCCGACCTGGTGCAAAGCGCTGAAAAAGCCATTGCAGCGCGCAAGCAATAACCTGGCAAACCGCTCCTAAAAAATGAGCTGCTAGCGCTTACCCAGTAAGCCCTAGCGGCCTTTTTTATGCTTATTTCTTTGCATCTTTGGTGTGCAACAAGCGGCGCAGCTTGATGAAGGCCAGGGCGGCCATCACTGCGTCATTCAACGCGTCATGTGCATCGCGCTGGGGCAAACCCAGGTCTTGCATCAAGGTGTCAAAGCGCAAGTCGATTTGCGGGCTGCCCAAGTGCGCCTGGTGCTGGATTTGTGCCAGCTTGTAGTCGTAGTACATACCGGAAATTTCCACCTGCTGCTGTGGCAGCCCGGTGCCCAGCAAGGGTGCCAGGGCGCGGTTGAGCATGGCCACATCAAACTCCAGGTAGTAGCCCACCAGCGGGCGGCTGCCAATGAAGTGCAACAAGCGGTGCATGGCTTCGCGGCATTCCAGCCCATCTTCCAGGTCTTTGCTGCGCAGGCGGTGGATGCGTACGCTGTCGGCGCGCACGCCTTTTTGTGGCCGCACCAGCAGCTCCAGGCGCTCGCTGGTGAGAATGCGATCGCCCACGATGCGCACCGCACCGATCGAGACGATTTCATCGCTGCGCGGGTTCAGCCCGGTGGTTTCGCAGTCCAGCGCCACCCACTCGTTGGCAGGTGGCGGCTCGAACAAGAAACGGTACTGCCCATCGGCCAGGCGGTGCAGCTGCCATGAGCGTTGCAGCGCTTGCCACTGCTGCTGCAGCCAGGGGGTGGCGGGCGTGCTCATACCACGTCCAGGCGCAAGCGCTGGTGCAAAAAGGCTTTGAAGCGTTTAACGGCGGAGAGCGCATCTTTGAGCAAATCGCGCTCCAAAGTGCTCAGGCGCTGCGGGTTGACGTTGCCCGTCACCTCGCGCTTGAGCTGCAGCTCGGCCAGCCCGGCCTGCAGGCGCAGCCCCATCAAAAAGTGCAGCCCTTGCAGCAGCTCCTGGCCCAGGTTGGCGTCCAGCGTGCCATCGGCCACCAGCGCTTCAATGCGCTCACCCGTGCCCGTGGCCAGAATGCGCCGTGCCAGCGCCAGGCTGCGCACCCCATGCACGATGGGGAAGATGCCCGCCTTTTTCAGGTTCACCGGCTCGTCTTCACCCAGCCCCAGCAGGCGGTTCCACCAGCCTGCCGGGCTGCCAAAGGCGTCAATCGCCAGGGCAAAGCGGGCCACCAAGGCATCGCTGTCGTTGGCCAGCTGCACGATGCGCTGGCGCACCTGCGCCAGCAGGGCCACGTCGCCCGCCACGGCATGGGCATCGAGAAAAATTGCCAGGTGCATCAGGCTGTCGCCCTCGGGGCGCAAGAGCCAATCGCGCACGCGCTCGTTCCAGACGCTCACGGGTGCGCGCCACGCGCTGTGGCACACCATGATGCCCCCCGGGCATTCGGGGTAACCAAACGATTGCAGCGCCTGTGAAAAGCGCGTGCAAATGTCTTGCAAATCAGGCGGCGGTTCGTAGCCATCGCGCAGCACCAGGCCGTTGTCTTGGTCGGTTTTCAGCAACTGTTCACCGCGCCCTTCGCTGCCCATGACGAACAGGCAGCTGTGCGCTACCAGTTCGGGCGGTGCAATCATGTGCCAGGCACGCTCGAACAAGCGCGCGTTGAGCTGCTGCACCAACTGCGCCATCAGCCCCACGCGCGTACCGCCGCGAAACAGCACGCCCACCAAGCGGGTGATGTGTTCGCTGGCCTGCGCCAGCGCGTTCAAATCCTGCGCCTGTTCGATCTGCACCGAAATCAGGTGGGACTGGTTGGCCACGAAGCTGAACAAGTCCAGCGCGCGCAGCAGGCCCAAAATTTCCCCGTCTTCATTGCGCACGATCAGGCGGTGAACGCGCGCGCGCAGCAGCACCGCCATGGCGTCGCCAATCGTGTCACTGGCGCGCACGCTGACCACCGGGTGGCTGGCCAGCTCGCCCACCGTCAGGGTGTGCAGGGGCCGCCCATCCAAAATGGCGCGCTGCAAAGAGTTGGCGGTAAAAATGCCCAAACCATCTTGCGCCTGCGCCAGCCCGGTCACCAGCACGCTGGTGCAGCGCTGCTCTTGGAACAGGCGCGCCACGCTGACCACATCGGTGGCCGCATCCACACGGTGCGCTGGCCGCAGGTAGGCTTGATCGACCCGCGCCATCAGCAGCGACTGCAGCTCGTGCTGCTCGGCGCGCTGCGCCAGGGCACTGAGCTTGTTACCCAAGTCGGCAAACAGCAGGGCACCAAAGTTGGCATTGCGCGCAATCAGCTCTTGCACACTGGCGCGGGCCAGCTGGTAGGCCACCAGCTCCTCGGCCACCACAAAGCGGCTGCTGCTGCGCCCAGCCACCAGGGCGCGGCCATCGAAACAATCGTCCGGGCCATAGCTGGCCACCACTTCGTCGCCCTCGTGCTGCGTGACGTAGCCTTTGATGATGACGAACAGGTGCTGCGGCGCATCGCCCACCCCCAGCACCACGGCGCCCTCGGGGTAGTAGGCAATATCGACACTGTTTTTCACCAGAGCTTGCTCCTCGGGACTGAGGCAGTCGAACGGGGAGGCGGAAAAATTGAAAGCGTTGGGCATGACCGCCATTCAACCGCTGCGGCCTTGCGGCACGCTTGCAGCGGCGAGCGTCGAACGCACTGGAGCTTCGGACATAATCCGCGCCCATGCACGCCCTTCGCACCTCGTCCACCCTGGCCCGCCTGGTTTTGGCGTGGCTCGTGTTGACGCTGGGTGTGGCCGTGGCGGCGCCACTGGTGCAGCCCCAGGCGATGGAGATCGTGTGCTCCACCGGCGCCGGTGCCAAAGTGGTGTGGGTGGCCACGGACGACAACGAGGCCCCCCTGGCCGCTCCCGCCACCTTGGAGTGCCTGCTGTGCCTGGGCGCCTCGGCACCTCCTGCAGCCATCGCGCTGCCCACCCTCGGCCCCGTGCCCGAAGCGCAGCCGCCCGCGCTGCGCTCGGCTGTGCGCATCGTCGCCACCCACGGCGCACCGCTGCCTGCGCGCGGCCCGCCCACGCTGGGCTAACAGCGCACCCCCGCACTTTCATACCCCCATCTGCCACGCAACACCCAGGGCGCTTGGATGCGCTCGGCTTTGCGCACGGCAGGCCGTTGCGCATCTTCGCGCGTGCGGCGCCTTGTCTTTTTCTTTCCCACTTTCTCAGCAGGAGAACACTGTGAAACTCGCCTCGTCCCTTACCTTGGTGGCTGCCTCTTTCTTGGCCCTGGCGGCCCATGCGCAAGTCAGCGTGCAAGACCCCTGGGTGCGCGCCACCGTTGTGCAGCAAAAAGCCACGGGCGCCTTTATGCGCCTGGAGTCGGCACAAAACACCCGCTTGGTGGCCGCCTCGTCACCCCTCACCCCCACGGTGGAAGTGCATGAAATGGCCTTGCAGGGCGACGTGATGAAAATGCGCCACATCCCCGCCCTGGACATCCCGGCGGGCAAGGCCGTGGAACTCAAACCTGGGGGCTACCACATCATGCTGATGGACTTGCCCAAGCCCGTCAGCGCAGGCGAAACCATCCCCCTGACCCTGGTGTTTGAAGACCCGCAGGGCCAACGCAGCGAAGTGAACGTGCAAGCCCCCGTGCGGGCGCTCAACAGCACCATGGCCAAGCCCAAGCCGCACGGCCACGCGCACTAAGGCAGCTGCCGCCCCGCCATGCCTTGGTTTCGCGCCACCACACGCACCCTCACTGCCTGGCTGCTGGCGGTGTGCGTGTTCGCGTGGCTGCACCCGGCTTTGGCGGCTCTGGCGGTGCTGGCACAAGGCCCACAGAGCACGCTGGTGGAAGTTTGTACCCACCAGGGTGTGCGCTGGGTCAGCCTCGCCAGTGCAGACTTCACCGCTACCGACACCCCCAGCGACAGCGACGACAACCCCGCCACCTCGCACTGCCCGCTGTGCCGCGTGCTGGCCGACCTGCCCCTGGACCTGGAGCGGGACGACCTGCGCTTTGCCCCCCCGGCCTGGCTGCGCCAGCCACCCCCCGACAGCCACCCCCCCACCCCTGGCTTGGCATGGACGGTGCGCAGCTGCCCCGCACGCGCGCCGCCCCCAACGTATTTCTCTGCCTAAAACCCCCACTGGCAGGAGCGGTTTGCCCCGCCCTGCACAGGCCTTGACGCGCCAGGCCGCCCCTGGCCTGGGCGTCGTTTTATTGCGAAGAAATACGTTCACCATGACTTTTTTTGTTCCCTCCTCCCTGCGTACACCCTTGCGCGCTGCCACCGTCGCCACCGGCTTACTCCCCCTGCTGCTGGCAGCCTGTGGCGGTGGTTCTGGCAGCAGCACCCCACCCACGCCAGAGCCCACTGGGCCACAGAAAATCGCCATTGAATTTACGGCACAGGCAGGCACCACAGCGGTGCAATGCGGCACCCGCCTCACGGGTGTGGGCAGCGGCAAGGTGAATGCCGAACTGCGTGACCTGCGCTTTTACGTGAGCAACGTGGCGCTGATCAACGCGCAAGGCCAAGCCGTACCCCTGACCTTGGACGCCAACGACTGGCAAAGCCAAGACGTGGCTCTGATCGACCTGGAAGACGCCAGCGGCACCTGCGCCGAAGCGGGCACCCCCGCCATGAACTCTCTGGTGCAAGGCACCGTGCCTGCGGGCAACTACCGTGGCCTGCAGTGGACGGTGGGTGTGCCCGCACGCCTGAACCACAGCGACCACGCCAGCGCAGGCAAGCCGCTCGATATCCAAGCCATGGCCTGGTCGTGGCAAGCGGGGCGCAAGTTCGTCAAGATCGAAATCAACCCCGAAGGCGGTGTGGCACGCCCGGCCCCGGCGGCGGCAGGCAAGACTTTCTTCGTCCACATCGGCTCCACCGGCTGCACCGGCAACCCGGTCACGGGCGAAACCGTGAGCTGCGCCCGCCCCAACCGCATAGACGTCGAGTTCCCCAGCTTCGACCCGGCACGCCAGAAAGTGGTGCTGGATGTGGCGCAGCTGTGGCAAGGCTCTGACGTAAGCCAAGACGGCGGCGGAGCCATGGGCTGCATGTCGGGCGCCACCGACCCCGAGTGCCCCGCCATTTTCCAGACCCTGAAAATTGATGCGAACACCGGCCTGTCGCTGCACCAGCAGCCGGGCGCCAGCGTGTGGCGCGCTGAGGCGAAATGATGGCCCGGCCCCGTTCGCCCGTGCGGATGGTGGCCTGGGTCGTGACTGCCAGCCTGGCCGGGGCCTTGGCCCTGGCCAGCTGTGGAGGTGGCAGCACCTCCATCAGCGACGACTCGCGCAGCCAGGCCGATTGGATCTGGAGCCTGCCCGCATTCTTCCCCACACCCAAAGTCCCAGAGAGCAACCCGATGACGCCTGAAAAGGTGGAACTCGGTCGCTTCCTGTTCTACGACCGGCGCCTGTCTGGCAATGGCACCCAAGCCTGCGCCAGCTGCCATCTGCAAGCCAAAGCCTTCACGGACGGCCTGCCCACCGCCGTCGGCTCCACCGGCGAAGCCCACCCACGCAACGCCCAGGGCCTGGCCAACGTGGCCTACCACGCCACGCTGACCTGGGCCAACCCCTCGCTGGTGACGCTGGAAAAGCAGATGGAAACCCCGCTGTTCGGCACCGACCCCATCGAAATGGGCGTGAACGACGACAACAAGCAAGACATCCTCAACCGCCTCGCGGCGGATGCCGACTACCCCGGCCGCTTCGCCCAGGCCTACCCCGGCCAGCGCGACGCCATCACCTGGAGCCACGTCATCCAGGCGATTGCGGCCTTCCAGCGCAGCCTGATCTCCGGCCACAGCAAGTACGACCGCTACCTGCGCGGCACAGCCACGCTCACCGCTTCGGAAGAGCGCGGCATGAACCTGTTTTTTGGTGAGAAAGCCGAGTGCTTTCACTGCCACAGCAGCTTCAATTTCAACGACCAGATCGTCCACGCAGGCAGCCGCATCGTCGAGACGCCGTTCCACAACACCGGGCTGTACAACATCGGCGGCACCGGGGCCTTCCCCGAGCCCAACCGGGGCGTGTTCGAGCTGACGCACCTGGCCAAAGACATGGGCATGTTCCGCGCACCCAGCCTGCGCAATGTGGAGGTCACCGGCCCCTACATGCACGACGGCAGCATCGCCACGCTGCCCGAGGTGCTGGCGTTCTATGCCGCAGGCGGGCGCCACATCACCAGCGGCCCCCACGCTGGTGACGGGCGCGCCAGCCCGCTGAAAAACGACTTCATCACGCTCATCGACCTCAACGCCCAAGAGCAGGCCGACATCGTGGCCTTTCTCACAACCTTGACCGACCATGACTTCCTCACCAACCCGCGCTTTGCCGACCCGTTCGCCGCATCGCCCCAGCCTCCGTCTCAGCCGTAGTGCCCGGCACCTGCCGCGCTGGCGCCTGGCCTGGGCTTTGGCCCTGGGGCTGTGCACCGCGCTGGGCAGCCATGCCCACGAAACCACGCACAGCGGCCTGCCCGAGGCGCCCGGTGTGCGCGTGGACGCCAGCGCCGCCCTCGCGCACTGGGATGCCGACAGCAGCGTGCCCGCGCCCCGCCTGGGCGGCACGCTGGGCCTGGGCGACACCCCCAACGACCTGCGCGGTGGCCACCTGGAGCACGCCACCCTCGGCCTGGGCGTGCGGCTGCTGCCACAGCTGGGGGCCAACGTCACCATGGGCTGGCATGGCAGCGATCAGCGCCATGTGGAAACTGCCTGGCTGCACGCCCAGCCCTCGGCAGACTCACCCTGGAGCCTGGGGGCCGGGCGCAACCGCGTGCCCATCGGCCCCGTGCTGCGCAACGCCGGGCACCTGGACCGCTACGGACAAATGCCCCTGGCCAAACGCGCCACGTTCAACGGCGACTGGATCGACGATGGCATCAACGCCACCTGGCGGCCCCAGCTCGGCGGTGCGCTGGCCTGGCTGGAAGTGGTCGATCTGGGGATGTGGAAAGCGCAGCGCTTTCCCGGCAGCACCGGCAGCGACTGGGCGCCCGTGCTGCACCTGGGCGCACGCTGGGGGCAGGCCAGCGTGGATGCTTTCTACAGCCACCTGCGCCCCCAGGGGCGCGGCGCCTACGTGCAAAGCACCACCAGCGGCCACGTCCACACCGCCCCGGCGTGTGAGGCCAGCCTGCGCGGCATCACCTGCTTTGATGGCCAAGTGGACTTGCTGGGCGGCAGCGCCACCTGGCACACCCCACTGCGCGGCGTGCAGCTCAGTGCTGCCGCGCTGTGGCGGCGCGAGCGCGGCGCGCTGTATTCGAACAGTGGCGACACGCGCTACCGTGGCGACACGCAAGGCGGCTGGCTGGAGCTGCTGTGGCAGCCTGCGGCCCAGTGGGAGCTGGGCGTGCGCCAGGAATGGCTGCGCCAGCGCAACGACGTGAATGGCCCCGGGGCCTACGCGGTTGCCACCGAGGCCAACTTACTGCCCAACGAACCGGCCCGCCGCACCAGCGCCATGGCCGGTTGGCGCCCGGCCCGCGATTGGCTGCTGGCCGTGGAAGCCGGGCACGAACGCATTGCCGGGCAGGGCAACACCGTGCTGGGCCTGCGCCTGGTGTGGACTCCGGCACAGGCACTGTGGCAAAGGAATTGGTAAAGCCCTGGTGGATGCTCTTGCGGCACCACTGCAACCTCAAAAACCATAGCTGCTTGCGCTTGCTACATAAGGCTTAGAGCCGTTTTTGATGCTAAAAACGTGGTGCCACCTTACAGGCCCTTGGGTACATCGGCCAGGGCCTGCCAGTGCGCGCCGAACCAGGCGTCGCCCTCTAGGTAGGCGCGCAGCATGGGCAGGCTGTCCAGGCCCCAGAAATGCAGGCCGTTCACCTCGAAGGTGGGCACCCCGAACACGCCTGCGGCGTGGGCCGCATCGGTGTTGGCGCGCAGCCACTGCTTGGCCTGCTCAGGGTCGGCGTGCCGTTGCGGGGCCAGTTGCGCGCGCAAAGCGTCGAGGCGGGCAGGCTCCAGGGCATCGGCGCCGCCGCCCAGCCAAACGTGGCGCAGCACCGTGTCGGTGACGAAGCGGTTGATGTCGCCATCGCTGCTGTGCTCCAGCGCCAGGCGCAGCAAGGGCAAGGGCGGGAAGGGATGGCGCGCGGGCATGTCCAGCCCCACGCCCAGGTGCTGGCCCAGCCAGGCGGCGTGGCGCAGCGTCCAGGCGCGCTTGGGCGTGACCCCCGCCGGGCCGGGGTTGCCGTGGGCTTGCAGCAGCGCACCCAGCAGCACCGGGCGGTAGCGCACCTGGTAGTGCAGGCCTTCGAGCGCCTGCGGCAACTGGGTGAACGCCAGCCAAGCGTAGGGGGAGACGAAATCGACGTAAAACGTGATCGTCGGCAGGCCGGTGGGCGCGGGAACGTGGGCGGGGGATGTCATGCGTCAAGCCTCCAAAAGGGCGGGGGGAAGGGGCACACCGGCGCGCACCAGCGCCTCGCGCCAAATGCGCCGGCGCTGCAGGTTGTCCGCCTGGGCCCAGATGCGGATGTCGTCGAGCGTGCGAAAGCAACCCTCGCAGTAGGTGTGCTCAGCGTTCAGGCAGCACACCGAGACGCAAGGCGACGACAAAGGCGCTGGATATTCGGGGTCAAATTCGCCTTTTTCGCTGATGTGGCAAGCGTAAGAAGCTATGGTTTTTGTAGTATTCATGGCAAGGTAGCGATGCCCATTTTGGGTGCACCGCACTCCTGGGCAGTGCATACGCACGGTTACATTGTGGCAATTGCTGCGATTGTCTATGAAGCTGGTGCGTCTGATCTTGCTGTGGTGTGTGCTGTTAGCCCCCTGGGTGGCCTGGGCCAGCCCTGCCGTGCTCGAAGCGCACCGCCAGGGCCTGCTGCTCAACGGCACGGACGCACTGCGCGGCCTCACCGACGCCCACGGCACGCTGAGCATCGACGAGCTGCACGGCCCCCAGGCCAACCCTGGCGCTGCACGCTGGGGCCCGGTGCCACACCCCCTGCCCCACGCCCCCAGCACCCTGGTGCACTGGTTCAAAGTGGAGCTGCAGCAGCGCGGTGCCAGCGGCGACTGGGTGTTGGCCACACACACCACAGCGCTCAAAGATGTGCGTTTTTACGGCCCTTACGATGCCCACGGCCAGGCCCTGGCACCCCCCATTCACACCGGACTGGCACAGCCCTACGCCAGCCGTCCGCTGGGCAGCGAGCGCTATCTGATGCGCCTGCAGTTGCCGCAGCCAGGCACGTACACGGTGTATGTGCGGCTGGTGGCCGACATCGCCCCCACGCTTGAGCTGTCGGTATGGGACGCGGCCGAATACCTGCAATGGCGCCAGCACAAGCGCCTGTTCGATGGCCTGTACTACGGCATCTTGCTGGCGCTGCTGGCGTACAACCTGGCGCTGGCAGGCATCTTCCGCGAAGCGGCCTATGGTTTTTACATCGCCCAATGCGCTTGTGCGCTGCTGACAGTGGCCAGCCTCAACGGCCATGCGGGGCACTACCTGTGGGGTGCCTGGCCCTGGTGGCAAGAGCGTGCCAACGTGGTGCTGCCCAGTTTATGGCTGGTGTCTGCCGTGCTGTTCACGCGCAGCTTTCTCGGCACCCACGCCATGCGCTGGCTCGACGTGCTGCTGCACGCGCTGGCCCTGCTGGCAGCAGGCACGGCGGTGCTGGGCCTGAGCGGTGCCATGCGCAGCGCCCACACCCTCAACGAGCTGCTGGCCAGCATGGGCGTGCTCTTGGTCACCCTGGCGGGCATAGGCATGTTGCGGCGCGGCGTTCGTGCGGCGCGCTGGTACTTGGGCGGGCAAGCACTGCTGTTTGCCACCGTGCTGGGCGTGGTGCTGGCGAACTGGCAGGTGGTGGACGCCCCCTTCTTGCTGGCCAACGGCTTGCAAATCGGTGTTGCTGCTGAAATGGCCGTGTTTGCGATTGCTCTGAGCCACCGCATCAGCCGCTTGCGGGCTTCGCAAATCGCCCTGCGCCTGCACGCCAAGCACCTGGCCCAGGCAGCCGCCACCGATGCCCTGACCGGATTGCTCAACCGCCACGGCCTGGCGCAGCAGGCCCCCCAGGTGCTGCAAGACGGTGCGCCCCACGCGTTGATGCTGCTCGACCTCAACCGTTTCAAGCCCATCAACGACACCTACGGCCACGACGCCGGAGATGCCGTACTGCAGGCTGTGGCCGAACGCATGCAAGCGCTGGTACGCGCCAACGACATCGTGGCGCGCCTGGGAGGCGATGAATTTGTCATCCTGCTGTCCGACCCCCTGCCACCTGAGCGCCTGAGCCAGCTGGCGCACGAGCTGGGCAGCGCCATAGCCCTGCCCCTGAGCTACCAAGGGCAGGCGCTGCGTGTGGGGGTGAGCATCGGGGTGGCGCGCAGCCCTTACAACGGCAACACACTCACCGAGCTGATGCGCCATGCCGACGAGGCCATGTACCAAGCCAAGCAAACCCACTGCGGCTATGTGCTGTGCTCAGCCGAGGCGGCCACGGGTGCCACAGCCATGGCCACAGCCACCCGTTAGAGCGTGTTCACGCTCTTAAGCGCTGGCGCGCTTGTTCAACAGCGCCACAGCCACGCGCGACTGCGGTTTGCGGCCCAGAAAATTGCTGATGTAGGCGCCCGCGTCCACCAGGCGATCGAGGTCGATGCCGGTTTCAATGTCCAAGCCGTGCAACAGGTACACCAGGTCTTCGCTGGCCACGTTGCCGGTGGCGCCCTTGGCGTAGGGGCAGCCCCCCAGTCCCGCCACAGACGACTGAAAATTCCACACCCCCAGCTCCAGCGCCGCCACGGTATTGGCCAGGGCCTGGCCGTAGGTGTCGTGGAAATGGCCGCTGATCTGGTCTAGCTCGTAGTGCTGCAGCGCGGCCTCAATGGCGCGCTGCACCTTGCGCGGTGTGCCCACGCCAATGGTGTCGGCCACATCCACGCGCTGCACGCCAATGCCCTTCATCAGCCCCGCCAGATAGGCCACTTGCTGCGGGGCAATCTCACCCTCGTAGGGGCAACCCACGGTGCAGCTCATGGCGCCGCGCACCGCCACCCCCGCGGCGCGCGCTGCCGCCACCACCGGGGCAAAGCGCTCGATGCTCTCGGCAATCGAGCAGTTGATGTTCTTGCGGCTGAAGGCTTCGCTGGCGGCGCCGAACACCACGATTTCATCTGGGCGATCGGCCACCGCCGCTTCCCAGCCCTGCACATTGGGGGTGAGCACGCTGTAGCGCACCCCGGGCTGGCGCTCGATGCCTTGCATCACCGCGTGGTTGTCGGCCATCTGCGGCACCCACTTGGGGCTGACGTAGCTGGTGGCCTCAATCTCTTGCAGCCCCGCAGCTTGCAGCTGGTGGATGAGGGCGATCTTGACCTCGGCAGGCACGGGGGTCTTTTCGTTTTGCAGGCCGTCGCGCGGGCCAACGTCAATGATGCGAACGCGGGTGGGGTAGCTCATAGAAGTCTTCACAGGAAAAGAAGCAGGGGGAGGCGAACAAGAGGGGCAGCGCAAGAGCTATTAAAAAAATAGCTGCTTGCGCTTGCCTGGTGCGGCTTAGAGGCCTTTTTGACTTAAAAATGAAGGCAGCAATGCCACTCAGCGCTGCGCCAGCCACTGCTGCGCCAGCTGCACCCAGTAGGTGGCACCCAGGGGAATCAGCTCGTCGTTGAAGTCGTAGCTGGGGTTGTGCAGGGTGCAGGGGCCTGCGCCATGGCCCGCGCTACGGTGCCCGCCTTCGCCGTTGGCAATAAAGCAGTAAGCGCCCGGTTTGGCTTGCAGCATGTAGGCGAAGTCTTCGCCGCCCAGCGTGGGCTCTTGTTCCAGCACGCGCTCTGGGCCCACGATGCCTTGCATCACTTGGCGTGCAAAGGCCGCTTCGGTGGGGCTGTTGATGGTGGGCGGGTAGTTGCGCACAAACTCAAAGTCGCACTGCGTGGCAAAAGCCGCGCAGGTGTGCTCGGCCACCTGGCGCATACGCTGCTCGATCAGGTCGAGCACTTCGGTGGTGAAGGTGCGCACCGTGCCTTGCAGCTCGCAGCTGTCGGGCACAACGTTGCTCACCTCGCCGCCATGCACCATGGTGACGGAGATCACCGCCGTATCCAGCGGCTTTTTGTTGCGGCTGATGATGTTTTGAAAGGCCAGCACCATTTGGCAGGCCGCCACCACGGGGTCGGCGCCCAGGTGGGGCATGGCGGCGTGGCAACCTTTGCCGCGCACGGTGATTTTGAATTCGCTGGTCGAGGCCATGACCGGGCCAGCGCTCACAGCCATGGTGCCTGCGGCCATGCCCGGCCAGTTGTGCATACCGAACACAGCCTGCATGGGAAAGCGCTCGAACAGGCCGTCTTCGATCATCACGCGCGCGCCGCCACCACCTTCCTCGGCGGGTTGGAAGATCAGGTACACCGTGCCGTCAAAGTCGCGCGTGGCGGCCAGGTGCTGCGCTGCGGCCAGCAGCATGGCGACGTGGCCATCGTGGCCGCAGGCGTGCATCTTGCCGGGGAAGCGGCTGGCGTGCGCGAAGGTGTTGCGCTCTTGCATGGGCAGGGCGTCCATGTCAGCGCGCAAGCCCAGCGCCCGGCCACAGGCGCCGCCGTCGCGCCCGTGGATGACTCCCACCACCCCGGTTTTGCCCAGGCCCCGGTGGTGCTCAATGCCCCATTCACTGAGTTTGGCCGCCACCAGGTCGGCGGTGCGCAGCTCTTCAAAGCACAGCTCGGGGTGGGCATGGATGTCGCGGCGCAACGCGGCCAGTTGCGGTGCCTGGGCGGCAATGGCTTCAATGATCTGCATGATCGGCTCTCCTGGTCTGCATGGGCTGACAAGTGTAGTCAGCCCGGTGGGCCGGGGCCCGCCACAGGCCCTGGCCCGGTGGGTGGCGGCAGCGGGTTTAGAGCGTGTTCACGATCTCGCGCGAAGGGGTGCAGGATGCGAATCGGGATGGGCTGCTAGGCGCAAACCGCAGCAATAGCCTTGCTATTGCGAGGATTTGCAACAACGCAGACCGCCCGATTCCGCGCCTGCACACCC
>JAYRPZ010000055.1:0-3089 GCA_041910915.1 Acidovorax sp.
CACATTCTTGGCCAGATCGATGCCAATGCTTGTAATCTTCATGGTGGACGCTCCTGCTGGTTCAAGTGGAAGAACTGACATCTCCACTGTGGCACTTGCGATGCCGTTTAGGGTGGGGGGCGTCCATCCCATTGGTTCACGCTCTAAGGAAATTTGTATGTTCACCCGCCCCACCCTCACCCGCCTGGTGGCCGCCTGCGCCCTGGCCCTGCCCCTGCTGGCGCACAGCCGCCCGCTCACCCTCAGCACCCAGCTGCACGACTACGGCGGCCAGGGCGCGTACCTGGCGATTTACCTCGTCAACCCCCAGGGCCAGTGCGCTAGCACGCTGTGGGTGGCCGGGCGCAAAGCCAAGTACCACAAGCACCTGAGCGACTGGAAGCGCCTGTGCGCTCACGCATCCATCAACGGCATCACCGGCGCCAGCGTGGGTGCGGGGCGCACGCTCACGGTGAAGACTGACTTGGCACAGGCGCTGATCGACGCAGGCTATGAAATCCGCATCGACGCCGCCGATGAAGACATGGACGACGGCCCCAGCGAGGTGCGCCTGCCCCTGCGCAGCCAGCCCCCCGCAGCCCAGGCGGGGCGCGAATTCATTCGCGCCGCCTCCTACCGCTGGCAGTGAGGGCACGCGCCATGCCACGCCACACCCTGCACGGCCCCACCATGGGCACGCGCTGGTCGGCCACCTGCGAGCTACCAGCCGAAAGCGACAGCCCCGCCCGGCACACTGCGCTGCACGCCGCCCTGGCGGCCACGGTGCAGCAGGTGGACGCGCAAATGTCCCCCTGGCAGCCCGGCAGTGCGCTGAACCGCTTCAACCACACCCCCGTCGGCCAGTGGGTGGCGCTGGAGAGCGACATGCTGCAGGTGCTAGCGGCCGCGCTGCAGGTGTGCCAAGCCAGCGGCGGCGCTTTTGACCCTGGCGTGGGCGCATTGGTCAATGCCTGGGGCTTTGGCCCAGTGCGCAGCGCGCCCGATGCCGCCGCCATCCAGCAGGCACGCCAGCAGCCCTACCAAGCCGCCACGGCCTGGCTGGAGCTGGACGTGGCCGGCCAGCGCGCGCGCCGCCATGCCCCGCACACCATCGACCTGTGCGGCATTGCCAAAGGCTATGCCGTGGACCGCATGGCGGCAGTGCTGCGCCAGCACGGCATCCACCAGGCGCTGGTGGCGCTGGACGGTGACCTGCGCGACCTGGGCAGCCAAGCCAGCGGCACGCCCTGGGCCGTGGCGGTGGAAGCCCCCGTGCCCGGCCAGCGCAGCGCGCAAGGCGTGCTGGAACTGCAGGACATGGCCGTGGCCACCTCGGGCAACTACCGGCGTTTTTTTACCGTGCAGGGCCAGCGCCTGGCGCACAGCATGGACCCACGCACACAAGCCCCGGTGCGCAATGAGGTGGCCAGCGTCACCGTGCTGGCCACCAGCTGTATGCAGGCCGATGCCTGGGCCACGGCGCTGCTGGTGGCCGGGCAGCGCGCGGGCGAGACGCTGGCGCAGCAGCAGGGGCTGCAGGCCCTGTGGGTAAGTGTCGCGTCAACGGTCATCTTCTGACCGCTGACGCGACACTAGGTGCGCGCCCACAGCCCTGCCGCATGGCCGCGCGTGAAGGCTTCTTCAAACACTGAATAGCCCGCCCAGTCCGCATGGGCAAACGCCAGGCGCGCCGTAGTCGGTATGGGCAGCACCGCCACACGCTCCCCATTTGATAGCTGCTTGCGCTTACCTGGTGCGGCTTGGAGGCTAATTTGGCTTAAAAATGCCTGCATCCCAGGCACAGGCACGGCCATGGCGTGGCCATGGCGCGTGAGTTCCATGCGCGTGGCGCGCTCGGCCAGGTCGGGGTGTGGCCCGGCCAGGCTGGCAACGATGGCATCGCGCCAGTGCGTCCAGGGGCGCTGGTACAGGGCCTGGCGCGCCTGGGGGTCGTCGCCCAGGGCTTGGTAGTAGGTCAGCACAGTGGGGCCAGCCAGCTGCGCGCCCACGTCCAGGCGCTGGTGACCGGCATCGACGTAGCCCAGCGCGCCAGGGTTGGCGTCTTGGTAGAGCACGTTGTCCCACGCCGGGGCGGCGCCGGGGCGGTCGCGCAGCGGGGCGCGCAGGTGGATATTGGCCACCAGCCACGGCGCCCACTGCAGGCGCTGCGCCACCTGGCGCACAAAATCTGGCGGGTTCACCAGCACCCGCGCCGCCACAAACACCGGCAGCGCCACCACGGCGCGTGGTGCCTGCCAGCGCTCTATGCGCTGCGCGGCGTGTACATAGGCATCGACCTGCACGCCATGGCGGTTTTCTGCGATGCGCAGCACGCTCACCCCGGTGTGCAAGCGGCCTTGCGCTTGCACGGGCTGGGCCAGGCGCTGCGCCAGCCAGCCGTTGCCCTCGGGCCAAGTGAGCACGCCTTCGCGCTCAGTTTCGGCTTCACCTGGGGCATGAAAGCCGTGGCGGCTGGCGAAGTAGTGAATGCCCGCCCAGGCCGAGACGTGGCGGCTGTCGGCGCCGAAGTCGTCTCGGCAGCAGTAGTCCAGGTACCAGCGCAGGTGGCTGTCGTGCAGGCCTTGCTGGTTCAGCCACGCTTCAAAAGTAAGAGCATCTAGCGCTTGCTGGACGGGGGCTAGAGCCTGTTTTGGTTCCCAATGGCGCGCCGCTGGCAAGGCAAACGGTGCCTGCGCCGAGAGCTGGCGCACCTGCTGGGCAAACTGGCGGTACTGCGCCAAGGTGGCTGCGCCCACGCCGTCCACGGGCAGCAAGCCTTCGTGCCAGTGGCCCTGAAAGAACAGGCGCTCTTGCGGGCTGTGGCACAGGTGGCGCTCGTCGTAACGCCAGCGCCCAGCCACCTGCTGGCGCAGGCCCAACTCCTGCAGCAGGTCTTGCACTTCCCAGGCACTGTCGCCGGGCAGGGGCAGGTAGTGCGCCCCCAGCGGGCAGGGCAGGCCCGCCAGCGCACCCGCACGGCTGTTGCCACCGGGCTGCGCTTGCAGCTCCAGCAGGGCCACATCGTGCTCACCGGCCAGGCGCAGCGCCCGCGCCGCCGCCAAGCCCGCCATGCCGCCCCCGGCAATCACCACGGCGCAGTGGTGCGTGGC
>JAYRPZ010000056.1:0-6043 GCA_041910915.1 Acidovorax sp.
AGCAGTGCGACGTGAGGGACGGCCATACGACTTGTCCGATCATCGACGTGCTGGCCAAGGATTGAGCGGGCAGTTGAGGACATGCACGGCCGCTGCAAACCGCTTACCGTGCTTTATTTTCCGAATTCTGAGACGACCCCAATACATTCGAGGAGGAAAACTGGCCGCCTATGTCACCTCAGACAACCGCCAGGCAGGTTACCTGGGCGGTGAATACCTGGCCGCCCAGTTTGCGCCAGGGTACACACTGCGCCTGGTGCTGGTGGACTACCCGATGGTGTCTTCCACCGTGGAGCGGCTGAATGGTTTTCTGGATGCCCTGCGTGACCAGGGGCGCAAAGTGCAGGTACTCAAAACTTACCGTGCCGTTTCTCCCGAAGAGGGGCGCCAGGTGGGGGATGCCATCTTGCGCGATTTTCCGCACACAGGCAGCGTGGATGCCGTGTTCACTGTGAACGATGGCGGGGGTCTGCCAGTGGTGGAGGCCCTGTACCGCAGCGGGCGCCATGAGATTGCCGTGGCCACGGTGGATGGCGATCCAGCTTCTATCGACAACCTGCGCCACCAACGCCTCACGCGCATCAATGCTGCGCAGTTCGCAGGCCCCATGGGCGCCCTGGCGGCCAGCACCACCTATGCCCTTTTGCGGGGTGAGAAAGTTCCGGCGCAGCAACTGGTGCCGACCTTTCCCGTCACACGCGAAACCTTGGCGCGCTACCCCGGCTGGGCTGGGCCGATACCTGCCGACTTTGACAAGCCCTGGCCCTCGAAAACACCCCGCTGGCAGGGCCAGGTATGGGGTACCCCGTGAAGGCACAGGCCACCAACTCCGAGGCCGCTGCCCATTCGGTTGAAGCGGCATTTGCCCATATCGACCGGCGCATGGCCTTGGCCTTTGGCCTGCTGGTGTGGGGTTTGATGTGGGTGGTGTTGATTGCGGGCGGCTGGTATGTGCGCAACGTGATGGAGCGCGAAAACCAGCGCTTGGCCACCATCACCACCGAAGTGCTGGCCCATGCGGTAAGCCATGTGAGCTTTGCGGGCAAATACCAAGCCCGCCTGCTGCTCGAAGAGCTGCAAAAACAGCAGCCCGGCCTGGTTTATCTCCGGCTGCTCGATCCCCAAGCCCATGTGATCGCCCACAGCGATCCGCAGGCCAATGACGAAGCGCTGGGCGACGCCGAACGCCTGGCCATTGCACCTCTTTTGGATGGAACGCAAAGCCTGCAACAGCGCCTGCGCACCGCTGCCGATGGCAGCGCCGTGCGCGAATACGCCACCGTGTACCGCGGCGGCTACGGTAACGATGTGCAGGGCGTTCTCCAACTGGGCATTGCCGATGCCCCGCTCACGCAGGCTTTGTACAGCGCCATGTTCTACATTGCTGCGCTGCTGTTTTTGCTTTTGGTGCTGGGGGTGTGGCTCACCTGGCGCATTAGCCGCTATTTTGGCCAGCCCGTGCGGCAGTTGGCGGCCGATATGGCACGTGAGCGCCAACGCCTGCAAAGCGTGCTCGATGCCATGCAGGCTGGCACCTGGGAGTGGGACATCGTCAGCGGCAACGTCGTGCTCAATGAACGCTGGGCGGAAATGATTGGCTACACCCTGGCTGAATTGGAGCCACTGCGCCCCAGCACCTTCAAACAACTGTGCCACCCAGAGGACCAAGCCATGCGCCGAGCGCACATCCAAGCGCATTTGGCAGGCCAGACGCCACGCTTTGCCTGCGAATTGCGCTTGCGCCACAAGCTGGGGCACTGGGTGTGGGTGCTGGACAGCGGCTGCATCATTGCCCGTAACGCCCAGGGCCAGCCCCTGACCATGATTGGTGCCTGCCAAGACATCAGCGCACGCAAACAGGCGCAAGAGGCCCTGCGCCAGGAAAGCGAACGCTTTATGGCGCTGGCGCGTGTCTCGAACACCGGTGTGTGGGAATGGGATGCACCTGCTGCACACCTGTGGTGCAGCCCTGAGTACTTCTCCATGCTGGGGCGCAGCAGCGCCGACTACGCCGCCAGCATCGACCAGCACGGCCTACCGCTGGAGCAGGTCTGGCTTGAACTGTTGCACCCGGATGACCGCGAGCAAGCCCACCGGCACTTTACCGAGTACCTGGCCAGTGGCACCCAGGGCATGTACCAAAGCGAGTTTCGTATGCGGCACGCCGAGGGCCATTGGGTCTGGATTTGGTCGCGCGGCAATGCCCTGCGCGACGCGCAGGGCCAGCTCTCGGGCCGGGTGATGGGGACACACATCAACATCACCTCCTTGAAGGTGGCGCAGGAGCGCTTGCGCGAGAGCCAGGAGCGCCTGGAGCAGCGCGTGCAAGAGCGCACGGCAGAGCTGAGTGCCGCCTTGGAGCGTCTGGGCCAGGCCCAGCAAGAGCTGCTGCAAAGCGAAAAATTGGCCTCTTTAGGAGCGCTGGTAGCGGGTGTGGCACACGAGCTGAATACGCCCATTGGCAACGCCGTGACCGTGGCCTCCACGCTGGTGCAAACCCAGCAGCGCTTTGCCGCCCAGGCGCACAGCGGCCTGACCCGCAGCGCACTGGCCGAATACCTGCAAGACCTGCAAGAGGGCGGCCAGATCATTGAGCGCAATTTGCAGCGCGCGGCGGAGCTGATCGGCAGCTTCAAACAACTGGCGGTGGACCAAACCAGCACGCAGCGGCGCAGTTTTGCGCTGCACGAGGTGGTGCATGAAATCACCCTGGCGATGCGCCCCGCACTGCGCAAGCAACCCATCACACTGCACGAAGACATTCCTGCCGAATTGCAGCTCGACAGCTACCCCGGCCCCCTGGGGCAGGTGCTGATGAACCTGATTGCCAACGCCCTGGCCCACGCTTTTGGCGAGCGCAGCAGTGGCACCATCACCGTACGGGCGCAGGCCACCACCCCAGGTTGGCTGCGCCTGAGCGTGCGCGACGATGGCAGCGGCATTGCCACCGAGCACCAGAAAAAAATCTTTGACCCCTTCTTTACCACCAAGCTCGGCCAGGGTGGCTCGGGCTTGGGGCTGCACATCGTCTATACCTTGGTCAATGGTGTGCTGGGCGGGCGCATTGAGCTGCACAGCCAGCCTGGGCAGGGCAGTGAATTTGTGCTGCACCTGCCCGTTTCAGCACCAAAACCGGCTCCAAGCCAAGCGTAGCAAGCGCAAGCAGCTATTAAAAAAGGAGCGATTTCAACGCCCGCGCAGAAACAACGCGTCCAGCTCTTTCATCGTCAATTGGCGCCAGGTGGGGCGGCCATGGTTGCATTGGTCGGCGCGTTCAGTAGCTTCCATTTGGCGCAGCAGCGCGTTCATTTCGTCCAGCGTCAGGCGCCGCTGGGCACGCACGGCGCCATGGCAGGCCAGGGTGGCCAGCAATTCATTGCGTGCGCGCTCCAGCACGTGGCTGGCATCGTGCTGGGCCAGCTCGGCGAGCACGGCCCGCGCCAGCTCCACTGCGTCGCTGTGCGCCAGGGCGGCTGGCACGGCGCGCACCGCCAGGGTGTGGGGTGAAAAAGGTGTCACTTCCAGGCCCAGCTGCTCCAGTGTGTCAACGTGTTCTTGCGCTGTGGCCACCTCGTGGGCGGTGGCAGCAAAGGTGGCGGGCAGCAGCAGGGGCTGGCTGGCAATGCGCTGGGCGCTGTCCGCCTGGGTTTTCAGCCGTTCGTACACGATGCGCTCGTGCGCCGCGTGCATATCCACCAGCACCAGGCCCTGCAGGTTTTCCGCCAGGATGTACACGCCCTGCAGTTGCGCCAGCGCCCTGCCCAAAGGCCAGGGGGCTGCCTCGTTCGGCAGGGCTTCGGGGGATGTGCCAGCTGCTGCGCTCACTGCCGCCGAGGTGTCCACGGTGCTGCGCGCAGGGCCCCACAGGGCCGCCAAATCATTCACCTGATGGCCTACTTGGCTATCAAATTTCATAGCTGCTTGCGCTTGCCAGGCGGGCCTGAGAGGCTGTTTTGGCTTGAAATCTTCAGCGGGTAGGGGGGCGGTGAAGGCTGCGCCCTGGGCAGCATTGGCAGGCGGTGGCTCGGCAGGGATGTTGGCTGGGGCGATGGGCAGCGCGGCCGCACGTGAAGGTGCCAGAGCCGCCTCGATGGCGCGGCGCAGTGCTTGGTGGATTTCACGGCTGTCACGAAAGCGCACCTCAATTTTGGTGGGGTGGACGTTCACATCCACGCGCGCCGGGTCGATCTCCAAATACAGCACGTAGGCCGCTTGTTTTTGGCCATGCAGCACATCTTCATAAGCACTGCGCACGGCGTGCTGCAGCACCTTGTCGCGCACATAGCGGCCATTCACGTAGCAGTACTGCTGATCGGTGCGGGTGCGCGCTGCACTGGGCAAGCCGGTGCGCCCCATGATGGTGAGCGGCCCCGCCTGGTACTGCACGGGCACGGAATGGGCGACAAAGTCTTCCCCCAGCACGTCGGCCATGCGGCGGGCCAGGGGATCGAGCGGGGCCGGGGCGGTGTCTGCGGTGTCTGTGGTGTCTGCGGCTCCAGGGGGCTGCAGCGCGGGCACGGTGGCACGCCACTGCTGCTGCAGGCGGCCTTCGTGCCAAACGGCAAAACCCACGTCTGGGCGGGCCAAGGCATGGCGGCGCACGGCTTCCACGCAGTGGGCCAGTTCGGTGGCGTCGCTTTTGAGGAATTTACGCCGCGCCGGGGTGCTGAAAAACAGCTCCTTCACTTCCAAGGTGGTGCCCACGCTGCGCGCGGCCGGGCGCAGTTCACCGCTGCGCGCATCCAGGGCAAAGGCGCTGCCTTGCTCGGGCGGGCGCGAAATCACCGTGGTGTGCGATACCGAGGCAATGGCCGCCAGCGCTTCACCCCGAAAGCCCATGGTGGCGACGGTTTCCAACTCGTTCAGGTTGGTGATTTTGCTGGTGGCGTGGCGGCGCAGGGCCACAGGCAACTCGGCTTGGGGAATGCCCACGCCATCGTCCTCCACGGCAATCAGGCGCACCCCACCGGCGAGCAGGCGCACGGTAATGTGGCTGGCACCGGCGTCCAGGGCGTTGTCCACCAGTTCGCGCACCACCGAGGCCGGGCGCTCGACCACTTCGCCTGCAGCAATTTGGCTGACCAGTTCGTCGGGCAGATCGCGGATGGGGCGGCGGGCGGCGGCAGAAGGAGCGAGGGAGGGGGACAGAGCGGCGTTCACGCGGGCGATTTTAGAAGGCTGCACGCCCTGGCCACGCCTGGGGCTTCAGGATAATGCGCGGTTTACTTTTGCCTGCGCGCCCACTTTTGGCCCGTTTTTGCCATGGAAATTGTCAGTTTTCTTATTGATTTCATCTTGCACGTGGACAAGCACCTGGAGGCTTTCGTGGCCAACTACGGTGCCTGGGTGTATGCGCTGCTGTTTTTGATTGTGTTTGTGGAAACCGGCGTGGTGGTGATGCCATTTTTGCCCGGTGATTCGTTGCTGTTCATCGTCGGGGCGCTGGCAGGAGCGGGATTGCTGGACTATTCCATTGCCTGCTCACTGCTGCTGGTGGCGGCGGTGCTGGGCGACCAGTGCAACTACCAAATTGGCCGCTATTTCGGCCCCAAGGTGTTTCAGTGGGAGCAGTCGCGCTGGTTCAACAAAAAGGCGTTTGATCAGGCCCATGCGTTTTACGAGCGCTATGGCGGCATCACCATCGTGCTGGCGCGTTTTATGCCGTTTGTGCGCACGTTTGCCCCGTTTGTGGCCGGGGTGGCGCAAATGAACCGGCGCACCTTCACGGCTTACAACGTGGGCGGTGCCATGCTGTGGGTGCTGGGCATTGCCACAGCGGGCTACTTTTTTGGCAATCTGCCGTGGGTGCGCGAGCACCTGGAAAAAATCATTTGGGGCTTGATTTTGGTGCCGGGCCTGATCGCTATTTTTGGTGCTTGGCGCGCCGGGCGGCAGGCGAAGGCATAAGAGCGTGTTCACGATCTCCACGCGGGTGTGCAGGCGCGGAATCGGGCGGTCTGCGTTGTTGCAAATCCTCGCAATAGCAAGGCTATTGCTGCGGTTTGCGCCTAGCAGCCCATCCCGATCCGCATCCTGCACCCCT
>JAYRPZ010000057.1:0-170919 GCA_041910915.1 Acidovorax sp.
AAGCCTGATGACCATAGCAAGTTGGAACCACTCCTTCCCATCCCGAACAGGACAGTGAAACGACTTCGCGCCGATGATAGTGCGGATTCCCGTGTGAAAGTAGGTCATCGTCAGGCTAATATCTAAAAACCCCCTGCATCCTCAAGGTGCAGGGGGTTTTGCTTTGGAATAAAAAATAATAGGGCTAGAAAATGCCAAGGGGATACAGGCAAAAAATGCCGATGTCCCTTGGAGAAATTTCAAAAATGCAGTGCCTTCCCTAAGGCACGCAGGGCGGCCTCCTGAACTGCTTCGCCCAAAGTGGGATGCGCGTGGATGGTGTGGGCGATATCTTCCAGGCGCGCGCCCATTTCCACGGATTGGCTGAACGCTGCTGCCAACTCCGCCACACCTTGCCCCACAGCTTGCCAGCCTAGGATCAAATGGTCGCTGCGCCTGGCCACGACGCGCACAAAACCGCCTGATGCTTGCAGAGTCAAGGCGCGCCCATTGGCAGCCAGTGGGAAACTGGCATCCAGGCAATCGATGCCTGCAGCACGGGCCTCACCGGGAGTGGGGCCGACCACGACCACTTCGGGATCGGTGAAACACACGGCGGGAATGGCGCGGGGTTCAAAGCGGCGTACTTGCCCAGCAATTTGCTCGGCCACGCATTCGCCCTGGGCCATGGCGCGGTGCGCCAGCATGGGCTCGCCAGTGAGGTCGCCAATGGCCCAGACGTTGCGCATCGAGGTTTTGCACCGTGCATCAATGGCCACGCAGCGCCCGGCCATGTCCAGGTGCAGGCTTTCCAAGCCAAAGCCTTGTGTCCGTGGGCGCCGACCCACCGCCACCAGCACGCGATCCGCCGGTAAGGCGAACTCGTCCGCCTGGGCATTACGGACATGCACGCCTTGGTGGGCATCCCACCCTGTCACGTTGCAGCCCAGGTGCAGTACCACGCCGAGTTTTTGCAGCGCCTGCAGTACAGGTTCGGTCAACTCTTCGTCGTAACTGGGCAGGATACGTTGTGCCGCCTCGACCACTGTCACCTCGGCTCCCAACTTGCGGTACGCAATGCCCAGTTCCAGCCCGATGTACCCGGCGCCGACCACCACCAAGCGCTTGGGCAGAACGTCGGGTGACAAGGCATCGGTGGATGACCACAGCGCACCACCGAAAGGCATGGCAGGCAGCTCCACGGGTTCTGAACCTGTGGCCAGCAGCAAATGTTCACAACGAATGCGCAGGCTGGGTGAACTATCGCCTGGAGCGCGCACAGTGACGGTTTTGCCATCTTCAATGTGGGCCCAGCCCTGCACGTGCTGCACGCCTGCCTTGCGCAGCAAGGTGGCCACACCGCCTGTCAGGCGCTGCACGATGCCATCTTTCCAACGCACGGTTTGTGCCACATCGATGTGCGGGTCGCTGATGCGAATGCCCAGTGCCGAGCCACCGACTTGCGCGCGCGCATGGGCAAACTCCTGCGCCGCATGAATCAGTGCCTTCGAGGGAATGCAGCCAATGTTCAAGCAGGTGCCACCCAGGCTGGCACCTTCTACCAGCACCGTGGCCACGCCCAATTGGCCTGCGCGCAGTGCGGCCACGTAGCCACCGGGGCCGCCGCCAAGCACCAGCAGATGGGTGGAAATTTCCTTGAGGGTGTTCATTGCAGTCACTCCACAAACAGCAGGGTGGGGGTTTCCAGCAGGGCACGCACGGCTTGGATGAAGCGGGCTGCATCCATGCCATCCACCACGCGGTGGTCGAACGAGGAGGACAAATTCATCAGCTGGCGCGCTACCAGCTGGCCGCCGCTGAGCATGGGGCGCTCCACTATGCGGTTCACGCCCACAATCGCCACCTCCGGGTGGTTGATCACTGGGGTGCTCATGATGCCGCCCAGCGCTCCCAGGCTGGTGAGGGTGATGGTGGAGCCCGTCAGCTCTTCACGTGGTGTGCGCCCGGTGCGCGCGCCTTCTGCCAGCCGTGCAATGCCCGCGGCACAGGCCCACAGGTCAAGGGCTTCGGCATGGCGCAGCACCGGCACCATCAACCCGCCCTCGGTTTGCGTGGCCACGCCCAGATGCACCGCCTCGTAGCGTGTCACCGTGCCTGCCTCATCGTCATAGCGGGCGTTGATTTGGGGAAAATCGCGCAGGGCCAGCACCATGGCACGCACCAACAAAGGCAGCAGCGTGAGCTTGCCGCGCTTGTCGGCGTAGTGCTGGTTCAGGCGCTGGCGCAATTGCTCCAGCTGCGTCACATCCACTTCTTCTACATAGCTGAAGTGCGGAATGCGGCGTTTGGCCTCTTGCA
The DNA here is from genome assembly GCA_041910915.1 of Acidovorax sp. Lineage (GTDB taxonomy): Bacteria > Pseudomonadota > Gammaproteobacteria > Burkholderiales > Burkholderiaceae_C > Paenacidovorax. The sequence continues at coordinate 2,299 of JAYRPZ010000057.1, forward strand.
TTTTTTGTGCAATCTTGCGCCGTAGCCCGATCACGGGCACCACTTCTTCACCATGCCGTGGCGCGTAGGGCGATGTAGCCGTACCTGCTGGTGCAGTCTGACCGCTGGCAAACGCCTCCACATCTTCGTGCAGGATGCGCCCGGCCGGGCCACTGCCAGGCACATAGCGCAGGTCAATGCCCAGGTCTTGCGCGCGGCGGCGTACAGCGGGGGATGCCAGTGGCCGCTCGCCCCCTTGGCGCGGCGCGCGCGCAGTCAACGGCGTGGGCGCACTCACGGTGGGTGCTGGTGTTGGTGTTGGTGCCGCCGGGGGTGCTGCCTCTGGTGTCTGCACTGCGGCTTGTTTTGCTACTGAATTAGTAGCTGCTTGCGCTTGACTGGCGTGGCTTGGGGCCGAATTTTCCTTTAAATTTCCAGGGCCATCTACCTCCAGACGCACCAGCTCGGCGCCCACGGCCAGCACCTGGCCCACGGCGCCTCCCAGTTGCAGCACCCGCCCAGCCACCGGGGAGGGCACTTCTACCGTGGCTTTGTCGGTCATCACGTCGGCCAGGTGCTGGTCTTCTGCCACCGTATCGCCTGGTTGCACCAGCCATTGCACCAGCTCAACTTCGGCAATGCCCTCGCCAATGTCGGGCACGCGGATCACATACGTTGCCATGGTTCAGCCCTCCACCGCGCGTTGCAAGGCCTCGCCCACACGGGTTGGGCCAGGAAAGTAGGCCCATTCCTGGGCGTGGGGGTAGGGCGTGTCCCAGCCGGTGACGCGCTCAATGGGTGCCTCTAGCTGGTAGAAGCAATGCTCTTGCACCAGGGCCACTAGCTCTGCGCCAAAGCCGCTGGTGCGTGTGGCTTCATGCACCACCACGCAGCGCCCGGTTTTTTTCACTGAAGCGATGACGGTGTCCAAATCCAGCGGCCACAGGCTGCGCAGATCGATGATTTCTGCATCAATGCCGGTTTCGCGTGCAGCGCACTCGCTCACCCACACCATGGTGCCGTAAGTCAGCACCGTCACGGCTTGGCCGGGGCGAAACACGGCAGCGCTCGTCAGCGGCACGCGGTAGTAGCCCTCGGGCACCTGGCCCAGCTCGTGCTTCGACCAGGGCACGACCGGGCGGTCGTGGTGGCCATCGAACGGGCCGTTGTACAGGCGCTTGGGCTCGAGGAAGATGACCGGGTCGTCGCACTCCATCGCGGCAATCAACAGCCCTTTGGCGTCGTAGGGGTTGCTGGGCATGACGGTGCGCAGGCCGCTGACATGGGTGAACACGGCTTCGGGGCTTTGGCTGTGCGTTTGCCCACCGTAAATGCCACCGCCGCAGGGCATACGGATGGTGATGGGCGCGAAAAAATCGCCCGCCGAGCGGTGGCGCAGCCGCGCCAGCTCGGAGACGATTTGGTCGTAGGCCGGGTACACGTAGTCGGCAAACTGAATTTCCACGGCAGGGCGCAGACCATAGGCCGCCATGCCAATGGCTGTGCCGACAATGCCTGATTCCGAAATGGGCGCATCAAAACAGCGCGTTTTGCCGTATTTGGCTTGCAGGCCTTCGGTGACGCGAAAGACGCCGCCAAAGTAGCCCACATCTTCGCCATAGACGATGACGTTGTCGTCGCGCGCCATCATCACATCCAGGCCCGAGCGCAGCGCGGCAATCATGCTCATTGAGGTGGTGGGTTCGCTGTGGCTCATGGCTTACACCCCCATTTGTTGGCGCTGGCGGCGCAGGTGTTCGGGCATGTCTTTGTACACATCGTCAAAGATGGTGGCGGCACTGGGCACCCGGCCATCGAGCAGGCTGCCGTAGCTCTCGGCCTCTTTTTGTGCGGCCAAAATTTCTTCTTCCAGCGCCTTGTGGGCCTGTGCGTGCTGCGCTTCGCTCCACTCGCCGATGGCAATCAGGTGCTGCTTGAGCCGGGCAATCGGGTCACCCAGCGGAAAGCGCTGCCAGTCGTCGGCCGGGCGGTATTTGCTGGGGTCGTCGGAGGTTGAATGCGGCCCGGCGCGGTAGGTTTCCCACTCTAGTAACGTGGGCCCGTGGTTGTTGCGCGCGCGCTCGGCGGCCCACTGCGAAGCGGCAAACACCGCGAGGAAATCGTTGCCATCCACGCGCAGCGAGGCAATGCCCACGCCCACGCCGCGCTGGGCAAAAGTGGTGCCCTCGCCACCGGCTATCGATTGGAAGCTGGAAATGGCCCACTGGTTGTTGACCACGTTGATGACCACCGGCGCGCGGTACACATGGGCGAAGGTGAGCGCGGTGTGAAAGTCGCTTTCCGCCGTAGAGCCATCACCAATCCAGGCCGAGGCGATTTTGGTGTCGCCCTTGATGGCCGAGGCCATGGCCCAGCCCACGGCCTGCGGCACTTGCGTGGCCAGGTTGCCCGAGATCGAGAAGAACCCGGCGCGCTTGTACGAGTACATCACCGGCAGCTGGCGCCCTTTGTTGGGGTCGCGCACGTTGCTCATGAGTTGGCACATCAGCTCCACCATGGAAATGTCGTCGCGCGACAGCAGCAGGCCCTGCTGGCGGTAGGTGGGAAAGCACATATCGCCCTCGCGCAGCGCCAGGGCATGGGCCACGGCAATGGCTTCCTCGCCCAGGCACTGCATGTAAAACGAGAGCTTTTTTTGGCGCTGCGCCAGCACCATGCGGGCGTCGAAAAGGCGCGTTTTCATCATCGCGCGCAGGCCCCGGCGCAGGCGCTCGGGGTGAATCGCCGGGGCCCAGGGGCCCACGGCCTGACCGTTGTCGTCGAGCACACGCACCAGGCTGGTGGCCAGATCGGCGGTGTCGGCGGCGGCGGTGTCGATGGGGGGCTTGCGTGCGGCTCCGGCAGCTACCAGGCGCAGGTAAGAAAAATCGGTTTTGCAGCCGGGCCTGCCGGTAGGCTCAGGCACATGCAGCCGCAGGGGGGTGTGCGGTGTCATCCAGGGTCTCCTTGCGCGCGGTTGTGCCACGCGGCCAATCGGGAACGGGACAAAACGCCAGATCGTGGCGCGGTGTCCAGCCAGCGCCAGAGCGCGAAAACCATTCTAGGGCGCGCTCAGGGGGCGCTGGCTTCAGTGTTTCCCCGGGGGCTGGAGCAGGCGGGCGTGTAGCGCGGCGATGGCACTGTCCCGTATTGGTACAGCGTGGTGCAGCGCATCTCACAGCCAATACACCAGGGGAAAACGCTCTTTTTTCAGTAGCTGCTTGCGCTTGCTGGGTAAGGCTTAAAGGCTGATTGAATGCTTAAAAAAGCACACGATGCTTGCCGTCGCTCCAGGCCGTGCGTTGGCACGGCTGTACCAGCCCATGCCACAGCTACTGCGCCGCCACTGTGCCAAATCGGTACACACGGCAGGCCCGTGCCCGGCAGGCTGGGCACTTGGGGGGTGGCGCTCGCGCTCGGGGGTTCTAAGAGCGTGTTCACGATCTCCACGCGGGTGTGCAGGCGCGGAATCGGGCGGTCTGCGTTGTTGCAAATCCTCGCAATAGCAAGGCTATTGCTGTGGTTTGCGCCTAGCAGCCCATCCCGATCCGCATCCTGCACCCCTTCGCGCGAGATCGTGAACACGCTCTAAGCCGCACAGCGCAGGCCTTGGTGAGGGTGTTCAGCGCTGGGTGTTTACCCGCAGGTGAGGGGCTGAACTGCCGTGTTGGCACGAAGCTTGAATTCAGGCCCGCATGTCAGTGCATGGGTGCGCTGGCTTTGCAAAAACTATCAGGAGACAACCATGGACTTGTTCGAACTCAAGCGCTTCAACCTCGACATTGCCTACCCCTACAAAAAGCAGTACGACAACTTCATTGGCGGCAAGTGGGTGGCACCGCTGGCGGGGCGCTATTTCGACAACCTCTCGCCCATCACCGGCAAGGCTTTTTGCCGCGTGCCCCAGTCCGATGCCAACGACATCAATGCCGCGCTCGATGCCGCCCACGCCGCCCAGCCGCGTTGGGGCAAAACCAGCGTGACCGAGCGCGCCAACATCTTGCTCAAAATTGCCGACCGCATGGAGCAAAACCTGGAGCTGCTGGCGATTGCCGAAACCATTGACAATGGCAAGCCCCTGCGCGAAACCCTGGCCGCCGACCTGCCTTTGGCGCTAGACCATTTCCGCTACTTTGCCGGTGCCATTCGTGCGCAAGAGGGCAGCATTTCAGAGATTGACGCCAACACCGTGGCCTACCACTTCAACGAGCCGATTGGCGTGGTGGGCCAGATCATTCCGTGGAACTTCCCCATTCTCATGGCGGCCTGGAAGCTCGCTCCGGCCCTGGCCGCAGGCTGCTGCGTGGTGCTCAAGCCTGCCGAGCAAACGCCCGCTTCCATCTTGGTGCTGATAGAGCTGATTGCCGACCTGCTGCCTGCGGGGGTGCTGAACGTGGTGAACGGCTTGGGCCGTGAGGCGGGCGAGGCGCTGGCCACCAGCACACGCATCAGCAAAATTGCCTTCACCGGCTCGACCGCAGTGGGCCAGCGCATTTTGCGTGCGGCGGCCGAAAGCCTGATTCCCTCCACCGTGGAGCTGGGCGGCAAAAGCCCCAACATCTTCTTTGCCGACGTGCTCGACGCAGATGATGAATTTCTCGACAAGGCGCTGGAGGGCTTCTCGATGTTTGCCCTCAACCAGGGGGAAATCTGCACCTGCCCTTCGCGCATCTTGATTCAGGAATCGGCCTACGAGCGCTTCATTGAGCGTGCCGTGGCGCGCGTGCAGGCCATGAAGCAGGGCCACCCACTGGACAAAACCACCATGGTGGGGGCGCAGGTGTCGCAGGCGCAGCTCGACCGCATCCTGGGCTACATCGACATTGGCCGTGAGGAAGGGGCGCAGTGCCTCACCGGTGGCGAGCGCCACCGTCCGGGTGCCGAGATCGACGACGGCTACTTCATCAAACCCACGCTGCTTTTTGGCCAGAACCACATGCGCGTGTTCCAGGAGGAAATTTTTGGCCCCGTCGCCTCGGTGACCACCTTCAAAGACGTGGACGATGCCATCCGCATTGCCAACGACAGCGAGTACGGCCTGGGTGCCGGGGTGTGGACGCGCAACGGTATGCAGGCCTACCACATGGGCCGGGCCATCCAGGCGGGCCGCGTGTGGACCAACTGCTACCACCTCTACCCTGCCCACGCGGCTTTTGGCGGCTACAAAAAATCGGGCATTGGCCGGGAAACGCACAAGATGGCCCTGGGCAACTACCAGCAAACCAAAAACCTGCTGGTGAGCTACAACCCGCAAGCCCTGGGATTCTTCTAAGCCGCTTTGCGCTTGGCGTCGGGATAATGCAGCGCTGCACGCGCTTGGCCGCGTGACAGCCCGGGCGCCCGGCCCACAGGCTCCTGGCGGGCCTGTGGGCTGCAGGTCAGCCCCTGGAGTTGCCAAGCTCCAGCGACAGGAGACACCATGCACACGCCTTCCCGCCCCCCAGCCGCAGGCACGGCGGCCCCAGCGCACGCCCCTGGCAGCAGCCACGCCGTGATTGACAAGGCCCATGCCCGTTCACAGGCCTACGGCGTGCCTTTGCGCGAGCCACCCGGCTACACCGGCCACCTGCCTGCCGCCCGCCTGGCGCAGGCGCTGGAGGAAAACCGCTTTCTCTACCAGCACGCCGTGCCGGTGATGGAGACGCTGCACGCACAAATCGCCAACACCCACAGCATGGTGCTGCTGACCTCGGCACGGGGCCTGGTGCTGCACTCCATGGGCGACCACGATTTTCTGGAAACGGCCTCGCGCGTGGCATTGGTGCCGGGCAGCGACTGGTCGGAGCAGACCAAGGGCACCAACGCGATTGGCACCGCCCTGACCGAGGGCGAGGCCATCACCGTCCACGGTAGCCAGCACTATATGCAGGCCAACCAGGCGCTGACCTGTTCGTGCGCGCCCATCGTCGATCCGCACGGTCAGATCATTGGCGCGCTGGACGTCACGGGCGACCACCGCAGCTACCACCAGCACACGCTGGCGCTGGTACGCATGTCGGCGCAGATGATTGAAAACCAGATGTTCGCCGCCAGCTTTCCGCAGGCGCTGCGGCTGCACTTTCACGCCCGGGCAGAGTTTGTGGGTACCTTGGTGGAAGGCATTGCCGTGTTCACGCCCGAAGGGCGCTTTGTGGCGGCCAACCGCAGCGCACAGTTCCAGTTCGGGCTCTCGCTGCAGGCTTTGCAGGCGCACACCTTCGCCTCGCTGTTTGGGCTGCCACTGTCGTCCTGGTGGGCCTTGTTGGAGCGCAGCCCCCACGCCTTGCAGCAGCTGCACCTGTGCAACGGCGTGAGCGTGTGGTGCCGTGCCGAGCGGCGTGGCGGCCCCCGGCCTTGGGCGGGTGCGCTGGCCGAGCCTGCAGCGTCCGCCCCGGCCCCTGCCACTGCGCCCACCCCGGCTAGGCAGGGCACAACGCGGGCGCTGCCAGGGGCCGCCTTGTGCCCCTCTTTGCAGTCTTTGGACACGGGCGATGCCCAGTTGGCCAGCGCGATTGCCAAGCTGCGCAAGGTGCTCGATCGCGGCATTGGTGTGATGATTTTGGGCGAAACCGGCACGGGCAAAGACCTGCTGGCGCGGGCCTTCCACCACGACTCTGCACGCACCCAGCAGCCCTTTGTGGCGGTGAACTGTGCCTCGATTCCCGAGAGCCTGATCGAGGCCGAGCTGTTTGGCTACGAAGAGGGCGCGTTCACCGGCGCACGCAAGAAAGGCGCACCAGGAAAAATCCTCCAGGCCCACGGCGGCACGCTGTTTCTCGATGAAATTGGCGACATGCCACGCCACCTGCAGGCCCGCCTGCTGCGTGTGCTGCAAGAGCGCAAAGTCACCCCCTTGGGTGCCAGCAAAGAGCTGGAGGTGGACGTGACCGTGGTGTGCGCCACGCACAAAAACCTCAAGGAGCTGATGGCGCGCGGTGAGTTTCGTGAAGACCTTTACTACCGCCTCAATGGCCTGGTGGTGCGCCTGCCAGCGCTGCGCGAACGCAGCGATTTCGATGCCGTGGTGCAGACCTTGCTGATGGCTTTGCGCGAGCCGCAAGGCCCGCCACTGCAGATCGCGCCCCAGGCCCTGGCACTGCTGCGCCGCTATCGCTGGCCAGGCAATGTGCGCCAACTGCACAACCTGCTGCGCACAGCCGCCGTGATGGTGGAGCGCGACGGCATCATCGGCCTGGCGCACCTGCCTGACGATTTTTTAGAGGAGCTGCCGCCTGTGGCACCTGCCGTTGCCAGCGCAGCCCGGCAGGCCACCGGGGAGGGTGATTTGCACAGCCTCACCTTGCACGCCTTGGCACAGATGCTGGCACGCCACCAGGGTAATGTGTCGGCCACGGCCAAGGCGCTGGGGGTCTCGCGCAACACCATTTACCGCAAAAAACGCTTGCTGGCTGCGGCAGGCGTGACGCCATGAGAAATCAAGGTCAAATCGGCCTCTAGCCCTTGCTGGGCAAGCGCAAGCAGCTCCTTTTTTAGGAGTATTTTTGCGCTCAGGCCGGGCGCTCAGGTGCTGGTTTCGTCGCCGCTGTCACCTTCCAGGTGCTGGGTGTCGCCCCAGCCCACCAGGCTCAGGCCGTGCCCGGGCGTCCACAGCAGCCGGTTGATGGCGGCATTGCCCAGCAGCCAGGTGCGCGGCGCCTGCAGGGCCTGGCGCGTGGCCGCGCGGTACAGCACATCCAGCACGCCACCGTGCGCCACCAGCACGATGTGTTCGCCGGGGTGGCGCGCAGCCAGGGTGTCGGTGGTGTGCAACACACGCTCGCGCAATTGCAGCAGGGTTTCGCCGCCTTCGGGGGCGTAGTCGGGTTCGCGCTGGCGCCAGCGGCGGGCGTGCTCGGGCAGCTCGGCTTCAATGTCGGCAAAGGTGCGGCCTTCAAAAATGCCAAAACGGCGCTCGCGCAGCCCCGGTGCCAGGTGCAGCGGTGCGGCGGTGCGCTCGGCCACGGCCTGGGCGGTGGCCAGGGCGCGCTGCAAATCACTGCTGTAAATGGCGCAGGGTGGCTCGTCCGCCAGGGCGTGTGCCAGTTGGCGCGCTTGCCACTGGCCGGTGGCGTTCAGGGCAATGTCCAGGCTGCCCTGGATGCGTGTGTCGCGGTTCCAGGCCGTTTCGCCGTGGCGCACGGCGGTGATGCGGGTGCTGTGCTGTGAGGGCATGGGGCGCGGGGCGGGTCAGTGCAACGGCATGGTGCTGCGCACCTGGCGTGCCGTGCTGGGAGGTTGGGGAAAACCGCTCAGGGCGGCATCGAACAGCACGCCGTAGATCAGCGCGTCGTTGCTCCACACTTCTTCGTGCGTGGCCGACGTTTCATAGACGATGTGCTGCGTTTGTGCGTCGCGCATGAGGATGCTGACGCTGCGCTCGTACAGCGTGGGCGGGCGATCCATCATCCAGCCGCCCAGGCCCCAGCCTCCGCGCCCACCGACGCCCCAGCCAATACCCCATCGCCCACCCCCTGGGCCGTAGTAGGGCCAGTCTTTGGGCACGGTGGTGCGCGCTTGGGCGCTGATTTGCACCAGCAGCCGTGGCTGGGCATCGTCGCGTTGCAGTCCCACCTTGGCCAGTGCCTGCTGGGCCTGCTGTTCAATGGTGGCAAAACTGGCGGCCTGCGCCTGCTGCGAGGGCAGCAACTCCAGCCGGTAGCTGGGCGGCTGGGGCAGGGCCGCCAGGCGCGTGTAGCTTTGCACCTGCGCCTCTACGGTACGCACGTTGGCGCAGCCCGTGAGCAGCCCGGCGGCCAGCAGCAGCGCGCCGGTGGGGGCCCAGCGCTGCCAGCTGCGTGTGGGGGCAGGTGCCAAGGAACGGAGCAACACAGGGTTCATGGCACAAGCTCAGTCGGGGGCGCGCTTGGTCAGCTGGAGTGGTGCGGGTGCCGAGGCCAGGGGCAGCTCATCGGCGTCAAAGGCAGTGTCGCCATTGGGGTCGGCCAAGCCGGTGGCGCGGGCGTTGGCAAAGTCGTGCAACTTCGGGTCCATCATGTGCGTGGTGACCACGTGGCCCATGGCGCGGAACATGCTTTCGATGCGGCCAGGGTATTTTTTGTCCCACTCGCGCAGCATTTCGCCCACGATCACGCGCTGCAAGCCGTCTTGGCTGCCGCACAGGTTGCACGGAATGATGGGGAACTGCTGGTATTCGGCCCAGCGGGTGGTGTCTTTTTCTGGCACGTAGCACAGCGGGCGAATCACCACGTGCTTGCCATCGTCGCTCACCAGCTTGGGCGGCATGCCTTTCATGCGCCCGCCGTAGAACATGTTGAGCATCAGCGTTTGCACGATGTCATCGCGGTGGTGGCCCAGCGCCAGTTTGGTGCATCCCAGGCGGTCGGCCACCGAATACAAAATGGCGCGGCGCAGGCGCGAGCACAGGCTGCAGGTGGTTTTGCCCTCGGGCACCACGCGCTTGACGACGCTGTAGGTGTCCTGGTTTTCAATGTGGTATTCGACCCCGATGCTTTTGAAGTAATCGGGCAGCACATGCTCAGGAAAGCCGGGCTGTTTTTGGTCGAGGTTCACCGCCACCAGCTCAAACTTCACGGGCGCGCGCTTTTGCAGCTTGCGCAAGATGTCCAGCAGCGTGTAGCTGTCTTTGCCGCCCGACATACAGACCATGATGCGGTCGCCTTCTTCGATCATGTTGAAGTCCATGATCGCGCGGCCCACTTCGCGGCACAGGCGTTTTTCCAGCTTGTGCGCTTCGCGTTCCATTTTTGTTTTGCCACTGGTGCCCGTGGGGGCGGCAGTGGCAGGGCTGTCGGGGCTGGCCTCGTCCTCGGCGATCCAGGTGGTGGTGGCGGTGTCGGTAGCGGTAAGCATCAGGCGGTCGTCCTTAGGGAATCTGGGGGTGAAAGCATCAACGTTCGTGGGTGTGGCACGGCTTACCACTGCCCCGTCTCGATACGGATGGCGACTTCGCAGTCGTCAAAAATTTCCAGTTTGGCGATTTTCACGCGCACGCCGCGCACGCCGGGCAGCTGCATCAGGCGCAGCGAGAGTTTGCCGATCAGGCTCTCCAGCAGGTTGACGTGCTCGGCCGTGCATTCATCGATGATGATTTGGCGCACCTTGCGGTAGTCCAGCACGTGGTGGATGTCATCGTCGTGCGGGGTCAGGGGTTGCGCGCCCAGGCTCAGTTCGGCATCGACCTGGATGGGTTGGGGTGCGGTTTTTTCATGCGCCAAGATGCCCAAGTTGGCAGCAAAACGCAGCCCGGTCAGACTCAGGGTGTGGCCTTTGCTCAGGGTGTCGCTGCTGGGCACCTCGCTGGGGCGGGCCGGGGCCCACGGTGCGCGCGGCGGCAGCGGTGAGGCCAGCCATTGGTACACCTGTTTGGAGGCCGTCACGCCGTCGGCCAGCGCGGTTTGGATGCTGGGGTGCAGGCGCTGGCTGATGTCTCCAGCCAAAAACAGGCCTTGCGCAGCTGCCAGCTCCGGCTGTGCCAGCGACCACTGTGGCCAGCCGCTGGCGGCCCAGGCGGGGCTGGCTTGCAGTTGCTGCCACACGCTGTCGTTGGGCTCAAAGCCAAACAGCACGGCGACCTGGTCAAAACGCTCGCTGCCAAAGGCCGGGCTGCGCACGTGCCAGCTGCCGTCGCTGGCGGCGTGCAGCGGTTCGGGCATGGCAATGCCAATGCGCTGCTCAATGCGTGCGTGGCCTTGCAACTGCGCTTGAAAGTGCCGCTGCGCCCGCAGTGGGTTGCGTGCCCACAGCACCACCTCGTTGCCTTGCTGGGCCAGAAACAGGGCGTTCTCGACCGCGTTGTCGCCCCCGCCGAGCAGCAAAATGCGCTGCCCTTTCAGGTGGTTGCGCTGCTGGGTGAGCTGTTCGGCATCCAGGGGCGCACGCGCTGCATCGGCGCAGGCCGCTAGGCGCTTGGTGCGCAGGCCTGTGGCCAGCACCAGGGCGCGGCTTTCCAGCCGGGTGCCATCGCTGAGCACAAACGCCTTGCGCGTGGCGCTCAGGTGCTCCACCTGGGCAATGGTGACGTGGCGGCGCAGCTGCACCAGCGGTTCGGCTTCAATGTGGCGCGTGTACAGCTCGGCCAGGGCCTGGGTGGAGGTGTGGGGATGGCCCAGCACCCAACTTTGCGGCAAATCCAGCTCGCGCAGGGTGTGCAAGGGGGCGGGGGCCTGTTCCAGCACGGTGCAGGCAATGCCCTGCTGCGCCAGCCACAGCGCGCAGCTGCAGCCACCGGGCCCAGCGCCAACGATCAAGACTTCGCTCATGGTGTTTGGTGGTGAGAGGGAAGAGGGGGGAGAGGAAAACGGTGGGTATCAGGCGCGGCGCGCTGGCACGGAGGTTGGGCGCAGCCGCTGCGCTGGGGGGTGTGGCCTGGCGTGTGCGGGGCGGCCGCGCAGCGGGCCTATCATCGCGGGCCTGTTGGCCCCCTGCCCACGTACTGCAGCATCCCAGCGCTGAATGGCGCGCGAGTTTACCCCTATGCCCCCACCCTCTTTGCTTGAACAACACATCGCCCAGGCGATTGCCGCTGCCAATGGCTGGATTGGTTTTGACCAGTTCATGCAGCTGGCGCTGTACCAACCCGGCCTGGGCTACTACAGCGGTGGCCTGCCCAAAATTGGCACCATGCCCGAAGGCGGCAGCGACTTCGTCACGGCGCCCGAGATGTCGCCGCTGTTTGGCGAGGTGCTGGCCGTGCAGGTGGCCCAGGCGCTGGAGCACACCGGCACGCACGAGCTGTGGGAGTTCGGCGCAGGCACGGGCGCGCTGGCAGCGCAGTTGTTGCAGGCGCTGGGCGAGCGCGTCACGCGCTACACCATCGTTGATTTGTCGGGCGACCTGCGCGCGCGCCAGCAAGAGCGTTTGGCCCCGTGGGGCGACAAAGTGCGCTGGCTCGATGCCTTGCCCGAACAATTCGAGGGTGTGGTGGTGGGCAACGAACTGCTGGATGCCATGCCGGTGCAACTGCTGGTGCGCCTGGATGGCGTATGGCACGAGCGCGGCGTGGGCTGGACGGGCAGCGCCTTCGCCTGGGCTGACAAACCCACCACGCTGCGCCCGCCCGTGGAGGTGGAGGGCGAGCACGACTACCTGACCGAGCTACACGCGCAAGGCGAGGCCTTCATCCACACCCTGGGTGCACAACTGGTGCGCGGCGCCGTGCTGCTCATCGACTACGGCTTTGGCGAGAACGAGTACTACCACCCCCAGCGCGCCATGGGCACGGTGATGTGCCACCGCGCCCACCGCGCCGACGCCGACCCGCTGGTGGATGTGGGCGAGAAAGACATTACCGCCCACGTCAACTTCACCGCCATGGCCGTGGCGGCGCAGGACGCCGGCTTTGAAGTGCTGGGCTACACCTCGCAAGGCCACTTTCTGGTGAACTGCGGTTTGCTCTCGAAAATGGAGCAGCTGCCGCTGGGCCCGCGCGCCATGGCCACCAAATTGATGATGGAGCACGAAATGGGCGAGCTGTTCAAAGTGCTGCTGCTCACCAAAGGCGCACCCTGGCCCGCTGTGGGCTTTACCCACGGCGACCGCACCCACCGCCTGTAAGGAGCTTTTTCCTATGCACACCACTGCACTGGTTTTGTTCTCGGGCGGGCAGGACTCCACCACCTGCCTGGCCCACGCATTGGCGCGCTACGAGCGCGTAGAAACCTTGGGGTTTGACTACGGCCAGCGCCACCACATTGAAATGCAGGCCCGCACCACGGTGCTGGCGCAGCTGCGCGCACAGTTTCCGCACTGGGCGCCGCGCTTGGGGCAAGACCATGTGCTCACGCTCGATGTGCTGCGCCAAATTGGCGGCTCCTCGCTCACCGACGACGTGGCCTTTGCCATGCAGGCCGACGGCCTGCCCAACACCTTTGTGCCTGGGCGCAATCTGGTGTTTCTCACCCTGGCCGGAGCGCTGGCCTACCGGCGCGGGCTGCAAGTGATCGTCACCGGTGTGTGTGAAACCGACTTTTCCGGCTACCCCGACTGCCGCGACGACACCATGAAAGCCATGCAGCTGGCGCTCAACCTGGGCCTGGCGCAGCGCCTGCGCATTGAAACGCCGCTGATGTGGATCGACAAAGCCGCCACCTGGCGCCTGGCCGAGCAGCTGGGCGGCCAGGCCTTGGTTGAGCTGATCGTGGAGCACACCCACACCTGCTACCAGGGCGAACGCGGCGCGCGCCACGCCTGGGGCTACGGCTGCGGCGAATGCCCGGCTTGCAGCTTGCGTGCGCGCGGCTGGGCGGGCTACCGCGCCACAGCTTGAGCAGCGGCAGGTGCTTGTCAGAAACTTCTTTTTTGATAGCTGCTCGCGCTTGCCCTGTAAGGCTGAGAGCCGTTTTTGATGCTTAAAAATGACCCTCTACATCGGTGTGCCACGCCCGCAGCAGCGCGCGGGTGGATAGTTGAGCTTTTGTAGGCTAAAAATAATAGTCAAATAGGCCTCTAGCCCTTACGCAGCAAGCGCAAGCAGCTATAAATTAAGGAGCGTCTGCGGCTTGGACTTGTAGTTCGGCGTCGCAGCCCTGGCCGCTGGCAATCCAGCGCCGTGCTAGGGCTGCGCGCAGCGCGCTCGCCCAGCCCGTGGCCGGGGGGCTGACGGCGGCGCACAGGTAGCGTTGCTGCTCATCGCTCCAGCGCAGCAGGGCGCAGGGGCCGCGCACCTGCCGCGCCAGCACCATGCCCAGCGGGCACGGCCCGGCCAGGCAGCACAGGCCGCAGCCATTGCAGGGTTCACCTACGGCAGGTTTCGGCGGGGCATCAGGGTGCAAGTAGCGGGGCAGGGGCATGGGCGGGTGTGAGCCGGGTCAGGCGCACGCTGGCGGTGGGATGATTTGCCGATAAAGTAGCGCGTCTTTGGTGCGGCCTGGGCGATGTCCCCCGCCCGAGCGTGGAGATTTCCAATGCAAACACAGCGTTTTAAGGCCAGCGGGCGTGCGTTTGCGCACATTGCCCAGTTTCACCCTGAATTGACAGCGTTGCGCCGCGACCTGCACGCCCACCCTGAGCTGGGTTTTGAGGAGCACTACACCGCCGCCCGCGTGCAAGAGGCGCTGCGTGTGTGTGGTGTCGATGAAATCCACACCGGCCTGGGGCGCACCGGGGTGGTGGCACTCATCCATGGCCGCCATGGCCGCAGCGATCGCATGATCGGTTTGCGCGCTGATATGGACGCTCTGGCCATGGCCGAGCACAACGACTTCGCTTGGAAATCGTGCAAAAGTGGCCTGATGCACGGCTGTGGCCACGATGGGCACACAGCCATGCTGGTGGGTGCAGCGCGCTACCTGGCAGCCACGCGCGCCTTCGATGGCACGGCGGTGCTGATCTTTCAGCCCGGCGAAGAGGGCTGCGCGGGCGCCCGCGCCATGTTGGAAGACGGCCTGTTCGAGCGCTTTCCAGTGCAGTCGGTCTATGCCATGCACAACTGGCCGGCCATGAAAGCAGGCACCGTGGGCCTGAACAGCGGCCCCATGATGGCGGCGGCCGACCGCATCACCATCGAGGTCACGGGCCGTGGCGGCCATGGTGCCCACCCCTACCAAACCACAGATGTGATTTTGGCCAGCGCGCACATCATCACCGCCATCCAGAGCATCGTGGCGCGCAATGTGCGCCCGCTCGACAGTGCCGTCATCAGCCTGTGCGCCTTGCAGGCCGGTGATGTGGGGGCCTTCAGCGTGCTGCCCGGCACGGCCACCTTGGTGGGCACGGTGCGCAGTTTTGATGCCACCGTGCAAGAGATGCTGGAGCACCGCCTGAAAGACCTGTGCAATGCCGTGGCGCTGGGGCTGGGTGTCTCGGCCACGGTGCGCTACGAACGCATGTACCCGGCCACCATCAACGCTGCCGCCCCTGCGCGCTTTGCGGGCGATGTAGCCGCCAGCCTGGTGGGTGCCGAGAACGTGGAGCGCGACCTAGAGCCCAGCATGGGGGCCGAGGATTTTTCTTTCATGCTGCAAAACAAGCCAGGCGCCTACCTGCGCCTGGGCCAGGGCAGCCAGGTGGGGGGAGGCGGTGCGGGTAATGTGCCCTTGCACAACAGCCGCTACGACTTCAACGACGAAGTGCTGCCCCTGGGCGCTGCGCTGCACGCCGCACTGATCGAGCAGGGCCTGCCCCTGGAGACCGACAACGCGCCCCTGGGGCTGTGAGCGCTGTGAGCGCCGGGGCTGGGGCGTTGGCGCTGCTGGCCGTTTTTTTTCGTCCGTGCCCAGGCACGTTGTGTTCTTGCAAGGAGACTTTTGCGCTATGACCTCTCTGACCTTCTACAGCCCTCAACTTCCCGATGGCAGCACGGCCCCACAGGAGTTTGAGTTCAACGGCTTTGGCTGCAACGGGCGTAACCAGTCGCCCGCGTTGGTGTGGGCCGATGTGCCGCTGGAGGCGCGCAGCCTGGCGCTGACGGCTTACGACCCCGATGCTCCCACGGGCTCGGGCTGGTGGCATTGGTTTGTGGTCGATCTGCCCCTGGGTTTGAACGGCTTGGCTGCTGATGCTGGTGCCGAAGGCGGTGCGCAACTGCCTGCCGGGGCACGCCATATCCGCAACGATTACGGGGCCTATGCCTGGGGTGGCATGTGCCCCCCGGCGGGTGACAAGCCACACCGCTACGTGTTCACGCTGCACGCCCTGAGCGTGCCGCGGCTGGACATTCCCGACGATGCCAGCGCCGCCCTGGCGGGCTTCATGGTCAACGCCCACACGCTGGCCAAGGCCTCGTTTACCGTCACTTACGGGCGCTGACGCAGTACCTGGCGCCGCACGCCGCTCACGCGCTTCAGTGGGTGGCGTGGCGGCCAATTTCTGGCCAGCGGTGGTGCAAATACACCCAGGCCACCAGGCCAATGAGCATCAGCAGCAGCGAGGTGGTGGCCAGTGCCGTGGCCGAGTGCATCACCAGTGGCGCCACCACCCCGGCCACCAGGCCATTCGCGCTGGAGCCGATGAAGGCTTGCAGTGACGACGCCATGCCCCGGCGCTGCGGGTACAAATCCAGCACCAGCAGCGTGACCACCGGCACCATCAGCGCCCAGCCGAAAGAAAAAATGCCAATGGGCAGCAGTGCCCAGGGCAGTGCAGGCGCCGCCAGCAAATTGCCCGCCAGGTTGAGCAGCGCCATCAGCAGCATGATGAGAAAGCCGTGGCGAATCTGCCGCTTGGGCGCAATGCGCCCGGCCAGACGACCGCTGGCCCAGGCGCCGCCCATGATGCCGCTGATGGTGGCCAAAAACAGCCAGAAAAACTCTGTAGGCCCCAGGCCCAGGATGTCACCCAGGAAGGCCGGGGCCGAGAGCACGTACAAAAACATGCCGTTGAAGGGCACGCCACTGGCCAGGCTGAGCAACAAAAAGCGTGGGCTGGTGCCCAGCTCCCAGTAGCTTTGCAGCAGGCCACGCAGGTGCAGGCGCTGGCGATCAGCCGGGGGCAGGGATTCGGGCAACAAGCGCCAGTTGGCCAGCCACAGCAGGGCGCCGATGCCGGTGAGGCACCAGAACACCGCGTGCCAGCCCAGGTGTACCGAGACCCAGCCGCCGATGATGGGGGCAATCGCCGGAGCCACGCCAAAAAAGATGGTCACTTGGCTCATCACCTGCTGGGCTTCTGCGGGGCGGAACATGTCGCGGATGACGGCGCGTGACACCACAATCCCCGCCCCTGCCGAGAGCCCCTGCAATGCGCGAAACAGCACCAGCGAGCCAATGCTGTCGGCCAGCGCGCAGCCTGCCGAGGCGATGGTGAACACCGCCAGCCCCCACAGCACCACCGGACGGCGGCCAAAGCTGTCGGACAGCGCGCCGTGGAACAGCGTCATGAAGGCAAAGGCAAACAAGTACACCGACAGCGTTTGCTGCATCTGCACCGGCGTGGCGTGCAGCGACTGTGCAATGGCGGAAAACGCGGGCAGGTAGGTGTCGATGGCAAACGGCCCCACCATGCCCAAAAGGGCGAGCAAGATTGCCAAATGCCAGCGCGGGCCGCGCCACAGAGTGTCGGCTTGGGGATTCATGGAGCGTGGGGGGGAAGCTGCGAGGCAGCGGAGTCTACGCCTGCCCTCGCAACCTTGCCGGGCGTGCTGTTTGCCCTGCTATACCGGCCAGACCACGCCGTGGTCGTTGAGGATGGCGTCCAGCGGCTGGTCGTGTGCTTCGGGCTCGAAATCGTCCACATAGCCCACGGTGTAGCCCAGGCCCACGGTGGCGGGGCGTGGCTGCAAGCTGGCCAGGGTGCGGTCGTAAAAACCGCCGCCGTAGCCCAGGCGGTAGCCGCCGGGGCCGTAGCCCACACAGGGCACGAACAGCAGCGTGGGTACGATCAGCTCGGTATTTTTCGGCTTGGGAATGCCGTAGGCGTCTTCCTCCATCTCGCAGCCGGGGTACCAGGCGTGGAAGGTGAGCGTTTTGTGCTGCTTGTTGATCACCGGCAGGCCAATGCGTCGGCGCTGGGGTTCGTCCAGCAGCTCGCCGTCTTCCTTCCAGCGGTGCAACGCGGGCAGCGGGTCGAACTCGCCTTTGATGGGCCAGTAGGCACCAATCACGGTGTCGGTTTGGTTGAGCAACCACAGGCGCAGCACGCGCTGTAGAGCTTCGGCGCGCTGCCATCGATCGGGCAAGGCCAGGCGTTGGGCTACCAAGGCGCGGCGCAGGGCTGCTTTGTCCATCTCATAATCCCTCCATGCAATGGACAAAGATTTTGACACCGCTGCTCGCAGCCTCTGTGCTGGCAGCCTTCGCGCCTGCCGTGCAGGCACAACACAGCGCTGACGACACCCTGCTGCAAATGCAGCAAGCCTTTCGCAAAGGCGAGCGCAAGCGCTTGAGCGAGCTGCTGCCTGCCACGCGCGGCCACCCCCTGGAGCCCTGGGCCGCTTACTGGGAGCTGCGCGCCCGCCTGGACGAGGCCCAGCCCGATGAAGTGCAGGCCTTTCTGACCCGCTGGGCCGGTACCTACCAGGAAGACCGCCTGCGCAACGACTGGCTGCTGCTGCTGGGCCAGCGCCGTGATTGGGCCCGCTTTGCCGAACTGCACCCCCACTACCGCATGGGCGACGACAGCGAGGTGCGCTGCTACGCGATGTATGTGGACAGCCTGCAGCAGCCCCCCCAGGGTGCGCAGGCCGCAGCACTGGCCGATGAAGTGCGCCGCCTGTGGTACGGCCAGCGCGACGGCGGTGACGGCTGCAGCCATATGGCCGATCGGCTGCTGGACGCTGGCCACTTCAAGCCTGCGGACATTTGGCGCAAGGCCCGCCTGGCCATGGAGGCCAACCGCGCACGCGCCGTGCGCGAAGCTGTGGCGCTGCTGCCTGGCAACCTGCTGCCCGAGCTGGCACAGCTGCAGTCTTCACCGACCAAATACCTCACCGGGCGCAGCAAGACCCAGGGTACGCCACACCGCGAGCTGGTGGTGTTGGCCTTGACCAAACTGGCCACCAGCGACCACGAAGCCGCAGCCCGTCTGCTGCAAGACAAATGGGCGGCGCAATTGAGCGCCGAGGAACGCGACTGGGTGTGGGGCGTGATTGGCAAGCGCAGCGCCCAGCGCCTGGAAAGCGATGCGCTGGACTACTTCGCCAAAGTCGGCAAGTTGCATGACCTGAATGACGACCAGCTCGCCTGGAAGGCCCGTGCCGCGCTGCGTGCCGGGCAGTGGAGCCAGGTGCGCAAAGCGATTGACGCCATGAGCCCCACCGCCCGCGCCGACAGCACCTGGGTGTACTGGAGCGCCCGGGCCCTGCTGGTAGGCCGCCCCAGCGCGGCGCAGCAACAGCAAGCGCGCGAACTGTTCGAGAGCATTGCCAGCGAGCGCGGTTTTTACGAGCAGTTGGCCCTGGAAGAGCTGGGCCGCAGCGTGACCGTGCCACCCGCGCCGCCTGCCCTGAGCGACAGTGAAAAAGCTGCTGCGCGTACCAACCCGGGCCTGAACCGGGGGCTGTACGCCATCGTGCTGGGCCTGCGTGCCGAAGGCGTGCGCGAGTGGAACTACACCACCAATTTGCACCAGCCCGGTGGCATGACCGACCGTGAACTGCTGGCCGCCGCCGACTTTGCCTGCGCCCAGCAGGTGTGGGACCGCTGCATCAACACCAGTGAGCGCACCCGCAGCGTGGTGGACATGGCGCAGCGCTATCCCACGCCCTACCGCACCGCGGTGCTGCAGCGCACGCGCGAGATAGGTCTGGATGCTGCCTACGTCTATGGCCTCATCCGCCAGGAAAGCCGCTTCATCATGGATGCGCGCTCGGGCGTGGGTGCCTCGGGCTTGATGCAGGTGATGCCCGCCACGGCCCGCTGGACGGCAAAAAAAATCGGCCTGACCGACTTCAGCGCCGAGCAAATCAACGACCGCGACACCAACATCACCATCGGCACCGCTTACCTCAAGCTGGCGTTGGATGATTTTGATGGCTCTATGGCCCTGGCGGCAGCGGCCTACAACGCGGGCCCCGGGCGCCCACGCAATTGGCGCAACGGCCCGCTGCTGGAGGCGGCCATTTGGGCCGAGAACGTGCCGTTCACCGAAACGCGCGACTACGTCAAGAAGGTGCTGGCCAACACCACCAACTACGCTGCTGTGCTCACGGGCCAGCCCCAGTCCTTGAGAAGTCGCCTGGGCACCGTTGGCCCGCGCACCGTCGCTCAGGCCGAACCGAATGCCGATTTGCCTTGAGTTCTGAGGTACGCTGCTGTCAGCGGTTCACTAGCCATTCGCCTTCGCGCTGCGCTGCGCCGGAGTGCTCTAGCTGCTGCGCCAGGCCCTGCACCCAGGTGCTGAAGGGCTGCGCAGCAAAGTGGCGCTGGTGCATGGCGTGAAACAGTGGCGTGGCCTGGGCCCAGGTTTGCACCTGGGGCCAGGGTGCGCGTTGCCATTCCAGCAGCTTGTATTTCAGCAGCACTTTGGCCGCGTAGAGCGCGTGTTTGTGCGGATCGCTTTGAAAGCCCGCTAGCCGTTTGCGTGCCGTGGCCAGGGCGCGCGGCACATCGCCAAACAGGCTGCCATGCCCGGGTAGCACCAGGCGCGGTGCGAGTTGGGCGATGAGATCGAGCGTGGCACCCACGGCATCAAAAGCGTCTTCGCCTTCTAGCTCGGGAAACACCACGCCAAAGCCGTTTTCCCACAGCGCATCGCCCGAAATCAGCAGCGCATCTTGTGGTTCAAACAGCAGCACCGCGTGGGGGTCGTGCCCGGGGGCGGCGTGGATCTGCCATGCGCGCCCACCCAGTTGCACGCTGGTGCCGGGCTGCAGCGTGCCCTCCAGGCGAAAGCGTGGGCACTCCTGGCCGGTGGGCTGGTAACTCAGGGCTACGGGGTCCCAGTTGCGCACGGCGTGGGCCTGGCCAGGCGGCACCCAGGTCTGCACCTGGGGCCAGGTGGCTTGCAGCGCGGCATTGCCGCCGCAGTGGTCGCTGTGCAAGTGGGTGTTGAGAATGCGCTCCAGTGCCCGCCCGCCCAGCGCCGCTTGCACCAGCGCCACGGTTTGCTCTGCATGGCTGCAGTAACCCGTGTCCACCACCGCCGCCCCTTCCGGGCCAGTGAAAACAACGCTGTTGGCCGACAGCCAGCCGCGTTCCAAAAAAGTGGTGTGGGGGGGCAGGGCAGGGGGCGTGTGGGTCATCGGGAATGTGGAGGGCGCAGCCAAAGAGGGGTGAACGGAGAAAGCAAGAAACCAAGCGAAAAACGCCTTTTGATTGTGCCCACATTCCCTGCGGCCAGCGGCTGCGGGCAAACCCCGAGGCGCTGCCGTGGTAGCTTGCGTGCATGAATGCACGTTGGCAAAAAATACTGGTGCTGGGCTGGCTGCTGGCCAGCGCAGCGTGGCTGGCTTGGGCATGGCCGCGTTCGCTGGCGTTGGCCCTGGGGGGCTGGGCGATAGCGGCCAGCACCAGCCTGGCCTGGCTGGGCTTGCAGTTTGTGCTGATGCGCCGCATCAACCGCTGCGATGCCACCCCGGCAGCAGGCCGGTGGGCGCTGCTGCGCGCCTGGTGGCTGGAGGCGCTGACCTGTACCTGGGTGTTTGGCTGGCTGCAGCCCTTTGCCCACCGTCAGCAGCCCGACTGGTTGCCACCCACCCCCACAGGGCAGCGCGGCGTGGTGTTGGTGCATGGCTTTTTGTGCAACCGGGGGGTGTGGCTGCCGTGGCTGCCCGAGCTGCGTGCGCGCGGCCATGCCTATGTGGCGCTGACACTGGAGCCTGCGTTTGGCTCGGTGGACGACTACGTAGCCGCTATCGATACGGCCATGCGCCAAGTGCAGGCGGCCACCGGCCTGCCCCCGGTGCTGGTGGGCCACAGCATGGGCGGGCTGGCGGCCCGCGCCTGGCTGCGTACGCTGGCGCAGCCGCCCGCGCAGCGCGTGCACCGCATCTTGACGCTGGGCACGCCGCACCATGGCACCTGGCCAGCGCGCTTCAGCCACACCACCAACGGCATGCAAATGCGCCTGGACAGCCCCTGGCTGCAAGCACTGGCCGCCAGCGAGGGCACGGCCCAGCGCGCGCTGTTCAGCTGCTGGTATTCAGACTGCGACAACATCGTCTATCCCACCCGCAGCGCCACCTTGGACGGGGCAGACAACCACCTGCTGCATGGCCTGGGCCATGTCCACATGCTCTATGCCCCGCAGGTGCGGGCGGCGTGCTGGCAGGCGCTGCAAACAGGGCCTGGGTCTGCTGTATCCAATTAATGGTCAAAAGCGCTGCTAACCCAATGCTGGCAAGCGCAAGCAGCTATGGTTTTTGAGGTTGTTGGTAGCCTGTGGTAGTGAGGCCGTTTTGTGGCTGTGTCAAATCGCCTGCGGGTCCACATCCACCAGCCAGCGCACCACAGCTTTGTGCTCGCGGCGCAGGGCGTGCAGCAGCGGGTGCCAGGCGGCCAGGAAGGCTTGCAGGGCGCGGCGGTCGGGGCTTTCCAGCAGCATTTGTGCGCGCTCGATGTTGGCCACGCGTTGCACCGCCAGCGGTACGGGCGGGTACACAAACACATCGCCCTGGCCTGGCAGCTGCGCCTGCTGCGCGGCTTGGTGGGCGGCTTGCAAGAAGGCTTGCGCGGCCTCTTGGCTGCGGGCGTCGGCGCGCACCAGCGCTTGGTAGGCGAAGGGGGGCATAGAGGCGCTGCGGCGCTCGTCCAGTTGCTCCGCGGCAAAGGCGGGGTAGTCGTGGCGGCGCAGCGCGGCAAACAGGGGGTGCTCGGGGTGGTGGGTCTGCAGCCACATTTCCGGGCGGCTGCCTTGCGTGGCCATGTACTGCGCGTCGCGCCCGGCACGCCCGGCGGCTTGCAGCAGCAGGGCAAACAAACGCTCGGGGGCACGAAAGTCGCTGGAAAACAGTTGCCCGTCGGGCTGCACAGCCGCCACCAGGGTGATGCGGCGAAAGTCGTGCCCCTTAGCCACCATTTGCGTGCCCACCAGCACATCCACCTCGCCGCTGTGTACTTGTTGCAGCTGCGTTTCCAGCGCCCCTTTGGCGCGGGTGGAGTCGGCGTCGATGCGCACCACCCGCACCGCCCGCCCTGCCGGGGTGATGACGTTGCGCAGCAGGTGCTGTAGTTGCTCTTCCACCTGCTCGGTGCCCCGGCCCACGGTGGCAATGTCCAAGTTGCCACAGGCCGGGCAGGCACGGGGCACGGGCTGGCTGCTGCCGCAGTGGTGGCAGCGCAGCGTGCGGTCGATTTTGTGGAACACCTGGTGCGCGCTGCAGTGGCGGCAGTCGCTTTTCCAGCCGCAGGCGTGGCAGTGCAGCACGGGGGCAAAGCCGCGGCGGTTGAGCAGCACCAGGCACTGCTCGCCACGCTGCAGGCGCTGCGTCATGGCGGCGAGCAGGGGCGGCGCAAACACCGCGCCGCGTGGCTGCTGGGTCATGTCCACCAGGCGCACATGCGCCAGCGCGCCAGCGCCCATGCGCTCGGGCATTTCCAGGCGTTGGTAGCGGCCCACCTCGGGGCTGCTGGCGTGCCAGCTCTCTAGCGACGGCGTAGCGCTGCCCAAAATCACTTTGGCACCCTGCGCGCGGCCGCGCCACAGGGCCAAATCACGCGCCGAATAGCGTGCGCCTTCTTGCTGTTTGTAGCTGGCATCGTGCTCTTCATCGACCACGATCAGCGCCAGGTGCGGCAGGCTGGCAAAAATGGCCATGCGCGTGCCCAACACAATGCGCGCCTGCCCGCTGTGCGCTGCCAGCCAACTGTTCAGGCGCTGCGCCGGGGTCATGCCGCTGTGCAGGCTGACCACGCCTGCCGCGCCCACCACCGGGGCAAAGCGCTGGTGAAAGCGCTCTTGCAGCTGGGGTGTGAGGTTGATTTCAGGCACCAGCACCAGCACCTGGGCCTGTGGGTTAGCGGCCAGGGCCTGGGCGGCGCAGTGCAAATACACCTCGGTTTTACCGCTGCCGGTGCTGCCAAACAGCAAGAACGGCCCGTTTTGCGCATGAATTTGGGCTGTAGCCCTTTCCTGCTGCGCGGTAAGTGCTATTTTTTCAGGAGCATTTTGCTGCTCTGCTGCAGCGGCTGTGGACGCTTTTTTGGCGCTGCGCTGCACGCGCCGCGCCCACTGCTCGGGGCTGAGTTCACGCAGTGACGGCGGCAGGGCGGCCAGCGCCACCTCGCCCAGGCTGCGCTGGTAGTAGCGCGCAGTGAACGCCACCAGGGCACGCCAGGGCGCATCCAGCGGCGCCAGGCCATCGAGCACGCTGGCAATGGGGCGCAACTGCGCGGCGGCAGGGGCGGGTGCATCGCCCGGGGGCTGCTCCCACACCACGCCCAGCACCTCGCGCCGCCCCAGTGGTACGCGCACCAGCGTGCCAGCAGGCAAGGCGGTGGGGTGGGTGTAACTCAGCGGCCCGCCGACGCTGCTGTGCGCAGGCGTGTGTACCGCGACATACAGCAGGCAAGCGGGGCAGGGCGTGACGGACATCGGTGCGGCGAGGCGGTTGTGGATAACTTTGTGGGGAACCTGTCACCAGCAAGGGCACAAGCAGGGGACAAACTGCCGCGAGCAAGGGCAAGAACAGCACATTTTGGAAATCAATCTTTTCAATATCAACAACTTACAAAAACACAAGGAGCGCGTGCATGGTTTTACTCGGCGGTGGGATGCGCTATGGTTTTTGTGCATAACCTGGCGCATACGCTGTTGTCAAGGCCTGTAGTAGGCGAAAAATGTGCTAGGGTTTTCCCTTGGTTTGGCCGTGGGGCAGGCATCTCCAGCGCGGCTCAGACAGATATGTCAGGAATATGGCAGTCTTCCACGGTTTTTGTGGATAACTTTGTTGATATCCATTGGGGAGAGGCGCTAAAGCCTTGTCAGCCGTGGCTTGCAGCGGATTGCGCAGAAAACGGGCAAAAAGCCTCTGTGTGAATGAAATCAAACACTTAGCGCAGCGTGGCGGCATCGCATGGCGGACGCGGGCAGGCACTGTCCGTACCAAGCCCGGGGGAGGTTGCCGGGGCGTGGCGGTGCATAAGTGCCCGCTCACGCGCCCGGGCTTGTCACACCTGGCGCTGCGCGCGCGAGTGGCTGTGCACGGCCTCGACCAGCGCCGCCACGTGCTCGGGCGGGGTGAACTGGCTGATGCCATGGCCCAGGTTGAAGATGTGCGTGGGGCCGGTGGTAGTCTTGTCGGTGTGGGGCGTGCCAAAGCTGTCGAGCACCGCGCGTGCCTGTGCGGCCACCATCTCGGGCGGGGCAAACAGCACGTTGGGGTCGATGTTGCCCTGCAGCGCCTTGCCGGGGCCGCCCACCTGGCCGCCGACGATGGCGCGCGCCTTGCCCAGGTTGGCCGTCCAGTCCAGGCCCAGCACCTCGCAGTCGATGTCTTTCATGTCTTCCAGCCAGATGCCGCCGCCCTTGGTGAAGACGATGCGCGGCACGTCTTGCCCGTCCACGCCGGTGCGCTTGAGCTGCGCCAGCACGCGGCGCGTGTATTCCAGGCTGAACTGCTGAAAAGCACCATCGGCCAGCACGCCGCCCCAGCTGTCAAAAATCATCACCGCCTGGGCGCCTGCGTCGATCTGCGCATTCAGGTAGGCGGCCACGGCGTCGGCGTTCACGGCCAGGATGCGGTGCATCAGGTCGGGGCGGCTGTACATCAGGCTCTTGACCAGGCGGTAGTCATCGCTGCCCTTGCCTTCGACCATGTAGCAAGCCAGCGTCCAGGGGCTGCCCGAAAAGCCGATCAGCGGCACACGGCCATTCAAGGCTTTGCGGATGCTGGTGACGGCATCGAACACATAGCGCAGCTTGTTCAGGTCGGGCGCGGCGAGCTGGGCTACATCGGTTTCATTGCGGATGGCTTTGGCAAAGCGCGGGCCTTCGCCCTCGGCAAAGGACAGGCCCAGGCCCATGGCATCGGGCACGGTGAGGATGTCGCTGAACAAAATGGCCGCATCCAGAGGGAAGCGCTCCAGCGGCTGCAGCGTGACCTCGGTGGCGTAGTCCACGTTGGTGGCCAGGCCCATGAAGCTGCCGGCCTGGGCGCGCGTGGCCTTGTACTCGGGCAGGTAGCGCCCGGCCTGGCGCATCAGCCACAGCGGGGTGTAGTCGGTGGCCTGGCGACGGCAGGCGCGCAAAAAGGTGTCGTTGTGCAGGGGGGCGAAGGAGGTGCTCATACTGCGGATTGTCGCAGGGCGCGACGTGCGGGCCCCGCTGGCGTGCGCTAGCGTTCGGCGATGTAGTGCGACATGCGCGCCGTTTCGCCCGGCGCCAGGAAGGCCCGCACCTCGGTCTCCAGCGCCTGGTCGGCCAAGGTGGCGCGGGCGCGCTGGTGCAGGTAGCCTGCCCAGGATGCGACGATGAAGCGCTCCACATAGCGCGAGGGTTCACCCAGGTCTTTGTACACGCGCCAGAAGGTGGCGCCGTCGCGCCGTCGCGGGGCCTTCATGCGGCTGATGGTGTCCAGAAAGGCGGCGTCGGTGCCCGGTGCAATGCGGTAACCCACTTCCACGGCCACGGGGCCTGCATCGGGCAGGGGCTCGGCTTCAATGAACAGCTCGTCCCACGGCGTGGCCTGCGTTACCTCGTGCAGCGCGCCCATGCGCAGCGGCATCGGCCTGGCCAGCAGCAGGCTGGCCCCCATGCACGCCGCCGCTGCGCACAGCGTGGGCGTGAGGCCGACGAGGTCGGACGAGGCGCCCCAGAACGCCGAACCCATGGCAAACGCACCCAGTGCCGCCACCATGTGCATGGCCACGGCGCGCGAGCGCACCCACTGCGGCGCGCTGGCCTGGGTGGCGGTGTTGAAGGTGGACATGCAAGACATCCACGCGGCGCCCGCCAGCAGCATCCACCCATAGACGAACCAGGCCACCTGCGTGAGCGCGGCCACCAGCATGGCAGCGGCAAACACCGCACCCCCGCTGCCCACGATCACCTCCAGCCCAAAGCGCGCGCGCAGCCGCCCCAGCACCAGGCCCACCAGCACCGCGCCTGTGCCCAGGCAGCCCATCAGCAGGCCAAAGCCCTGCGCACCCGTGCCCAGGCGCTGGGCAATCACCGGCAGCAGCGCCCACAGGGCTGAGCCTGCCGCGCCGAAGGCCGTCACGCGCACCAGCTGCGCCAAGATCATGCGCGAATGCCAGGCAAAGCGCAGGCCGCTGAGCGTGCCGCCCCACAGGCGCTCGGCGGGCAGCTTGGACGGTGGATGCGCTTTCGGTGGCCAGCGGCGAATCGACTCCCACATCACCAGCGTGGTGGCCACCGTCACGGCAAACACCCAGCCCGCGCCCAGCCGCGCAAACAGCAGCCCCGCCAGCGTGGGGCCGACGGCGCGCGCCGCGTTGTAGGCAATGCTGACGGCGGTGATGGCCTGCGGCCATTCGTCGCGCGGCACCGGGTCGATCACCGACGAATTCCACGCGGGCGTGAGCATGGCCGTGCAGCAGCCGCAGACAAATACCAGCAGCAGCACCGACACCGGGCCGCTCCAGCCAGCCAGCGTCAGCAGGGCCAGCAGCACGCAGGCCACGGTCTGCGCCAGCAAGCCACCTGAGATGAGGCGTCGGCGGTCGGTGGTGTCGGCCAGCACCCCGGCGGGCAGCGCGAGCAAAAACATCGGCAGAAAAACGGCTGTTTGCACCAGCGCCGCCAGAAAAGACGAGCCCGTCAGCTCCACCATCAGCCAGGCCGCCGCCATGGTCTGCATGCCGTTGCCCACAAAAAACACCCCGCCGCAAAGCCACAAGCCTCGGAATGCGCTCTGGCGCAGTGGGCTCCACAAAGAGGTTGAGGGCGATGACATGGGTGCGGGTGGGAGAGGGGCTGATGAAAGTTCGGGGGAGAGTCACGGGCAGGGCATGTATGCCGTACAGCACCGCGACCTGTGGCGAGGATAGCCGCGATGCCCGATGTGCGCTGCGTTGCGAGTATTTTTAGCCTCTAGCCCTTATCCAGCAAGCGCAAGCAGCTACGAATTCAGGAGCGATTCATCCACTGCTATCGCCAGCAGCCGCACCAGCAGCGGGTGCATGACTTTGCGCTCGCTGTAGATCAGGTGGAATTCTTCATGCACGTCGGGTGTGGTGCCTACCAGTTCCAGCGCGCAGGTGGTGTGCAGGTGCGTTTGCAGCAGCAGCGGTGCGGGCATCACGCCCATGCCGCTGGCGGCGAAGGTGCTGAGCAGGGCACTGTCTTCAAACTCGCCAGCAATGCGCGGGCGAATGTGCTCACGCTCCAGCCAGTGGTTGATGCGCGCGCGCACGGCGGCGTGTTCGGTGGGCAGCAGCAGCGGTACTTGCGCCAGGCTGAGCGGAAAGTTCTGCCGGGCGGCGGCGGCCCATGGCGCGGGGGCGTACCAGGCAAGGGCGCTGGTGCCCAGCAGCTGGCTGGTGGTTTTGAGCGCGGGGTTGGGCGGGGCGGGGCGGTCGGAGAGCACGGCGTCGAGCTTGTGCAGCACCAGCTCACCCAGCAGCGGCTGGAACTCGCCTTCGTGGCACAGCAGGCGCAGTTGCGGCTCGTCGAGCACGGGTTGGAGCAGCCGGTGCATGGCCAGTTTGGCAATGCCGTCGGAGATGCCCAGGCTCAGGCGCAGTGTTGTGCCCGTGGCGGCTTCGCGCACGCGCTGGGGCAGTTGCTCGCCCAGGGCAAAAATGTGGTCGGCCTCGTGCAGCGCGGCCACACCCGCTTCGGTCAGCACCAGATTGCGGCCTTCGTTGCGCAGCAGGCTCACGCCCAGCGACTGCTCCAGCACACGCACCTGGGCGCTGATGGTTTGCACGGCCATGTCCAGGCGCTCGGCAGCGCGGGCCATGCCGCCTTCCTTGGCCACAACCCAAAAGTAGTACAGGTGGCGGTAGTTGAAGCTTTGGCTCATGGGGCGGCTATTGGAGGGGGTGGAAACTTCGTAAAAACCAGAAGAATAGTGCGTTGAATGTAGCTTTTTTCTTCAGTGCAAGGCTTTTACATTCGCCCGTCTTTCAAGTTTTATCCTGCGATGGAGCGCAACAATCATGGAAACCATAGGCACCTGGTGGATGTGGACGGGATTTGCCGTCTTTGTGGTGGTGGCGATTGCCATCGATTTATTGGTGATGGAGCGCCAGGGCGCACACAAGGTGACGATGGGCGAGGCGGCGCGCTGGAGCCTGTTGTGGTTTGGCCTGGCCTTTGTGTTTGTGGCCTTGCTGTGGTGGTACCTCGATAGCAGCCAGGGCCGCGAGGTGGCCAATACGGTGTCGATGCAGTTCATCACCGGCTATCTGGTGGAAAAAAGCCTGTCGGTGGACAACATCTTCGTTTTCCTGATGCTGTTCAGTTACTTTGCCGTGCCGCCGCAGTACCAAAAGCGCGCGCTCATCATCGGCATCATTGGCGCCATCGTGCTGCGCACTTTGCTGATTTTGGTGGGCGCGTGGCTGCTGGCCACCTTCCACTGGCTGCTGTATGTGTTTGGCGCTTTTTTGGTGATCACGGGCGTGAAAATGTGGTTTGCCGCCGGCCAAGACCCGGACATTGCCACCAACCCGGTGCTGAAGTTTTTGCGCCAGCGTATGCACATCACCGACCGCTTTGATGGCGAGCGCCTGACCACCATGATCGATGGCGTGAAGCACTACACGCCGCTGTTTGTGGTGCTGGTGCTGATTGGCACCACCGACATTATTTTTGCCGTGGACAGCATTCCGGCCATCTTTGCCATCACCAGCGACCCGTTCATCGTGCTCACGGCCAACATCTTTGCCATCCTGGGCCTGCGCGCGCTGTATTTTTTGCTGGCCGACCTGGCCAACCGCTTTCACCTGCTGGCGTATGGGCTGGCGCTGGTGCTGGTATTCATCGGCAGCAAGATGCTTTTGATCGATGTGTACAAGATTCCGATTGGCTACGCCCTGCTGGTGACGGCGGTGCTCATCGCTGGTTCGGTGGTGCTGTCGCTGCGCAGCTCGGCTACCCCGCCCACGCACGGTAAAAACTGAGTGCGCAGACCGGGCGCGCTGCGCTAGCGCGTGGCGCGCCCCAGCGCCTGGTCGATGTCCCACAGGATGTCATCCAGGTCTTCAATGCCCACCGACAGGCGCACCATGTCGGGCGAGACGCCCGCGCGCTGCAGCTCTTCTTTGCTGAGCTGGCGGTGCGTGGTCGAGGCGGGGTGAATCACCAGCGTCTTGGCGTCGCCAATGTTGGCCAGGTGGCTGGCGAACTCGCACGCGTCAATGAACTTCTCGCCTGCGGCGGCCCCGCCCTTGACGCCAAAGGTCAGGATGCCCGAGGCGCCGGGCTGCCCATCCACCGCGCGGAACTGCTTTTGCGCCAGCGCGTGGTAGGGCGAATCGGGCAGGCCGGGGTAGTTCACCCACGCCACCTGCGGGTGGTTTTGCAGGAACTTGGCGACAGCCAGCGCGTTGCGGCAGTGCTCGCGCATGCGCAGGTGCAGCGTTTCGGCGCCCTGCAGCAGCTGCCAGGCGTTCATGGGCGAGAGCACGCCGCCAAAGGTGCGGTTGACCTCCATGCGCGCTTTCATGGTGTAGCCAAAGTCGCCAAAGGTTTCGTAGAACTTCACGCCGTGGTAGGCGTGGCTGGGCTCCACCATCTCGGGGAACTTGCCGTTGTCCCAGGGGAACTTGCCGCCCTCCACCACCACGCCGCCCATGGTGGTGCCGTGGCCGCCGATGTACTTGGTGGCGCTGTGCACCACGATGTCGGCGCCCAGCGCCAACGGGTTGCACAGGTAGGGGCTGGCCACGGTGTTGTCGATCACCAGGGGCACGCCATGCGCGTGCGCCACGTCGGCTATTGAACCAATGTCCAGCACGTTCACCAGCGGGTTGCCAATGGTTTCGCCATACACGGCGCGCGTGTTCGGGCGCATGGCGCGGGCGAAGTTGTCTGGGTTTGCGGGATCGACAAAGGTGGTTTCAATGCCCAGACGGCTAAAGCCCACGCCCAGCTGGCCCACCGTGCCGCCGTACAGCGTGCTGGCCGCCACGATGTGGTCACCCGTTTTCAAAATGGCCAGCAGCGCCGCCATTTGCGCAGCCATGCCGCTGGCGCAGGCCAGCGCGGCGCGGCCGTTTTCCAGGTTGGCAATGCGCTCTTCCAGCACCGCCACCGTGGGGTTGCTGATGCGGCTGTACACGTTGCCAAAGGTCTGCAGGTTGAACAGGCTGCTGGCGTGCTCGGCGTCGTCAAAAACGAAGCTGGTGGTCTGGTGGATGGGCGTGGCGCGCGCGCCGGTCACGGGGTCGGGGCGGGCGCCTGCGTGGATGGCGCGGGTGCCAAAGCCAAAAGTGCGCTCAGCGCCGGGAGATGCGTGGTCTGCCATGGTTGTGTGCCAAATTGGCTGCTCAGGCTTGCTGGGCAAGCGCAAGCAGCTATGAAAAAAGGAGTAAAAAGGGCGAACTCGGGCGCGTTGCCGTTCAGTACGGCAACTGGCGCAGCCGCTTGGACGAGATCACCTTGGTGTTCACCCCCATCCAGCCCAGGCCGCCGAAGATGCGCGCGTGCTCAATCTTCACGCAGCGGTTTTGCACTGTCAGCAGCCCAGCCGCTTCGGCCTGCTGTACGGCGGCTTCGTTGAACACGCCCAGCTGCAGCCACAGGCAGCGCGCGCCCACGGCCACGGCTTCTTCGGCCAGCGGCGGAATGTCCTCGCTCTTGCGAAAGCAGTCCACCATGTCGATTTTTACGCCCTGCGTGGCCAGCGCGGTGGCGGCCTCGGTCACGCTGGCGTAGGCGGTTTCGCCCAAAATCTGCCCGCCTTCGCGCGCCACCAGCGGGTTCACCGGCACGATGCGGTAGCCATGTGCCTGCATGTACTTGGCGGCAAAGTAGCTCGGGCGGTGCCACTGGGGCGACAGGCCGACGATGGCCAGGGTGCGGCAGCGCGTCAGGATGCCTTGCAGGGTGCTGATGGTGTCGGGGGTGTGGCTCATGCGCCCAAGTGTACGCAAGCCTCCAGCGTGTGCGCAGGCCGCCCTACACTGCGCGTTTTGTGGTTTTTGCTGCTTGTGCCAAGGAGGGGGCGATGGCTGATCGGGTGACTCTGTTGTGGCCCAGCGCACGCTGGTGGTGTGCTGCCGGGGTGCTTGGCGCGCTGCCGGTGCAGGCGGCAGCGCAGCACACACCCGCCACGGCGGCGCCGCACTGGCAGAACGTACTGGGTATGCCGTTTGTACGCATTCCTGCAGGCAGCTTTCGCATGGGCAGCGACGAAAGCCCCGAGTCCCTGGCGCGCGCCTACCCGCAGTTGGAGCGCGCCCGTTTTGAGCAGTTAAGCGATGAAGCCCCGGTGCATACCGTCCACATCACACGCCCGTTCTACCTGGGGCAAACCGAGGTGACGGTGGGGCAGTTTCGCCGCTTCGTGCAGGCCTCGGGCTATGTGCCGGAGTCTGAGGCCGATGGCACCGGCGGCTATGGCTACAACCCCGCCTACGACAGCCGCACCAGCGCCAGCGGCGATGCCTTCGAGGGGCGCGCTACGCGCTACTCCTGGCGCCACCCCGGCTTTACGCAAGACGACGACCACCCTGTGGTCAACATCACCTGGCACGATGCCCATGCGCTCGCCGCCTGGTTGAGCGACACCGAAGGCCAGCGCTACCGCCTGCCCACCGAAGCCGAATGGGAATACGCCTGCCGCGCGGGCAAGCGCACGCGCTACCCGCATGGCGACGATCCGGCGCAGCTCACCCGCTACGCCAACGTGTTTGACCAAGCCGCCGCCCCCCACTGGCCGCGCTGGCAAGCCCATGCCGTGCCAGGGCACGATGGCCATGCCTTCACCGCCCCGGTGGGCAGCTACGCGCCCAACGCCTTTGGCCTGTACGACATGGTGGGCAATGTGTGGGAATGGGTGTCTGACTGGCACGCGGCCGACGCCTATGCCCAGGCCCCACGCCATGACCCACAAGGCCCTGCCAAAGGCGAGGTGCGCGTGCGCCGGGGTGGTTCCTGGCACACCTGGCCGTTCTATGCGCGCTGCGCCTACCGCAACTGGAATGCGCCCTCCACGCGCTACACCCTGGTGGGCCTGCGCCTGGTGCGCGAAATTGCCGAGCCAGCCGCACCCGCGCCACGGCGCTGAATGCGGGGTGCCTCAGGTGGCCTGCAAGGCCCTGACGATCGCGTTCAGGCCGTGCTGGCGCGGCGCTGAGTCCAGGCACCCCTCCCAGAACCAGTAGTCAAACACTGCCACGGTGGCTTGGCGTGGCTCTTCGCCCTGGGCCAGCCGTTCCAGGATGTCGCTGGCCTGGTGGGCGTATTCGTCTTCCATGCCCTCGTTGTGGGCGCAGCCGGTGCCCATGGGGTCCAGGCGGTGCAGCAGGGCGGTGAGTGCCTCTGGCGTGAGAGGCGTGGGCGAATGGGCGGGCATGTGAACGGCTTCGATGGGTGGAGTGCGTGGTGGTCGTGGAGCGCACAGGCCGTCAGTGCCGTGTGTACAGCATGTAGGCGCCGTCGGGCGAGCGCTGCGCTTGGTAGGCTTGTACCAGGGGCGCGTGGCGCTGCAGCAGGCGCTGGTAGAGCTGGTGGCGGCGTGGGTCGTCCAGTACCTTGTAGAAGAAAAACGGCGTTTGGTGTTTGTCCAGGTAGGCGCTCAGGTGCCGCACCAGTGCTCGCAGTGTGCGCAGCGGCTGGGCATGGAGGTGGATGAGCTGCGTGGTTTCCTCGAAGCGGGGCAGATCGAAGCTGTGGTCCCAGTGCAGGTCTTCTTGGGTGAGTAGGCCTAGCCGGATGTTGTCGCCGGTGACGCTGAAGATCACTTCGCCTTCGGGGTACAGGTACATGCGGTACAGCAGCTCGTCGTGTTCCAGCCGAAAAATTTCATGCGCGCGCCGGGCGTACATCGGGCCATCGTCACGCAGGCGCGGTGGCTGAAAAACAGGTGTGCAGCGGCGGGTCATGGTGCGGCTGGCCTCACGCCCCGGGCGCGTGGTGGGTGCACTCCCCAAAGCCCTGCGTGGCTTCGCAGTGGCCGTCGTGGAATTGCAGCACCCGCTCGGGCCAGCGCAGGGCGGCCAGTTTGAAGTGGGCGTGCGGTGGTTCGCTGTCCAGGCGGGCGCGCCAGCTGCCGCCCACCGAGTAATCCACACAAAACACATTGCCCCGGCGGCCATGCCAGGCGGTGGGGGCAATGTGGGCGAACAGGTCTTCGTCTTCTTTGCCGACGCTGGCGCGGTTCATGGCGTGGCGGCGGCGCCAATAGTGGCCCACCACCACGGGGGTGCTGTGGTCGTAGTGGTTCCACCAGCCCACGCGCTCGACAAAGCGCCATTTGCCCCCGGCGTAAAACGGCGTGTCGGTGGGCTGTTCCACGCCCGAGGTCAGCACCTTCAGCGGGTTGAGCATTTGTTTGTTGGCCTCGTTTTCGGCATGGGCGGCCAGCAGTGGCGGCACGTTTTCGCGCAGCTCCAGGTCACCGCCCCAGGCGGCCATTTCCGCGCGCATACGCTCGCCCAGGTCGCTGCGCTGTGCCAGCTGCGTGGCCTGGGCTTCCCAGGCGTCGTACTGCTGCGTGAGCGTGCCTGCGGCCAGGGGGCGCACGGCGGCAATGGCGCCATCCTGCCAGGCGGCGTGGACGATGCGCAGGTCCGCGCGCTCCAGCGCCACCGGCAGCTGCGCGGCAAAGGCCTGGTAGCGGCGCAGCTGGGCGGTGCTGGCGGTGGCGAAGGGGGCGTATTTGGGCGTGTCGCGCTCGGCGCGGCGGGCAAAGGCCCAGCCTGAGCCGTCTTTGGCTTCTTCGCGCAGCAGGTTGATTTCATGGTTGCCGATCACCGCACAGGCACGGCCCGCATCCATCAGGCGCTGCACGTGTTCGATGACGGCGGGGCTGTCGGGGCCACGGTCGCACAGGTCGCCGACGAACACCAGCGTGCGCCCCTCGGGGTGGCGGCCCCCGGCGTCGTAGCCCAGGTGGCGCAAGAGCGCGCACAGCGCGTCGTGCTCGCCGTGGATGTCGCCCACAATGTCAAGGGCGCCTTGCGGCAGGGACTGAACCAGGCTCATGGGCTTTCTCCGAAATGCATACATCACCGCCCCGGCAGCTTGAAAAATAGGAGCTGCTCGCGCTTGCTGGGCGGGCTTGGAAGCCGATTTTGGCCTGAAATGCTGCCCGCTACAGCGCGGCCACGGCGGCGCGCAGGGCGTCGGCGTGCAAGATTTCGCTGAACACCACGGGCGCTTGCCCCGGCGCGTGCAGCACGTACACCGGCACACCGCTGCGCCCCAGCTGTGCCAGGGCGGCAGTGATGGCGCTGTCACGCCGCGTCCAGTCGGCGCGCAGCAGGGCGACGTTTTTCGCTGCCAGGTCGGCCAGCACCTGGGCATCGGCCAGGGTGGTTTGCTTGTTGTACTGGCAGGTGACGCACCAGGCGGCGGTGTAATCCACAAACACCGGGCGGCCTGTGGCCAGCAGTTCCTCGGCCAGGCCAGCGCGCCAGGGCTGCCAGCCGTGGGCATCGGGCGCTGCGGCGCTGGCACTGCTGCTGGCTGCTGGTGCCGTTTCAATGACTTTGGGGCCGATAGCCCACGCCAGCCAAGCGCAAGCAGCTATGGAAAGCGGAGCAATCAGCCGACGCGCAGTGCCGCGCAGCGTCAGCGCCCACACGGCCATGGCGAGGGCCACCAGCAGCGCCAGCAGCGCCGCTGCACCATCGATGCCGGTTTGCTGGCCCAGCACCCACACCAGCCACACCACCGTGGCCAGCATGGGAAAGGCGAGCAGGCGGCGCAGCGTTTGCATCCAGGCGCCAGGGCGCGGCAGGGCGCGGGCAAAGGCGGGTAGCCAGCTGGCCAGCAGGTAGGGCAGGGCCAGGCCCAGGCCCAGCGCGGCAAAAATGCCCAGCGCCTGCGCCGTGGGCAGCGTAGCCGTGAGGCCCAGCGACGCGCCCATGAACGGTGCCGTACACGGCGAGGCCACGGCCACGGCCAGCACGCCGGTGAGAAAGGCATCGGCCACCGGGTGGCGCGCCTGCAGACCAGCGACAGACGAGGGCAGCATGTGGCCGAACTCGTACACACCGGCCAGGTTCAGCGCAATCAGCGTGAACAGCAGCGCCAGCGCCGCTACCACCGTGGGCGACTGCAGCTGAAAGCCCCAACCCACGGCTTCGCCCGCCGCGCGCAGCCCCAGCATCAGCCCCCCCAGGGCGAGGAAGGACAGCAGCACCCCGGCGGTGTAGGCCAGGCCGCTGAGGCGGTGGGCGCGCGTGTCTTGCGCGTGGCGGGCAAAGCCCACCACTTTGATGGCCAGCACGGGAAAGACGCAGGGCATCAGGTTCAGCACCAGGCCGCCCAGCAAGGCGCCCAGCAGCGCTAGCAGCCAGGTGCTCAGGGGCGCTGCGGTGGTGCTGGTGGGGGGTACGGCGGCAGCGCTGGCACGCTCGGCATTGGCGCGCAGCGCTGCTTCCAGCGCGGGCGAGAGCGTGGCGCTTGCCGCCAGGGCGGGCCAGCCATCCGGCACGGGCAGTTGCACGCGCCAGCCCTGCGCGCCCTGTGTGAGCACCAGGGGCAGGGGCGTGGGGCTGGCGCTGCGTTGCGGCGAGAGCGGCAGGTGCGCCGTCCACACCGCGCCTTCCCAGGTTTGGCTCAGGGGGGCGGAGTGTTCGATCAGCCCGGCGGTTTCTACAAACAGCTGCAGCGTTTGGCCGTGCAGGGTGGCGGGCAGGCCAGCCACGCGCAGCTGCAGTGTGGCGGGCTCGGCGCTGCCGGTGGCTGGGGCGGCAATGTGCGCGCGGGAATCGGCGTGGGCGGGCAGCTCGGTGGGCTGGGCATACGTTGCCGCCTCGAACGCGCTGGCGTGCATGGCCAGGCTGCCCTGCAGCGGCAGGCGCAGGCGGAACTCGCCTTCTTCGGGAATGCATTCCTGGCGGCACACCAGCCAGGTGGCGCGCAGGCGCACCTCCACGTCGCTTGCGTCATCGGCCAAGGCCCAGCCTGGCGGCACGGTGACGGGCACGGGCAGTAGCACATCGCCTTCGTAGCCGTAGTTCACCAAGGTGCCAATCGGAATGCGGTGCGGCAGCGGCCAGGCTACGTCACCGGCCTGCCAGCCTTGGGGCAATTGCCAGTGCAGCTCGGTGGGCAAGCCGGAGTCGCCAGGGTTTTTCCAGTAGGTGTGCCACTGGGGCTGGTGCTGAATG
Source organism: Acidovorax sp. (assembly GCA_041910915.1). GTDB lineage: Bacteria > Pseudomonadota > Gammaproteobacteria > Burkholderiales > Burkholderiaceae_C > Paenacidovorax. The sequence continues at coordinate 38,802 of JAYRPZ010000057.1, forward strand.
CGCAGGCCCAGCCACAGCGGCTGGCCCGCTGCCACGCCTTGCGGCGCATGGGCCACCAGCTCGGCCTGTACATAGGGCGTGGTAACCACAGGCCCGAGCGGCGCGCGCGCGCCCACCAGCGACAGTTGGGCTTGAACAGGGCGCGCGCACAGCAGGCTGGTCAGGGCGAGGGCCAATAAAAGCGCCAGCAGCAAGCGCTGCCAGCGGGGGAGCAAGGTGAACAAAAGCATGGCGCGGGGTAGGAGCGATCCAGGGCGCAAAGGGTTCCTGGTGAACGCGGCGGGGCGCAGCAGGATGCTTACTTGCGCGCGCTGGCTTTTTTGCGCACGCAGTAATAGTGGCCGTTGCTGCCCAGCAGGTTGCGGTTGGGCAGCAGGCGCTCGTCACCACTGAGCTGGGGCACGTAGAGCATGCTGTCTTGCGTGTGGTAGAGGCGCTCGGCGCGCATTTCAATGCCGCCGTGGTACACGCCCGAGGATTCGCCCATTTCCAGCTCGCGGTCGGTGGGCAGTTGTGCGCCCTGGGTGTGGCAGTAGCGGCGTGCGGCCTCGAACGACACCATTTTGTCGATGTGGCTGGGCGCAGGCTGCAGCCATTCGCGGTCGGGCATGGGGTCGCGGTAGGGGGCAAAGCGCGTGCTGTAGAAGTAGTGGAACACCTCTTGCGCCAGCGCCGCCGCGGCCTGCGAGGCCAGCGCGGTGACGGTAAAGCTTTGCTGGCTGCCGTCGGCCAGCTTCACCAGGGTGGCGGTGAGCTGGATGGCGCTGCCCTCGGTGCGCGCGTAGGTCATGTAGGTCACCAGGGTGACCTGGCCTGCCTTGTTTTTCAGCGCGCCCAGGGCGGGGGCGTCGAGCGCGGCGGCGCGTTGCAGTTCGGCGGGGGTGATGTTGGCAAAGTCAAAACGCAGCTTGGGCGTGCGGTTGGCGGTAGCGCGCGCCAGGCGGTCGAGTTCGCTGATGAACAGCACATTCAGGCTGCGCCCCAGCTCGCCCAGGGCAGCGCGTTCGTGGTGTTGCTGCAGGGCATCCACGGCCTGCAAGGCGGCGACGAGCGTGGCGGGGTCGCCTTTGGCGTTGTGCAGGTCTTCAAAAATCTTGCGGTCCCCGGCGTAATCGGCAAAGTCGGTGGCCCGAATCACCGGGATGTTGGGCCAGATGGTGAAGGTTTGGTTTGGCGGGTCGCGAAAGTCAGCCGCTTGTGCCCGTGCGGCGCCCAGGGCCAGCAGCAGGGCCCAGACGAGCAGCAAGGTGCGCGACAGCGAAGACAGGGCAGGTGAGGGCAGCATAAGTGGCAGGCATTGTGCCGCCCGCACCCAGCGGGGCAAGCGCCGAGAAGGCAGGACAACAGGGCGTTTTTCTGCGCGTGGGCTGCTTGCCATGCCCTGGCCAGGCCCTACCATGCGGGCCATGACTGCCTACCGCTCTTTGAACTGGCCTTCGCGCCACTGGGCCGAGGTGTCGGCCAGCGACTTTGCCGCGGCCCAGGCCAGTGGCTTGGCGGCGCGCACGGTGGCCGTGCTGCCCGTGGCGGCCATCGAACAGCACGGCCCGCACCTGCCGCTGCACGTGGACGCCACGCTGCTGCAGGGTGTGCTGGACGCCGCCTTGCCGCTGCTGCCCCAGGAGCTGGCCGTGCTGGTGCTGCCGCCCATGCCGGTGGGGCTGTCCACCGAACACCTGGCCTACGCTGGCACGCTCAGCCTGTCACCGGCCACATTGCTGGCGCTGTGGAGCGAGCTGGGCGCGTGCGTGGCGCGTGCCGGGGTGAAAAAGCTGCTGCTCTTTAACGGCCACGGCGGCAACGTAGCGCCCATGGACATTGCCGCGCGCGAGCTGCGCCAGCAGCACGGCCTGCTGACCTACAGCAGCAGCTGGTTCAACCTGCCGCTGCCGCCTGAGGTGCAGGCGCTGTTCCCGCCCGAGGAGCACCGCTTTGGCATCCACGGCGGCGCCATCGAGACGGCGATGATGCTGCACCTGGCCCCCGCCAGCGTGCGTATGGCGCAGGCACGCCACTGGTCTTCAAGTTCCCAAGAGCGTGCGGCACGCTACCCGCTGCTGGGCAATGGCAAAAGCGCCAAGATGGGCTGGGCCATGCAGGACTACCAGCGCGCTGGCGCGGTGGGCAATGCTGCCAGTGCCACGGCCGCACAAGGCCAGGCGCTGGTGCAGGCGGCGGCGCAGGGTTTGGCGCAGCTGCTGGCAGAAATTCACGACCTGCCACCGCACACGGTCTGCGCCGCGCCTTGAGGCTGGTGTTCAGGCGCGCAGCATCCAGGCCGCCGTCAGTGCCAGCACCAGGGCCATGCAGCGGTTGAACCACAGCAGGCGCCGCCCCTGGGCCAGCCAGCCGCGCAGCAGTGCGCCCAGCGCGGCGTAGGTGAAGTTGCTGGCAAAGGCAAAGCACACCATCACCGGCAGCACCACGGCCAGGCGCTGCAGGCTGTCGCTGCGCCCCAGTACCCAGCCCGCCACAATCGTCAGGGCCAGCAGCCAGGCCTTGATGTTGACAAACTGCAAGGCCACGCCTTGCCAGAAGCGCACGTCGAGCTGGCGCGCATCGGCCTGGGCCAGTTGCCCGGCGCGTGCCAGGCGCAGCGCCAGCCACAGCAGGTAGCCAATGCCCACGGCCTTGATGGCCCAGCGCAGCGGCGGCAACGCCATCACCACCGCACCCAACCCCGCCGCACACAGCAGCAGCAGCAGCGACCAACCCACCGGCACCGCCAGCACAAAGTGCAGCGCAGCAGGCAGCCCCCGGTTGGCCGCCAGGGCTGTGGATAAAGTGGTGTTGGGCCCAGGGCTGAAGCTCATGGCCGTGGCCAGCAGCAGCAGGGCAGTCAATTCCTCTAAAGGCATGATTTGCTATGAAAAAAGAAGCTGCTTGCGCTTGCTGGTATTGGGTAAAAGCCGTTTTTTATTAAAAATTTGGCTGGGCGCGTGCGGTGGGTGCCGCGCGCACGAAACGGTTGTGTATGCACGATCGCACAGCACCATGCCATGGTGCTCATCAGTGCGGCGTGCAATCGGCAATAGGTAATGGGGGGTGGTTAGCGCGAGCCAGTGGGCTGGCCGGGGCGGGGCCGTTCTACATGCAGTTCGGAGAGCAGGCGCAGCAAGGCACGGTTGACACTCTCGGTGTCCATTTCATGCGTTTCACACAGCTGGCGCACCACGCTGGCATCGTCGGTTTCCAGGGCGCAGGCAATTTGCAGGGCTGGTGCATAGGGGCCACTGCGCAGCACGATAGCGTCGCTGATGCGTTCAGACAGCGGCAGGCGGCGCAAGATGGTGGCGATGGGTTCGTCCATCAGCGTATCGAGTTGCGACAGCAGCCCTGTCAGGTACACCTCGCGGCGTAATTCGTACTCAATCCCGGCTTCGACCAAGCGCTCCATCAACTGCGCACGCAAGACCATGGTCTGGCGGATAGGCGAAAGGTTGGGGTCGGTGCTGGCATGGGGCAGTTGGTCACCCAGCCAGCGTTGCAACGTACCGTAGCCCAGCATCACCAAACCCCGGCGCAGAGAATCAATGCCAGTGCGCAGACCCAGGGCAGCCGAGTTGGTGTAGGTCAAAAAGCGGTAGGCCAGCAGTGGGTCTTCGCTCAGGACGTGCTCAAAGCTGTCGAGCGACTGCTCGGCATCTATGGCTTTCATCAGCTTGAAGATGGTGGCGTGGCTGGGCTGCAGTTGCTGGTGGCGCAAGCTGTAGAGCACATCGTCGGACGGCCACCCAGCCACGGCCACAGCGCGGTGGCGATCCAGGCACAGCGACAACAGGGCTACGGTCGGCAGGTTTTCGTACATCTGCCCGTCCAGGATGGGACTGGCACGCACACCGCGTTGGCCTGTGCTGGCGCTCGATTGCAGGGCCCCTACTGCTTCGGCAGGTGACAGGCTCAGCAGGCTGTTGTCAAAACATGCCGCAATATCGCCGCCTGGCAGATCAGACAGTTCACCTCGCCACACCAGGCGCAGGCCCCGGCGGTAGGCCTGGCGCACCTGCTCCAACAGACTGGAGTCGCCCAGCCACTGGCCACGCACTTCAATCCACGGGCTGCCACGCGGTGCCTGTTGCAGCAGCTGTAGCAGCAGCTGGCGCGATTGTGGCGAGATCAGCAGCGGTGGTGAGCTGGCCGACCACATCTCTTGCAAGGTGCGCAGCAGGTGGGGTGCATCGACGTAGCTGCCAGGCAGGTCTTGCACATACAGCTGGATGCCGGCCAGTTGGCGCGCGCCATTCCAGAGCGGGCGGTAACCCAGCGTGAGGCTGCCGAGAACGGATTGCACCATGGCGAAAGCGCAGCGTTAGCTGATGTAGTTGAACAGAGTCAGCCGCTGTACCTGGGCGTAGGACTTGAGTGCAGCTTCATAACCGACTTGGGCATTTTGGAAGTCTGAAATCCCCTTGACCATGTCCAGGTCTTCAGCGCGCGAGCGGTCGCCTTCCAGTTGGATGGTGCGGTTGGTCTGGTCGCCTGTGATGCGGTCGGCGCGGTTGAGCAATTCGCCCGCGTAGCCTCGAATGTTGTGCAGGCGCTCCAGCCCCTTGTCCAGGTTGGCCAGCGCCTGGCCCACCGCCTGGCTGGCGGCGTTGTTGTTGGGTGCGCTGCCAATGTCGCGCACCGCACGGTCAATGACGCTGAGCATGCTCGGGCTGGCAGAGATGGTCACCGTGTCGCCATCCGCTGGGGAGTACACCAGGCTGCCATCTGGGGCTTTGGTAGGGGTAGCGTTGATGTTGAAGCTGATTTTTGCTCCACCTGCCTCGGTAATTTTGATCGGGATGGATTGCAGCTGGTCTGCTTTCAAATTGTTCACCGGGACGGGGCCGGGCGAGGTGTAGCCAGGGTTGGTGGGGCTGGTGATCTCGTAGGAGACGTTGTAGGTGCCGTCAGCATTCATGGTGGCCCCGCTGAACGTGACCGAATAGGTGTAGGGCGCAGCAGGTGGCGCGGGTTGCTCCAGCTTATGGGCGTCTTTCACCTGCACGGTGTCGGTGCCAAAGCGGCGCCCGTCGAGCGGGTTCGCGGTGTTGGTGGTGGAAATGGCGGCGTTGTACACACCATCGCGCTGGGGATCAAACATCAGCGCCGAGTGGCCATCCACCGTCAGCGGGACGGTCACCCCCGTGCTGGCACTTTGGCCAGGCTGGCCTTTGAATTCGTAATCAGGGTTGCCGCTGAGTGGGCCGAGAAAGGGTGTCAGCTCGCTGCCCAACGCACCTAGCAAGGGGATGCCGTTGGTGTCTTTGCGGTTCACCACATCCACCAGCTGTTCGCGCAGGCTTTGGATTTGGCTGGCGTAGGTTTTGCGGTCTTCTTGCTTGAGGCTGCCACCGCCTGCTGCAATCACGAGCTGGCGCATTTCCTGCACCAGCCCCACAGCGTCGCCCAGGGTGGCTTCGGCCTGTGCCATGGCGTTGCGTTGCACTTCCAGGGCACGCTGTTCGGTTTGGATGCGCTGAATGCGTACCAAGGCCCGTTCAGCCTGTGCAGCAGCCACAGGGTCGTCGCTGGGGCGCACCACACGCTTGCCCGAAGTGAGGTTTTCCTGCAGGTTCGACAAAATCGTTTGCCGTGAACCCACGTTCAGGCGGGCCGTGTCGTAGGTGTTGGCGGTACCCATGCGGGTGAAGGTCAGTGCGTTGCTCATGGCGTGCTCCTGCTGCGCAAAAAGATGTTAACGGCCAACGGTTTGCATCAGGTTGTCGAAGATGCTTTGGGCAACTTGCAACATTTTTGCCGAGGCCTGGTAAGCCTGTTGGTACTGGATGAGCTTGGCAGCTTCCTCGTCCAGGTTCACGCCAGAGACGGCCAGGCGGTCACGTTCCAGGTTGTTGGCAATGGTGGTGGACATATTGGTGGCGTACTGCGCGCTTTGTGTGCGCGTACCCACCTGGGCAATGGCATTGGCCCAACCGTCTTGCAGCGTGGCATCGTCGAACATCTTCACATCGCGCAAGGCCATCATGGCACCACCATTGCCCGCATTGCGTTTGTAGGCATCACCGTATTGCGGGTCCAAGACGTTGCCTATCGTGACGGTGTCGCCATCATTGGGTGTGCCTTTGAGGGTGATTTGCCATCCATTGATCGAAATAGTGTGGCCCGAGACAAAGTCGTAGGGTGGGCCTGCGAGTTTTTGGGGGGGTGTCGCAGACAGGTCGATGGGACCCCCATCAGGGGTGATTGCTCCGCCGGGGACGGTGAACTTGCCATTCGCATCGAACGTGAGCGTGATGCCCCCCCCAGTTGTGGCGGGAGGTACAGGGCTGGGAGGTAGGGTGATTGCGCCTGTTTGAATCACCCGATTGTTCGTAGCATCCCATTTCTTACCTCCAGCGGAAAGTGTAGCCAACTGCAGGCTGCCACTGTTGGAGGTGCCCATGGCAGCGTTGATCGGGTTGGCGGCAGCCAAATCTTTGGGGGCGTAGATTTTGGCTTCGATGGTCTGGGCGGTGCTGGCAAAAGGCTTGAACAACATCCGGTCACCAACGCTACCTGCGGTAGTGAGGTTGAAGCTCAGACCATCCACTTCCAGGTTAGCGGGATAGGTGATTGGGCTGCTAAAGGTAGTGGTCTTGTTGTCGCTTAGGCGCAGGATTTGCACGTCGCCACCGGCAGCAAAACGCACTTCGTAGTCAGAGGCTGCGAATTTTGTGGGATCAGTGAAGCTGACGTCGCCGGCGGCGGTGGCACTGCTGCTGTAACCAGGCACGCTGGTCGGTACGGCAAACAAGTCTTTGCCGAACTCGCCGTCCAGCGTCCGGCCCAGTTTGTGTTGCTCGTTCATGGTCATGGCCATGCCTTGGGCCAGGCGGCCCAGCAAGTTGCGGCCTTCGGCCATGTCGTGGTTGGCAAAGCGCAGCAGGCCTTGCATTTCACCCCCGCCGAGCATTTGCTCGTTCAGCTCGACCTGGGTGCCTTGGCGTTGGATGTACAGCGCCATCTGTCCGCTGCCAGGAAATTCCTTGGCCACTTGCAGCGACAGCTCTGTGGCCGTGGTGGCCATCACCAGCGGCTGGCTGCCCGCAACGAACACCCCCACGGTGCCGTCATCGGCGGGGATTTGGCTGGTCTGGATGTACTGGTTGAGTTCGCGGATGAGTTGATCGCGCTGATCTAGCAAGTCGTTGGGTGATTGGCCGTTGCCTTGGGCTGCCGCAATTTCGCCATTCACTGCAGCAATGCTTTGGGCAATGTTGTTGATTTTGACGACATTGTTTTTCAGCTGCTCGTTGACGGTGTACTCAATGTCGGACAGGCGCTCAGCCGCAGTGCGAAAACGCCCGGCGGTTTCCGCCATGCGTGTGAGGGTGACGGTACGTGCCGTCATGTCGGTGGGGGAGTTGAGCACGTCTGACAGCGAGCCCAGCATGTCCGAGATGGCGGTGCCCAGACCGTCTTTGCCGCCGCTGTAAATCTCTTGCATCTGGTTCAGGCGTTCCGAGCGCACCTTGTCGCCTGCCTGGGCGGAGCCTGCCAGGGCTGCTTGGCGTGTGAGCAGTTCGCTGTGGTTGCGCAAAATAGTTTCTACGGCCACCCCCTTGCCAATGTAGCCTTGGGGGCTGTACTGGCCCGGCACGGTGACCAAGTGGGCAGACTGGCGCGAGTAGCCGGGGGTGCTGACGTTGGCAATGTTGTTGCCCGTGGTCTGCAGGGCGATTTGGTTGGTCAGCAGGGCGCGGGCACCGACGTTCAAGAGGCTCATGGGGTGTTTCCTTGTGCGGATGTGCGGTCTGTCAGGTCTGCCCGTCGCTCAAGCGCTGCACGGCGCGCGTGAGAGCAGCCGCCACGGTGTCGGCAGCTTGGTGGGCGGCAGTGCTGGCACTGCCCACGGCGCCTTGGGCGCGCTGGGCGGCGCTGGCGATGGCGCGGCTGAGTTTTTGGGCGTATTGCGGGTCGGTGGCGTAGCCGGCCTGCTGCAGTTCGCGTGCATAGGCCACGGCTGAGCCCACCTGCTCGCGCGCTTTTTCATAGCGCGGGTTTTGCGTGATGAGGCGTGCGTAGTCGCGAAAAGAATCTTCGTACGAGTCGTAAGCACGGAACTTGGCGGTGACTTTGCGCGCCTCGCCGTCGATGTATTCGGTGGTGGTGATCTCGGCCACCTTGCCCGTCCAGCCCTTGCCTGCTTTGATGCCAAACAGGTTGTAGGCGGGCGAGCCATCTTTGTGGCGGATTTCGCCCCGGCCCCAACCGGTTTCGTGCCCGGCCTGGCCCAGCATGAAGGCGGCAGGAATACCACTCTCGCGCGCCACCTGCTGCGCGCTGGCGCTGTGGTGCTGCACAAAGGCATCCAAACCTTGGGGGGCGGCAGCTGTGCTGGTTGCTGCAGGGCGCGTGGGGGCGACGCTGTTGCGCCGCAGCGCACTGAGATCCAGGCTCAGGGTGGAGGGCACAGACAACTGCACGTCGGCACCATCGTCCTCGCCTTCGCCGCCTGCCGCGCCCATTTGGCGTGCCAGCTGGCGTTGGATGGCTTCAGACAAACCGCCGGGCTGGCCAGCCATTTGTACCGAGAGCTGTTGGTCGAGCATGTCGGTGGCCAAGTTGCCCGATGCGCCGTCGAGCAGGCCGGATTTCATCGTCGCCTCGCGCATGCTCTTGATCATCTCGCGCATGAACAGCGACTCAAACTGCTTGGCGGCTTCGCGCGCAGCAGCCGGGGTGTCGGTGCCAGCTCGGGCTTTCAGGGCGTTGAGCGAGCGCGCATCAATGGCCAGCGCCTGCTGCGCCGTGCTGGTGCCTCCAGCACCCAAAGAAGAAGAGGAGAGGCTCATGGTCAGATCACCTCCAACTCGGCGTTGAGCGCGCCTGCGGCCTTGATGGCTTGCAAGATGGCCAGCAGGTCTTGCGGCGAAGCGCCCAGGGTGTTGAGGGCGCGCACCACATCGGCCAGCTGGGGCGAGGGCGGCAGGGCCATGAGGATGCCGGGCTCTTGCTTGACCTGAATATCGCTTTTTTGCGCTACCACCGTCACGCCTTGCGACAGCGGGTTGGGCTGGCTGATGACGGGCGTGCTGCTGATGGTGATGGCCAGGTTGCCATGCGCCACAGCGCAGGGGCCCAGGGTAACGGCCTGATTGAGCACGATGGAGCCGGTGCGCGCGTTGATCACCACCTTGGCGGCGGGGGTCGATGCTGTCAGCTGCAGCTCTTCCAACTCGGCCAGGAAGTTCACACGCGCGCCTGGCTCTTGCGGTGCCCGCACTTGCACGGTGCGGCCATCCAGGGCCGTGGCAGTGCCTGCACCCGCGCGGTTGTTGATGGCTTGCGCCACCTTGCGTGCGGTTTGGAAATCTGAGGCGTTCAGGCCCAGGGTGATGGTGTCGCCCTCGTGCAGCGGTGTGGGCACGGAGCGTTCCACCTGCGCACCTTCGGGCACGCGCCCGGCACTCAGGTGGTTGATTTGCACTTTCGAGCCCCCTGCTGAGGCACCCGCGCCACCCACCACCACGTTGCCTTGGGCCAGGGCGTAAATCTCGCCGTCCGCACCGCGCAGCGGGGTGGCAATCAGGGTGCCGCCCTTGAGCGACTTGGCGTTGCCCATGGAGGACACGCTCACGTCAATGAATTGCCCCGGCTGGGCAAAGGCGGGCAGTTGCGCCGTGACCACCACCAGGGCGACGTTTTTCAGCTGCGGCGCCGTCATGCCCGGCGGCAGGGTGATGCCCATTTGCTCCAGGTAGTTTTGCACCGCCTGCGTGGTCATGGGCATTTGCGTGGTTTGGTCGCCCGTGCCGTCCAGGCCTACCACCAAACCGTAGCCGCTCAATTGGTTGCTGCGCACGCCTTGCACGGCCGCCACTTCCTTGATGCGCAGCGCCTGGGCAGGGGCCATCCAGGCGCTACCGAGGGCAGCCAGCAGCAGGCAGGCGGCAAAACGTGAAGGAGACAGGGTTTTCATGGCTCCCGATTGTCTGGAGACCCCCTTCAAGTGAAGGCGCGAAAAGAGGGGGCAGGGGCGCTCTTATCGCCCGCAATGGGGTGTAGGCTTGGGGCATCTTTGTCGTACCAAATTAAGAGCCAAATTGGCCTCTAGCCCTTATGCAGCAAGCGCAAGCAGCTCCTGTTTTGATAGTTCCTCCCTCTCCCAGCTTGTCTCCTGAGGTGGTGCGCTACCTGCAGCACCTGCGCGTTCACAAGCGCTTGGCCGAGCGCACCTTGGTGCTCTACACGCACGACCTGCAGCGCCTGCAAGCCAGCGCGCACGCGCTGGGGTTGGAGCTGCTGCAGCTGCAAGCTGCGCACATGCGCCGGCTGGTGGCGCAAATGCACAGTGGTGGGCGCAGCCCGCGCGGCATTGCCTTGATTTTGTCGGGCTGGCGCGGCTTTTACACCTGGGCGGTGCGCGAAGGGCTGCTGGAGCGGCACCCGCTGCTGGATGTGCGTGCGCCACGCGCGCCCAAACCGTTGCCCAAAGCGCTGCCGGTGGACGAGGCCGTGCGCCTGGCAGACTTCCATGCCGAAGCGGTCGATCCCTGGCAGCAGGCGCGCGATGGCGCCATGATTGAGCTGCTGTATGGCAGTGGCTTGCGCGTAGGTGAGCTGGTGGGCTTGAACATGGTGGCCAGCAGCCAGGCCCTGCAGCAGGGGCGCGGCTGGATTGATTTGCAAGCCGCCGAGGTGCAAGTGCAGGGCAAGGGCAGCCGCCGCCGCAGCGTGCCCATGGGGCCCCCGGCGCTGGCCGCGCTGCGCGCGTGGCTGGCATTGCGCGCGCAGCCGTTTGCGGGAAAAAGTGCCCGCCTGGATGGGCAGGCGCTGTTTGTTGGGCGGCGCGGCGCGCGTTTGTCTATCCAATCAGCCTGGGCCATCGTGCGCGATCGGGGCCAGGAGGCGGGTATGACCCGGCACATTCACCCGCACATGTTGCGCCACTCCTGTGCCAGCCATGTGCTGCAGTCCAGTGGCGATTTGCGCGGGGTGCAAGAGCTGCTGGGGCACGCCAGTATCACCAGTACCCAGGCCTATACCCGGCTGGACTTTCAGCACCTGGCGCGGGTGTACGACCAGGCCCATCCGCGTGCGCGCAAAGGGGAGTCAGACGGTTAAGCGCGGCGCTTCAGGCGGTACACGCCGCAGTGCCGGGGTGAGGGCTCGCCTGGGCGCACTCGACCCGGTTGCGCCCCAGCTCTTTGGCGCGGTAGAGGGCCACATCGGCCTCACGCACCAGTTGTTCCGCACTTTCCTGGGGGCTGCACTGTGAGCTGTGCACTCCGATACTGACAGTCACGGGCAGGGCCTGCCCGTCGTGGCTGTGAAAGTGTTCGCGTTCAATGCACAGGCGCAGCCGCTGCGCCAACTGCTGCGCCTGTGCCTGCGAGGTACCGGGCAGCAGGGCCATGAACTCTTCACCGCCCCAGCGCCCGATGATGTCTTGGGTGCGTAGCTGGGCGCGCAGGCGTGCCGCTAGCTCGCGCAGCACGCGGTCGCCGCTGAGGTGGCCGTGTTCGTCGTTGATGCGTTTGAACCAGTCCACATCCAACAACAACAGGCCCAAAGGCTGGCCGCTGCGCTGGGCCTGGGCCAGTTGCTGGTGCAGGGTGTGCTGGATGTGGCGGCGGTTGTGCAAACCCGTGAGCTCATCGGTCAAGGCCAAGGTTTCGTTGCGCGCGTCGGCACTTTCTTTCACCATCACCACCATGCCGAAGTTGGCCAGCACGTTGAACACCATGACGCTGATAAACACCATCGATTGCAGAGGGTGGTTTGCCACCACGGATTGCAGCGCCATCATGCCGTCGGCGTTGGCAGCGGCACGCACCATCAGGGCCAGGGTGCTCAGGGCCAGCGCTGCCAGCACAAACCATTTGCCGCGCCCGGGCGTGCTGTGCCAGCGCTGCCACATCACCCGGGCCAGCTGCAGGCTTTGCAGCGACAGCACCAGTGCCGAGAGCAGCACGCGTGCCTGGGTGTGCTCCAGCAAAGCGCTGAAAGTCAGCCCCACCAGGGCCACCGGCCACCAAATCCAGCGGTGCGGTGCCTGGCGGCGCTGAAATTGGTACATCGCTTCGATCATCAGCGCAAAAGTGGCACTCAGCAGCATGTTGGCCAGCACCACCGAAGCCCATAGGCTGATCTGCCCACGCGCCAGGAACAGTACATAGCCTGCGGTGTGCGCGCACAAAGCCAGCCCCCAGAGAAACAGCCCGTCACGTTGCGCTCGCCGCGCCACCAACGCCAGACTCACAGCCAAAGTGGCCGTCAGCAAGATCACGCAGACCATCAACGTAGGCGTATGCAAACTCATAGCAGGGCATCATCCCAGAAAAAAACAAGTTGCTTCTTCCATATATATGAATTTCAACATCTACAATCTGATTCCTATATGAACTTTACCCTGCGCATTCCTTTGGAGACTTCGCCCGAGCAAGTGCAGCGCTTGCAGGCGTTGCAACACGGGTTCGCTCAGGTATGCAATGCGTTGGCGACGGTGGTGCAACAAACACGTGTGTGGAATCGGGTAGCGCTGCACCACTTGACTTACCGGCAGTTGCGCGAGCAGTTTCCGCAGATGGGCTCACAGATGGTGTGCAACGCGATTTATTCCGTGTCGCGCACTTGTCGGGTGGTGTTTCAGCATCCGCACAGTCCGTTCCATCTCTCGCGTCTGGAGGGCAAGTCGCTGCCTTTGTTGCGCTTTGCAGATTCTTGTCCTGTCTATTTTGATCGGCACACGCTCAGTCTCAAGGCAGGGCAGTTGTCGATGTTCACGCTCGATGGGCGAATGCGTTTTGCGCTGACGCTGGGCTCCCAAGCCGAAAGTGCTTTTCAGACCCACAAACTGCGCGAAATTGTGTTGTCCCTGGCCAGCGATGGCCGCTACAGCCTGTCGTTTGCGTTTACCGATTTGAGTGCCGAGCCTGCGGCTGAAGATGCGCCAGGAGGGGGCGAGGGCGCCTTTGCAGCGCCATCCCTTGAAGCAGAAATTCCCGAATACGTGATGGTGGAAGAAAACCTATGAACCCCCAACAACGGGCCGGCAATGCGCCCCCCTCTGAGTTGCGTGCCGTGGTGCTCGCGTTCAAGCCGCACTATTGGCGCGCTTTCTTTTTTGCCCTCATGGGTGCCTTGCTGGTGCTGGTGCCCACGGTGTACATGTTCGAGGTCTATGGTCGGGTGGTGAACAGCCGCAGCCACATGACCTTGGCCATGCTCACGCTGGGAGTCGTGTTGGCCTACGTGGTGATGGAGGTGCTGGACTGGGCGCGTTCCGAAACTTTGCGCGAGGCGGGTGTGCTGTTTGACCGGCGCATGGCACCACGCGTGTTCCAGGCCATGTATGAAAACAACCTGCGCCGCCTGGGCCCCACCAGCGTGCAGCCGATGAACGATTTGCGCACCTTGCGTGATTTTTTCCCGCACCCGGTGGTGGGCGCGGTGATGGAGTCGCCCATCTCGTTGGTGTTTATGGTGATTTTGTTCATGGCCAATCCCTTGCTGGGGTGGTCGGCCGTGGCAGGTGCCGTGGTGCAGGTGCTGTTGGCTTGGCTGAACGAGCGCAGTACCAACCCGCCCCTGGTGCAGGCCAACCGTGCAGCCATTGGCGCGCAGCAATACATCGATGGCTCTTTGCGCAATGCCGAGGTGATTGAGGCCATGGGCATGCTCAAGCACATTCACCGCCGCTGGATGGACAAGCAGCGCGACTTTCTCAATTTACAGGCCCAGGCCTCAGACAAAGGCGGTGCCTTTCAGGCTGGCAGCAAATTTGTGCAGACGGTGATGGGCTCGGCGCTGCTGGGTCTAGGGGGCTGGCTGGTGCTGCAAAACACCTTGGCAGGTGGTGCGGGCATGATGATTGTGGCCTCCGTGCTGGGTGGGCGCATGTTGGCTCCAGTGGTCTTGGCAGTGAGCCAGTGGCGTGCGGTGGTGAACGTGCGTGATGCCTGGCGCCGCCTGGACGGCTTGCTGGCCACGGTGCCCGAGCCTGCCGAGAGTATGTCCCTGCCCGCACCCCGCGGTGTGCTTCAGGTAGAGCAAATTGTGGCTGCCGCACCGGGCAGCAATGCGCCCATTTTGCGCGGCGTGGCGTTTGCCCTGGCTCCTGGCGAGGTGCTGGGCGTGGTGGGCCCTTCGGCCTCAGGCAAGACGACGTTGGCACGTGTGCTGATCGGCCTGTGGCCTTCCATGGGCGGCAAGGTGCGCCTGGATGGGGCCGACGTGTTTGCCTGGAACAAGTTAGAACTTGGCCCCCACCTGGGCTACTTGCCGCAGGGCGTGGAGTTGCTGGATGGCACGCTGGCGGAAAACATTGCGCGCTTTGGTGAGGTGGACCGCGCCAAGGTGGAGGCGGCGGCGCGCCTGGTCGGCCTGCATGACTTCATCTTGGCCTTGCCGCAGGGCTACGACAGCCCCGTGGGGCCGGGCGGGGCGATTCTTTCGGGGGGGCAGCGCCAACGTGTGGCCCTGGCGCGTGCGCTGTATGGTGACCCGGTGTTTGTGGTGCTCGATGAACCCAACTCCAGCCTGGATGAGGCGGGCGATGCCGCTTTGTTGCAGGCCATTGCCCAGATGAAGGCGCGTGGTACCACCTTTGTCGTGATGACGCATCGCGTCAGCGTATTGGGCGTGGCCGACAAAATGCTCGTGCTGCGCGACGGTACGCAGCAGGCTTTTGGTCCGCGTGACCAGGTGTTGGCCGCGCTGAACCAGGCCAACCAGTCGGCGGCGCAGCAAGCGCAGCAGGCCCAAGCGCCCGCCGCAGCGGCGTCTGCCGCGTCTCCTACCCTTGTGGCCCCTGCGGCCTGAACGAACGCACCGCTATGGACGCCCCTTCTTCCTCTACCGGTTTTTTCGCGCGCAGCGAGCTTGGCCGTGCGCTGTATGCGTTTCGCCGGGAATTTTTCATCGTCGGCCTGTTCAGCATGGTGGTGAACCTGCTGATGCTGGCGCCCACGCTCTACATGCTGCAGGTGTATGACCGGGTACTGGTCAGCCGCAGTGAAGTCACGCTGGTGTTCGTCTCGCTCATCACGCTGTTCTTGTTCGCAGTGATGGCATTTGCCGAATGGTCACGCTCGCGTTTGCTGGTACGCACGGGCGTGCGCCTGGATGCGGTGCTGGGCACGCGCGTGTTCAATGCCAGTTTTGAGGCCAACCTCAGCCATTCCGGTGCTCCGGCACAGCGTGCGTTCCAAGACCTGATCGAGCTGCGCCAGTTTTTGACGGGCAACGGCACCATTGCCTTCTTCGATCTGCCGTGGATGCCGATTTACCTGGCGGTGCTGTTCTTCCTGCACCCCTTCCTGGGCTGGGTGGCGCTGGCGTTCACGGTGGTGCAAATGGCGTTGGCCTGGTTTGGCCACCGCCGTACCGTGGCACCGGCGGAAAAAGCCTCGAAAGCCTCGCAAGAGGTGAACCAGTTCCTGCACGCCAAGCTGCGCAATACCGAGGTGGTCGAAGCCATGGGTATGTTGGCGGGCTTGCAGCAGCGCTGGGCCGCGCGCCACACCCAGGCCATGGACGAGCAAGGCCGCGCGCAAGCGCTGTCGCACCGCATCGGCGCCATCAGCAAGTGGGTGCGCTATTGCCAGCAATCGTTTGCCCTGGCGGCAGGGGCACTGTTGGTGGTCGATGGCCAGCTCACTGCAGGCGCCATGATTGCCGCCAACGTGCTGATGACGCGCGCCCTGGCCCCCATTGACCAAGTGGTGGGCACCTGGCGCAGTTTCCTCAGTGTGCGCCAGGCGTTTGAGCGTTTGCAGACGCTGCTCGATTTGCACCCAGAGCGCGACGCAGCCCTCTCGCGCGTAGCCCCCCAGGGCGCGGTCACGCTGCGCGGTGTGTTTGCCAACGCGGCGGGGCGCACCCAACCCATCCTCAAAGGCATTGACCTGCAAGCCCCCGTGGGCACGGTGACCGTGGTGCTCGGCCCCTCGGGTTCGGGCAAATCCACCCTGGCGCGCGTGCTCATGGGCATCTGGCCCGATGTCAGCGGCGAGGTGCTGCTCGATGCCTTGCCCCTCAATAGTTGGGATCGCACCGAGCTGGGTCCTTATTTGGGTTACCTGCCGCAAGATGTGGAGCTGTTTGACGGCAGCATTGCGGAAAACATTGCCCGCTTTGGCGAGGTGGACTCCAACCAAGTGATTGCCGCAGCGCGCAGCGCGGGTTTGCACGAGATGATTTTGCGCTTCCCCAAGGGCTACGACACCCCCATGGGCGAGGCTGGTGGCCTGCTCTCGGGTGGCCAGCGCCAGCGCGTGGGCCTGGCGCGTGCGCTGTATGGCAAGCCTGCCCTGATCGTGCTCGATGAGCCCAATGCCAACCTGGATGATGTGGGTGAGCAGGCCCTGATGCAGGCCGTGCGCGAACTGAAAGTGCGCGGCGCCACGGTGTTTTTGATCACCCACCGCCCCAACGCCATTGCCGTGGCCGATCAGTTGGTGGTCATGCACGACGGCCACATTCAGGTCAAAGGCCCACGCGATGCCGTGCTGGCCTACCTGCAAAAGCAAGCCCAGCAGCACCAGGCGGCGCTGGCGGCCCAGGCCGCCGCACAAACCCCCTCGGGCGCTGCGGCGCAGCCTGCGTGAGCGCCTCTCTGCTGCGCGGCGTGCCTGTTGTGCTCCTAATACATGAGCTGCTTGCGCTTGTTGCATAAGGGTTTGAGCGTGTTTTAAGTCTCAAACCCACGCTAGATAAGCGTAAGCAGCTATCAAATTAATACTTGTCTCTCGTACCGTCTTTTTGCTGGACTTTTTGTATGGCTACCTCCGAACACACCCCACCTGCCAGCGCTGACGCCAGCGCGTCCGCCCATCCTCCCGCCGACACGGGCCGCGCCGCGCGCGTGGGCCTGTGGGCGCTGGGGCTGGGTTTTGGCGGCTTTTTGCTGTGGGCTGGGTTGGCCCCCCTGGACGAAGGCGTGCCCAGCCAGGGCACAGTGATGATCGACACCAAACGCAAGACGGTGCAGCATTTGAGCGGCGGCATCATTCGCCAGGTGATGGTGCAAGAGGGTCAGCACGTGCAAGAAGGGCAGACGCTGCTGGAGCTGGATGCGGCCACCATGCGTGCCAACTTCGAGAGCGTGCGCCAGCGCTACCTGAGCCTGCGTGCCATGCAAGGGCGCCTGCAGGCTGAACAGGCTGGCCAGGACAGCATCAGCTTCCACCCGGACTTGCAAGAGGCCAAGGTCGATCCGCTGATCCAAGTGCAAATGCAAACGCAAAGCCAGCTGCTGCAAACGCGCCGCTTCGCCCTGCGTGCTGCGCTGCAAGCCATTGAAGAAAGCATCCAAAGCCAGCAGTCCATGCTGCAAACCTACGACGCCATGCTGATCCAGCGGCGCAGCCAGCTCGCGCTGGTGCAAGAAGAGCTGGGCAACACGCGCTCGCTGGTGGCCGAGGGCTATGCGCCGCGCAACCGCCAGCTGGAGCTGGAGCGCCAGCTGGCCGACATTCAAACCGCCATCGTCGAGCTGCTGGGCAACAGCCAGCGCGCCCAGCGTGCCGTGGCTGAGCTGCGCCAGCAAAGCCAGGTGCGCCGCCAGGAATACCGCAAAGAAGTGGAAACCCAGCTGGCTGAGGTGCTGCGCGAAGTGCAATCCGACGCAGAAAAACTCAACGCCGTGCGTGCCGATTTGGCACGCACCGAAATCCGCGCGCCCGCCACCGGGCAGGTGATCGGCCTGGCCATGCAAACGGTGGGCGGGGTCATTCAGCCTGGGCAAAAGCTCATGGACATCGTGCCCGAAGACGAGCCGCTGCTGCTGGAAGCTCGCATCGATCCACACTTCATCGACCGCGTCCACCCCGGCCTGAAAACCGATGTGCGCTTCAACGCCTTCGCCCACACCCCGCAACTGGTGGTGCAAGGCGAGGTGCAATCCCTCTCCAACGACTTGCTCAGCGAGCAAGTGGGCGGCACGGTGGTGTCGTATTACCTGGCACGCGTCAAGGTCACGCCCGAGGGCATGAAAACCCTGGGTACGCGCCGTATGCAGCCGGGGATGCAGGCCGAAGTGGTGATCAAAACGGGTGAGCGCTCCATGCTGACCTATTTGCTCAACCCGCTCACCAAGCGCCTGGCCGCTTCCATGAAGGAGGAATGAGCAATGGCTATGGCTGATCGTCTTTTTCCGCGTTTTTTACCGCGCCTTCTGGGCACCACGGTGCTCGCAGCCACTTTGGCGGGTGCTGGCGCACCGGCTTGGAGCCTTGATTTGTTGCAGGCCTACCAAGCCGCGCAAGAGCAAGACCCGCGTATCCGCGCTGCACGTGCGGCGCGCGATGCAGCTGCCGAGCGCTTGCCCCAAGCGCGTGCGCAGTTGCTGCCCAACCTCTCGGCCAGCATGGGGCGCAACAAAAACGACGTGGACCTCACACAAGCCAACATCTTGAACCGGGAGACGACGACCAACGACAAATACTTCAGCTACAACCAAGCCTTGCAGCTGCGCCAGCCGCTGTACCGCAAGCCTTTGTGGGATGGCCTGCGCCAGGCCGGGTTTGTGGTGGAAGACGCACAGGCGACGCTCGAACGTGAAGAGCAAGAACTGGCCACGCGCGTGGCAGGTGCTTACATGGAAGCGCTGCTGGCGCAGGACGCGCTGGATTTGGCGCTGAAAAAGCAAGCCGTTACCACCACCCAGTTGGATGCAGCGAAGAAAACTTTTGCTGCCGGTGCCGGTACGCGCACCGAAGTGGACGAAGCCCAGGCCCGCTTAGACATGGATGGCGCCAACGTGGTGAGCGCTCGCCAGCAGGTGGAGCTGGCCCAGCGGCAATTGGAAATTTTGATTGCCCAGCCGGTGCAAGAGCTGGCCGCTGTGGACACCGCTCGCTTGCCCCTGCTGCCACCGGAGCCTGCCGGCGTCGATGCCTGGATCACCCAGGCGGAAGACAACAGCCCTGAGGTGCGTGCTTTGCAAGCCCGCGTGGATGCTGCGCAGGCAGAAATCGACAAAGCCAAAGGTGGGCACTACCCCACGCTGGACGCCGTGGCACAAATCAGCCGCAGCGCCAGTGAGAACGTCAACTCGCCGCGCTCGCGCAACACCAACCACATGCTGGGGTTGCAATTGACCGTGCCCCTGTTCAGCGGGGGCTACACGCAATCGACGGTGCGCCAAGCGCTGGCAGAGCAGGTGCGCGCCCAAGAAACTCTGGAAGTCACCCGCCGTGACCTGGCTGTGCGTGTGCATCGGGAATTTCGTGGCGTGAGTGAGGGCGTTCTGAAGGTGCGCGCTTTAGAGCAGGCTGCGCGCTCTGGCGAGCAACTGGTGACGTCCACCCGCCGCTCCTACCAGGTGGGCAGCCGCACTTTGGTGGATGTGCTCAACGCCGAGCAGCAACTGCAGAGCACGCTGCGCGATCTGGCCGAGGCACGCTATCTTTACCTCGTCTCGCGCGTGCGTCTGCGCGCGTTAACTGGTAGTGATATTGATGGCAATATTCGGGAAATCAATGGGTGGCTGGTGCCATAAGCCTTGCATCTCAGGAAATGCTTTGGCGTTCGATTTTTCTTAAGACGTAGTGGCGGTGTGCCGCAATATCTGCGGCAGTGATGCCCGCATGTTTCAGAGACAAACGCTGCACTGCCAGTGCCAATGGCTCACGCCAACGTAACAATCTTGAGCCGAGTGCGCCGCTGGGTAAGGTGCCCTGAGGTGGATGCCCGAAAACATGCGCAAACAGCCAGTGACTGCGCGGTAGATGAAAGTTATCGCTGACCAGTACGATGTTGCGCGACGCTATGCCGTGTTTCAGTGCGATATCAGCTCCCAAAACGATGTTCCCCAGCGTATCTAGAGCTTGATTTTCTTGCCAAATATGTGCTGCTGGAACACCCGCGGCGAGCAGGTAGTTAGCCATGTGCTGAGCCTCGCTGATCACTGCGTGCCCTGTTCGCGTTACGTGTGCGCCACCTGAAACGATCAAGCGAGGAACAGGCTTCGCTTGTGCATGGCACTGTAGGTAGCACGTAAGCGCTGCGTGGCTGCGCATTTGCCCGTTGGGATGCTCGCCACCCAGAATCAACAACCCAACCAGGGGTGGGTGAGGTGGGTGGCGATCATTTTCCAATGCCGTGGTTGTCATTGCACAAGCCTGCAGCAATCGCATCCCAAGCGTAGACCTGTTCGGCAACTTTGCGCGCAGCCATGCGCATGTCGTGGTGAGGTGCGGGGCAGTGTGGTGCTAAGTCGTGAAGTGCTGTGGCGAACTCATCGACCTCGTATTCCCAATAATGAGCCTTTGGGTTGAAGGCAAGGCCCCGTGCACCTACTGGTGTGCTAAGGATCAACAGTCCATGGCCTGCGTAGTCGAGCATTTTTAAGTTGGTTCCAGAACCACTGCGCATGGGATTTAACCCCACATCGGCAGCTCGTAAGAGGGCGCGTAGAGCACTTTCTTCTAGCAACCCGAGGATTAGCAGATTGCTCGGGCGCGCCCGTGCCTGAAGGTGATGGCATACGCTGCCAACAAGGAGAAAAGTCCAATCAGGGCACTGCTTTGCCAACGAGAGAACATCGTCTGCCGCAGATAGATTGGGGCCGTGGTAACTGGCCACAAAAATTGCCAATGGGCGCTCTTTTAGACCTAAACGCGCTTTCAGCGCTCCCCGTCGGGGAGCATCTAACCATGGATCCGTAGGCAGGTGCGTGCCGTTGACTGCCAGTTCGATAGTTCCGACTGTTCGGCCAAACAGTTCGCTCAGCCGCTCACGATCTTGTGCACTGACTGCCCATACACGCTGTGCACGTTGTACGAGGCGTGCTTCAGCGCAAGCTACATGGCGCACACACTGTCGCGCTAAATCTGCGGCGCGCAGATCCAGTGGCGATGTTTGAGTCCTTATATCGTCCGATGTTGGGTGCGGCTCTCCCAAGACCACGGCTTTCATGTCCGCTTCTACATTGAACGCGTCGTACCATAACGGTCCGATCCACAACGACTCAACCATCGGTGCTAGATAGACGTGGGCTGCTACGACAACGTCGCATGCAGGTGCAAGGGCACAAAACGCTTCGCGTAGGGGGGCTAATTGTGCGCTGTAGAGCAAAGCCGCTATGTCGGTGACGGGCTTGTTGCCTAGTGCTTTCGAAAGAGTTTGCTCCGCGTGTGCAAAACTTTCTGTAGGAGGAATACAAATTTCTCGCAGGTGGGGGGCTAGTTGGCGTTCGCTTGCATCTACTCCCCAGGAGCCAAGATTAAGTAATGTCACATCAGCCCACTGTGCAATCCCTCGGTAGAGGTAGTACAGACGTTTTTTGCCACCGTTATCTGGTGGGTAGACGCAGAAGGTATTGACTACCAGTAAACGCATACGCGTACCAGGTCGACGTGGCCTGGCGTTGATCAGGCCATCGTTGGCCATTGTTGGCGTAGAGCGCTGCGCTGCTGCTGCATTTAACAGGCCTTCTGCCGTACGTTGCCAGGAAATTTCTGCAGCGCTGAGGAGTGCAGCCTCTCCCATGGCTTGCAAGCGCGCTGGATCTGCTAACAGCTCATCTAAGGCTGTCGCCAGCGCTTTTTCGGTGGGTTCTACGATCCTGCCGTTGATGCCATCGCGTACAAATTCCGTTACGCCACCCGCATCGGACACTGTTAGTACAGGTTTGCCGCATCCCATCGCCTCCAACGTAATTAGGCCCATGTCTTCTTCGTAGGGCACAAACGGTACGAGCGCGGCCCGACTATAGTGATCCACCAGTTCTTCGTCGGTCAAGCGACCAAGGAATTCAATGCGTGTATCTCCGGCAGCCAGTGCACGCAAGTGCGTGGCTTCCGGGCCATCTCCCGCAATGCGTAGGGGCACCGTAGTACGGCTACGTCGGTAGGCGGTGATCAGCAACGCCAGGCGTTTAGGAGTATCTAGTCGGCTGGCTGTAAAAACGTACTCCAAGGGGCCACGACGCAAGTTTTCCAAATTTGATGGATGGGGTAGAACCTGTACTTGCACTCCTGCAGGAAAGTAATCCGCACGTCGTGACACCACGCTTGAGATAGCGAGATAGCGCTGAATAGCATTGGGCTGAAGTGCAATCGCGTCGAGTTTGTGAACCAGGCTTCGTAGCAATGGGCCGGGCAGGGCTGTAAGCTCAGCGACTTCTTGGGGTGAGAGAGCCGAGGTGCTCAGCAACTCTTTAACTCGACCAAAAATTTCGGGCAATTGACTGCGGGAATGATCGCTGCATTGAATAAGTTGCCATAGTGCTTGCGCGGCAGAGGGTAGGCGTGTGGGGCGCAGCGACAGGCTCGCTGGATAAGTGTCGTAGAGCCCACGCAACTTGTGCTGTAGATAGACAATGTGGTTCCTATGGGACACCATCCACGCAGGATACTTGGTCGAAATCACTGCATCGAAGTGATCTAAGTTCAGCAGGCTCCAGCGCTCGTAGCTAGCGCTAATGGTTGCAAAGTCGTTTTCAGGCGAGGGTAGTTTGATGAGCTCTAGCTCATGTGGTGTGTGACGATTGATGTGCTGGGCCAACCCCCACCACAATTTTTCTGCGCCACCCACCACGAAGGGTACGCCACTGGGAGCAACGAGTGCAATTTTCATCGCCATGGGGAGATTTATTCCTTTTTTGATAGCTGCTTGCGCTTTTATGGCGCCATTTGTGGCACTTTCTGTTTTTTAGGTGTGTTTCGATAAAGGCCCAGGGAGATCCCATTATTGGTCTCAGTCTTGTGCCAGTCGTACCTGAATCCCAGTGAGTCGGGAGACACCCTCAAAAATAGGCTCACTACCACGTACAACTTCGAATAGTGTCGCTTTATCCCACCAGTCGTAGCTGTTTTCGACGTGTGTCATGTCTCCGTGAAGAGCAACAGAGATGGTGTAACTGCCTGGCCCTAGGTTGAGTTCAGGAATTTCCCAGCACAAAACAGCCTCTTGTCCGGTTGGTAGATGTGAAAGCTCGGCGCTTGGTATATGCCAAGTATTGGTTCCGAAGATGTCATTACCTAGCCGGTCTCGTATAAGGAAGCCAACGGTGAGGTCTTGAAGATCAACTTGCTTAACCAGGCGTATGCGCAATTGCAATGAATGGCCTACGAGAAAAACGCGTGCAACCCCCTGTGTGTTATGGCAACTAACTTGCAAGATACGTGCTCGTCCATCACCTGAGCGCACTCCTATGTCACGTCTGCCTTCGGGGGCTGGTTGCGTCTCTAACGCACAGTTTTCTTTTTCAGCGATGAGTGCGTTGTAGAGATCGAGGACTTGGTCAGGGACATCGTCTGCAACGACCTTGCCTGCATCGAGTAAAACAGCCCTATCACATAAGCTTTTAATTGCACCTGGGTCGTGTGAAACGAATAACAACGTCGTGCCTGCCGATCTAAAACTTCGGATGCGTGCGTAACACTTGTGCTGGAAATAGGCATCGCCTACAGCTAAAGCTTCATCTACGATAAGGATGTCTGGACGAATTGCTGTTGCTACGCTGAATGCCAAGCGCACTTGCATGCCGCTAGAATAGGTTCGTACAGGTTCGTCGATGTAGTGGCCAATTTCGGCAAAAGCTTCAATTTCTGGTAATGCGGAATATATTTCTGCATCGCTTAAACCCAGTAGCTGACCAGCCATCCAGACGTTTTGGCGTCCAGTGAAATCGGCATGAAAGCCCATGCCCAATTCCAACAACGCAGCAATTCTTCCTTGTATTTGAATACGCCCTTCGCTTGGTGCGCTCGTGCCTGTAATCAGTTTTAGTAGTGTGCTTTTCCCGGCACCATTACGTCCGATGATGCCTACCGCTTGTCCGGGAGTGATTAGCAAATTTAAGCTACGCAGTACCCATATTAGTTTATGGCTGGTATAAGAGGGTTGTGCCCATTCGCGTAATCGGGCCCATTTATGGGGGTAGCGTTTATAGGCTTTACCTAAATTTTGCAGGATTATGCTGCCGGGGGAAGGAGCCATCGTCTCATTCATAGCTCATCAGCCATTTCTGGTGCCCGTACTCGGTAAATTTTCCAGCCCCATGCTAGTAATAGTATTGCGAATACTGCTAGTAGTGCAAGGCGTTGCCACGCTAGTGCGTCTGGCAGTTGTCCCATAAGCAGTATTTGTTGATAATGGTGCATTAAAATAGAAAACGGATTTAACCATAGCCAGCCCTGAGTCCAATCAGGTAGCACGCTTATTGGGTAAACGATCGGAGTGAGCCAAAACCAAAACAATAGCCCTACGTTGACCAATTGTCCTATATCTCTGAAGAAAACATTCAGTGTCGCAGCTAGTATTCCTACTCCCGTTGTGAGGATGATTTGTACGATCAATGGGGCAAGCAAAGCTAGGAGTGTCCAGCCAGGCCAGTTTCCGCTAAATAATAAAAAAAGCAAAAACAAAGTAAAAATAATAAAAAAATTAAAGCTGGCGGTACCTATCGCAATCAGTGGTAGGCATATGCGTGGAAAGGCTGCTTTCTTCAGTAGATTGCTATTTGCAATGAATACCCCCTGTAGTCGTGTTAATCCTTCAGAGAAGTATCCCCAGGTTAGTACGCCAGCACACAAATAGATACTGTAGCCATATGCGGCATCTATACCGGGCAAGCGACTGCGCATTACATTTGAAAAAACGAGAGTGTAGATGGCAATCATTGCCAAGGGTTGTAGTATTACCCAGGTGCCGCCGAGTAATGATCCTTGGTATTGGGATTGAATATCTCGGCGTATACTGCCGATG
Source organism: Acidovorax sp. (assembly GCA_041910915.1). Classification (GTDB taxonomy): domain Bacteria; phylum Pseudomonadota; class Gammaproteobacteria; order Burkholderiales; family Burkholderiaceae_C; genus Paenacidovorax. The sequence goes on from JAYRPZ010000057.1 coordinate 63,450, forward strand.
ATGAAGCTGCGAAAACGAAAAATGTCTCGCACAATTCCAGAAAAAGCGATTTTAATTTTCGGGGTTGTTATGCGCACAGTGTCTCCACAACGCTGTCCCACGAGAGATTTTGATCGCGTAAATAGATGCGTCCGGCTGCACCTAGACGCTGGCTGCGAGTCTTATTTTCCCAAAGATTTTCCATCGCTTCTGCCAAAGCTTGGGGAGTTGGGTCTGTAACCCACCCTGTTTCCCCTGGGAGTACGAATTCTAATGGGCCTCCAGAGTCGTGACATGTAATGACGGGTTTGGATGCCAGCATTGCTTCGAGCGTGATGTATCCTAAATCTTCATCTTGAGGGACAAACACTACACCTAGTGCATGTGCGTATAAAACGAGCTTTTCTTCTTCTGAAAAAGAACCTATCAAACGCACACGGTCGTGTAAGTCATATTTTTCAATCATATTTGCGTAGCGATTCTGTTGTCCTCCTGTGCCGCCAATTAATATGCGCAATGGACAGCGTAGCAAGCGTGCTGCTTCAATCACTAAGTCCTGGCGTTTTAAACTTTCCAGGCGGCTTGGAACAAAGACGTAGCCCCATTCTTCTGCGCAATACAGTCGATCTGCTCCAGGAGGTGGATGGTATAGTGGTTGTGCGGAAATATTGTTGAATTTTTTCATTCTTTCTGCTACGCGGCGTGAGTTAGCAAAAATTCGCCGTAATTTCCGTAGTGCCTTGTTGTCAAAAATTTCGATTTTTTCGCGTAATTGGCATATATCGGGATGTGCATTGACTGGGTCAAAGAGTTCGTAGGCGGCTCTATGCTGATGTAGGACCCATCCTATATGATAAGGGTGTGAAAATCCATAACCTGGAAATTGCAAACTGATCATTCGATCGCAGACCTGGCCATTGGGTGCAGATAGGTCATAGTCATTGCAAAAATTCATTAATCGCTCAATATCACTTTCGGGTGAAAATTTGAACGGTAATTGGATGCGTTCCACTTCATGGCCTGCTCTTAGCAGGGCTGAATGTAAATTTTCTGCATGTATCTCTGCGCCGCCACGCAAGAATGGTGCTTGGCTAGCTGTGAGCAAAATACGCATGTCGGCTCAATCCCCATCTGGCGTTGTGGTGTGGTTTGACGGTAGGGGCTTTTGGGCTACGACAGCGAAATCTTGTGCATTGCATGTCATGCCATTTACGCGTGCTGTCAATGCGTCTATTCCTGGAATTGCTGCTTCTTTGGGATAAGGGTGTAACCGTAAAATTTTTACTCCCTCAAGGCCGCAATAAGTCGTTAGAAAAGCGAGACTTTCTGGTGTGAGAGGCTGGGTATGGGTAGGATCATGGTAGAAAGTGTGGGTTCCTACCCAAATGTTTTCAGGGTTTGGTGTTTCATAAATGAGAACTCCTCCAGGTGCTAGAACTCGTACAGCTTCTTGTGTCAAAGCAAGACGCACTGCAAACGGTATATGTTCCACTAAGTGGAATGCTGTCACAGCTAATGCTGAGTCATTGGGTTGTGATACTAGCCATGCTAGTGCATCAGCTACTTGCACTTCCAGGCCTTGAGATTGCGCTTGTGCAATTGCTCTAGGATTTAAGTCGACACCTTTAGCGGTAAAACCAGCCTCGCGCAAAATTCTTAGCCATACACCACGCCCGCAACCTAAATCTAGGCAAGGCAAATCACCTACCTGTTGCTTGGCAGTATATAAAAGGTCTAGATAATCATCTGATAGCTGAGCATGCAGTATTTTTTCATCTCCTCGAAAGTGTTTTTCAAAGGCGACAAAAAAACGATCTACTGCTTCCGCATCGCCAGCGCTGAGGCCCTGGGTGCGAAGGCGTATTTCTATATTATCTAATTCATCTTGCTGTTCTTGTATTTTTTCATGCAAGGGCTTTAATAAGGCATCTTGAGTGCATGCGATTCCCCATGCAAGCGCAAAAGCATTTTTTTGGCATTTTTTTGCGAGCCAACGTTCGCTCCGGCGTAATATGCCTCGAACTAACCACTGTGTGCGTGATCTTGCAATCGGTGCATTCATCAAGAGGTGCAAGATGCGTCCTAGCCAGCGCCCCGCTTTCCATTTTTCAGGGTGTAGTCGTAGAGCTTCTTCGGAAAGAATTAGCTCTGCCAAGATTTCCGTGCGAGGAATGTGGCGTGCTAGCTGTGTGTGCAAATGGGCTCGCCCTTGAGGGTCAGCATTTCTTCCTAGGAAGTTGTAGTAGGCAGCTGTAACGAAGTGGTCTGCCTCAAGTAGCCAGTAAGGCGTCAGTCCAGCATTGCGTACTCCTTGAGTCAAAAGGTAGTGGCGTACGCTTCCTGGGGAGTCTGTGTGCCCGGCTGTTCTGGTCTTGCTAGAAGGGGGAAGCCAGGGGTGTGCTGGGATCGTAGCTGTGAGGTCAGGGTCAGCGTGTTCCGCGGCAACTGCGCGCAGGCGGGCCAGCAACTGGTCTATATCCAAGGGGTCGTGCATGGCAGCGGGCTCATAGTGCAAAAAAGCAAAGACGGGCGAATGCCCGTCTTTGCCAGTTTTGGGAGGGTGCAAAGTATAGCCAACGGGTGTGAATTAAACGGGTTGTTCGCCCTCGGCATGCGTGGGCGGCAGTGGTATAAAAACCGCTTTCCGTTCCCAGGTCGGCAACGTTTTTTATTGTCGACATTTCTTCACGCAAAGGCGAATTGTTGATGTCACTGATTCCTACCACCATCCTGACCGGCTTTCTGGGTGCGGGCAAAACTACCTTGCTCAAGCGGGTGCTGTCTGAAGCACACGGCCAGAAGATCGCCGTGATTGAAAACGAGTTTGGCGAAGAAAACATCGACAACGATATTTTGGTCACGGAGTCCAAAGAGCAAATCGTGCAGATGAGCAATGGCTGCATCTGCTGCACCATTCGCGAGGATCTGCGTGAAACCTTGCAGTTGCTGGCGGCCAAGCGCCGCAAGGGGTTGCTGGAGTTTGATCGGGTGGTGATCGAAACGACAGGATTGGCCGACCCCGGGCCGGTGGTGCAGACTTTTTTCATGGATGACGAAGTTGCCCAAGCCTATTCGGTCGACGCCATCCTCACGCTGGTGGATGCCAAGCACGCGCACCAGCAGCTCGACACCCGCCAAGAGGCTCGCCGCCAGGTGGGCTTTGCCGACCAGATTTTTCTCTCCAAGACCGACTTGGTGAGTGCTGCGGAGAAAGACGAACTCATCCACCGCCTCAAGCACATGAACCCGCGTGCAGGCATTGAGGCGGTGCATTTTGGCCAGGTGCCGCTAGAGCGTGTGCTCGATGTGCGCGGCTTTAACCTCAATGCCAAGCTCGACATCGATCCTGATTTTCTGCAACAGGCCGAGGGGCATGACCACGACCACGCGCACTGTGACCATGACCACGGGCACTGCAGCCACGACCATGGTCATGACCACGCGCACCACGGGCACGCCCATGGAGCGCACTGCAACCACCCGCACCACCACCATCACGATGATGATGTGAAAAGCTTTGTGTACCGCGCGAACCGTCCGTTTGATCCTGCCAAGCTGGAGGATTTTCTGGGCGCTATCGTGAATGTGTACGGTCCGCGCATGCTGCGCTACAAGGGTGTGCTGCATATGCAGGGCACCGATCGCAAGGTCATTTTTCAAGGGGTGCACCAACTGATGGGCAGTGATTTGGGGCCGCAGTGGGCGCCTGGGGAAGAGCGCCAAAGCCGCATGGTGTTCATTGGCATTGAATTACCGCAAGACATCTTGCGCCAAGGCCTGGAGCAGTGTTTGGTCTGAGCCTGCCCCATGACGGGCCAAGTCATAGGTGTGGGATATGTCACTGCACACCTTGATTGCTTGGCTCTTCGTGCCGTATCTGTCTGGGGGATGGCTACAATCGCGCCGCCGCGCAAGAGCGCTACTGTGCCGGGCCCTCGTGCCTTGAGCTCCTCCCGCCCGGGCCGCTTCCTGTTTGGCCCGATTGACCGTACCATGCTTGGCCCATGCGGCACCTGCCGCCGCCGCCAACGTCAGCGATCCCTAAGACCATGACCACCACCCTGCAAGCGAAGCCCTCCGCCGTCAAGCGCGACCCCAAGCTGGCGAACAACTGGAAGACCAAGCCCGCCGAGGAGCTGACGGACGAAGAAGTGCTCGCCATGCCTGACAGCGAGTACATGAACGATAAGCAGCTCGCATTCTTTCGCCACAAGCTGATGCAGCTCAAGCAGGATATGCACCAAAATGCGGGTGAAACCACGGAGCATCTGCGTGAAGACACTGTGGTGGTGCCCGATCCTGCCGACCGTGCCACTATTGAAGAAGAGCACGCTCTGGAGCTGCGCACCCGTGACCGCGAGCGCAAATTGCTCAAGAAAATCGAACAGTCGATTGCCCGCATTGATGCTGGCGACTACGGCTATTGCGACGAAACAGGCGAGCCTATTGGCGTGGGCCGTTTGCTGGCTCGGCCCACGGCTTCGCTGTCGCTCGAAGCGCAGCAGCGCCGTGAGCTGAAGCAAAAAATGTTTGGCGATTAAGCGCCGCGCTGTAGGCGTGATCGGCCCGATTGTTGTGCAACCTCACCTGTGGCATCCATGAGCAAGGACGAATCCAACAACGACGGTTTGCTGTCTAAAGTGGTGCGCTTTGTGCGCAATCCCACTGTCAACTGGAATGAGCTCGACAACCTGGAGGCCGAGCGCGAAAGCCAGTACAGCAAGCAAATGCTCAAGGAAATGATCGAGCGCAAGCGACGTAACGACTTCGTGCGCAAACGCGAGTTCGATCATTTGCGCAAGTTGCTCCAGCGTGACACCCAGGGGGGGCAGCGCCTGGATGATCCGGCGGTGCGCCCATCCTTTTTAGACAGTGGTGTCACGACACCTGACGATCGCGCGGGCACGCTGAAAAAAATCGATGAAATCGAAGCCCAAATGTCCCAGCAGTGGTGGCGCAACAAGCCCGCTGGAGCAACTGCACCGCCTTCACAGCCTGGCGACCCTGCCGCACCAACTTTCGCAGCTACAGCACCGATGACGGTGCCTGGCCAGCTCCCAGGGGGGCAGCCGCCTTTGGTGCCTGCCACAGGCAATGCCACCTTGCCGCCGCTGTTCAATGAGACCGCTCCCCCACCGCTGGCTTCGACGCCTGCGGCCTTGTCTGGTGGCTTGAACCCACCCAGCGAATGGGGTGCCCCTGCCCGCACGGCTGTGCCCCAAGAGCCAGCAGTGGTGTTTCAGCACGATCCCGACCTGGAAGAAGCGGCCATTCGCTTTGCCAGTGGTGACCATGTGGGAGCCGAGGCGGGTTTGCGCGAGGTATTGGCGCAGTATGCCCAGGGCGAATTGCCCAAACAGCACGAAATCTGGATGACTTTGTTCGATCTGTACCGGGCCACCGATCAGCGCGAACCATTCGATGCCCTGTCGATCGATTACGCCGCACGTTTTGGCCGTTCGGCACCCTTGTGGTTGCCTATTGGCCAGGTGCCCGAGGCTCGCTCACGGTTCGATACCCTCGAACCAGGTGCTTTGCTGCCTGAGGCGACAGCACCCGCACCGGCTGCGCGCAGCTTTACCTGGTCAGCACCTAGCACCCTCACACTGCAGTCCGTGGCCATGCTGCAAGCTGTGCTCGGGCGCACCACACCGCCCTGGGTGATTGCCTGGACGCGCCTGATGACCATTGAAGAGGCCGCGTTGCCCGCCTTGGCCAAGCTGCTGGATCACTGGGCTGACCAAGACGTACAGATGGCTTTCGTGGGCGTGGAGGCCTTGCAGACGCTGCTGCTGAGCAAGACGCCTTCGGAAGACCGCAGCATCTCGCCAGAATGGTGGCGCTTGCGCATGACGGCGCTGCGCCTGATGGGGCGGCTGGACGAGTTCGAAATGGTGGCGCTGGATTACTGCATCACCTACGAGGTTTCGCCGCCTTCGTGGGTGCAGCCGCGCTGTGTTTATGCCGGTGATGATGGCACCGTCTCAGGCGGCGCCCATCCTTCGGCGCCTGAGAGCGAGCTGCTGTCTTCCAATTTTGGCTCCATGTCCCTGTTGGAGCCCGAGAGCGAGCGCCCTCAATTGGTCGGCTGCATTGATGGCGACGCAGGCCCATTGTTGGAGTCAGCTGCGCAAGCCATCAGGCCCGGGCAGCCTTTGGTCATTGGCTGTGAGCATTTGGTACGCATGGACTTTCCGGCTGCAGGCTCGGTGCTCAACTGGGCTGCCCAGCAGCAGGCTGCGGGGCAAGTGGTGCAGTTCATCAACCTGCATCGTTTGGTGGCGGTGTTGTTCAACGTCATCGGCATCAACGAGCACGCCTGGGTCGTACCGCGCAAGAATTGACGCAGCAGGTGCTTGCAAAGCTGTATTTCATCCCCATATGGGTCGGCTATGGAACAGTTTCACGGCACCACCATCCTCAGTGTGCGTCGTCCGCGTGCGGATGGCAGTTTTGATGTCGCCATTGGCGGCGACGGCCAGGTCACCCTGGGCAACATCGTCGTCAAAGGCAGCGCGCGCAAAGTGCGCAAGCTCTACCACGGCAAGGTGCTGGCGGGTTTTGCCGGTGCCACGGCCGACGCCTTCACGCTGTTCGAGCGCTTTGAGGCCAAGCTAGAAAAGCACCAGGGCCACTTGGCGCGTGCAGCCATTGAGCTGACCCGCGACTGGCGCACCGACCGCGTGCTGCGTCGCCTGGAGGCCATGCTGGCCGTGGCAGACACCACGGCCTCGTTCATCATCACGGGCAATGGCGATGTGCTGGAGCCCGAGCACGGCATTGTGGCCATCGGTTCAGGCGGGGCCTACGCCCACTCTGCAGCCAGGGCGCTGCTGGCGCACACCGAGTTGAGCGCGCCCGAGATTGTGAAAAAGTCGCTCGAAATCGCCGGTGAGCTGTGCATCTATACCAACATGCACCACACCATCGAAACTCTGTAAGCGTTTTTCGTTTGGTTTTGCTCTCTTTTTAATAGCTGTTAGCGCTTGCCAGATAAGCCCTAGAGCCCGATTTTGCTTTAAATATGTCTGCCATGACTCCCCAGGAGATCGTCTCCGAACTCGATCGCCACATCGTCGGCCAGCAAGCTGCCAAGCGCGCCGTGGCCATTGCCTTGCGCAACCGCTGGCGTCGCCAGCAGGTCGATGCCGGTTTGCGCAGCGAAATCACGCCCAAAAACATCCTCATGATTGGCCCCACGGGCGTGGGCAAGACGGAAATTGCCCGCCGCCTGGCGCGTCTGGCCGATGCGCCCTTCATCAAAGTGGAGGCCACCAAGTTCACCGAAGTGGGTTATGTGGGCAAAGATGTGGATGCCATCATTCGCGACCTGATCGATGTGGCTGTGAAGCAAACGCGTGAGCAGGACATGAAAAAAATGCGCGCCCGCGCCGAAGACGCTGCGGAAGAGCGTGTTCTGGATGCCCTGCTGCCGCCTCCGCGCACCGGCGAACCTGCGCCCGACAGCCCGGCGCGCCAGGTGTTTCGCAAAAAGCTGCGCGAAGGCCAATTGGCCGATAAAGAAATCGAGATCGACCTGGCCGATGCCCGCCCGCAGGTGGAAATCATGGGCCCCCAAGGCATGGAAGAAATGGCCGAGCAACTGCGCGGCATGTTCAGCCAGATGGGGCAGGAGCGGCGGCGCACGCGCAAGCTCAAAATTGCCGAAGCTTTGCAGCTGCTGACCGACGAAGAAGCCGCCAAGCTGGTGAATGAAGACGACATCAAGCAGCGTGCCGTGCACAACGCCGAGCAAAACGGCATCGTCTTCATTGACGAAATCGACAAAGTGGCCGCGCGCCAGGAAAGCAGTGGCGCCGATGTCTCGCGCCAGGGCGTGCAGCGCGACTTGCTGCCGCTGGTGGAGGGCACCACGGTATCGACCAAATACGGCATGGTGCGCACCGATCACATGCTGTTCATTGCCTCGGGCGCTTTTCACCTCTCCAAGCCTAGCGACCTGATTCCCGAGCTGCAGGGGCGCTTTCCGATCCGTGTGGAGCTGGGCTCGTTGGCCGTGCAGGACTTTGTCGCCATCTTGACGCAGACCCATGCCAGTTTGGTCAAGCAGTACCAGGCGCTGCTGGCCACCGAGGGGGTGACGCTGGAATTCACCCCCGAAGGCATTACCCGCCTGGCACACATTGCCTACGAGGTGAACGAGCGCACCGAAAACATCGGCGCGCGCCGCCTGGCTACGGTGATGGAGCGCTTGCTTGATGAGGTCAGCTTTGATGCCGCGCACCTGACGGGGCAAACGGTGTGCATTGACGCTGCGTATGTGGACGAGCGCCTGCAAGCCCTTAGCCAGGACGACGATCTTTCGCGCTTTATCTTGTGAAAATGTGACGAAGCGGCAAAAAGCCGCGCATTTTCCCGCCTCGGGTTGACCTTGGGGCGGGAATTTTTTTCCTGCTACAGTGCAAAAAGGTGGGCAAAAGTGGTGAAACGTGCCACGAATGCCCGAAAATCGGGCGCCTTCAAAATTCGTCAGGCAGGGGTACAGGGTGTTTCAAGGGGCGTCATCGTTGCTTATCGATGCGAAGGGAAGGCTTTCCGTGCCCGCCCGGCACCGTGACGCCCTGGCGCAGGACAACGGCCAGATCACCCTGACCAAACACCCTGACGGCTGTTTGATGCTGTTCCCACGTTCGGCCTGGGAGGCGTTTCGGGCGCGTATTGCCGAGCTGCCGATGCAGGCGCAGTGGTGGAAACGCATTTTTCTGGGCAATGCCATGGATGTGGCGATGGACGCCACAGGCCGAGTGCTGATCTCGCCTGAGCTGCGTGCCGCCGCCGGGCTGCTCAAGGAAGTGGTGTTGCTGGGCATGGGTAGTTACTTGGAGTTGTGGGACAAAGCCAGCTACGACGCCAAAGAAGCCGCCGCCATGCAGGCGCCCATGCCCGACATCTTCAAAGATTTCTCTTTCTGAGAGGGGCTGTGCCCATGAACCAGCCCTTGCTGCATACCACTGTTTTGCTCGATGAAGCCGTCAGCGCCTTGCTCGCTGGCCAGCCGCCACAGCCTGCGGGCTTGTGGATCGATGCCACCTTTGGCCGGGGCGGCCACTCGCGTCACCTGCTGCAGCGCTTGGGGCCGCAAGCCCAGTTGCTCGCTTTCGACAAAGACCCCGAAGCGATTGCCGAGGCGGCCACCCTTGCAGACCCCCGCTTTGCCATCCGCCACGAGGGCTTTTGCCACCTGGCCGACTTGCCTGCGGGCAGTGCCGATGGCATTTTGATGGACTTGGGCATCAGCTCGCCGCAGATTGATGCGCCGGAGCGCGGCTTCAGTTTTCGCTTCGATGGCCCGCTGGACATGCGCATGGACCCCACACGTGGCCACAGCGTGGCCGATTGGCTGGCCACGGCCGAAGCCCCCGCCATTGCCGAAGTGGTGCGCGAGTACGGTGAAGAACGCTTTGCCGGGCCGATTGCCCGCGCCATCGTGGCACGCCGTACCCAACAAGGGCCGCTGACCCGCACGGCCCAGTTGGCAGATTTGGTGGCCTCGGTGGTGAAAACGCGCGAGGCTGGGCAGCACCCCGCCACCCGCACCTTCCAGGCGCTGCGCATTTTCATCAACGCCGAACTGGACGAGCTGCAGCAGGCCTTGCAGGCCAGCTTGCAGGTGCTGCGCCCAGGCGGGCGGCTGGTGGTCATCAGCTTTCATTCGCTGGAAGACCGCATCGTCAAGCAGTTCATTGCCCAGCACTCCAAAGAGGTGTACGACCGGCGCGCGCCCTTTGCCGCACCGGCGCCCATGCGTTTGCAGGCCCTGGGGCGCATCAAGCCCAGTGCGGCGGAAGTGGCGGCCAACCCGCGCGCGCGCAGCGCGGTGATGCGCGTGGCCGAGCGCACGGAGGCCATGGCGTGATTCGCTTGAATTTGGTGCTGCTGCTGGCTGTGGTGGCCAGCGCGATGTACCTGGTGCGGCTGCAGTACGAATCACGCGTGCTGTTCACGGCGCTGGACCGCGCCCAGGCCGAGGCCCGCCAACTGGCTACCGAGCACCAGCGCCTGCAGGTGGAAAAGCGTGCCCAAGCCACACCGTCGCGGGTAGAAAAAATTGCCCAAACCGAGCTGCACATGCGCACGGCTACACCGGCTATTACCACCTACGTGCGTGACCACGCGCCCCAGCCCCGCGCCGCAGCCAGTGGAGCCAAGCCATGAGCCGCAGTGTGCGCTACACCTCCAGCCCCCTGCTGGCGAGCAAAACGCCGGTGCTGCACAGCCGCATCGTGGTGGGCATGTTGACGCTGGGTTTTCTCGTCCTGGCAGGGCGTGCGGCTTACGTGCAGGTGTATGCGAATGACTTTTTCCAGCGCCAGGGCACCGTGCGTTTTGCCCGCACGCTGGAGCTGCCCGCCAACCGGGGAAAAATCCTGGATCGCAACGGACTCATCCTGGCCTCTAGCGTGCCTGCGGCCAGCATTTGGGCCATTCCTGAAGATGTGGAAGAAGACAAGCCCGAGGTGCGTGCCCAACTGAAAGAGCTGGCACGTCTGCTGGAGATGCCACTGCCGACCCTGCTGTCGAAGATGGCCGAAGATGACCGCACCTTCATGTGGGTCAAGCGCCAACTCGACTGGGAGGTGGGGCAAAAAATCATGGCCCTGGGCATCAATGGCATCTACCTGCGCAAGGAATACAAGCGCCAGTACCCCGAAGGCGAGGCCTCGGCGCACGTGGTGGGCTTTACCAACGTGGAAGACCATGGCCAAGAAGGCATGGAGCTGGCATTTGATAAGCAGCTCGCGGGCAAAGCGGGTTCGCGCCGGGTCATCAAAGACCGCATGGGCCGGGTGGTGGAGGGCGTGGGCGATGAGGTGCCGCCCGTCGATGGCCAAGACCTGCAGCTTTCCATCGATTCCAAAGTGCAGTTTTTTGCCTACCAAAAGCTGCGCGACACCGTGCAGCAGCACAAAGCCAAGGCCGGTAGCGTGGTGGTGCTCGATGCCCGCACCGGCGAGCTGCTGGCGCTGGCCAATTACCCCAGCTACGACCCGGGCAGGCGCCAGAACCTGACGGGCGAGCAACTGCGCAACCGCGCCATCACCGACACCTTTGAGCCTGGCTCCACCATGAAGCCCATCACCGTGGCGCTGGCCCTGGAGAGTGGGCGCGTGAAGCCGCAAACGGTGATTGATACCTCGCCGGGGCGCTTCACCCTCACGGGCTCCACCATTACCGATACCCACAACTACGGCGCGTTGACCGTGGAGGGCGTGATCCAAAAATCCAGCAACGTGGGCACCACCAAAATCGCTTTGCAAATGCCCGCACGTGAAATGTGGGAAACCTTCTCGGCCGTGGGCTTTGGGCAAAAGCCGCAAATTGGTTTTCCGGGTGCTGTCAGTGGGCGTTTGCGCCCCTATAAAAGCTGGCGTCCGATTGAGCAAGCCACCATGTCTTATGGCTACGGCTTGTCTGCCAGTTTGGTGCAGATGGCGCGCTCCTACACCGTGTTTGCCAACGAAGGGCGCATCATTCCCGCCACCATGTTCAAAACCGACCAGCCTGCGATGGGGGTGCCGGTGTTCTCGCCGCGCACTGCGCAGCAGGTGCTCAAGATGCTAGAAATGGCCGCTGGCCCCGGCGGCACGGGCCAGAAGGCACAAACCGTCGGTTACTCGGTAGGGGGCAAGTCGGGTACGGCGCGCAAACAGGTGGGCAAGAGCTATGCGTCGGGCAAGTACCGCGCCTGGTTCACCGGCCTGGCACCGATTGAAAACCCGCGCATCATCGTTGCCGTCATGGTCGATGAGCCCAGCAATGGCGTGATTTACGGCGGCGCGGTGGCGGCGCCCGTGTTCAGCGAAGTGGTGCAGCAAACCCTGCGCATGATGGGCGTGGCCCCTGACGTGGCAGTGCGTCCACAGATCGTCGCCAACCCCGTAGAGGAGTCTCTGTGAGCGTGCAGTTGCTCGATACCGTGGCGCAGGCCCTGGCTTTTGTGCGCCAGCACAGCCATGGAGTCCTGCACACCGACAGCCGCCAGGTGGCCCCCGGCGATGTGTTCATTGCCTGGCCTGGCGCGGCCACCGATGGGCGCCAGCACGTACCGCAGGCCTTGGCCCGGGGTGCTGCGGCCTGCCTGGTGGAGCGTGCGGGCTTAGAGGCGTTCCAGTTTCCTGCAGGGGCGATTGCCGCACTGCCGGGGCTCAAGGCGGCCACTGGGCTGCTGGCCGCGCAGTGGCTGGGCGAGCCAACGCAGGCGCTGCATGTGCTCGCCGTCACCGGCACCAACGGCAAAACCAGCAGTGCCTGCTGGCTCGCTGAGGCGCTGAATTTGCTCTCAAAAAATGAGCTGCTTGCGCTTGCTGGGTGCGGCTTAGTGGGCACTTTGGGCATAGGTGTGCCGCCACACCTCACTGCTACCGGCATGACCACGCCCGACCCCGTGCGGCTGCAGCAGGCGTTTCGCCGTTTCGTTGAACAGGGCCTGGGTTACTGCGCCATCGAAGCGTCTTCGATTGGTATTGTCGAGCAGCGCCTGGCGGGCACACACATCCGCACCGCGCTGTGGACCAATTTCACCCAAGACCACCTCGACTACCACGGCACCATGCAGGCCTACTGGCAGGCCAAGGCCGAGCTGTTTGAGGCCCCTGGCCTGCAAACGGCGGTGCTGAACCTGGACGACCCCTGGGTTGCGCCGTTGCAGGCCACGCTTGAGCAGCGCGGCTTGGATGTGTGGGGCTATGCCATCCACCAGCCTGCCCGCCTGCAGGCACAAGACCTTGCCTGCGCCGCCGAAGGGCTGCGCTTTACCGTGGTGGAGGGTGCGCAGCGCGTGCCACTGCAAACCCGCTTGATTGGCCAGTACAACGTCTCCAACCTGCTGGGTGTCATTGCTGCGCTGCGCAGCTTGGGTGTGCCGCTGGCGCAAGCCGTGGCGGTGTGTGCCCAGCTCAGCCCCGTGCCTGGGCGCATGGAGCAGCTCAGCCTGCAGGGGCAGCCTTTGGTGGCTGTGGACTACGCCCACACCCCCGACGCCCTGACCCAGGCGCTGGCTGCCTTGCGTCCGCTGGCCCAGGCGCGTGCTGGGCGCCTGTGGTGCGTCTTTGGCTGCGGCGGCGACCGCGACCCCCTCAAGCGCCCGCTCATGGCGGCAGCGGCGCAGCAAGGCGCAGACCAGGTGCTCTTGACCAGCGACAACCCCCGCAGCGAGTCGCCCGCAGCCATCTTGGCGCAGGTGGCCGGGGGAATGCAGCCGACAGGCACCCCCTGGCACACCGAGCCCGACCGTGCTCAGGCCATTGCCCAGGCCATTGCCCAGGCCGCCGCCGCCGACGTGGTGCTGATTGCTGGCAAGGGCCACGAGGATTACCAAGAAGTGCAGGGCCAGCGCCTGCCGTTTTCTGACATGGCGCACGCGCGCCAGGCCCTGGCCACCCGTGCCGGAAAGGCACCCGCATGATGATGAAGCTGCAACAAGCGCTGGACTGGATCCAAGCACGCCAGCCCAGCGCCCGCCTGGTGGGCGATGCCTGCACGCCGGTGCAGCGCGTACACACCGATAGCCGCAGCCTGCAGGCGGGCGATTTGTTCGTGGCCTTGCAAGGCGAGCGCTTTGACGCCCACGATTTCCTGCCCCAGGCGCGCCAGGCGGGGGCTTGCGCTGGCGTGGCGCGCGGTGGTTTGCAGGCTGCAGGGCTGCCCGGCATTGAAGTGCCCGACACCCTGGCGGCCTTGGGCGCGCTGGCTGCTGGCTGGCGCAGCCAGTTCACGCTGCCACTGATTGCGGTCACTGGCAGCAATGGCAAAACCACCGTCACGCAGATGCTGGCCAGCATCTTGCGCGCCCAGGCAGGGGAGGGCGCTTTTGCCACCCAGGGCAACCTCAACAACGCCATTGGCGTGCCGCAGACGCTGCTGCGCCTGCGCGCAGCGCACCGCATGGGCGTGGTGGAACTGGGCATGAACCACCCCGGCGAGATTGCCGGGTTGGCCGATATGGCCCGCCCCACCGTGGCACTGGTGAACAACGCCCAGCGTGAGCACCTGGAATTTATGCACACCGTGCAGGCCGTAGCCGAGGAAAACGGGGCCGTGCTGGCTGCCTTGCCGCCCGATGGTGTGGCCGTGTTCCCCGGGGGCGATGCCTTCACGCCGCTGTGGCGTGCGCTGGCGGGCACGCGCCGCTGCCTGTGCTTTGGCGCAGCGCCCGCAGCGCAGGCCGAACCAACGCAGGCACCAGCCGTGCAGGTGTGGTGCGAGGAGGCGCAGTGGCAGGGCGACGCCTGGGCGCTGCGCATTGCCACGCCCGGCGGCCACTTCGCCACGCGTTTGCAGGTGGCCGGGCGCCACAACGTGCGCAACGCCCTGGCTGCCACAGCCTGTGCCTTGGCTGCCGGTTGCACCCTGGCGGCGGTGGCCGAAGGCTTGGCGGCATTTGTGCCCGTGGCCGGGCGCTCGCGTGTGCTGGCGCTGCCCATGCCGGGGCGCACCCTGACGGTGGTGGACGATTGCTACAACGCCAACCCCGACTCCATGCAAGCCGCCATCGCCGTGTTGGCTGAACTGCCCGCGCCGCGCTGGCTGGTGCTGGGTGACATGGGCGAGGTCGGCAGCCAGGGGCCGCAATTCCACGCCGAGGCGGGTGCGCTGGCGCGCGCCAGCGGCATCGAGCACCTGCTGGCGCTGGGCACGCTCAGCACCCATGCGGTGCAGGCCTTTGCCCACGCCAGCGGGCCAACGCCCGCTGCCCAGGCGCGGCATTTTGACGACAAAGCCGCCTTGCTGGCGGCGCTGCGCGCAGCCCTGCCCGGCATGGGCAGTGTGCTGGTGAAAGGATCGCGTTTCATGAAGATGGAAGACGCTGTGCAGGCCCTGCAGGAGGCCACATGCTCTTGATGCTGGCGCAGTGGCTGCAAGGCCTGTCGCCCGATTTTGGTTTCTTGCGGGTGTTTCAGTACCTCACCTTTCGGGCGGTGATGGCGGCGCTCACCGCCTTGCTCATCGGCCTGGCCGCTGGCCCCAAGGTGATTGCCATGCTGCGCGCGCTGAAAATCGGCCAGCCCATTCGCGGCTACGCCATGGAGACGCACCTGAGCAAAAGCGGCACGCCCACCATGGGCGGCGTGCTGATTTTGGCGTCGCTGTCCATCTCCACGCTGCTGTGGTTTGACCTGTCGAACCGTTTCGTCTGGATCGTGCTCATCGTCACGCTGGGCTTTGGTGCCATTGGCTGGGTCGATGACTGGCGCAAGGTGGTCAACAAAGACCCCGAAGGTATGCGCTCGCGCGAGAAGTATTTTTGGCAGTCGCTCATTGGCCTGGCGGCGGCGCTCTATCTTGTGTTCAGCATTGCCGAAAGCTCGAACGCGCGCGTGTTCGAGCTTTTTGTGGAGTGGGTGCAGTCGGGCTTTTCGCTTGATTTGCCGCCCAAGGCCGGGCTGCTGCTGCCGTTTTTCAAAGAAGTGAGTTACCCGCTGGGGGTGCTGGGCTTTGTCATCCTCACCTACTTGGTGATTGTGGGTGCGAGCAACGCCGTCAACCTCACCGATGGCCTGGACGGCCTGGCCATCATGCCGGTGATTCTGGTGGGTGCGTCGCTGGGGGTGTTCGCCTACGTCACGGGCAATGCGGTGTATGCCAAATACCTGCTGTTTCCGCACATTCCCGGCTCGGGCGAGCTGATGATTTTTTGCTCTGCCATGGCGGGGGCGGGGCTGGCCTTTTTATGGTTCAACACCCACCCGGCGCAGGTGTTCATGGGCGACGTGGGGGCGCTGGCCCTGGGCGGCGCGCTGGGCACGATTGCCGTGATCGTGCGCCAAGAAATTGTGCTGGCCATCATGGGTGGCATTTTTGTCGTCGAGGCGCTGTCGGTGATGCTGCAGGTCACCTGGTTCAAATACACCAAGCGCCGCTACGGCGAGGGTCGGCGCCTGCTGAAAATGGCCCCATTGCACCACCATTTTGAAAAAAGCGGCTGGAAAGAAACGCAGGTGGTGGTGCGCTTTTGGATCATCACCATGCTGCTGTGCCTGGTTGGGCTCACCACCTTGAAGTTGCGATGAATCCGAACCCCTCGTCCCCTGCCGATGGCCTGCCACAGGCCAGCCCGCCTGTACCGGCTCCTGCGCCCGTGGCCTTGACGGCGGCCCAGGAGGCTGCCGATTTCGTAGCGCGCATTTTTGCTGATGCCCCCCAGGCTGCTGCAGCGCCCGAGGGCGTCGTGGTCGAACCCACGCCTGCCCCTGCCGCACTGCCGCCGCCGCCCACCGACTGGCCTGCCCGTGCCAGCCACCCGCTGCAGGGCCAGCGTGTGCTGGTGCTGGGCCTGGGCGCCTCGGGTTTGGCCATGGCGCGCTGGTGCGTGCGCTGCGGTGCCCAGGTGAGCGTGGCCGACACGCGCAGCGCCCCGCCGCAGCTGGCGCAGATGCAGGCCGAGCTGCCCAGCGTGCAGTTCATTTCCGGCCCGCTCGACGCTGCCTTGCTCTACGCCCAGGCACCCCAATGGGTGCTGCGTTCACCGGGCTTGCAACCGGCCAAAATTGCTCCTCTTTTAGAAGCTGCTCGCGCTTGCCAGATAAGGGTAAAAGCCGAATTAGACCTATATTCTGAGGCCTTGGAATTGCTGCGCCAGCAGCACGGCTACGCCCCGCGCGTGCTGGCCGTAACCGGCACCAACGGCAAAACCACCGTGACCTCGCTCACGGCCCATTTGCTTGACTACGCGGGCATCGACGTGGTCAAGGCTGGCAACATTGGCCCCACGCTGCTGGACACCCTGGCCCAGCGCCTGCAGGCCGGCGCGCTGCCGCAGGCCTGGGTGCTGGAGCTGTCTAGCTTCCAGCTCGATGGCGTACAAGGCTTTGCGCCCACAGCGGCCACGGTGCTCAACGTCACCCAAGACCACCTTGATTGGCACGGCAGCATGGCCGCCTATGCCGCCGCCAAGGCCTGCATTTTTGGCCCGCAAACGCTGCGTGTGCTCAACCGCGACGACCCCCAGGTAATGGCCTGGCGGCCCGCGCCCGAGGTGGAGCCTCCTGGCAAAGGGCGCGCACGCGCAGCCAAGGCGGCGCCGCTGCCACCGCACTGCAGCTTTGGCCTGCAGCCACCCCAGCATCCCGGTGATTGGGGGCTGGAAACCGTGAACGGCCTGGCCTGGCTGGTGCGTGCGCTGGAGGAGGAAGACCACGGCCAGCCGCGCAGCCGCCGCGCGCCACAGCAGGAGCTGCACATTCAGCGCCTGATGCCCGCAGACGCCCTGCGCATTCGCGGGCGCCACAACAGCAGCAACGCCCTGGCGGCACTGGCCCTGGCCTTGGCCGGGGGCGCCAGCCTGGCCTCCATGCTCTACGGTTTGCGCGAATACCGGGGCGAGCCCCACCGTGTGGAATCGATTGGCATGGTGGACGATGTGGAGTATTTCGACGACAGCAAAGGCACCAACGTGGGCGCCACGGTGGCCGCGCTGGGCGGGCTGGGCGCCGAGCGGCGCCTGGTGGTGATTTTGGGCGGCGACGGCAAAGGCCAAGACTTCAGCCCTCTGGCCGAGCCGATTGCGCAGACGGCACGTGCCGTGGTGCTGATTGGGCGCGACGCTCCCTTGTTGCGCCAGGCGCTGCAGGGCAGCGGCGTGCCCTTGCTGGACGCGGCCGATATGCCCCACGCCGTCACCCTGGCCGCGCAGCACGCCCAGGCGGGTGATGCGGTGCTGATGTCGCCCGCCTGCGCCAGCCTAGATATGTTCCGCGACTACGCCCACCGCGCCGCCGTGTTCATTGATGCCGTACAGGCGCTGGCCCACGAGCGCGGCCAGAGTCTGGAGGGGGGCTGATGGGCCGCAGCACCGCCGATGCCTCCTCGGCCACCTTGTGGCAGCGCTTGAGCGGCTGGTCCGAGGGCTTGCGCGCCAAAGCGGCCGACCGCCTGCCCGTGCGCATTGGTGGCATGGAGTACCGCCAGACCAGTGCCACACCCGCGCGCGTGCTGGGCTTTGACCAAACCCTGCTGTGGGTGGTGGTGGCGCTGCTGGCCTGGGGCGTGGTCATGGTGTATTCCGCCTCGATTGCCCTGCCGGACAACCCGCGCTTTGGCAAGATTGCGCCGCTGCACTTTTTGCTGCGCCATGTGATGGCTTTGGTGATGGGCTTTGTGGCAGCTTTGCTCACGTTCCAGGTGCCCATGAAAACCTGGGAGCGCGTGGCGCCCTGGCTGTTCATTGCCTCCATCTTGGCCCTCATCGTTGTGTTGATTCCGGGTGTGGGCACCTCGGTCAATGGTGCCCGGCGCTGGCTGAGTTTGGGGCTGATGAATTTTCAGCCCTCTGAGTTGGCGAAGTTCGCCATGCTGATGTATGCCGCCGACTACATGGAGCGCCGCATGGCGCTGAAAGAGCGCTTCTTTCGCGCTGTGCTGCCGATGGTGGCTGCGGTGGCCGTGGTCGGGGTGCTGCTGCTGGCGGAGCCGGACATGGGCGCTTTCATGGTGATCACCGTGATTGCCATGGGCATTTTGTTTTTGGGCGGTGTCAACCTGCGCATGTTCATCCTCACGGCAGTGGTGCTGGTGGGGGCGTTTGCCTTGATGGTGATGACCAGTCCGTGGCGGCGCGAGCGCATTTTTGCCTACCTCGACCCCTTCAGCGAGGAACACGCCCTGGGCAAGGGCTACCAGCTATCGCACTCCCTGATTGCCATTGGGCGCGGCGAGGTGTTTGGCGTGGGTCTGGGCGGCAGTGTAGAAAAACTGCACTGGCTGCCCGAGGCGCACACCGACTTCTTGCTGGCCGTGATTGGCGAAGAGCTGGGCCTGGTGGGCGTGCTCACGTTGATCGTGCTGTTTTGGTGGCTTACGCGGCGCATCATGCAAATTGGCCGCCAGGCGATTGCGCTCGATCGCGTGTTTGCGGGCCTGGTGGCGCAGGGCGTGGCCTTGTGGCTGGGCTTTCAGGCGTTTATCAACATGGGCGTGAACCTGGGGGCCTTGCCCACCAAGGGCCTCACCTTGCCCTTGATGAGCTACGGTGGCTCGGCCATTTTGCTCAACCTGATGGCGCTGGCCGTGGTGCTGCGTGTGGACTACGAGAACAAGCTGCTCATGAAAGGCGCCAGCGTATGACGGCCAAGACTGCACTCATCATGGCGGGTGGCACGGGTGGCCACATCTTCCCTGGCCTGGCCCTGGCGCGCGAGCTGCGTGCGCGTGGCTGGCGTGTGCATTGGCTGGGCACCCCTGCCAGCATGGAAGAGCGTCTGGTGGTGCCCGAGGGGTTTGCGTTTGAAGCGGTGCAGTTTTCCGGCGTGCGCGGCAAGGGCCTGGCCACGCTGGCACTGGCGCCGCTCAAGCTGCTGCGGGCGTTTGCCCAGGCACTGGCCGTGGTGCGGCGGGTGCGCCCCGATGTGGTGGTGGGCCTGGGCGGCTACGTCAGTTTTCCGGGTGGGATGATGGCGGTGCTGGCGGGCAAGCCGCTGGTGCTGCACGAACAAAACGCTGTGGCCGGTTTGGCCAACAAGGTGCTGGCCGGGGTGGCCGAGCGCATTTTCACCACCTTCCCCGGCGTGCTGAAAAAGGGCGAATGGGTGGGCAACCCGCTGCGCGCGGCCTTTTTGCAGCAGCCCGGCCCCGCCGAGCGCTTTGCCGGGCGCACGGGCCCGCTGCGCTTGCTGGTGGTGGGTGGCAGTTTGGGCGCGCGTGCCCTCAACGAGCTGGTGCCCCAGGCCCTGGCGCTGTTGCCTGCCGAGCAGCGCCCCCAGGTGCTGCACCAAAGTGGTGCTGCGCACCTCGACGAACTGCGCGCGCGCTACCAGGCGGCAGGTGTGCAGGCCGACTTCACCGCTTTTATTGACGACACCGCCAGCGCCTTTGCCCAGGCCGATGTGATCGTCTGCCGCGCGGGCGCCAGTACCGTCACCGAGATTGCCGCCGTGGGCGCTGCTGCGGTGTTTGTGCCTTTCCCTGCCGCCGTGGATGACCACCAAAGCGCCAATGCGCGCTTTTTGCTCGATGCCGGGGGCTGCTGGCTGGTGCGCCAAGCCGACCTGACGCCTGCCGTGCTGGCACAAATGCTACAAAATATGGAGCGGCCCGCGCTTTTGGAGAGGGCCTTGAAAGCCAAAACCATGGAAAAAACACAAGCCACCGCCTTGATCGTTGCCGCCTGCGAGGAGCTGGCCCGATGAAACACGCCATCCGCCGTATCCACTTTGTGGGCCTGGGGGGCGCGGGCATGAGCGGTATTGCCGAGGTGTTGCACAACCTGGGCTACGAGATTTCGGGCTCCGACCTGTCGGACAGCAGCACCTTGCAGCGTCTGCAGGGCCTGGGCATTACCACGCATGTGGGGCACCATGCCGACCATGTGCAGGGCGTCGATGCCGTGGTCACCTCCACGGCAGTGCAGGCCGATAACCCCGAGGTGCAGGCGGCGCGGGCGCGCAAAATTCCCATCGTGCCGCGCGCGCTGATGCTGGCCGAACTCATGCGCCTGCGCCAGGGCATTGCTATTGCGGGCACCCATGGCAAAACCACCACCACCAGTTTGGTCACCAGCGTACTGGCCGAAGCCGGGCTCGATCCCACCTTTGTGATTGGCGGGCGCTTGAACAGTGCCGGAGCCAACGCGCGCCTGGGGCAGGGCGAGTACATCGTGGTGGAGGCCGATGAGTCCGATGCCTCGTTCCTGAACCTGCTGCCGGTGATGGCCGTGGTGACCAACATCGACGCCGACCACATGGAAACCTACGGCCACGACTTTGGCCGGCTCAAGCAGGCGTTCATCGACTTTTTGCACCGTATGCCCTTTTATGGTGCGGCCATTGTGTGTGTGGACAACCCTGGCGTGCGCGCCATCCTCACCGACGTGGCCCGTCCGGTCACCAGCTATGGCTTCAGTGAAGAGGCCCAGGTGCGCGCCGTGAACGTGCGCGCCGATGCAGGCCGTATGCGCTTTACGGTGCAGCGGCGCAACGGCGTCACCCTGCCGGACTTGGAGGTGGTGCTGAACCTGGCGGGCGAGCACAACGTGCTCAACGCCCTGGCAGCGATTGCCGTGGCCGTAGAGCTGGGCATTGACGACGCTGCGCTGCTGCGCGCCCTGGCAGGCTTTACCGGCGTGGGGCGGCGCTTTCAGCGCTACGGCGCCCAGCCTGTGACTGCGGACAAAGGCACGGGTGCCTACGAGCTGATTGAAGACTACGGCCACCACCCCGTGGAAATGGCGGCCACGCTGGCCGCGGCACGCGGCGCTTTCCCTGGGCGGCGCCTGGTGCTGGCCTTTCAGCCCCACCGCTACACCCGCACGCGTGACTGTTTTGAAGACTTCGTGCAGGTGCTGGGCCAGGCCGATGCGGTGCTGCTCACCGAGGTGTACGCCGCAGGCGAAGCGCCCATTGTGGCTGCCGATGGGCGGGCGCTGGCGCGGGCGCTGCGCGTGGCCGGGCGTGTGGAGCCGCTGTTCATTGACGATGTGGCCACACTGCCCCAGGCGATTGTGCAAACCGCCCGTGCGGGCGACGTGGTGCTGTGCATGGGGGCGGGCTCCATTGGCCAGGTACCTGCCAAAGTGGTGCAAATGCTACAAAATAAAGAGCTGCTAGCGCTTGATGGGAGCGCCTTATGAGCCAATTTGACCTCAAAAATACGATGCCTGATGGTGCCAGCCCCGAGCCACAGGCGCTGGGCAAGGTGGCTGTGCTGATGGGCGGCGATTCGTCCGAGCGCGAGATTTCGCTGATGTCCGGCGGCGGCGTGCTGCAAGCGCTGCGCAGCGTGGGCGTGGATGCCCATGCCTTTGACCCCGCCCATACCAGCTTGGCCGAGCTGAAAACCCAGGGCTACGCGCGCTGCTTCATCGCCCTGCACGGGCGCCACGGCGAAGACGGCACGGTGCAAGGGGCACTGGAGCTGCTGGGCATCCCCTACACCGGCTCGGGTGTGATGGCCTCGGCCATTGCCATGGACAAAATCATGACCAAGCGCATTTGGCGCTTTGAGGGCCTGTCCACCCCCGATTGGCGCCTGGTGGCTAGTGCCGAAGAAGCCGTGCAAGCCCTGGCCGAGCTGGGCGCACCCATGATCATCAAGCCCTCGCGCGAGGGCTCTACCATTGGCCTGAGCAAGGTCAGCCGCCCTGAGGAATGCGCCAGCGCCTACCAGCTCGCCGCCAGCCACGATCCTGAGGTACTGTGCGAGCAATTCATTGATGGCGACGAGACCACCTGCCCCGTGCTGGGCCAGGGCGCGCAGGCCCAGGCGCTGCCGGTGATCCGCATCTGCGCCCCCCAGGGCAATTACGACTACCAGAACAAGTACTTCAACGACAGCACCCAGTACCACTGCCCCAGCGGTTTGCCAGCGAGCGAAGAACAGGCCATTCAGCGCCTGGTCACGCAGGCCTACCGCACCTTGGGCTGCCGTGGCTGGGCCCGCGCCGATGTGATGGTGCGCGCCAGCGATCGCCAGCCGTTTTTGCTGGAAATCAACACCGCTCCCGGCATGACCGGGCATTCGCTGGTGCCCATGTCCGCCCGTGCTGCGGGCCTGAGCTACGAGCAGCTGTGCTTGCGCTTGCTGGCCAGTGCTGCGCTAGACCAGTGGCCCCACCAACCTGACCGTGCCATGGCGGGTCTATGAACCACCAGCTGCCCGTGCCACTGGACGTGCGCCTCATGAACTGGACCGCTTCGGTCCTGTTCGTGTGCTGCGCGTTGCTGGCGCTGGCGGCGGCGGGGCGCTGGGTGTTGGAGCTGCCGATTTTCTCCATTCAGCGCATCGTGGTGCAAGGTGATGTCGCGCACAACAGCGCCATGGGCCTGCGTGCGGTGGTCATGCCCAGTTTGTCGGGCAATTTTTTTACGGTGGATCTGGATGCTGCGCGCCACGCTTTTGAGCAGGCGCCATGGGTGCGCCAGGCACAAGTGCGGCGTGAGTTTCCGGGCAGTCTGCGGGTGGTGTTGCGCGAGCATGACGCCGTGGCCTTCTGGGGCGCAAACGACACCACAGCGCAGTTGCTCAACAGCGACGGCGAGGTATTTGACGCCGAAGTCGATGAAGATGAACAAGAAGAGCTGCCGCGCCTGCAGGGGCCCCAGGGCCACAGCCGCCAGGTGCTGGAGATGTACCGCCAGCTCGACCCTTTGATGGCCGCCCTGGGCCTGCGCGTGCAGGCGCTGCGCCTGTCCGGGCGTGGTGGTTGGCACATGGTGCTGGACAACGGCGCTGCGGTGGAGCTGGGCAGCGGGCCCACGCCCGAGGTGCTGGAGCGCACGCAGCGCTTTGCACGCACTTTGGGCGAGGTGGTGGCGCAGTTTCAGCGCAAGCCCGAGATGCTGGCTTACGCCGATTTGCGCCACAGCAGCGGTTATGCGCTGCGCCTGCGCGGGGTGAGCACCGTCAGCGCCGAGCAGGCTGCGCGCCTGGCCGCCAAACGGCGCTAAGCATCGGCACAATCGCACCTTCCAATACAACACGGCAGCACAGCACAACAGAGCAAGAGGGCAGGCAAAGCATATGGCAAGAGAGTACAAAGATGTGGTCGTCGGGCTGGACATTGGCACCGCCAAGGTCATGGCGGTGGTCGCTGAGGTGCTGCCCAATGGCGCGCTCAAGCTCGCCGGACTGGGGGTGGCGCCCAGCAATGGCTTGAAGCGTGGTGTGGTGGTGAACATCGACGCCACGGTGCAAAGCATTCAGCAGGCGCTCAAGGAGGCCGAGCTGATGGCCGACTGCAAAATTCAGCGGGTGTACACCGGCATTACCGGCAGCCACATCCGGGGGCAGAACTCGCGCGGTATGGTGGCCATCAAGGACAAGGAAGTCACGGCCACCGATGTGGCCCGTGTGGTGGAGACGGCCAAAGCCATCTCCATTTCCAGCGACCAGCGCCTGCTCTTGGTGGAGCCCCAGGAGTTCATCATTGACGGCCAAGAGGTCAAAGAGCCGATTGGCATGAGCGGCATCCGCCTGGAGGCCAATATTCACATCGTCACCGGGGCGCAAAGCGCGGCGGAAAACATCATCAAGTGCGTGCGCCGCTGTGGGCTGGAGGTGGAGCAGCTCATGCTCAACCCCCTGGCCTCCAGCCAGGCCGTGCTGACCGATGATGAGCGTGAACTGGGTGTGGCCGTGGTGGATATTGGCGCTGGCACCACCGACGTAGCCATCTTCACCGGGGGCGCCATTCGCCACACAGCGGTGATTCCGGCGGCGGGTGACTTGATTACCAGCGACATTGCCATGGCGCTGCGCACGCCCACCAAAGACGCAGAAGACATCAAAGTGGAAAGCGGCTACGCCAAGCAGCTGCTGGCCGACCCCGAAGCCCAGGTGGAAGTGCCGGGCCTGGGCGACCGGGGCCCGCGTCTGCTCAGCCGCCAGGTGTTGGCAGGGGTGATTGAGCCCCGGGTGGAGGAGATTTTTTCCCTGGTACAGCAAGCCATCCGCGACTCGGGCTACGAAGAGATTTTGTCTTCGGGCATTGTGCTCACCGGAGGCAGCTCGGTCATGCCTGGCATGGTGGAATTGGGGGAAGATATTTTTCTCAAACCGGTGCGCCGGGGTGTACCCAAGTATTCCAGCGCCTTGGCCGACATGGTGGCCCAGCCCCGTGCAGCCACCGTTATGGGGCAGCTGGAAGAAGCACGCATGGCACGCTTGCGCGGCTTCAAGGTGGCGGCCAAGAGTGGCTCTATGAAAACAGCCCTGGGACGCTTCAAGGACTTCATCGTAGGCAATTTCTGACATGGCACGGTGTACGCATGCAGACCGTTGGCGTGGTACGGGCCCGCCTGGTCGGAGCCATCGAACAAAATAGAACCGATACACCCCTTTTTTCAAGTTATAAAAGCAGCTTCAGGAGCATCTACATGCCTATCGAAATGA
This sequence comes from Acidovorax sp., assembly GCA_041910915.1. GTDB lineage: Bacteria > Pseudomonadota > Gammaproteobacteria > Burkholderiales > Burkholderiaceae_C > Paenacidovorax. The sequence continues at coordinate 88,272 of JAYRPZ010000057.1, forward strand.
TTGAGTCCGAAGAGTTCAACCAGGGCACGCTGATCAAAGTGATCGGGGTCGGGGGGGGCGGCGGTAATGCCGTTGAACACATGATTTCCAGCGCCGTACAAGGCGTTGAGTTTATTTGCGCCAACACCGACGCCCAGGCGCTGGCACGCAGCACAGCCGATCGCCACATCCAACTGGGTGCTACCGGCTTGGGTGCAGGTAGCAAGCCAGAAAAGGCCCGCGAGGCGGCCGAGCTGGCAGAGGCGGAAATCCGCCAGGCCATTCAAGGCGCGCACATGCTGTTTATCACGGCAGGCATGGGTGGTGGTACGGGTACCGGCGCTGCACCAGTGATTGCCCGTATTGCCAAGGAAATGGGCATTCTCACCGTGGGTGTGGTCACCAAACCCTTCGACTGGGAGGGCGGGCGGCGCATGAAAAATGCCGATGACGGCCTGTCTGAGCTGGAATCGAATGTGGATTCGCTCATCGTCGTGCTGAACCAAAAGCTCATCGACGTGCTGGGCACGGAAGTGCTGCAAAACGATGCCTTCGCTCAAGCCAACGATGTGCTGAAAAATGCTGTCGGCGGCATTGCCGAAATCATCAACGACTACGGCTTGGTGAACGTGGACTTTGAGGACGTACGCACCGTGATGGGCGAGCCTGGCCGCGCCATGATGGGCACGGCCACAGCCAGCGGGCCAGATCGAGCCCGCATTGCGGCAGAACAAGCGATTGCTTGCCCCTTGCTCGAAGGCATTGACCTCTCGGGTGCCAAGGGTGTGCTGGTGTTGGTGACGGCGGCCAAGGGCAGTCTGAAAATGGCCGAGTCGGGCCAAGCTGTGGGCACCATCAATGCCTATGCCTCGCCCGATGCCCACGTCATTTACGGCGCCGCCTATGACGATAGCCTGGGCGATGAGATTCGCGTCACCGTGATTGCCACAGGCCTGGAGCGCCCTGCGGTGCGTCGCCAGCCCATGCAAGTGGTGCAAGGCTCGCTGCGTACTGGCACTGACAACCTGCCCCTGGCCTCTGCCGTGGGGGGGCCTGGCATGGTGGCGGGGACTACCGGGATTACCGGCAGCATCACCGGCGGCGCTGCTGCGGGTGGTAACGATTACACCGGTATGAACGTGCCTACCGTATGGCGTAGCAACCGCACCAATGCGGCAGCGCGCGTTGACGCCCTGTCCTCGGGCGGCATGGACGAGCTGGACATTCCTGCTTTCCTGCGCAAGCAGGCCGATTGAGGTTCAGCTCTCGGAAGTCGCCCGCCGGCACCCGGTGCCCGGCGGGTTTTTTTATGCCTGTGCCTGGCTATGGCGGAGATAGGCGCGCGGGCCTGTGCGCCGGTGCAGCCCTCTCCTAAAATCGAGCGCTTATGTTGCAGCAACGCACTCTCAAAACCCTCACCCGTGCCGTTGGCGTGGGCTTGCACAGTGGCCAGCGCGTGGAGCTGACGCTGCGCCCGGCGCAGCCCGATACTGGCATCGTGTTTCGGCGGGTGGACTTGCCTGAGCCCGTGGACATTCCCATTTCTGCCCAGGCGGTGGTCGATACACGCATGGCATCCACCATCGGCGTGGGCAGTGCCAAAGTGCATACGGTAGAGCATTTGATGTCTGCGTGTGCTGGTTTGGGGCTGGACAATCTGTACATCGACATCACCGCCGAAGAGGTGCCCATCCTGGATGGCTCCTCGGCCTCGTTCGTGTTTCTGCTGCAAAGCGCCGGTGTGGCGCTGCAAAACGCACCCAAGCGCTTTGTGCGCGTCAAACGCCCCATCGAGGTGCGCCAGGGCGAGGGTGCGCAGCTCAAGTGGGCGCGCCTAGAGCCCTACCACGGCTTCAAACTGCGTTTTGACATCGACTTTGCCCATCCCGCCGTCGATTCCACCGGCCAAAGCGTGGAGTTCGACATGGGGCGCGACAACTACAGCCGCGACATTGCGCGCGCGCGCACCTTTGGCTTCACCCGCGATGTGGAAATGCTGCGCGCCAACGGCCTGGCGCTGGGTGGTGGGCTGGACAACGCCATCGTCATGGACGACTACAAAGTGCTCAATGCCGAAGGCTTGCGCTATGACGACGAATTTGCCAAGCACAAAATCCTGGACGCCATGGGCGATTTGTACCTTTTAGGCAAGCCCCTGCTGGCCGCCTACAGCGCGTTTCGCAGTGGCCACGCCATGAACAACGACTTGCTGCGTGCCCTGCTGGCGCAGCCCGATGCCTGGGAAGAGGTCAGCTTTGCCCATGAGCGCCAGGCCCCGGCAGGTTTTGCCCAGCCCTTGCAAGTTTGGTAGCACGCGCAGGGTAGGGCTTGGGCGCTTTTTGGTTGCTGAAAAATTGGGCAGGTACAATCGCCCTCCCTCCTGGTTGTGCTGCCCCACTGTTCGTTGATGTCTGCCCTGCACCTTGGCCCCTATGCCCTGGCCTGTCGTTTGTTTGTTGCCCCGATGGCGGGAGTCACCGACCGGCCCTTTCGCCAACTGTGCAAACAGTGGGGTGCGGGTTACGCCGTGAGCGAAATGGTGACCTCACGGCGCGATCTGTGGGACAGCCTGAAAACCAGCCGCCGCGCCAACCACGAAGGTGAAAGCGGGCCGATTGCGGTGCAAATCGCCGGTACCGACGCCGACATGATGGCCGAGGCCGCGCTCTACAACATCGATCGGGGCGCGCAAATCATCGACATCAACATGGGTTGCCCCGCCAAGAAGGTGTGCAACAAATGGGCGGGCTCGGCGCTGATGCAAAACGAAGCCCTGGCCGTGTCGATTGCTCAGGCCGTGGTGCAAGCCTGCGCGCCGCGCGGTGTACCGGTGACGCTGAAAATGCGCACCGGCTGGAGCGAGGCCCACAAAAATGCGGTGGCGCTGGCGCGGCGCTTTGAAGACATTGGCATTCAAATGCTCACTGTGCATGGGCGCACGCGCGAGCAGGGCTACCGCGGCCAGGCCGAGTACGACACCATTGCTGCCGTGAAGGCGGCTGTGCGTATACCGGTGGTGGCCAATGGGGATATCGACAGCCCGGAAAAAGCCCGTGCCGTGCTCGCCGCCACCGGGGCTGATGCCTTGATGGTGGGCCGTGCAGCCCAGGGCCGCCCCTGGATTTTTCGTGACATTGCCCACTATCTGGCCACGGGCGAGCACCTTGCGCCGCCCTTGGTGGCCGAAGTGCAGCGCCTGCTGTTGGCCCACCTGCACGCGCATTACCAGCTCTACGGCGAGGGCACCGGGGTGCGCAGTGCGCGCAAACACATTGCCTGGTACGTGCGCTCCTTGCCCCAGGGCGAGGCTTTGCGTCAACGCATCAACGCCATCGACGATGCACCTACCCAATGGCAGGCCGTGAGCGATTATTTTGATGTGCTGGCCCAGCACATGGATCGTCTGCCCATGCCTGGGCAGCCGTCTGCGACGACCGAACAAGAAGGAATTTGCGCATGAGCGCCAAAGATATCAACGTGCAAGAGTGCGTGCGCGAAAGCCTGCTGCGCTACTTTGAAGACCTCGATGGCGAAACGCCCGATGGCATGTACGACATGCTGGTGCGCCTGGTGGAAAAACCGCTGCTCGAAGTGGTGATGAGCCAGGCGGACAACAACCAGTCGCGTGCTGCGCAATGGCTGGGCCTGAACCGCAACACCTTGCGCAAGAAGTTGACCCAGCACAACCTGCTTTGATGCTATTTATTTAATAGCTGTTTGCGCTTGCTGCAAGCGCCTTAGAGGCCGATTTGATTCAAAACTGAAAGTCCCACCGCCATGAATGCATTGATCTCCGTTTCTGACAAAACCGGCATCGTCGAGTTTGCCCGCGCGCTGCACGCCCTGGGCATTCGCCTGCTATCCACCGGTGGCACGGCCCAACTGCTGGCCAAAGAAGGCTTGCCTGTGACTGAGGTGGCCGAAGTCACGCAGTTCCCCGAGATGCTGGACGGCCGCGTCAAAACGCTGCACCCCAAGGTGCATGGCGGCCTGCTGGCCCGCCGTGATGTGCCCGCACACATGGCCGCACTGGCCGAGCACGGCATCGACACCATTGACCTGCTGGTGGTGAACCTGTACCCGTTTGAGGCCACCGTGGCCAAGGCCGGTTGCACGCTGGCCGACGCCATCGAGAACATCGACATTGGCGGCCCCGCCATGGTGCGCAGCGCCGCCAAGAACTGGAAGGACGTGGGCGTGATCACGGCAGCCGACCAGTACGACGCTGTGATCGCCGAGCTCAAGGCCGCTGGCAAGCTCTCCAACAAGCTGCGCTTTGAGCTGTCGGTGGCGGCGTTCAACCGCATCAGCCAGTACGACGGCGCCATCAGCAACTACCTGTCTTCGGTGCAGTTCGAAGAAGAAAAACTGAGCGAAGAGTACGTGCCTGCGCGCGCTGAGTTCCCTGGCCAGTTCAACGAGCAGTACGTGAAGGTGCAAGACCTGCGCTACGGCGAAAACAGCCACCAGCAAGCTGCTTGGTACCGCGATTTGGCACCTGCCGCTGGTTCGCTCGCCACTGGCGTGCAGCTGCAAGGCAAGGAACTGAGCTACAACAACATTGCTGACGCCGATGCGGCGTGGGAATGCGTCAAGAGCTTTGAAGTGCCAGCGTGCGTGATCATCAAGCACGCCAACCCTTGCGGTGTGGCCATTGGTGCGAACCCGTTTGAAGCCTATTCCAAGGCCTTCCAGACCGATCCCACCAGCGCCTTTGGCGGCATCATCGCCTTCAACCGCCCTGTGGACAAGGCCGCAGCCGAAGCGGTGTCCAAGCAGTTCGTGGAAGTGCTGATGGCCCCTGACTTCAGCGCTGAAGCGCTGGAAATTTTCAAGAGCAAAGTCAATGTGCGCTTGATGAAAATTGCGCTGCCAGAGAACTACGGCAGCGTGCGCAATGCCTTGGAAACCAAGCGCGTGGGTTCTGGCTTGCTGCTGCAATCGGCGGACAACCACGAGCTGGCGCTGGCTGATTTGAAGGTGGTGACCATCAAGCAACCTACCCCCGAAGAGCTGAACGACCTGCTGTTCGCATGGAAAGTGGCCAAGTTCGTCAAGTCCAACGCCATCGTTTTCTGCAAGAACGGCATGACCATGGGCGTAGGCGCAGGCCAGATGAGCCGCCTCGATTCCGCACGCATTGCCTCCATCAAGGCCGAAGCGGCCAAACTGTCCCTGCAAAACACTGTGGTGGCCTCCGACGCCTTCTTCCCGTTCCGCGATGGGCTGGATGTGGTGGTTGATGCGGGTGCTACCTGCGTGGCCCAGCCCGGTGGCTCCATGCGTGACCAAGAAGTGATTGATGCCGCCAACGAGCGCGGTGTGGCCATGGTGTTCACCGGCGTGCGCCACTTCCGCCATTGAGGCTTGCTGTTGCGCCGCCCACAAAAAAAGCCCTGATGGGCTTTTTTTGTGGGTAAAAAACGACGCTCAGGCAAGCAGGGAGCGCGCAAGCAGCTCCTAATTTGTGAGCGATTGAAAAACTTGTCGTGCCGCTTGCAGCGTTTGCTCGATGTCTTGCGCGCTGTGCGCCGCGCTAACGAACCCGGCTTCGTACAGCGCGGGCGCAATGTAGATGCCACGCTCCAGCAGGCCGTGGAACAGCTGGTTGAAGCGTGTGCCGTCGGTGGTCAGCACCTCGGGGTAGTTTTGCGGCAATTGCGGCAACAGGAAAAAGCCGAACATGCCGCCTTCGCTGTCGGCACTGAAGGGCACGCCTGCGTGGGCTGCCTCGGCCGCCAGGCCCTCGACCAAGCTGCGAGTGCGCGCTGCCAGCCGGTCGTAAAAGCCTGGCTGGGCAATTTCGCGCAGCGTGGCCAGGCCACAGGCGGTGGCCACAGGGTTGCCCGACAGGGTGCCCGCTTGGTACACCGGGCCGAGCGGGGCAAGCTGCTCCATCACGGCGCGTGGGCCACCGAAGGCTGCCAATGGCATACCGCCGCCAATTACCTTGCCCAGCACAGTGAGGTCAGGCTGAAAGCCAGGAATTTGCTGTGCGTACAGGCTTTGCGCACCGCCCAAGGCGACGCGAAAGCCGGTCATCACTTCGTCAATGATGAGCAAGGCGCCATGCTGGGTACACAGCTCGCGTGCGCGGCGCATGAAGGGCACGCTGGCGCGCACGAAATTCATGTTGCCAGCAATCGGCTCCATGATGACGCACGCCAATTCGCTGCCATGCAGTGCAAAGGCCTCTTCCAACTGGCTCACGTCGTTGTATTCGAGCACCAGGGTGTGTTGCACCACCTCGGGTGGCACACCGGCGCTGGTGGCATGACCAAAGGTGGCCAAGCCTGAGCCAGCTTTGACGAGCAGAGAGTCTGCGTGGCCGTGGTAGCAGCCGTTGAATTTAATGATCTTGCTGCGCCCGGTGGCACCGCGCGCCAGACGGATGGCACTCATGCCCGCTTCGGTGCCGGAGCTGACCAGGCGGATCATCTCCATTGAGGGCACGAGACGCAAAATGGCTTCGGCCAGCTCGATTTCGCGCTCCGTTGGAGCGCCGAAGCTAAAGCCATCGAGTGCAGCTTTTTGCACCGCTTCGAGCACGCCAGGGTGGCCGTGCCCGAGGATCATGGGGCCCCATGAGCCGATGTAGTCGATATAGCGCTGACCATTGGCATCCCAAAAATAGGCGCCCTGGGCACGTTGCACGAAGCGCGGAGTACCGCCCACGGCTTTGAAGGCACGCACTGGCGAATTCACGCCACCTGGAATGAGCGCCTTGGCACGCTCGAAAAGGGAGAGGTTGAGATCAGTAGAGGTGGAGGTCATGGTGGTGCGGGCTGCGATGCCTCGCCCAGGCCGCAACCCCGTTTTTTCGCTGGCTACAATCGTTGCATTCTATGTGAACCCCCATTAAGCTGCGCCGTCACCAGGGACGCTGCTGTGGGTGAGAGGGTGTCTGGGGCGCTGTGTGCAAGCACTTGTTTGGTATTGCATGTGGTTGCAACAAAAAGCTTCAAAAATTCTTGTGGGCACCAACGCGCTTGTAGCCTGTGTGGTGTACTTTTGTCAGGAGAACCAACAATTGACGACGACTGGCGCAACTTTCAAAGTCCTGGTGGTGGACGATAGCAACACCATTCGGCGCAGTGCGGAGATTTTTTTGAAGCAGGGGGGACACGAGGTACTGCTGGCCGATGATGGTTTTGATGCACTATCTAAAGTCAACGATTACCAGCCGCAATTGATTTTTTGCGACATCCTGATGCCTAAACTAGACGGCTATCAAACGGTGGCCATCATCAAACGCAACCCCAGATTTGCCGATACGCCAGTCGTTATGCTGTCGTCCAAAGATGGCGTATTTGACAAGGCGCGCGGGCGCATGGTGGGTTGCCAAGAATATTTAACAAAGCCATTCACCAAAGACCAGTTGTTGCAGGCTGTACAACAATTCGGAAATATTCAGCAAGGAGCTAAGTAATGCCTATTCAGAAAGTCTTGGTCGTTGACGATTCGAAGACAGAATTGATGTTTCTGACCGATTTGTTGCAGAAAAAAGGAATGAAAGTCCGCACGGCTGAAAATGCTGAAGAGGCTTTTCGTCGTTTGGCCGAGGAAAAACCGGACTTGATTTTGATGGACGTTGTCATGCCCGGACAAAACGGTTTTCAACTGACCCGTGCCATCAGTCGTGACCCGCAGTACGCGGATGTGCCCATCATTATGTGCACCAGTAAGAACCAAGAAACTGACCGTGTTTGGGGCATGCGCCAGGGCGCGCGTGGCTACATCACCAAGCCCGTTGACCCGGCGGAGCTGCAGGCCAAGATTGACGCGCTGAACTAACGCGCGCGTCGCTCATGGCCAATCGCGAAGCTCTTAGGGAACTCCAAACTCGTCTCGCAGGCCGCCTGCAAGCGGCCGGTGAGGGTGTTTCCATGTCATCTTGGCTGGCAGTGCAAGCTGCTGGCAAGCACTATCTGATGCCTTTGGGGCAGTCAGGCGAAATTTTCCCATGGCCCGGCGTACAGACCGTGCCCTATACGCAACCGTGGTTCTTGGGGGTTGCCAATTTGCGCGGTGCCTTGGTTGGCGTCGTGGATTTGGCGGCCTTTCTTGGGCATGGTGTGGTTCGTACAGAACAAAGCCTGAGTGACACCAGTTTGCTGGCGCTGAACGCGGCGCTGGAGGTCAATGCCGCCCTGTTGGTGGATCGTCTGCTCGGTTTGCGCCATGCGCAATCTTTCCCCATCGTAGAGCCGCCTGCGGCAGATGCGCCGACCTATTTGGGGTCGGTGTATGTGGACGAACAAGGCCAGCGTTGGCAGGAGCTGCAACTGCAGCTGCTGGCCCAGCATCCGGCTTTCTTAGGTGTTGGTACCTGATTTTTCGCTGTAAGGCACGGTTATGTCTTTGGTCAATTCATTCGGAAAATGGTTCAATCGCAAGCCTGCCGCAGCCTCGGCTGTAGAGGGAGGGGATGCGCTTGACGCTGCGATGTCGCTAGACAACTCTCCCTTGCGTGAGTCCTACCAGGCTGATGCCATGCACAGCGTGCAAGGTGATCCCAGCTCTCTCTATGGTGATGCGCTGGCGCCCGAAGAAAACCTAGTGGCTTTGCCTTTGCTTGGTAGTGCGCCTGCTGCGACACAGCAGCGTCGTCTGTTTGCGCTGGCGGGTATTGGTGCTGTGGTGTTGGCTTTGGTGGCTGGTTGGGTGCTGCAACAAGCAGAACGCTCTGCGCAACAGTTGGCAGCTACTGGTCAGGCCCTGATGCAGTCCCAGCGCCTGGCTAAATCTGTTTCCCAGGCGCTTGTCGGCAGTCCACAGGCTTTTCCGGAGGTGGCGGAAAGTGCTGGCGTTCTGTCTCGTAACGTGCGCGCTCTTTCTGGGGGAGATACTGAACTGGGTGTGCCCTTGCTGGGCGAGTCGTTTGCGTCCGATCTGGAGTCGATTAACCCGCTGGTAGAGCGAGCAGATCGCAACGCGCGTTTGGTGATGGGGCAGCAAAAAATCTTGACCCAGGTGGGCGATGCCTTGCGCACGATCAACCGCCAATCTGCAGACTTGCTCGAAATTGCAGAAACGGTGTCTTCGCTGAAGCTGCAGCACAACGCTTCGCCCGCTGAAATTTCGGCGGCTGGTCAGTTGGTGATGTTGACCCAGCGCATCGGTAAGTCTGCCAATGAGTTTCAAACCACAGAAGGTGTCAGTCCTGAGGCGGTTTTCTTGCTTGGCAAAGATTTGAACTCTTTTAAAGAGATTTCTGAAGGTCTGCTTGCCGGTAGTGCGGAGCTACGTTTGTCCGCAACCCGTGACGAGCAGACGCGTGAACAGCTGCAGGCGCTGATCAAACTGTATGAGCAGACTCGTTCGCAGGCCAGTGCGATTTTGGGGAACTTGCAGGGTTTGGTGTCAGCTCGTGAGGCTCAGACAGCGATCATTGCTGACAGTGAGCCGCTGCGTCGCCAGCTTGAAGCTTTGCAGGCCAAGCTTTCTGCCCAATCGGGGATTGGTCTTGGGCAATTTGCTGCACTGCTGTTGACAGGTTTGTTTGTGCTCTTGTGCGGCATCGGTATTTCGCGTGTGCAGCTGCAAGATAGCCGGGCACGACAAGCGGCCGCCGAACAACAACAGCGTGATGCCAAGCGCCAGGAGCAGGAAGCCAAGCGCGTGAACGATGCCAACCAGGCGGCTATTTTGCGTTTGATGAACGAGTTGCAATCGGTGGCCGAGGGTGATTTGACGCAGGAAGCCACCGTGACTGAAGACATTACTGGTGCGATTGCTGACTCGGTGAACTACACCGTGGAAGAACTGCGCCTGCTGGTTGCCAGTGTGCAAAATACGGCTACCCGTGTGGCACAAACCACGGCCCAGGTGGACAGCACGTCGACAGAACTGTTGGCCGCTTCGACCGAGCAATTGCGTGAAATTCGTGAAACAGGTCGCTCGGTGCTGGACATGGCAGCGCGCATTAACGATGTGTCTTCTCAGGCACAAGAGTCTGCCTCTGTGGCTCGTCAGTCGCTGCAGGCTGCAGACTCTGGTCTGCAGGCGGTGCAAAACGCGATTGGTGGTATGAATGCCATTCGCGACCAGATCCAAGACACCTCTAAGCGCATCAAACGTCTGGGTGAGTCTTCGCAGGAGATCGGTGAAATTACCGAGCTGATTTCCGACATTACCGAACAGACCAACGTGTTGGCTTTGAACGCCGCCATTCAAGCCGCTTCGGCTGGTGAAGCCGGACGGGGCTTTTCCGTGGTGGCGGAAGAAGTGCAGCGTTTGGCGGAGCGTTCAGCTGATGCAACACGTCAGATTTCGGCTTTGGTGAAAGCGATTCAGACTGACACGCAGGATGCTGTAGCCGCTATGGAGCGTTCTACGCAAGGTGTGGTGGAAGGAGCACGACTGTCTGACTCGGCGGGTACGGCACTGTCTGAAATTGACCGAGTTTCGCGCCGACTGGCTGAGCTGATTGAACAGATTTCCTCTTCTGCATTGCGTGAGGCGGAGTTGGCCAACGAGGTGGCCGACAACATTCAGCACATTTTTGCTGTGACGGAGCAAACCGGTGAGGGTACGCGCACAACGGCACAGCAGGTGCGCGAGCTCTCGCACATGGCGGAAGAGCTGCGCCAATCGGTGGCACGCTTCAAGATCGCCTGACACGGGCGCTCCCATTGATCAACGCGGTGGCTTTGCTTGATGCACGCCACAAGGGACGAATCCATGTCAACTATTGACGCAATCAATCCAGCACCCACGGACTCTATCCACGGCGAGCAGGATCTCGGGCCCTTGGCCTGGGTGCTCGATGAGGTGCGCAAGTCACTCGATAGCGCTGCCAAGGCCATGCGCCGTTTCGTTCGCGATGCCGAGGTGGCTCGCGAGTCTGACCTGGCTTCGCTGGATGCCGGGCCGCTGCGCGTAGCACGCCAGCAGCTGCACCAGGCTTGTGGTGCCTTGGAAATGGTGGGGATGGCGATACCCGCTCAGTTGGTGCGTTCGCTGGAAGCTGCAGTACAAAAATACGTGCAGCGCCCTGAGCAGTGCAGTGATGAGGCTGCCGCCGTGGTAGAGCGCGCCAGTTTTGCTCTGATCGAGTTTTTGGAGTGCGTGCTTGCGGGCAAACAGGTGTCGCCTGTGGCACTTTTCCCTCAGTACCGTGACGCCCAGGCTTTGGTCGGTGCGGAGCGTGTTCACCCGGCCGACTTGTGGCCAGGAGATGCACGGTTGCGTGAGCCTGAGTGGGTTGTGCAGGCGCCTGCTTTGCCCTATGGCCCGCAGGCACGGGCGCGTCTCGATAGTGCTGTACTGCGTGTCGTTAAGACGGCCGATCCAGCAGCGGCAGCAGTAATGCGTGACACCTGCCTTGGTTTTGTCGCTGCACAGTCGCAGCCCGCAGTACGTACCTTCTGGAAAATCAGTGCGGCTTTTTTTGAAGCTGTAGCCCAGCGCCTGTTGCCTGCTGACGTGTACGTCAAGCGTGCCGCCTCGCGCATTTTGATGCAGTATGCGGCTTTCGCTAAAGGCGATGAGACGTTTCCGCACCGGCTGACCCAAGACCTGCTCTTCTTTTGTGCTCAGGCGCAATCCCGGGCTGGAGGTGACGTCAGCAACCCTTTGCAAGCTGTACGTGCAGCCTTTGGCTTGGAGCGTTACCGCCCGGTTGATTACGAAACCGCCCGCTTTGGTCGCTTCGATCCTGCTTTATTGGCGCAGGCACGCAAGCGCATTGCTGCTGCAACAGAAACATGGTCTGCGCTTGCCGGTGGCGACCGGGTGAAATTGAAGCCAGCGGCAGACCAATTCAGCCTGGTATGTGATTCGTTGTCTAAATTGCTACCAGAAAGCGAGCATCTTTCCAAGGCGTTGCAACGGACATTAGATGTCACGGTGCGTTCTGGGGAGCCACCATCTGCTGCGTTGGCCATGGAAGTGGCAACCGCTGTGCTCTATCTGCAGGCGACTTTTGATGATCTGGATGCCACCGATACCAGCATGGTGGAGCGCTCTAACCGTTTGGCTCAGCGTTTGGAACAGGTGTTGGCAGGGGCAGAATCTGCACCGCTAGAGCCCTGGATGGAAGAGCTGTACCGCCGTGTCAGTGATCGTCAGACCATGGGCAGTGTGGTCGATGAGTTGCGCGCTACTTTGGCAGAGGCTGAGAAATGTCTCGACCAATTTTTCCGAGACCCTGCGGATCTGTCTGTGTTAACGACAGTTCCTGGGCAGCTTGCGCAAATGCGGGGCGTTCTTTCTGTACTCGGATTGGATCAGGCATCTTTGGCTGTAGCGCGGATGCGCGATACCGTAGATCGCTTATTGATCAACGATATCCCTTCGCACGAGCGCCAACCGATTTTTGAAAAACTTGGCAACAGCTTAGGCGCGCTGGGATTTCTCATCGATATGTTGGGCTACCAGCGCACCATGGCGCGCAAATTATTCGTCTATGACGAAGAGCATGGTGAGTTGCGCAGCTTGATGGGGCGTACACGCACCGCAGAGATACCTGCACCTTCTGACGCTGCTACCTCTGCGGTGGAGGAAGCGCCTGTTTTAGTGTCAGCGCCTGCCGATGTCGCTGTGCCGGTTGCGGTACAGTCTGCTCCGGCGGTAGTGCAGCAGCCCACTGCTCCTGCTGCGGCGTTTGTGCCTGCTCCTCCCCCTGCGACGGAGCCGGCCCCCGCCCCTGCTGTGAGCGTGTCGCCGCCCGTTGCAGACACCGTAACTGCTGCAGTACCTGTGGTGGCGGCACCGGCCACACCCGTTGTGCCTGTCAGTTCGGTGCCTGCCCAAGCCACCGCAGAACAAGAGGAAGATGACGAGCTGCTGGATATCTTCCTTGAAGAAGCGCGTGAAGTTGTGACGAACGGTTTGGCCGCCTTGCAGGTGCTGGCCAAAACCCCGGGTGATTTGAGTGAGCAAACCACTTTGCGTCGTGCGTTCCATACGCTCAAGGGCAGCTCGCGCATGGTCGGCCTGAATGACTTCGGTGAGGCTGGATGGGCCATGGAGCAAATGCTCAATGCCTGGCTGGCTGAACAAAAGCCCATGCCAGTGCCGATGCAGTCGTTGGCTACTGAAGCCTTGCAGGGTTTTGCACAGTGGGTTGAAGCTATTGCTGCGCACGCTGCCCAAGCGTGGCGTCCAGATTCTTTCCGTGTGGCAGCTGATGCGATGCGCCTGCGCAATGAGCGCTTGCCCATCGTTTTGCCAGGAAATGAAGGCCAAGCCACGGCAGCGGACGTGCCATCGCCTGATGCCCCGTCAGCTCCTGCAGCGCAGCCACAGATAGAGGTTGTGCCAGAGCTGGCCATGGCGTCGGCGCCTGCCATCACCCAAGCCGTTGAGCCTGTACCTTCACCGCTCGAGCTGGCCCCGCCCCAGATGCCTGCGCCGCAAGCAGTGCCTATCGTCGCGCCTGCTGTGCCGCAGGAGCCATCGTCTGCGACGCAGGAAGCTCTGCTATCGTTGGACGTACAGGATTTCGTGCCGACCGAAATTGGCCAAGATGTGGGCGGCAGTACTGCAGCACAGGTGCCACGCGATGGTGCTGCGATCGACATCGTTTTGCCTGACACTGGCGATGACATTGATTTTTCTGTCTTTGCTGCAGCAGTGGCTGCACAAGAAGTCGTCGCAGCAGCACCGGTAGTGCCTGCAACTACTGAACCTGCACAGGATCCTGCTGCACAGGCTCTTGATTTCGAATGGGTTTTGCCCGCAGACGCAGCACACCAGCTTGAGCCATCCCTCTTAGCAGACGCTTCTGAATGTGCTCCAGAGCTTGCTGCCAGTGCAGAGCCTGCGCTTGCACCCATCTTGCCTGTCCTGCCAGAGCTGACGCAAGAGCCTGCTTCTGATTTGATGGTGCAACCGATGGAGCCAGAGCCAGAAGCTGGGGCTCGATTGGCTGTACCTGAGGCTGAGCTGGAATCTATGGCACCAGCAGCCTTGTCGCCACAGACAAAAGCGCCTGAGGATCCGGCTGCAGAGAACGCTATTGACCTGACAGCGTCGCTTGATGGTACACAGTCCATACCAGCTCCGGAGCTTGTGCCTGTGCCCGTCCATGCGCCAGAGTGGGCTCTGGAGTTTGCGCTGGCATCTGAAGCTGCACCGCCTCTGCTAGATACCGCGCAGGAACATACGCAAGACACGGTACAGGAGTCTGTGCTTGAGCCTGAACAGGCATCGCTGGAGCCAGAACCGGTGGCTGCACTGCCGGTTGAGGACGTCAAAGTCATTGGCCCGCTGAAAATCAGTTTGCCGCTTTACAACGTGTACTTGGCAGAGGCTGACGAGTGGTCGCGCCGCCTGATGGTGTGCCTGCAAGATGGCGTACAGCATGCTGAGCGTCCTGTTTCCGATACGGCAGTAGCCCTGGCGCACTCACTGGCTGGCAGCTCCGCCACTGTGGGATTCACAGCTTTGTCGGGTTTGGCGCGTGCTTTGGAGCATGCGCTGCTGCATGTGCAGTTGCAGCGCCGTGTACGGGTTGAGCAGGCACAAACTTTCCTGGCTGCAGGAGAGGATATTTTGCGTTTGCTGCACCAGTTTGCTGCAGGCTTCCTCAAAGAGCCCCAGCCCCAGCTGTTGCAAGCACTTCATGAGATTTTGCACACAGAAGTCCACAGTGGTCTGGGCGGATTGGAAGACCATTTGGCTCAGGAAGATGCGCTGTACGCCGAGCCTGGCCTGCCTTCTCCGGTGGAGCCAGTCGCTGCATCATTGCCAACGCCGCAGCCAGCGGTGCCCTCTGGTGCTTCTGAAGATGACGCACGCGTCGATGCTGCGATTGCGCGTGCCATGGCGCTGGAAGATGATTTGGCTGATGACATCGACGCCTTCGATGTGGTCGATCCGGATCTGTTTCAGTTTTTTGAAGAAGAGGCCGCAGAACTCTTTCCCTCGCTGGGCGCATCACTGCGCCAGTGGGCGATGCAACCCGAGGATATGGCCGCCCGTACCTTGGTGCTGCGTGCGTTGCACACCCTCAAGGGCAGTGCGCGTTTGGCTGGGGCGATGCGCCTGGGTGAGATGGCCCACCGCTTTGAGTCGGCGGTAGAGCAAATCGGTACGGAGGATTTGGCAGGCGAGCAAATCGAGCCCTTGTTGGCTAATTTTGATAGTTTGCAAGCCAGCTTTGAGCTGCTGCGTGCTGTCAGTGCTCCTGAGGCCGTACCTGAGGTGGCCGTGCCAGTGCAGGTATTGGCACCCGTACCCTCGGCTCAGGCTTCTGTTGCTGTGGTGGCAGATGCTCCTGCCGCACCCGCTGTGGCAGTTACCGCGCCTACTCCTGCGCCACTGGCCGCTGTGCCCGCAGTCGCTGCAGTGGCGCGCGCACCGGCAACTGCGCCTGTTGTCTCACCCCAGCGCATGGCAGGCGGATCCCTGGTGCGCGTGCGCTCTCAGGTGATTGACCGATTGGTGAACCAGGCTGGTGAGGTCTTGATTGCGCGTTCGCGCCTGGATGTGCGTGTCAAGCAAGCCAAAGTATCGTTGGATGATTTGTCTGGCAACCTGGAGCGTCTGCGTCAGCAGTTGCGCGACATTGAAGTGCAGGCTGAGTCGCAGATGCAGTCACGCTTAGCCTTGGCGAAAGACCATGCAGCGGGTTTTGATCCGCTGGAATTTGACCGCTTCACCCGGGTACAGGAACTCACGCGCATGATGGCTGAGTCGGTCAACGACGTGGCCACCGTGCAGCGTAACTTGCAGCGTGCCTTGGAAGGTGCAGAAGACGATCTGATTGCCCAGGGGCGCCAGGCCCGCGAGCTGCAGCGCGATTTGCTGCGCACACGTATGGTGGAATTTGATAGCGTGGCTGAGCGCCTTTACGCTGTCGTGCGCCAATCGTCCAAAGAGCTGGGCAAACAAGTCAAGCTGGATATCGCCGGTGGTTCGATTGAGTTAGACCGGGGCGTCTTGGAGCGGATGACACCCGCATTCGAGCACTTGCTGCGCAACTGTGTGTCGCACGGTATTGAGTTGCCACAGGATCGCGTCGCCCATGGCAAGGGGCCGACGGGCACCATCACAATCGAACTGCACCACGAAGGCAATGACGTTTCTGTGGCGTTTCGCGACGATGGCGCCGGTTTGAATTTGGAGCGTATTCGTGCGAAAGCGCTGACCCAGGGGCTCATCGATGCCGATGCCGTGCTGAGCGAAGACCAGGCCGCGCAACTCATCTTCATGCCCGGTTTTTCTACGGCCACAGAGGTAACAGGCCTGTCTGGCCGTGGCATTGGCATGGATGTGGTGCGCTCTGAGGTGAACGCTTTGGGCGGGCGCATTGAAACCACCACACGCAGCGGCCAGGGTTCCACGTTCCGTATGGTGCTGCCGCTGACCACGGCGGTGACCCAGGTGGTCATGCTGCGTTGTGGCCATATGTCCGTAGGTATTCCCGCCAGCTTGGTAGAGATGGTGCGTCGCACGTCCTTGCACGATCTGGAGCAGGCATACCGTAGCGGCCAGTTCAGTGAAGGCCATGAGTCCGTGCCGTTCTACTGGGCTGGTGCCTTGTTGCAATCTGCGCCGCGCAGTATGGAGTCGGTGGGCAAGACCCGTCCGGTGATGATTTTGCGCAGCGCAGCGCAGCGCCTGGCTCTGCACGTTGATGAAGTGCTGGGTAACCAGGAAATCGTGGTGAAGAACCTGGGGCCCCAGCTCTCGCGCTTGCCGGGACTGGCGGGTATGTCGGTGCTGGCATCGGGCGCGGTGGTGTTGGTGTACAACCCCGTGGCCTTGGCTGCTGTGTATGGCGCCACCATCCGCGAGCGCGGACAAATGCTGCCATTGGCGCTGGAGGCTCCAGTGGCTACGTCTGCAGTTGCACCATCGCAGGCCAGTGCCCCGGGTGAGCCGCCGCGTGCAGCGGCCGCTCCTGCTGCTCATCATGTGCCGCTGGTGCTGGTGGTGGACGACTCCATCACCGTGCGCCGCGTCACCCAGCGTCTGCTGCAGCGCGAGGGTTACCGCGTTTCCCTGGCTGCCGATGGCTTGCAGGCGTTGGAACGTTTGCAGGAAGAGCGCCCCACAGTGGTGCTGTCCGATATCGAAATGCCGCGCATGGATGGCTTCGATCTGGCGCGCAACATCCGGGGTGATGCTGCGCTGCACGACCTGCCTATCATCATGATCACCTCGCGTATTGCTGAAAAGCACCGCGAACATGCATTGGAGTTGGGCGTGAACCATTACCTGGGCAAGCCTTATTCCGATGAGGAGCTGCTCGGTTTGGTGCAGCACTACGCTGCACAAGAGGCTGGGCTGGCGCAGCCTGCGTGATAGGGCTGGGTACTGGTGTGCGGGCCCTCAGGGACTGGGGTTCGCCGTTAAAATCCGCGCCCATGTCCCTGCCTGCTGCGCCCATCAATTTGACCAACCACTTCCTCATCGCCATGCCTGGGCTGCAGGACATGGCTTTTGCCCGCAGCGTGGTGTATTTGTGTGAGCACAGTGAGCGTGGCGCACTGGGGCTGATCATCAACAAACCCACCGATATCAACCTGCAAAAACTGTTCGACAAGGTCGAAATGTCCTTGGGCCGTGCCGACCTCGTGCAGCAGCCCGTCATGCAGGGCGGGCCGGTGCAAACCGAGCGCGGCTTTGTGCTGCATGACCCCCTCGTCTGGGGGGAAGATGGCACCGAAAAAGAAGCGGTGTACGCCTCCACCCTGGCCATCCCCGGCGGGCTAGAGATGACCACCTCGAAAGACGTGCTCGAAGCCCTGGCCGAAGGGGCTGGGCCGCGCCGCCTGCTGATCACCCTGGGCTACTCCGCCTGGGGCGAAGGCCAGTTGGAAGCCGAAATTGCCGACAACGCCTGGCTCACGGTCGATGCCGACCAAACGGTGATTTTCGAGACGCCCATCCATGAACGCTATGACCGCGCTTTGGCTCTGCTGGGCGTACAGGCCTGGATGCTTTCGCCCGAGGCGGGCCACGCATGAGCACGGCTGCCGCGCCCGGCTCTGCGCCAGCCCCTGCGCAGGTCGTGCCCGCCCATTGGCAAACTTTTTTAGCGTTTGACTTTGGCGCCAAGCGCACGGGTGTGGCCGTGGGTACGCGGCTGCTACGCCAGGCACGCCCCTTGCCCACCTTGCGCGCCGAGGCCAAAGAGCTGCGCTTGCAGCTGGCCGCTGCCTGCATTGCCAGCTGGCAGCCTGATGCCCTGGTGATCGGCGTGCCCTACCACCCCGACGGCGCCGCACACGAAAACACCGCACGCGCACAAAAATTTGGCCGCCAGTTGCACGCCCGTTGTGGCTTGCCCGTGTTCGAGGTGGATGAGCGCTACAGCACCACCGAAGCCCTGAGCGAAGGCGCGCGCGACGCCGATGCCGGGGCGGCCTGCATCATCCTGGAACAGTTTTTAAGGAACCTGGCATGACCGTCCCTTCCCCCTCGCCGCACACCAGCCTGGTGCTGGATGCCGAAGCCCTCTACGCCGAACTGCGCCGCGGCGTGCAGGCACTGTTGCAACCGCAAACGCAGCTGGTGGGCATCGCCTCGGGGGGCGCTTGGCTGGCTGAGCGCCTGCACCGCGATCTGGGCTTGGCGCAGCCGCACAGCAGTTTGTCGTCTTCCCTGCACCGCGACGATTTTGCCCAGCGTGGCCTGGCCAGCAGCGCACAGACCCAGCTGCACTTTGATGTGAACGGCGCCGATGTGCTGGTGCTCGACGATGTGCTCTACACCGGCCGTACCGTGCGTGCGGTCATCAATGAACTGTTCGACTACGGTCGCCCCGCGCGTGTGCGCTTGGCGGTGCTGGTCGATCGGGGCGGGCGCCAACTGCCCGTGCAAGCCGATTTTGCTGCCGCCCGTTTGGCGCTGGCGCCCACGCAATCGCTGGCCTTGGCACGCGATGCGGTGGGTAACTTTCAATTCGATGTCAAAGCCACGGAGGCCTGAGCGTGTTGTACAAGCGCAACCCCCAGCTCAACAAAAATGGCGAGCTTATTCATTTGCTGTCCACTGAAGGGCTGTCGCGCGACATCCTGACGCACATCCTGGACACCGCCGCCAACTTCGTCTCGGTCAACAGCCGTGAAGTGAAAAAAGTGCCGCTGCTGCGCGGTAAAAGCGTGTTCAACCTGTTTTTTGAAAACAGCACGCGCACGCGCACCACTTTCGATATCGCCGCCAAGCGCCTCTCGGCGGATGTGTTCACGCTCGATATTGGGCGCAGCTCCACCGCCAAGGGCGAGACCTTGCTCGACACCATCGACAACCTCTCGGCCATGGCGGCAGATATTTTTGTGGTGCGCCACAGTGAATCGGGTGCGCCGTACCTGATTGCCCAGCATGTAGCGCCGCATGTTCACGTGGTCAACGCCGGCGATGGCCGCCACGCCCACCCCACCCAGGGGTTGCTGGACATGTACACCATCCGCCACTACAAAAAAGACTTCGCCAATTTGCGCGTGGCGATTGTGGGCGACGTGCTGCACTCGCGCGTGGCGCGCTCCGATATTCACGCCCTCACCACTTTGGGCTGCGCTGAAGTGCGCGTGGTGGGCCCGCGCACCTTGGTGCCGGGTGACCTCTCGCACATGGGCGTGCGCGTGTTTCACACGCTGGAAGAGGGCATCAAAGACTGCGACGTCATCATCATGCTGCGCCTGCAAAACGAGCGCATGAGCGGCGCGCTGCTGCCGTCGAGCCAAGAGTATTTCAAGCACTTTGGCCTCACGCAAGAGAAGCTGCGCCTGGCCCAGCCCGATGCCATCGTCATGCACCCTGGCCCCATCAACCGCGGCGTGGAGATCGACTCCGCTGTGGTCGATGGCCCGCAGGCGGTGATCCTCTCGCAGGTCACTTTTGGTATTGCCGTGCGCATGGCCGTGATGTCCATCGTGGCGGGCAATGAAGCCTGAGGCAGTGCCTTGGTCGCTCTTATTTTGATAGCTGCTAGCGCTTGCCTGGCGTGCCCTAGCGGTCAATTTGGCTTGCAATCATGAAGATACTCATCGAAAACGGTCGGGTGCTGGACCCCGCCACAGGGCTGGACAAGGTGTGCTCGCTGGCACTGGCGGCCGGGCGCATCATCGCCATTGATCGCCAGCCGCGCGACTTCGCGCCCCAGCGCACCATTGACGCCAGCGGCTGCTGGGTACTGCCTGGCTTGGTCGATTTGTCGGCGCGCCTGCGCGAGCCCGGCTATGAGCACGAGCGCATGCTCGAATCGGAAATGGCCGCCGCCGTGGCGGGTGGCGTCACCAGCCTGGTGTGCCCGCCCGACACCGACCCCGTGCTCGATGAGCCGGGTTTGGTGCAAATGCTCAAGTTCCGTGCAGAAAAATTGCACCAGGCGCGCCTGTTTCCGCTGGGGGCGCTCACGCGCGGCCTGGCCGGTGAGGTCTTGACTGAAATGGCCGAACTCACCGAGGCGGGCTGCGTGGGCTTTGGCCAGGCCGAAGTGCCGCTGGCCAGCACCCGCACCCTGCAGCGCGCGCTGCAGTACGCAGCGACCTACGGCTACACCGTGTGGCTGCGCCCACAAGAGATGCACCTGGGCCAAGGGGTGGCAGCCAGTGGTGCGCTGGCCACGCGCATGGGCCTGCCCGGCGTGCCGGTGGCGGCGGAAACCATTGCCTTGCACACCATTTTCGAGCTGCTCAAATCCACGCCTGCACGCGTGCATTTGTGCCGCCTGTCCAGCAGCGCCGGGGTGCAACTGGTGCGCCAAGCCAAGGCTGAGGGCCTGCCGGTGAGCTGCGATGTCAGCATCAACTCTTTGCTGCTGACGGAAAACGACATCGGCTACTTTGACAGCCGTGCCCGCCTGATGCCGCCACTGCGCCAGCAACGCGACCGCGATGCGCTGTGCGCTGGCCTGCGCGATGGCACGATCGACGCCTTGGTGTCTGACCACAACCCTGTCGATGCCGACGCCAAAGACCTGCCCTTTGCCCAGGCCGAGCCCGGTGCCACCGGCCTGGAGTTGCTGCTGAGCGTGGCCTGCAAATGGGCCCAGGAGCAAGACGTGCCCCTGGCCCGTGCGCTGGCGGTGGTCACCAGTGAGCCCGCACGCATTTTGGGTTCAGCGCTGGGTACGCTGGAGGCCAGCGTGGGCCGCCTGGTGGAGGGGGGCGTGGGCGACGTGTGCATCGTCGATCCTGCCGCAGCGTGGACTGTGCAGCCCCAGGTCTTGCACAGCCAGGGCAAGCACACACCGTTTTCCGGCTATGAACTGCCAGCGTGCGTACGCGCTACGTTGGTCGGTGGCCAGCTCGCTTTCGAGCGCTGATGGCGCTGCCCACCTGGAGCCTGCGCCCGCTGCGCAGCGTGCGCGCCTGCGGGCGCGTGCTGGGGCTGCTGTGGCATGTGCTGCAGGGCCTGTGGCTGGTGACGTGGCGTTTTCCACGCTACAGCCCAGCCCAGCAGCAGGCCCAGGTGCAGGCGTGGTCATTGGGCCTGCTGGCTCGCGCCGGGGTGCGCCTGCAGGTGCAGGGCGAGGCGGTGTTGCAGGGGCCGGTGCTGCTGGCGGCCAACCACCTGTCGTGGCTGGATATTCCCGTGTTGCACGCTGCGCGCTACTGCCGCTTCATTTCCAAGTCCGACGTGCAGGCTTGGCCCATCGTGGGCACCTTGGCCACGGCGGGCGGCACGCTCTACATCCACCGTGAATCGCGCCGCGATGCGCTGCGCATGGTGCATGACATGCGCCAGGCGTTGGAAGAGGGCCAGGTGCTGGCGATTTTTCCCGAAGGCACCACAGGCGATGGGCGCGATCTGTTGCCTTTTCATGCCAACTTGTTGCAAGCACCGCTGCTGGCCGGTGCGCCGGTGCAGCCGGTAGGCTTGCGTTTTGTCGAGGCCGCTACGGGTGCCATCAGCTACGCCCCCAGCTATGTGGGCGATGAAACCTTGCTCGGTTCGGTGTGGCGCACCCTGAGCGCACCACCGCTGGTGGCCATCGTGCATTTCGGTGCCCTGCAGACTGCCGATGGCCGCGACCGACGGGCCTGGAGCGAGGATTTGCACCGTGAAGTGGATCGCTTGCGCCAGAGTTGAGCGGCAGTTTGCTATTGATTGAATAGCTGCTTGCGCTTGCCCAGTAAGGGTTTGAGGCCTTTTTTCCTTAAATTTTCGGGGCATAAAAAAGCCCGCACAGGGCGGGCTGGGGCAAGTGCTGTGATTCCCATGTTGCCGTGCAAGGCCGCATGGGAGGAGCAGCTTACTTCTTGCCTTTTTTGGCTGGAGCAGCAGGTGCGGCAGCAGCAGTGTCCACCACCACTTCGGGCAGCTTGATGGAGATGAGGGCAGGGTTCTTGTTCGAGCCGCGCACCACGGCCTTGACGCCGTTGGGCAGGGCCAGGTTTTGCACGCCCAGGGAAGATTTGGCGGTCAGTTGGCTCAGATCCACCTTGATGAACTCGGGCAGTTGGGCGGGCATGCAGATCACGTCCAGCTCGTGCACCAGCGGGGTCACGGTGCAACCTTCGGCCTTCACGGCGGGGGATTGGTCAGCGCCTTCAAAGTGCAGTGGCACTTTCAGGTGGATGCGGGTGGAGGCGTCCACGCGCTGGAAGTCCACGTGCAGCACCAGTTGCTTGAAGGGGTGGAATTGCACGTCGCGCAGCACCACTTTGCTGGTCTGGCCGTTCAGTTCCATGTCCAGGATGCTGGAGTGGAAGGCCTCTTTCTTCAGGGCGTGCCACAGTGCGTTGTGGTCCAGCTCGATGGCTTGGGGTTCTTGGCCAGCACCGTACACGATACCCGTGGTACGGCCAGCGTTGCGCAGACGGCGGCTCGCACCCGTACCTTGCTTGGCGCGCTCATAAGCGACGAATTGCATAGTGAAACTCCTGTGGGAGTGGGCCGCGACCAGCCCGACTCGGTTTGACAAAAAAGGCTTGCACATCTGCAAGCCTAGAGGGAGAACCCGGAAAATCGCGTACCGCCCGAAGGCTGCGCGCTTATTCCGCGTCCGAGAACAAACTCATCACCGATTCACCGGTGGCAATGCGCTGGATGGTTTCTCCAATCAGCGGCGCCACTGACAGTTGGCGAATCTTGGCGCAGGCACGGGCGGCGTCGCTCAATGGAATGGTGTTGGTCACAACCACTTCATCCAGCGCGTTACCTTGGGCAATGCGCTCAATGGCTGGGCCGGAAAAAATGGGATGTGTGCAGTAGGCATACACTTTTTGCGCGCCACGCTGCTTGAGCACTTCAGCGGCTTTCACCAGGGTGCCAGCGGTGTCGATCATGTCGTCCATGATGACGCAGTTGCGCCCTTCAATGTCGCCGATGACGTGCATGACTTCAGACACGTTGGCTTTGGGGCGGCGCTTATCGATGATGGCCAGATCGCAACCCAGTTGTTTGGCCAGTGCGCGCGCGCGCACCACACCACCAACGTCCGGGCTCACGACGATGAGATCGTCGTAATTTTTTTGCGTCAAGTCGCCCAGCAGTACGGGCGAAGCGTAAATGTTGTCGACCGGGATGTCGAAAAAGCCCTGGATTTGGTCGGCGTGCAAGTCCATGGTGAGCACGCGGTTCACGCCCACGGCCTGCAGCATATTGGCCACCACCTTGGCCGAGATGGGCACGCGGGTGGAGCGTGGGCGGCGATCTTGGCGGGCGTAGCCAAAGTAGGGAATCACAGCCGTGATGCGCTCAGCCGATGCGCGCTTGAGGGCATCGACCATGATGAGCAGTTCCATCAGGTTGTCATTGGTCGGAGCGCAGGTGGACTGCACCACAAAAACGTCGCGTGTGCGCACGTTCTGTTTGATTTCGACGGTGACCTCACCATCGGAGAAGCGACCGACGTCTGCCGCGCCAAGGGTAGAGCCCAAGTGGGCAGCAATATCACCAGCGAGACCGGGATTGGCGTTGCCGGTAAATACTAAAAAATCGGGAGTGTTGGCTTGCATGAGCGTTTCAGCCCTCAGATGTTGCGCTATGGCAAAGAAATTTGGCAGGGGAGGAAGGACTCGAACCCTCGCATGCCGGAATCAAAATCCGGTGCCTTAACCAACTTGGCGACTCCCCTGCACTGGTTAACTGCTTTGCAGCAATCAACCTAAAACTCTTAATCTGAGGCCCATCCAGCCAATGGATGAAGCTCTAGATTATTACACACTTTTGTTTGCCATTTTTTGTTTGCACTTAACAAATTTACAGTGTGTGGCATTGCTGCGAACACCGCGCTTCCTGAGCCTGTCATGCGTCCTTGCAAGCCTTGTGATTGAAGCCAGGTAAGCACTTGGCTGATTTCGGGGCATAGCAACTGAGCCACAGGCTGCAAGGCGTTTTGACCAAAGTCATAGTGCTGTGCAGCAAAGTCTGAAATTGTAGCACTCTTGAAATTGCGTTCAAGGCTTGGGTGGGAAAAAATTGTGGGCGTGTCCAAGCCCGATGTCGGTTTAACGACCAGCCATTGGGTGCGTGGCGGTTGTTGTGCTGGGGAGAGTGGCGTGAGTCGCTCGCCGATGCCTTCTACCCAGGCGTTGTGTCCACCAAGGAAAAAAGGAACGTCAGCACCCAGCTTCAGGCCGATGCCTTGCAGTTCACTGCGGCTCAAACCCAGACCCCACAGGCGGTTGAGCGCCAGCAAAGTAGTGGCTGCATCCGAAGAGCCACCACCCAGGCCCGCTTGCGTGGGCAGGCGTTTTTCCAGGCTAATGTGGGCGCCTTGACGGCAGCCCGTGGCCGCCTGCAATGCACGCGCTGCGCGCACGGTCAGATCTTCGCTGGGCAGCGGGGTGTCGCTGGCTTGAATGTCTTCGCGGCTGATGGCGCTGTGGTGTGGGCGCGCTTCGATGTGCAGGGTGTCGCACCAGTCCAGCAGCAGGAACACCGATTGCAGCAGGTGGTAGCCGTCGGCGCGGCGGCCAATGATGTGCAAAAACAGGTTGATCTTGGCCGGGGCTGGCAAGTCGTAGAGCGTGCGCATGGGCGGTGAACTAGGGGGTCAGAAGAATGCGCAGTGTGGCTTGTGGCAACGGTTGCAGGCGCTGCGCGGAGATGCGCCCTTGGGCCGCACCACTGAGGTCCACGTGCCAGCCTGCTGCTGCAGTGGGGCGTTGGTGCAACCAGTCGAACACAGCATGGATCGGCAAGGCGGTGCCTGTCAGGCGGGCAAGTAAGGTGTTCAGGTCGGCTGCATGGTGCAGCTGACCGCCTTCTTCCAATTGAGCCGTGCCTGGGTTCCAGTGCAAGCGTGCCAGAGTGTTACCCAGTGGGGAAAAAAGCAGCAGTTCGCCAGCTTCAGGCGTGCCACGCAAGGTGAAGCTGGCACTGAACGAAGGGGGCTGTGTCTCAAGCGGCTCATGCACCAAAAGTGCCAGGCGTCCGCTCCATTCGTTGGGCAGGGAGGGACTGGTGGAGGGCGGTGGGTGGGCACAGCCGCTGCACAGGCCTAGTGCGAGAACCCAGCCGCCAGCGATAAGTCCGCGGCGCTGTATTCCTCTCGGGGGCATGTGGCTTGTAGGCGCTGCGCCAGGTCTCAAGGGGCTACCCCGAAGCGTTGCATGGTGGCCCGCAGTATGGCGTTATCAGGGTGCAGGCGCAGTCCGGCGCGCCAAACGTCTCGCGCGCGCTCTTGCTCGTGCAAGTTCCACAGCACTTCACCCAGGTGGGCTGCAATTTCTGCATCGGGGCGTTTTTCCCAGGCCTGCAGCAGCAATGTGCGAGCCTGTTCGGCTTGGCCTTGGCGGAACAGCACCCAGCCCAGACTGTCGGTGATGAAGGGGTCGCCGGGTGCGTAGCTCAGGGCTTTTTCTATCAGTTGCTGTGCCTCTTGGAGGCGCTCACCACGATCGGCAAGGGAGTAGCCCAGTGCGTTGTAGGCATGGTGGTAGTCGGGCTGGCGCGCCATGATCTGGCGCAGCAGGGTTTCCATGGTATCCAGGCGCCCGATTTTCTCCGCCAACATGGCCTGGTCGTAGAGCAAATCGATGTCTTGTGGTGCCAGGCGCAGCAATTCGGCCTGCAGGTCGTAGGCTTGGGCGTATTCTTGGGCATCGCGCAACAGTTGCACTTCTGCAGCCAGCTGCAGGCGCCGCTCTTCTGGCTTGCTTGCAGGCAGGGCGTGCAACAGCGCCCGGGCTTCTTGGAGCTGCCCCTGGCGTGCCAGCAAGGAGGCACGGCGTACTTGCACGCGCACCATTTCTTCTCCGCGTTCAATGCGCTCCAGCCAGGCCAGGGCTTGGTCGTATTGTTGGCGCTTTTCTGCCAGTTGTGCGCCTAGCAAATAACCCTGGGTAAGTATGTTTTGCCGCACGTTGCCGTCGCCATATTGCTCGGCCTGGGTCATGAATTGCTGCAGCGCTTGTTCTGCGCGTTCCAGCAGGTTGTCTTGCAGTTGCAAGCTGGCCAGTAGCAACCAGCTTTCCGGGTTGTTGGGCTGTTGCTGGGTTGCCTGCTCCAGCTGTGTGGTGGCTTCGGCATAGCGCTGGCGGTTGATCAGTACACGGGCATAGGCCAAGCGTAGTTCAGGTGTAGCGTTACCGGCGAAATAGGGGGTGATAAAGGCTTGCGCCCCGAGCACATCGTTGTCGAGCAGCTCAAGTGCCAGCAAGAGGCCCGGCTCGCCTTGCGGTGCCAGGGTGTAGGCCTGTTGCGCAGCCGTCAGGGCACCGCTTTTATCGTCTGCAGCTAGGCGCATACGGCCCAGCACGCTCCAGGCCGCGGCGCTGTACTGTGGGTCACTCAGGTCAGATTGCAAGGCCTGTTCGACAACGGTCGCCGCCAGTGCTTTGTCGCTGGCGCGGGCATAAAACTGTGGAATCGACAACAGGGCCGCAATGTGTTGCACATCCGGGGTGTGAGCCAGCTCCTGGCGCAAAGGCTCGACCGAGGCTTCGATACGGTTGAGGGCCACCAAAATCTGCAGCACAAAACGGTTGGCCTCGCGTGAGCTGGGGTGGTCTTGCTTCCAGGCGTGGGCTGCCGCTAAAGCTGCCTCACCCGAGCGGGCTTGCAGGGCAATTTCGATGGCGCGGCGGTACAGCTGCGGTTGCTGACTGCGGCGTGCTGCATCGAGCATCAATTCGTAGCTGGTCTGTGTCTGGCCTTCTTGCAGGCTGATTTCGCCAAGCAAAATTTCGTAAAAAAGCTCTGCTGTGAGCACCTCGGGCGGCGCTGCCATGGGGACGGCGGTGTGTGCAGCTGCCGCATCGGCTGCAGGAGGCTGTGTGCTGGGGGTGGCGTGGCTGCCCACAGGCGCAGCCAGCAAGGGCCACAGCAAGGCCAAAGAGCGCAGGGGGCGAAGGTGCCGGGGGCAAGAAAAATGCAGCATCAATCCATAATAATCCATGCCCCGCCCGCTTTTGCCCTGCTTGTTCCATGCCTGAATTGCCCGAAGTCGAGGTCACGCGCCGCAGCTTTGCTGCAGGCATTGAAGGCGCCCGCATCATGGCCGCCGCGCTGGGCAAGCCGCTGCGCTGGCCGCTGGGGTGCGATGCGCAGGCACTGGTAGGGCGACAGGTGTTGGGCGTGCGCCGCCGTGGCAAATACCTGTTGCTGGATTTGAGTGAAGGCCTGCTGCTGATGCATTTGGGCATGTCGGGGCGCTTGCTTTTTGCGCCGCAATTGCCCGCGCCCGGCCCGCACGACCACTTTGAGCTGGTCACCGATCAAGGTGTGCTGCGTCTGCACGACCCGCGCCGCTTTGGTGCCGTGGTGTATGCGCCCGCACAAGATGCACCCGTGGCGCGCAAACTGCTGGATGGTTTGGGGGTGGAGCCGCTGTCGCCTGCCTTCACGGTGCAGCAGCTGTATGCCGGTTTGCGCGCCAGCCGCGCACCCATCAAACAAGTGTTGCTGGCGGGCAAAGTGGTGGTGGGTGTGGGCAATATTTACGCTAGTGAAGTGTTGTTCCAGGCGGGCATTCGACCCACTACGCCTGCTTGTGCAGTGGGTTTGGTGCGCGTGCAGCGCCTGCACCGGGCCATTGGTGAGGTGCTGCAGCAGGCGATTGAGCGTGGTGGCTCCAGCTTGCGTGACTTTGCCAGTGCCGATGGCCAGTTGGGTCACTTTCAAACAGTTACCAAAGTTTATGGCCGCGCTGGTGCATCCTGCGAGGTGTGTGCCACTCCCATCGTGGTCATTCAGCAGGGGCAACGCAGCAGTTTTTACTGCCCGCGTTGCCAGCGCCCGTGAAACCCCGGCACTGTTGCGTGCGTGCTGCGGTGCCTCGGGGGCGATGCTTTATATTTGCGCGGTTCCAGCCCGTGGACTGGCAACGCATTATTCGGAATTCCAGTGGGACCCTCATTTAACGAGCAATTTGGCCAGCATGGTGCGTGGCGGCGTGCTTTTGCGCAGCAGCTCAAGCAGCTGTCGCAATGGCTGTCGGGCCAGGATTTGATGGATGCCGCCGTCCAGGAGCGCCTGCAGCGCCTGGAGGATCAGGTGCGCAGCGACAAGGTCATGGTGGCCTTCGTGGCAGAGTTCTCGCGTGGCAAATCCGAGCTGATCAATGCCATTTTTTTTGCGGAATATGGGCGGCGCATCATGCCTGCCAGCGCCGGGCGTACCACCATGTGCCCCACCGAACTGGGCTACGACCACGACGTGGAGCCCAGTTTGCGCCTGCTGCCCATCGACACCCGTTTGCAGCCACAGGGTCTGGCTGAGTGGCGCTTGCGCCCCAGTGCATGGAAGCACATTGCGCTGGATGTGGAAGATGCCGACCAAATTGGCAAGGCGCTGGAGATGGTCTCGCAGGTGCGCCGCGTCACGGTGGAGCAGGCGCGGGCGCTCGGTTTTTGGCATGAAGAGCTGCCCGAAGACAACCCCGTGCCCGATGCCCAGGGCCTGGTGGAAGTGCCGCAGTGGCGCCATGCCCTCATCAACATGCCCCACCCCTTGCTCAAGCAGGGGTTGGTCATTCTGGATACGCCCGGTCTGAACGCTGTAGGGGCGGAGCCTGATTTGACCGTCAGCCTCATTCCCCAGGCCCATGCCGTGGTGTTCATTCTGGCGGCAGACACGGGCGTCACCCGCTCCGACCTGGCCATTTGGCGCGAGCACCTGGCTGTGCCCGGCGGTGGCGCAGGACAGGCGCGCTGGGTGGCCCTGAACAAAATCGACACCTTGTGGGACACCCTCAGCTCCGGCGATCAGGTGCAGGCGCAATTGCAGCGCCAGCGTGCCACGGTGTGCGAGATGCTGGAAATGCCGCCCGAGCGCGTGCTGGCCATTTCCGCGCAAAAAGGCCTGGTGGCCAAAATCACCGGCGACGATGCCTTGCTGCAAGCCAGTGGCCTGCCGGTGCTGGAAGACGCGCTGGCGCGCGGCATCATGGGCCAGCGCCAGGCCATCTTGCGTGAGGCCGTGGCCACGGGAGTGGCGGGGCTGCGCCTGGAAACTGAGCGCGTGCTCAACGTGCGTCGGCGCGATCTGGACGAGCAAATGCTGGAGCTGCGCAGCCTGCGCGGCAAAAATGCCTCGGTGATTGGCGCCATGCGTGCGCGCATCGAGCAAGAACAGCGTGAATTTGATGCCAGCGCCGCCAAAATTCAGGCGGTGCGCTCGGTACACCTGCGGCTGCTGCGCGAGCTGTTTGTGCAGCTGGGCGCGCGGGCGCAGAAAGAGCAGTTGACGCAGCTGTCCGACACCTTGCAGCAACGCGGCCTCAAGCTGGGCGCGCGCAAGGTGTACGAAGACACCTTTACGCGTCTGTACGCCATCGTCGATCAGGCGCAGCGCGGTGCCAACGAAATCCACGCCATGCTCGATGGCACCTTCCGCCAGCTCAACGCCGAGTTTGGTTTTTCTCTGCAGATCACGCCTGTGCCGCTGCTCACGCCTTTTGTGCAAGACATGCAGCGCATCGAACACAGCCACGTGCAGTACCTGAGCGTGGGCAACGTGCTCAAGCTCAACCAGCCGGAATTTACCCAGCGCCTGGTGCGTGCGCTCTCGATGCGTTTGCGCGCCGTGCTGGAGTTGGCCACCAACGAGCTGGAAATGTGGAGCAAATCAGCCACCTCGCAGCTCGACGCCCAACTGCGCGAGCGCAAACGCAGCTTCACCCGCCGCATTGAGGCGGTGGACCGCATCCAGCAGGCCGCCACCGGTTTGGAAGAGCGCCTGGCTGAGATCGAAGCCTCTGAGGCCGAGCTGCTGCAACTGCAGCAGCGCCTGGAGCAATGGACCAACCAGCTGTTGGCGGCACCTGTGCCGACCACCACGGCAGCGGACGACCAGACCACCTCTGCCGCCTGAATGCCTGTGCCAATGCCTTTGGACTTCGCCAGCCTCGTGGTGCGCTGGCAGCAGCAGCATGGCCGTCAGCACCTGCCCTGGCAGGGCACGCGCGACCCCTACCGTGTGTGGCTGTCGGAAATCATGCTGCAGCAAACCCAGGTCAGCACCGTGCTGGGCTACTACGAGCGTTTCTTGCAGCGCTTTCCCGACGTTCAGGCCCTGGCCGCTGCCCCGGCAGACGACGTGCTGGCGCTGTGGAGTGGCCTGGGCTACTACAGCCGCGCGCGCAATCTGCACCGCTGCGCACAGGCGGTGGTAGCCGAGCACGGCGGGCAGTTTCCGCCCAGTGCCCAGGCGCTGGAGCAGTTGCCCGGCATTGGCCGCTCCACGGCGGCTGCGATTGCTGCGTTTTGCTTTGGCGAACGCGCTGCCATTTTGGATGCCAATGTGCGCCGCGTGCTCACCCGTGTCCTCGGCTTTGCTGACGACCTGGCCCAGGCCCGCCATGAACGCCAGCTGTGGCAGCACGCCCACGCGCTGCTGCCCAGCACCGACCTGGCGCACAGCATGGCGCGCTACACCCAGGGGCTGATGGATGTGGGTGCCCAGGTGTGCCTGCCGCGCCAGCCGCTGTGCAGCCAGTGCCCGGTGCAGCCGCTGTGTGTGGCCCACGCCCAGGGCACGCCCGAGCGCTACCCGGTGAAGTCACGCCGCCTGCAGCGCCGTGCCGAGCGTTGGTGGCTGCTGCTGTGGCGCAACCCGCAAGGCGCCTGGTGGCTGCAACGCCGCCCGGCCCCGGGCATTTGGGCAGGCCTGCATTGCCCGCCGGTGTGTGACAGCGAAGCCGCCCTGGCCGAGGTGCTGGCGCAGCTGCCCGCCCCGATGGCAGCGCAGGCACAGTACCTCACGCCCTTCATGCACGTGCTCACGCACCGCGATTTGCACCTGCACCCGGTGCTGCTGTCCGCCCCTGACACGCCAGTGCCCGTGGGTGCGCCGCAGGCGCTGCCGGGCCAGTGGGCCACGGCTGCGCAGTGCGCCGCGCTGGGCCTGCCAGCGCCTGTGCGCAAACTGCTGGATGCTTGTACGGAAACCTCGCTTTTTGCTCCTGAATAAGTAGCTGCTCGCGCTTGCCAGGAGCGGCCTAGAGGCCAATTTGGCTCTATTTTTTGCCTTCTTGGCCGCCGGTGCGGGCATGGCCGGGCTGCCAGTGGCTTGAGACAGGGCGATGAGGCCTTGTTTTGAGCATCAAAAGTGCCTCTAAGCCTTGCTGGATAAGCGCAAGCAGCTATGAAAAAAGAAGTTCTGCACGGCGCTGTCGGCACACTTTTTACGATTTGAGTTCACGGTGGCGCACCAGCGTGCTCCACTGCGCAGCGAACTGCTGCGCTAACTGCTCGCACAGGTACACCGAGCGGTGCTGCCCGCCCGTGCAGCCAATGGCCACGGTGACGTAGCTGCGGTGGTTGCGCACCAGCGCCTGCAGCCAGCGCTGCAGAAACTGCGCCACGTCTTGCTGCATCTGTGCCACCTCACCGTGCTGCTGCAAGAACGCCATCACCGGGGCATCGCGCCCGGTGAGTTCGCGCAGCTCGGGCTCGTAGTGGGGGTTGGGCAGCATACGCACGTCGAACACGTAGTCGGCATCCATGGGCAGGCCGTGCTTGAAGCCGAAGGACTGAAAAATCAGCGTCAGCTGCTCGCCCGGTGTGGCCAGCAGTTCCTTGATGGTGGTTTGCAGCTGCGAGGTGCGCAGCTGGCTGGTGTCAATCACATGGGCCTGGGCGCGCAGCTCGGCCAGCAGCTCGCGTTCGCGCTCAATGGTTTGCACCAGGTGTTGGCGCCCCGCAGGCCCGTTGTGCGTGTTCAGCGGGTGGCGGCGCCGTGTTTCAGAAAAGCGCCGCACCAGCGTGCCGGTGGAGGCGTCCAGGAACAGCGGGCGCACGCGCACACCTTGGGCGCGCAGCAGTTGCAGCTGCTGGGGCAGTTGTGGCAGGCCGGTGACGCTGCGCACGTCCACGGCAATGGCCACGCGGTTGCTGTGGTGCTGGTGCTCCAGCGCGACAAAAGCCCCCAGCAGTTCGGGGGGCAGGTTGTCCACGCAGTAGTAACCGGCATCTTCCAACGCGTGCAGTGCGACGGATTTACCCGAGCCGGACATGCCGGTGAGCAAAACGATGTCAAGGGCCATGGGTGGGCTCTCCTGGGTTGGGCCTGCCGTGCGGGTAGCGCGGCGCGGCGGGGTCGATCAGTGGGGGGTGCAGGCGGCGCCGGGGGCGTGCTCGCTTGCAGCCAGGCCCAGCATTTCGCGCGCATGCGCCAAGGTGGTGGCCGAGAGATGGGCGCCCCCCAGCATACGGGCAATCTCGCGCACCCGCTCATCGTGCATCACGGGAGTGACGCTGCTGCTGGTGCCTTGCGTGCTGCGCTGCTTGTGGACCACCAGGTGCTGGTCGGCACAGGCTGCGACCTGCGCCAGGTGGGTCACGGCCAGCACCTGGCGGTCGCGCCCCAGGCGCTGCATGAGCTGGCCGACGGTTTGGGCCACCGCGCCGCCAATACCGGCATCGACTTCGTCAAAGATCAGCGTGCCCGCCTGGCCCAGCTCGCTGGTACACACGTGAATGGCCAAGGCAATGCGCGACAGCTCGCCGCCCGAGGCCACTTTGCCCACGGGCCGGGGCGTGACGCCGGGATGGCTGGCGACGAGAAACTCCACCGCATCCAGCCCCTGGGGCCCGGCTTCGCAGGGGCTGATGCGCACGTCAAACGTGCCCCCGGTCATGCCCAAACCCTGCATAGCTGCACTGATGGCCTGGGCCAGCCGGGGCGCGGCGCTGCGGCGCTGCGCACTGAGCTGTTGCGCCAGGGCGTGGTAGCTGCGCGCGCACTGCTGCTCTTGCGCCAGCAGCGGGCTGAGGTCGGCGGCGGCGTCCAGCCGTTGTAATTCTTGCTGCCAGCTGAGCAGTAGCTGGGGCAATTCGGCTGGCGGGCATTTGTAGCGCCGTGCCTGCGCCAGCCAGGCGGCCAGGCGCTCATCCAGCGCTTGCAGGTGCTGGGGGTCGAGGTCGGTGTGGCGCAGGTAGCTGTGCAGGGCGTGGCGCGCGTCTTCCACCTGCGCCAGGCTGGAGGCCAGCTCTTGTGCCACGGGTTCAAAGCGTGGCTCCAGGTGCGCCTGCTGGGCCAGCAGCTGCTGCGCCCGCACCAAGGCGCTGCGCGCGCCCATGCCTTCGCCTTCGAGCAAAGCCAGCACCTGGGTGGCGCTGCCCTGCAGGGTGTGGGCGTGCGACAGGCGGGTGTGCTGTGCCTGCAGCTCGTCCCACTCCTGCGGGCCGGGGGCGAGTTTTTGCACCTCGCCAATCTGCCACAGCAGCCGTTCGCGCTCGCGCAGGGCGGTTTCTTGCAGCGTGCGCGCCTGGGCCAGCGCGTGCTGGGCGGCGCGCCACTGCGTCCAGGCCTGGCGCAGGGCGCCGTCGTGCAGCTGGGCGTAGGCATCGAGCAGGCGGCGCACGGCGTCGGGCTGGGTCAGGCTTTGCCAGGCGTGCTGGCCATGGATGTCCACCAGCTGGGCCCCCAGGTGGCGCAGTTGCGTGGCAGTGGCCGGGCTGCCGTTGATCCAGGCGCGGCTTTTGCCCTGCGGGTCGATGACGCGGCGCAGCAGCAAGCTGGTGCCGCCTTCAAAGCCGCCGTGCTCCAGCCAGTCCGCGAGTTCCTCGGGCAGGTCAAATTCGGCGCTGATGTCGGCTTGGCGCGCGCCTTCACGCACCACCGAGGCATCGGCACGCGCGCCCAGGGCCAGTTGCAGGGCGTCGATCAAAATGGATTTGCCGGCACCCGTTTCACCCGTGAGAGCGGTGAAGCCTGCGTGCAGGTCGATGTCAAGCTGCTGCACGATGACGAAATCGCGCAGCGCCATGCGCAGCAGCGCCATGCTCAGGAGCCTCCGTCGTTCCAGCGCAATTTTTTGCGCAGCGTGGCAAAGTAATTCCAACCTCGGGGGTGCAAAAAGCGCACGCAGTGCTCGGAGCGGCGCACCAAAATGCGGTCGCCATGCAGCAGCGAGGTGAGCGATTGCATGTCGAAATTGGCACTGATGTCGCGCCCGCCCACCAGTTCAATGGCAATTTCGGTGCTGTCGGGCAAGACGATGGGGCGGTTCGAGAGCGTGTGCGGTGCAATCGGCACCACCACCCAGCCGCCCACCAGCGGGTGCAGCAGCGGCCCTCCGGCAGACAGGGAGTAGGCCGTGGAGCCGGTTGGCGAGGAGATGATCATGCCGTCCGCGCGCTGGGTAGCCACGAAGTGGCCATCGACCTCCACGCGCAACTCCACCATGGCGGCTGTGGCCCCGCGCGCCACCACCACGTCGTTCATGGCCAGGGCTTCAAACACGCATTCGCCGTCGCGCATCACGCTGGCGTGCATCAAGGGGCGTTGGTCTTCTTCGTACTCGCCTTGCAGCATGGCAGGCAAGATGGCCGGGTAGTCGGCCAAGGCGATGTCGGTGATGAAGCCCAGGCGCCCTTGGTTGATGCCGATCAGCGGGGTGCCGTAGCGCGCCAGGCGCCGCCCGATGCCCAGCATGGTGCCGTCGCCCCCTACGACCAGGCCCAGATCGCACTGCAGGCCAATGGCATCGGCATCAATCGTGTCGTAGTGGCTCAGGCCGGTGTTGCTGGCGGTTTCGGCCTCCAGTGATACCTGGCAGCCTTGGCGCTCCAGAAACTGGGCAATGTTTTGCATGATGGCGCGCGAGTGGCAGACCGTGGTGCCGGGCACCGTCGGCTGGTATTTGCCGATCAATGCAACGTGGTGAAAGCGTGGCGTCATGGCTGAAATTACATCATTAAAATCAGCGGATGCTCGATGAACGCGCCAAGTTGTTGCTCAAAGCGCTGGTAGAGCGCTATATCGCTGAGGGGCAGCCGGTGGGCTCGCGCACCTTGTCCAAGGCTTCGGGGCTGGAGCTCTCGCCTGCCACCATTCGCAACGTCATGGCCGACCTGGAGGAGCTGGGCCTGATTGTTAGCCCCCACACCTCTGCAGGTCGCGTGCCTACAGCCAAGGGCTACCGCCTGTTTGTGGACACCATGCTGACGGTGCAGCGCCACCAGCTCAACGCCCCCGAGCTGGCGCCCGAGCAGCCGCAAAAAGTGATTGCGAATGCGGCGCAGCTGCTGTCGAACCTGTCGCAGTTTGTGGGCGTGGTAATGGCGCCGCGGCGCGCCTCAGTGTTTCGGCACATTGAGTTTTTGCGCCTGTCGCAGGGGCGCTTGCTGGTGATCATCGTCTCGCCCGAGGGGGATGTGCAAAACCGGGTGATCTTCACCGACGTGGACTACACCCCCACGCAGTTGATCGAAACCGCCAACTTTCTCAACACCCACTACGCCGGTATGACGATGGAGCAGGTGCGCGAGCGCCTGAAAACCGAGGTCGAACGCTTGCGCGGCGAAGTGGCCGCACTGATGCAGGCGGCCGTGAACGTGGGCAGCGAGGCCCTGTCGCAGGCCCAGGACGATGTGGTCATCTCCGGCGAACGCAACTTGCTGGCGGTGAGCGAATTTTCCAGCGACATGCACAACCTGCGGCGGGCGTTTGATTTGTTTGAGCAAAAAACGCAAATCCTGCGCCTGCTCGATGTTTCCAGCCAGGCCGAGGGGGTGCGTATTTTCATTGGTGGCGAAAGCCAGGTGATGCCGTTTGAAGACCTGTCGGTGGTCAGTGCGCCCTACGAGGTGGATGGCCAGGTGGTTGGCACCTTGGGTGTGATCGGCCCCACGCGCATGGCCTACGACCGCATGATTGAAATTGTGGACATTACCTCCCGCCTGGTGAGCAACGCTTTGAGCCACCGGCGCTAACCCCGTACTAGAATCACCGGCTTTGCTAGCCACTGGCAAGCGGGCCCCTAGCTCATGCTTGGTTAGAGCAGCGGACTCATAATCCGTTGGTGCGCGGTTCGACTCCGCGGGGGCCTACCAAGCTACACAAAGAAAGCGCGCTATCAATTCGGTAGCGCGCTTTTTTCTTTGGCCCTGAAAAACAATTACGCTCAATAACTCAAATTAAAAAAATTAGGGTGGGAGAAATGCAGTTCTACGCAAATTCACAAGGCCAACTGCTGGCCGCGCACAGCGTGATGGTGGCGCGGGTGGCACGCCAATTGGCAACCCAAAGCTATGCTGCAGACCGTGGAGACAATCAGGCGTTGAGCGCCAGCACCATTGGCAAGCTGGCCTACTGGGCCGGTTTGCTGCACGACATTGGCAAGCTCGATCCCCATTTCCAAAGCTACATCCAAGACTTGGTTGCTAAGCAAGATGTCAGGCAAAGCACAGATACGAACGCTTGGTCTGTCGAAGAGGGGGTGCAAATTGAAATGCCATCCACTGCCACTGAGGCACCAAAAGGCAGCTTTGGTCACCCTCGACACCAAGAAGTGAGCTGGTGGTTGTTTCGTCTGTTTTGCACCTCGGAGGGCTTTCGCCAAGCGATAGGGGCGCAATCGAAAGAAACCTCACGTATCGACTACGTGGCCTATGCCATCTACTGGCATCACGCCAAACCCTTGCGCAGTGCAGATGAGAGCCAACATTGGTCACAAGCCAGCAGCATTGGCCGCGCGTTGGCAGCGCATGGATGGGGGTTAGAACAAGCCTACGCGGTCTTGAAGCAGCTGCTCGCAGCGATGGCCCAGTGGGAAACGCTCCCCGCTCTGAGCGATGCACCTGCTCATATCTCTGGTGTGGGTACGCCAGGCTTTAAGCCTTACTACGCAGACGCAGGAGAAAAAGCCGCAGATGCCATTCAGCGCGAAGCCTACCAAACCGCCATCCGCGCCTGTGTAGTCAGTGCAGACCGCATTGTTTCGCGCCTGAGTGCCGCGCAATTGATGGAGCACTTGCAGTGCAACACCCTGCCTGCATGGGATACAGCCACTGAAAGCAAGGCTGCGGCCCCCAAGGTCTATGCGGAAATCAACGCCCTGGTGGTGCGCTACGCAGAGCAATTTGCGGGCAGCCGCACCGATGCGCAGACGCAGGCCGCCATCCAGCTGTGCACACTCGCCCAGCGCAAAGGCATCGCCGTGCTGCAAGGCCCGGCGGGCAGTGGCAAAAGCAAGGTGTTTTTACACACCTTGGCGCTGTGTGCCCAAAGTGCAGGAGTGGCAGCGCCGCGCATTTTTGTGTTGGTGCCGCGCACTGCCATTGGCGAAGGTCTGTTTGAAGAACTGGTGTATGAATATCAAGTACGCACCCGAGTAGAGCTGCTGCTGGGTCATGTGCAGCGCTGGTCAACAGGCGATGGCCAAGTCATAGACACACCCGAGGCCCAGCAAGGCAGTGGCGACTTGGTCATCACCACCATCGACCAGTTGTGCAAATCCATGCTCTCGCATGAGCGGCTGGACTGGATTAGCGAATTGGCACGCAGCCATGTGGTGTTTGATGAGTTTCATGAGCTGTTTGACATCCCCGGCATCAGCCTGATGTTCCGCGAAGTCATGCACTTGCGCGCCAGCAGCCAAGGCGCTACGTTGTTGGTATCTGCTACGCCCAACCCGTACCTGCTGGCACAGCTGCACATCAGCGCCAAATCCACCGTGGCCATGCCTGCGCTACACAGCCACCCGTACACACTGACGCTGCAGCAGTGGCCCGGTAGCGTGTACCAAGGCGCAGAACACACGCAGCAAAACCCGTGGCTGGGGCAAACGGCTTTTGCCGAAGGCGCTTTTGTCATCAGCAACACCGCCACGCTGGCCCAAGCCTGCAGCGTGGCGCGGCACAGGGCTGGAAGCAACGTCATTTGCTTTCACAGTCGCTACACGCCGCACGACAAGCAAGGGCTGCTACAGCGCGTCATGGCCACTTACGGCAAGCAAGCACCGGCTGCGCAGCGGCCCGTGCTGATCTCTGGCCCCATCGTGCAAGCCAGCTTGAACATCAGCACGCAGGAACTGCATACCGAAGCCACCACCGCAGAAAACTTCCTGCAGCGCGTAGGCCGCTGCAACCGCTTCGGAGAGCACCAACACGCCCACATTCACTACTGCTGGGCCAACAGTGAAAAAACGGGCGCACTGGCTAATGCCAGCCAACTGAAAAACCTGTACCAAGCCCAGCGCACGGCTGCGTTTACCCACTACCTGCGCCAGCAATTGCCCGCGCAGGACGAGGTCACGCTGGAGCAGCTCTACACGCTATACGCGCAGTTTCATCAGACCCCAGAAGCCGCCAACGCCTACGCAGGCGATCAAGAACAGGTGCTGGAGGGCAGCCGCAAACTGTTTGAGCAAGACACCTTTGACCCTGTGCGCTTGCCTGCTGCGCTCAAAGCCAAGAGCAAAACTAAGAAGGATGATCGTTTGGCCTCGCGCTCGCTGCGTGCGCGGTCTTACTTTGTATTGCCGGTGAAATTGCAGTTTCACCGCGACCAGTTCACAGCGATGCAGTTGTTATGGGCCAGCGATTGGCCGCCCACCCAATTGATGACCGACCCTTTGAACTTTCGCAGTGACGAGGAAGAAAACACCTATCGCGCATGGACGCAAAAACCGCTGGACGTGCTCGACAGCGTGCGCCTGAACGTGCCTGCACCACCGCTCAAAAAACTCGGCACACAAGCGAGTAAACACAAGCGCTGGGAAGGCCTGCGCTACCAGGCACTGCACCGTGACCACCCCGTGGTCATCTCCAGTACCACCCCGCACGAAGCCAGCTACTACTATCTGCAGCTCGATAGCTTGCTGCTTGGCCTGGTGCAAGCCAAGCGCCTGCGCAGCGCTACAGGCTGGGACTTTTTGCAGCTGTTCAAAACCACTTCTGTTTAGCTTTTTCCATTCATTCACAAGGAGACACCATGGCAATCGCAGGCATTAAAAGCGTTGATTTTTATCTGACCGCCACGGGCGAAGGTGTGGTCAATCACAACGGGGCGTTTCCTGTGTGGAACCCATCAGCAAGCGAGGTAGTGAAAAACCACATGTTCCCGAAACTGCGCGGCTATGACCCCATGCAGAGGCTGTCGCAAGAATCAGCCAACGGTGAAAAAGGCAACAAAGTCATGCGCCTGGATGACCCCGCCTTGGCGCAGGCGCAATTGATTGTGAGTTCGGAATGCGTGCGCGCTGAAATCTTCCGCGAAGTCTCTTTTGGCCTGGCCCGCGTCACCCCCGACAACGTCGCCAACGTGTTGGCTAGCTTGCACGGCTTGGTGCGCGGCTATTTGATTACCGTGGATGGTGGTGGCTTCCCTCGCAAATCACCGCTGTATGTCACCGACCTGTGCTCCGAAAAGCCCCAACTTGCCTTTAACCAAGGCACCAATGCCAAAGCCCGTGTGACGGGTGATGGCAAAGACTCGCTTTACTCCTATTTCAAAACTGGCAAAGACTTGGTCTATGAAGGCAAAGCCAGCCTGTCCATTGAAGACCTGCAATTTATTCCGCTGGAAAACAGCCTGGGCCGCTCGGCCTACGACCACCAGGTCAGCATTGGCACTGGCCGTGCATTGGCCCAAAACATCACTGCTTATCTCCAAGCCTTGGCCCCGGCAGGTCTGCAACCGGCTGCGCGCTTTGTGAAAAAAGCCGTGCGCGTCGGGGCCGTGCACCAGCTGGGTGAGGCGGGCATCTTGCTCAATGACGATGCGCTGCGCCTGCTGTGCAAAGAAGTCACTGAACTACTGCAGACCCTCTATATCCGCCAAGGCAAAGGCTATGTGCAAATGCAGTCGGTGGTAGTGGACTACAACGACAGCGGCAAAGTCTTTCGCGCCGCAGGTGGCAACACTGCTGTGGCCGAAAGCCAGCCCAGCCAAGCCTTTGCCCAGTACTACACCGAAGTGGAGTTAAGCGACGAAGCCTACGAAGCCCAATTGGCGGCACAAGCCAAAGCACTGCGTGAGCAAGATAAAAAGAAGGCCCAAGGCAAGACCAAAGGCAAAAAAGAAGCCCCAGCAGCAGACCAAGCACAAGCCTAAGCCCACAGGTACAGGAGCTTGTATGTTGGAACTGACCCTGCGCTTTGAGAGCAGCTGGAGCAACAGCCTGGCCCAATCACCGGGCGGGTCTGCGCGCTTTACCAGTGGCTCTGATCTGTCCAAGTCCATCAAAGGCCTGCAAAGGCCGGAGGCAGAACACACACCACCAGAAGCGAGCCGCACCACAGAAACGGGCAGCGGCCCCTTGCCCTACCTGCGGCAATTGCAAGCGGCCAACCCCGCCATGCAATACCGCGTGCCCGAGAGTTATGACAACACGGTCAAAGGCGTGCTGGCCCGTTTGGTGGGCGAGGTGCGGCGGCTGGAAATGCTGGAGCCGGAGCACCTGGCCCTGCGCGCCTTTGCCCATGGCCAAGCCCATGTGCAGCACACGGCGCTGTACTCGCAAACCACCACGCTCACCAGCGCTGTACCCAACCCCATCCAAAGCGGCGGTGCAGGCTTGATTGAGCGCGATGGTCTGTATCAACACAGCGAAGCAGCACGCTATTTGTTTGGCTTTTTAGGGCTGAATATGGCGCAGCTGGAAACCCATGCCTTTGGCATCTTGGGAGGCACGTCCATACCGCTGTCAGCAGAAGTATGGACACCGGCTTCGCCCTCACAGTTGCTGCATCGCTTGTCCACACTGCAAGCCGAGCAAGACGAAGCTGTCAAAGCCGCACAAAAGCAGGCTAAAGACAGCGGCCAAACCTACGCCAGCCCCTATCCCAACTTGCTGGCTGCGCTACAAAAACATCTAGCGCAAGAGGCGCATGACTTTGCCCACAAGGCCCAAGAAAAAGCCAGTGGCACAGACAAAGCTGCAGCCACCATAGACAGCCAATGGTGGCTGGCCTCTGCCTTGGTGGTGGCCAAAGTCAAGCAATTGCCACCTGAGCGCAAACAAGCGTTGATTGCCGCGCAAGTGCTCAACCCCAACGGTAATTTGTCTGGTATTGCCATGACGGGCAGTGTAGGCGCAGTAACGGCCAAAGACTTGTTCAAGTTCGCCTCTGGCCGCTACCAATACTCCAACCGCCTGCCCTACAGCGTGGACTTACCCATGCCGGTGAGCGATGCCAAAGGCAGACCCCTCATGGCCCCTGCCGGTGTCATCAAAAAAGACGGCACCCTGCGCTTTACCCTGCAGGGCCAGCCCCAGCTGGAGCAAGAGCTGTACGACGCCATTCGCTCTGCCAGCGTGGGGCCACTGCACTTTGGCAAAAAAGGCATTGCATGGCTGGAAAAACTGGAGATAGACGCATGAGCACCACAACCCCCAACCCTGTCGCAGTAAGCCATGTGGTGCACCGCTTTGTGGCCGACCACTTCCCCACCCCGTGGGACATGCACTGCTGGTGCACCCAGCTCACCAACAAGCAAGACATTCCCTTCAAAGTGCTGCGCAATGGCAAGGTGCTGGGTTTGGTTTGCCCTGATGGTGCTGTAGCACCCCACAGCATCACGCAGGCCAGCGGCACTTTTACCTATTTGCGCACCGAGCCTGCCC
This sequence comes from Acidovorax sp., assembly GCA_041910915.1. Classification (GTDB taxonomy): domain Bacteria; phylum Pseudomonadota; class Gammaproteobacteria; order Burkholderiales; family Burkholderiaceae_C; genus Paenacidovorax. The sequence goes on from JAYRPZ010000057.1 coordinate 129,895, forward strand.
CCGCTTTTGAAGGCACTGAAGGGGACATTGCCAGCATTAGCCTGCGCCTGAGCTATGCCATCAGCCGTCGCAATGCCAGCGGAAAAAAATACACGCAGTCACCTTGGGACACCTATGGCCGCCTGAAAAAAGATATGGCAGCGCATTTTCTGGCGTACCTGGAGCAGCAAACGGGCCTGACCGGACTGGTGCAGGAGCATGTCAAAGTCGGCCTGCAAGCTGTGGCCTTGGTCGGGCCGCAAGACCGCCAGCGCAAAGTCTGGCTCACTAGCGTGGCAGACCTGGGCATACGCGCACGCATTGCCGATGCGGCCAAGTTCCGTGCCTTGGCCTATCAGGCCATTGGCAACCATCGCAGCTATGGGCTGGGCAGTGTCTCTTGCGATGCGCTGGAGGCTGCGCCGCCCAGCGTGGCTGACATAGCCAGTTTGGAGCTGGATTGTGTTTAACCCTTTTTTAATGCATCAGGTTTCGGTCATATAAATCAATGACTTAGGAAGCTACATTTGAAAAGGGTGAAATCAATTTCAAAACGCTAACTCCTTGATATACAAGAGAAATTGAAGATTTTTCTCTAGTTGCGCCCCACCTGTGGGGCTTGGAAGAGCTCAATGTCCCAGCGATCACGCGCTGCGGCGTTGCGCCCCACCTGTGGGGCTTGGAAGAGGCGCCGTCCCTGAACTTTCGCCAGGGCCGGTGTTGCGCCCCACCTGTGGGGCTTGGAAGCTTATACGCCTCCCAGCACTGCAAGATGGCGCGGTTGCGCCCCACCTGTGGGGCTTGGAAGGGATGCCCCTCATCGTCGTAGATGAGCAGCTTGTTGCGCCCCACCTGTGGGGCTTGGAAGTACAACATCGGCGAAAACGCTTTCTGCAAAAGGTTGCGCCCCACCTGTGGGGCTTGGAAGTTTGGCGTGAGCGCAGTGCTGCAGCTATCCATGTTGCGCCCCACCTGTGGGGCTTGGAAGTCAAGGCGCGCGAGCTAGATATTCGCGAGCGCGTTGCGCCCCACCTGTGGGGCTTGGAAGGACGAAATGGTCGAAATCGCCCGCTCCGCAGTGTTGCGCCCCACCTGTGGGGCTTGGAAGTTATAGGCCATCCATAGGAGTAAAGAAAATGAAGTTGCGCCCCACCTGTGGGGCTTGGAAGAGCACAAAGCGCCGCAAACAGTGGCGCTGCACGTTGCGCCCCACCTGTGGGGCTTGGAAGATCAAGGAGCGCGGCTGCAAAGCCCGCACACCGTTGCGCCCCACCTGTGGGGCTTGGAAGATGCCGCCCACTTGGTCAGACTTGGCAATGTCGTTGCGCCCCACCTGTGGGGCTTGGAAGAAGCTCAAGCTGAAAATCATCCAGGGCGCCACGTTGCGCCCCACCTGTGGGGCTTGGAAGTCCACCGACCCAAAATCAGCGGGCTGTGTGCGGTTGCGCCCCACCTGTGGGGCTTGGAAGGTGCGCGCTGCGCTTTACTGCCCAGAGAAATGGTTGCGCCCCACCTGTGGGGCTTGGAAGAGTAGTACGACGCCCCGAACTCAAACGCTTCGGTTGCGCCCCACCTGTGGGGCTTGGAAGTACGCGAAGGAAGAAGCTGGCACCATCGCTGCGTTGCGCCCCACCTGTGGGGCTTGGAAGGAATACACAGAGCAAGAGGCGCCTGATTGGCGGTTGCGCCCCACCTGTGGGGCTTGGAAGCAGCCCGTGGAAAGCATGGTGCAAGACAGCTCGTTGCGCCCCACCTGTGGGGCTTGGAAGGCATCGTCCTTGACCATGCGGCGGGAAAACAAGTTGCGCCCCACCTGTGGGGCTTGGAAGACTGGCAGCGCGCGCATCGTATTGGGCGACGAGTTGCGCCCCACCTGTGGGGCTTGGAAGTGCCACGCGAAGCCGTGCAAACCGTTGGCACGGTTGCGCCCCACGTATGCACCACGGCGCGGCAAAGCGTTCAGCAAGTGCCAAACGTAGGGCGTGAGCGCAATGGTGCGGTTGCTACATAAAGAAAGCGCGCTATCAATTCGGTAGCGCGCTTTTTTGTTGATGGGGCTTTGTGTCCAGTCACTGCCGCAATGAAGGGTGCTGCGCTAAGCTGCGCGGCTTACTTTTTTGTTGCTTTTCGTTTGTGACGTTGTGAAGGATTGCCATGAAATCTCGTGCCGCTGTTGCTTTTGCCCCGGGTCAACCCCTGCAAATCGTTGAAATCGATGTGGCACCGCCGCAAAAGGGCGAGGTGCTGGTGCGCATCACCCACACCGGCGTGTGCCACACCGACGCCTTCACCCTGAGCGGCGAGGATCCCGAGGGCGTGTTCCCCGCTGTTTTGGGCCATGAAGGCGCGGGCATCGTCGTGGAGGTGGGCGAGGGCGTGACCAGCGTGAAGCCCGGCGACCACGTCATTCCGCTCTACACCGCCGAGTGCGGCGAGTGCCTGTTTTGCAAGAGCGGCAAAACCAACCTGTGCGTGGCCGTGCGCGCCACGCAAGGCAAAGGTGTGATGCCTGACGGCACCACGCGCTTTAGCTACAACGGCCAGCCCATCTACCACTACATGGGCTGCAGCACCTTCAGCGAATACACCGTGGTGGCCGAGGTGTCGCTGGCCAAGGTTAACCCCAACGCCAACCCCGAGCAGGTGTGCCTGCTGGGCTGCGGCGTGACCACAGGCCTGGGCGCGGTGAAAAACACCGCCAAGGTGCAGGAGGGCGATACGGTGGCCGTGTTCGGTCTGGGGGGCATCGGCCTGGCGGTAATCCAGGGCGCCAAGCTGGCCAAGGCCGGGCGCATCATTGCCATCGACACCAACCCCAGCAAATTCGATCTGGCCAAGGTGTTCGGTGCTACCGACTGCATCAACCCTAAAGACTTTGACAAGCCCATCCAGCAAGTGATTGTTGAGATGACCGGCTGGGGCGTGGACCACAGCTTTGAGTGCATCGGCAATGTAGAAGTGATGCGCGCCGCGCTGGAGTGCGCGCACCGTGGCTGGGGCCAGAGCGTCATCATCGGCGTGGCCGGTGCGGGCAAAGAGATTTCCACCCGCCCATTCCAGCTGGTGACGGGGCGCAAGTGGCTGGGTTCGGCCTTTGGCGGCGTCAAGGGCCGCAGCGAGCTGCCCGGTATGGTTGAAGACGCGATGAGCGGCAAGATTCAGCTGGAGCCTTTTGTCACGCACACCATGGGCCTGACCGACATCAACCACGCTTTTGACCTCATGCACGAGGGCAAGTCGATTCGCAGCGTGGTTCACTACGCATAACTCGGTTTGAGGACGAAAAAGCCCTGAAACCCAGTATTGATCAGCGCAAGCAGCTATTGAATGAGGAGCTTTTCCATGGAGCGTATCGAACAACACGCTTGCTTTGGCGGTCGGCAAGAGGTGTGGCAACACGCCAGCAGTACGCTGGGCTGCGCGATGCGGCTGGGCGTGTACCTGCCCCCGGCGGCCCTGGCTGGGGAGCGCTGCCCGGTGGTGTATTGGCTCTCGGGCCTGACCTGCACCGAGCAGAACTTCATCACCAAGGCCGGGGCGCAGCAGCACGCTGCGCAGCACGGGCTGATTCTCGTGGCCCCAGACACCAGCCCACGCGGTGAGGCCGTGGCCAACGATCCGGCCTACGATCTGGGCCAGGGCGCGGGCTTTTACCTGAACGCCACGCAGGCACCCTGGGCGCCGCACTTTCGCATGGAAGACTACGTGGTGCAGGAGCTGCCCGCGCTGATCGAGCAGCACTTTCCCACCACCCAGCGGCGCGCCATTTGTGGCCACAGCATGGGCGGGCACGGGGCGCTGACCTTGGCGCTGCGCCATCCTGGGTGCTATGCCAGCGTGTCGGCGTTCTCGCCCATCGTCGCACCCAGCCAGGTGCCGTGGGGGCAAAAAGCCTTCAGCGCCTACCTGGGCGAGGACCGCGCCGCCTGGGCCGCGCACGATGCGGTGGCACTGGTGGCCAGCGCCACAGAACGCTTGCCCCTGCTGGTGGATCAAGGCGCGGACGATGAGTTTTTAGCCACCCAGCTCCAGCCTGAGCGCTTGCAGGCGGCCTGCGCCGCAGCGGGACATCCGCTGACGCTGCGCCTGCAGCCGGGCTACGACCACAGCTACTACTTCATCGCCAGTTTCATCGGCGAGCACTTGGCGTTTCACGCCCAGCAGCTGAAGTCGTTGCAGTGAGGTGCAGGAACTTTGCGCTGCACGGGCACTCCTCTTTAGCTCCATCCCACAGGAGTATGAGATGCAGTGTCCCGTGTGCAAAGAGCCCCAGCTGGTCATCGCCGAGCGCCAGGGTATCGAGATTGACTATTGCCCCTCGTGCCGGGGGGTGTGGCTTGATCGCGGTGAGCTGGACAAAATCATCGAGCGCTCGGCGTCTCTCGCGCAGCCACAGCGCTCTGCCCAGCCGTACCGTAGCGATTCCCGTGACGCTCGTGGCTACAGCGATTCCAAACCCTCTGCCGATCCGCGCTACGACGCGCGTCCCCAGGGGCACTACAAAAAGCCCAAGTCGTGGCTGAGCGAGATTTTTGATTAACCCTCGGCTGCAGGCGCAGGCGCAGGCGCAGGCGGCTTGGCAGTTGGCGTCGCGGCTTGCCGTGCGGCGGCGTTGCGGGCTTGCAGCGCCGCCATTTTTTCGCCAATTTTGATTTCCAAGCCGCGCGCCACAGGTTGGTACAGCGGTGGCGGCTGCAGGCCGTCGGGAAAATAGTTCTCTCCAGCGGCAAAGCCATCTTCTTCGTCGTGGGCGTAGCGGTAGCCCTTGCCGTAGTCCAGCTGCTGCATCAGCTGGGTGGGGGCGTTGCGCAAATGCAGCGGTACCGGGCGGCTGCCGTCCTGCTGCACCAGCGCCCGTGCGCGTTTGTAGGCCACATAACCGGCGTTGCTTTTGGGGGCCACGGCCAGATACAGCACGGCCTGCGCCAGGGCCAGCTCGCCTTCGGGGCTGCCCAGGCGCTCGTAGGTGGCGGCGGCATCGTTGGCAATGTGCAGCGCGCGTGGGTCGGCCAGGCCCACGTCTTCCCAGGCCATGCGCACGATGCGCCGTACCAGGTAGGTGGGATCGACGCCGCCATCGAGCATACGCACCAGCCAGTACAGCGCGGCATCGGGGTCGGAGCCGCGCACGCTTTTGTGCAGCGCGCTGATGGTGTCGTAAAAGTGTTCGCCACCCTTGTCGTAGCGGCGCAGCTGCTGGCCCAGCACCTGCTGCAGCCAAGTGGCGGTGATAGGTGAGATGCCCGCTTGTGCGGCACTGATGGCCAGGGTTTCCAGGGTGTTGAGCAGGCGCCGCGCGTCGCCATCGGCATAGGCAATGAGCGTTGTCAGTGCTTCATTTTCTATAGCTGGTAGCGCTTGCTGAGCTTGGGCTTTGGCCACAATTTGCTGTAATTCTTCGCTGCCCAAGGGTTGCAGCACATACACCGTGGCGCGCGAGAGCAGGGCGCTGTTCACCTCGAACGAGGGGTTCTCGGTGGTGGCGCCGACAAAGGTGAACAGCCCGCTTTCTACGTGCGGCAAGAAGGCATCTTGCTGGCTTTTGTTGAAGCGGTGTACCTCATCGACAAACACAATGCTGCGCTGCGCTAGCAGCCCGTGGCGCGCGGCCTGGGCTTGCTCGACCGCGTCGCGGATGTCTTTCACCCCGCCCAGCACCGCGCTGATGCTGATGAATTGCGCGTCGAACGCATCGGCCATCAGCCGTGCGATGGTGGTTTTGCCCACCCCTGGCGGCCCCCAAAAGATGCATGAATGGGGCCGTCCGGACTCAAACGCCAGGCGCAGCGGCATGCCCGGGCCCAGGATGTGCTGCTGGCCTATCACCTCGCCCAGGTGGCGTGGGCGCAGGCGCTCGGCCAAAGGGATGTGTTCGGACGCAGAAGGCGCGGCAGAGGTGTTCATGGGCCGACTGTAGCCGCACTTTTTAATAGCTGCTAGCGCTTGCCTGGTGCGGCTTAGAGGCCATTTGGGCTAGAAAAAGAGCAGGCAGCGCTGCTGGGGCCGCAGGGCGGCAGGCGGGCGTGTGCCGGGCCGACCCTATTTCCCCAGATTCTGCAAGTTTGCCTCTTGAAACGCTGGCAATCACCCTTATCATTAGCACTCGTTGGAGTTGAGTGCTAACACCAAACCGTGGCCTTGGCTCCCATCCATCACCACAGTCTGCATGCAGGCTGTTTTGTTTGTCCTTTGTTTCCTCTGCAGGAGATGCTATGAACCTTCGTCCTCTGAACGATCGCGTGATCGTCAAGCGCCTCGAAAACGAAACCAAGACCGCCTCGGGCATCGTCATTCCTGACAACGCTGCCGAGAAGCCTGACCAAGGTGAAGTTCTGGCCGTGGGCCCAGGCAAGCTCGACGACAACGGCAACCGCGTTGCCATGAGCGTCAAGAAGGGCGACCGCGTGCTGTTCGGCAAATACAGCGGCCAGACCGTGAAGATCAACGGCGATGAGCTGTTGGTCATGAAAGAAGACGATCTGTTTGCCGTCGTGGAACAGTAATTCGCTGATTTACTCTAGTTTTCATAGCTGCTAGCGCTTGCTAGATAAGCCTTAGCAGCATATTTGACCCATATTTTGTAGGAGCCAAACATGGCAGCAAAAGACGTAGTTTTCGGCGGCGAAGCCCGCGCTCGCATGGTGGAAGGCGTGAACATTTTGGCCAACGCGGTCAAAGTGACCCTGGGCCCTAAGGGCCGTAACGTGGTGCTCGAGCGCTCGTTCGGCGCCCCCACCGTGACCAAGGACGGTGTGTCCGTGGCCAAGGAAATCGAACTGAAAGACAAGCTGCAAAACATGGGCGCGCAGCTCGTGAAGGAAGTGGCTTCCAAGACTTCGGACAACGCCGGTGACGGCACCACCACCGCTACCGTGCTGGCCCAAGCCATCGTGCGCGAAGGCTCCAAGTACGTGGCCGCTGGCCTGAACCCCATGGATCTGAAGCGCGGCATCGACAAGGCCGTGGCTGCCCTGGTGGAAGAGCTGAAGAAGGCTTCCAAGCCCACCACCACCTCCAAGGAAATCGCCCAAGTGGGTTCGATTTCGGCCAACTCTGACACCAGCATTGGCGAGATCATTGCCAGCGCCATGGACAAAGTGGGCAAGGAAGGCGTGATCACTGTGGAAGACGGCAAGAGCCTGAACAACGAGCTGGACGTTGTGGAAGGCATGCAGTTCGACCGCGGCTACCTGTCGCCCTACTTCATCAACAACCCCGAGAAGCAAGTTGCCCTGCTGGACAACCCCTTCGTGCTGTTGTTCGACAAGAAAATCAGCAACATCCGCGACCTGCTGCCCACGCTGGAAGCTGTGGCCAAGGCTGGCCGTCCGCTCTTGATCATTGCCGAAGACGTGGAAGGCGAAGCCCTGGCCACTTTGGTGGTGAACACCATCCGCGGCATCCTGAAAGTGGTGGCTGTCAAGGCTCCTGGCTTCGGCGACCGCCGCAAGGCCATGCTGGAAGACATCGCCATCCTGACAGGCGGCAAGGTCATCGCTGAAGAAGTGGGCCTGAGCCTGGAGAAGGTCACCCTGGCCGATCTGGGCCAAGCCAAGCGCGTGGAAATCGGCAAGGAAAACACCACCATCATCGACGGTGCTGGCCAAGCTGCTGACATCGAAGCACGCGTCAAGCAAATCCGCATCCAGATCGAAGAAGCCACCAGCGACTACGACCGCGAGAAGCTGCAAGAGCGCGTGGCCAAGCTGGCTGGCGGCGTGGCCGTGATCAAGGTGGGCGCTGCCACCGAAGTCGAGATGAAAGAAAAGAAAGCCCGCGTGGAAGATGCTCTGCACGCAACCCGCGCTGCTGTGGAAGAAGGCATTGTGGCCGGTGGTGGCGTGGCATTGCTGCGCGCTCGCCAAGCCGTGGGCCAGATCAAGGGTGACAACGCTGACCAAGACGCTGGTATCAAGCTGATCCTGAAGGCCATCGAAGCGCCGCTGCGCGAGATCGTCAACAACGCCGGCGGTGAAGCCAGCGTGGTGGTTAACGAAGTGCTGAACGGCAAGGGCAACTACGGCTTCAACGCTTCTAACGACACCTACGGCAACATGCTGGAAATGGGCATTTTGGACCCGACCAAGGTGACCCGCACGGCTTTGCAAAACGCTGCCTCCGTGGCTTCGTTGCTGCTGACCACCGAGTGCATGGTGGCCGACGCTCCTAAGGACGAGGCTGCTGCTCCCGCTATGCCCGACATGGGCGGCATGGGTGGCATGGGCATGTAATGCCAGCCAGTGCAGCGCGTGCAAGCGCGCTGCACCGTGTCCCCTCAGACACTTCAAAAGGCCGCAGTTTCTGCGGCCTTTTTATTTGGCGTGCGCAGCGCCACGTCCGTGCGCTGAATGTGGCTCAGGCTGCTGGATGGGAGGAGCCACCCGCCAAGCGTTGCAGCAGCCCGGCGGTGGAGCTGTCCAGGCCAGAGATGTCCCCTGTGCGCAAGCGTGCCCGCAGGTCGTGCGCCAGCTGCTTGCCCAGCTCCACGCCCCATTGGTCAAACGGATTGATACCCCACAGGCTGGCGCTGCAAAACACCCGGTGCTCGTACAGCGCCAGCAAGGCACCCAGGGCTTGCGGCGTCAGCGTATCCAGCAGCAAGAAGGTGCTGGGGCGGTTGCCGGGGAAATGGCGGTGGCCGCACTCGCTGGCGCGGCCCAGCATCAGCGCCTGGGTTTGCGCCACCGCGCTGGCCAAGAGCAAGGCATGGTGCTCTTGGTGGGGGTGGGTGCCATCGCGTACAGCGACGATTTCCAGGGGCTGTGGCTGGGTGCCCTGGTGCAGCATTTGGTAGAAAGCGTGCTGGCCACTGCTGCCGTGCTCGCCCCACAGCACCGGGCTGGTGTCCAGCGTGAGGGGCTGCCCGGCGTGATCCACACGCTTGCCGTTGCTTTCCATTTCCAGTTGCTGCAGGTAAGCGGGGAGGCGCTGCAGGCCGCTGTGGTAGGGCGTGATGCAGCGACTGCCCCAGCCGTAAAAGTTGCGATACCACACATCCAGCAGCGCCAGGCGCACAGGCAGGTTGTGTGCCAGCGGGGCGGTGCGAAAGTGCTCGTCCATGGCATGTGCTCCGGCCAGCAGAGCGCGAAAACCTTCGCTGCCAATGGCGATGGCCAGCGTCAGACCGATGCTCGACCACAGTGAATAGCGCCCGCCCACCCATTCCCAAAAGCTAAAACTGCGCGTGATGCCCCAGGCCTGCGCCACTTCAGGGTGCGCTGTGAGGGCGACAAAATGCCGTGCCACGGGGGCTTCTTCTGGCGTGCTGTGCTGCTGAAACCACTCCAGCGCAGCACGCGCGTTGGTCATGGTCTCCAGTGTGGTGAAGGTTTTCGAGGCCACCACGAACAGGGTGTGGCGCGGTTGTAGCTGGCCGAGAATGTGCTGCAGCCCGTGGCCATCAATGTTCGAGACAAAGTGAAAGCGCTTGCCCGGCAGGTGGTAGGGCTGCAGCGCACGCACTGCCATATGGGGCCCGAGATCCGAGCCACCGATGCCGATGTTGACGATGTCGGTGATCTGTGCATCCGCACGCACCTGCTCGGCGTAGCCCAGCAGCGCGTCGAGCGTGGTGTGGACTTGCTCTAGGGCCTGCGCTACCCAGGGGGCATCGCCTGTAAGCGCCTGCCCTGCAGGGCGGCGCAGCAGGGTGTGCAGCGCCGCACGGCCCTCGGTGTGGTTCACCGCTTGGCCGGTGAGCAGGGCGTCGCGTTGCGCGGGCAGCTGGCAGGCCTGGGCCACAGCCAGCAGCAGCGCCTCGCTGCGGCGATCCCAGAGATTTTTCGACAGGTCGGCAAACACCAGTGGCGCTTGCTGGCTGAAGTGGGCAAAGCGCTGGGCGTCTTGCGTGAAGGCCTGGCGCAGATCGAAGGCTTGCCCGTGATCGGCAAAATAAGCTTGCAGCAGTGCCCAGGGGGCAGTTTCGTCACAGCGTGGATACATGGGGGTGGTTTGGGGTCGCTACTCAGGCCGCCAGCACCAGTTGGTCGAGCTTGGCTGCATCCTGGGCAAAAGCGCGAATGCCTTCGGCCAGCTTTTCGGTGGCCATGGCATCTTCGTTCAGGGCATAGCGGAAACTGGCTTCGTCGTACTGCACCAGAGGAAGGTCCATACCTTGCGCGGCCTCAGCGTTGAGTGCGGCGTGCAGCGGGGCCTCGCTGGCGGCCAGTTGGGCCAGCAGCTCGGGGGCAATCGTCAGCAGGTCGCAGCCAGCCAGGGCGATGATTTGGTCGATGTTGCGAAAGCTCGCTCCCATCACCTCGGTAGCAATGCCGTGGCGCTTGTAGTAGTGATAAATGCGCCGCACCGACTGCACGCCCGGGTCGTTGGCGCCGCGCATGGCAGCCTCGTCCCAGCTGCTGCCGGCCTGTTTTTTGTACCAGTCGTAAATGCGTCCCACGAAAGGGGAAATCAACTGCACCTTGGCCTGGCCGCAGGCCACCGCCTGGGCAAACGAGAACAGCAAGGTCAAGTTGGTGTGGATGCCTTGGCGCTCCAGTTGGCGCGCGGCTTCGATGCCCTCCCAGGTGGCGGCAATTTTGATCAGCACCCGGTCAATGTGTACGCCCGCGCCCTGGTACAGCTCAATGATGCGCTGCGCCCGTGTGACGGTGGCGCTGGTGTCAAAGCTCAGGCGCGCATCCACTTCGGTGGACACCCGCCCAGGAATGTGGCGCAGGATTTCGCAGCCAAAGCGCACCAGCAGGTGGTCGATCACATCCTCCAGCGGCTGGCCGCGAAAGCGCGCCACCGTCTCGTGCATGAGCGGCGCGTAGTCGCTTTTTTGCACCGCTTTGAGAATCAACGAAGGGTTGGTGGTGGCATCGCGCGGCTGGAACTGGGCGAGTTGGTGAAAGTCGCCCGTGTCAGCCACCACGGTGGTGCATTGTTTGAGGGCGTCGAGCTGGTTCATACGGCACATCCTTGAAGGTCAGTCCTCGTGCGCACGCGGCGCGCGAAGGCGCAAGTGTAGGGGAGATGCAAGGCCCGCCTGGTGGCGTTCAGGCCTGCTGCTGCGCCATTGCGCGCTACAGTCTTTGCACCGCGTGGTATTTTTGGCTGCAGTGCGTGCCGCTGGCCCGCTGCCGGGGCTGGCTTTGCTGGGCTGCGCCTTGCTCCATCTTTGTTGTTTTTTGCTTTCCATGCTTGAACGCATCACTGCCTGTCTTCCTTCCCTGGCGCCTGCCGAGCAGCGTGTGGCCCGTGTGGTGCTGGCCGATCCTCTGGCTTTTACGCGCTTGCCCGTGCGTGCATTGGCCGCGCAGGCCCAGGTCAGCAAACCTACCGTGGTGCGTTTTTGCCGCAGCATGGGCTACGAGGGGCTGGCCGATTTCAAGCGCAAGCTGGCCGACAGCGCCCATGAGGGCGTGCCCTACATTCACCGCAGCGTGGATGCCGACGATGAAAGTGCCGAGGTGCTGCCCAAGGTGGTGGACAACGCCGTGGCCGCTTTCTTGCAGTACCGCAACGCTGCCGATCCGCAGGCTTTGGAGCAGGCGGTGCAGGCACTGGTGGCGAGCTGGTGCGCGGGGCGGCGCATAGAGTTTTATGGCGTAGGCAATTCCGGCATCGTGGCGCAGGATGCGCAGCACAAGTTTTTTCGCCTGGGCGTGACCAGCATTGCCGCCAGCGATGGCCATTTGCAGGTGATGAGCGCGACGCTGCTGCGCCCGGGCGACTGCGCCGTCATCATCAGCAATTCCGGGCGCACGCGCGATTTGATGGACGCTGCCGACATTGCACGCCAGCAAGGCGCAACGACGATTGCACTGACGGCCAGCGGCTCACCCCTGGCACAGGCCTGCACCATCCACCTCGCGGCCGATCACCCCGAGGGCTACGACCGCTACAGCCCCATGGTGTCGCGCTTGCTGCACCTGCTCATCATTGATGTGCTGGCCACCAGCGTGGCGCTGCGCATTGGTGCGCCACTGCAGCAGCGCCTGCAGCAAATGAAGGACAACCTGCGTGCCAAACGCTATACATAAAGGAGCTGCTTGCGCTTGCCCCATGCGGCTTAGAGCAGGTTTTTATGCATAAAAACCCGGCACCAGGTCGGCGTTACCAGGGGGTGCTGTGTCCCAGCTGCGGTGCCGCGACTGGAATGGGCCTATTTTGAGGATGTTTTAGGCCTCTAAGCCTTACTGGATAAGCGCTAGCAGCTATCAAAAGAAAAGCAAAACGGCCCCGCAGGGCCGTTGAGTCAAGGGCGCGTACCCCGTGGGGGGTGGCGCAGGCTTTAGCGTGCTGGGCGCTTGCGTGCGTCGTGCGGCACGAAGGGCTTGCCAGCGCCGCCGCCCGCCTTGGCGCCTACCGGGCTTTTACGCCCCCAGTCGCCGCTGCGTGCCGGGGCTTCGGCGCGCGCGCCCCAGCCACCGCCGCCGCCGCTGCGGGCGTTGTCACCAAAGCCACCTTTGCGGCCATAGCCGCCGCCATCGCCGTCGCGGCGCGCACCGCCACCAAAGCTGCCACGGTCGTTGCTGCGCTCGTTGCGCCAGGCGGGCGCACGGTCGCCACCAAAGCTGGGGCGCTCGCCGGAGCGGGCGTCAAAGCGTGGATCCGCACGTTGGTCGTGGCGGTGTTCCGGATGGCGCGCTTCATGGCGGCCTTCGTGGCGGCTGTCAGGGTGGCTGTAGCGGCGTTCGCCACCACGGGCCGGGCCATTGCCACGCGGACCACCACGGCCCTCAAAGCGACCTTGTGGGCGACCGCCTTGGGGGAAGTGCTGGGTGGGTTCCAGGCCAGGAATCACGTCGGCCTTGAGCGGCTGGCGGCTGTAGCCTTCGATGTCGGAAATCTTGCGGCGGTCGCGGAATTCAGCAAAGGTCACAGCCAAGCCATCGCGCCCTGCACGGCCCGTGCGGCCAATGCGGTGGGTGTAGTCCTCGGCCTTCATCGGCAGGCCGAAGTTGAAGACGTGGGTGATGGTGGGCACATCAATGCCGCGTGCCGCCACATCGGTGGCCACCAAAATTTGCACCTGACCATTGCGCAGCGCCATCAGGCGGCGGTTGCGCAGGCCTTGGCTGAGGGCGCCGTGCAATGCGACAGCGGAAAAGCCTTCTTGCTGCAGGTCTTGGGCCAGGCCATCGCACTCAATCTGGGTGCTGGCAAACACCACCGCCTGGTTGATGGAGGTGTCGCGCAGCCAGTGGTCGAGCATTTTGCGTTTGTGCTGGGCGTTGTCGGCCCAGTACAGTTTTTGCTCGATGTTGGCGTGCTTTTCTTGGGGCGTGTCGATCTGCACCTTTTGCATGCTGGCGCCGCCTTCGTGCATCACGCGCAGCGCCAGCTGCTGGATGCGCGGTGCGAAGGTGGCCGAGAACATCATGGTTTGCTTGCGCTGGGCGGTGAGCTGGTTGATTTCTTCCAGATCATCGGCAAAGCCCAGGTCGAGCATGCGGTCGGCCTCATCAACCACCAGGAACTGCACTTGGTCGAGCTTGAGTTGCATGGAGCGCTGCAGATCGAGCAGGCGCCCCGGTGTGGCCACCACCAGGTTGGCGTTTTGCAGCTTGGCAATTTGCAGTTGGTAGGGCATGCCACCCACCACGTTGGCCACGCGCAGACCCTTGCAATGGCGCACCAGGTCGATGGCGTCGTGCGCCACCTGCTGTGCCAATTCGCGTGTGGGGCACAAAATCAAAGCACCGGGCGTGGCGGCTTTGAAGTTGCGTGGGTTGGTGGGGTCTTTGCGGCGGTTGCGCTTGGGCGTGGTTTCACCCTTGGCAGCGGCTTCAGCGCACTGGCGCTCGTACTCGGCACGTTCGCGCGCTTGTTGCTGGGCTTGTTGCTGCATCAGGGTGTGCAGCACGGGCAGCAAGAAGGCCGCGGTTTTGCCGCTGCCGGTTTGGCTGGAGACCATCAGGTCAATGTAGCGGTCTTGCTCATGGTCCGTGCCCATGGCAACGGGAATGACTTTTTCCTGCACCGGCGTGGGCTGGGTGTAGCCCAGGTCGTGCACGGCTTGCACCAATTCTGGTGCCAGGCCCATGCGCACAAAGCCTTCAGGCAAAGCGGTGGGGGTGGCGACAGCGGTGGCAGTCTCAGGGGTGGAAATTTCTTGCGGCAAAGCGCTAGTGGCAGGCGCGCTCAGGGCCTGCTCGGGGAGCATATCGGTCATGGTTTTCTCACGCAAACGAGGGCTGTAGGCGCTGCCTACAGCGGCCCCGTTCGATGGTTGGAACAACATCAACCATCAAACGAAGCCAAAGCCGCAGCGCGGCCGAGGTGGGCGTTTTCTTGGTACGCAGCGCGCGGTTGTCGCTAGCGTACACAGCCCGGTGAGTGAAGGCAGATGCACAAAATAAAGCACCACCGTGCTGGTGGTGCTAGCAAGCGATTATGACATGCCTGGGGTTTTCCCGCAAATGCCCCTGCACGGGGCTGCGGTGTGTGGGCTCGCCGAGCCGCTTAGATCGTGAACACGCTCTTACACCGACAGCAGGTGGCGCCGGTAGTGCTCCAGCTCGTCAATCGATTCGTGTACGTCGGCCAGGGCGGTGTGCTTTTGCGCTTTTTTGAAGCTGTCGCAGACCTCGGGCTTCCAGCGTTTGGCCAGCTCTTTGAGGGTGCTGACATCGACGTTGCGGTAGTGGAAAAACGCCTCCAGCTTGGGCAGGTACTTCACCAGAAAGCGCCGGTCTTGGCCGATGGTGTTGCCGCACATGGGCGAGCTGCCTTTGGGCACGTAGGCGCTGAGAAAATCGATGATGAGCTGCTCGGCCTCGGCCTCGGTGGTGCTGGAGGCGCGCACTTTGTCAATCAGGCCGCTTTTGCCATGCGTGCCTTTGTTCCAGGCGTCCATTTTGTCGAGCTGGGCATCGCTTTGGTGGATCACCAGCACCGGGCCTTCCACGCGTGGCGTGAGTTGCGGGCCGGTGACGATGACGGCAATTTCCAGCACGCGATCGACTTCCGGGTCGAGTCCGGTCATCTCGCAGTCCAGCCAGACCAGGTTGAGTTCGGATTTGGCCAGGGGGGCGCTGCTGGCGTCGGGGGAGGGGGTGGTGGTGTCAGACATGGGGCGCGATTTTCTCCCATCGCCCATCCCCTACACTCGCCGCGCATGTCGATGTTTGAATCTTCTTCGCTGTCCCAGGCTTGGTCCTGGCTGTTTGCGGCACTCATTTGCCTGGGCCTGTTGCTTAAATTGTGGTTGGCTTCGCGCCAGATACGCCATGTGGCACGCCATCGCGACCAGGTGCCTGCTCCGTTTGCTTCACGTATTTCTTTGGCAGCGCACCACAAAGCGGCCGACTACACCATCGCCAAGCTGCGCCTGGGTGTGTTGGAGATGGCGTTGGGCACGGCAGTGCTCGTGGGCTGGACTTTGCTGGGTGGCTTGAATGCGCTCAATCAGGTGCTGTTGACCTGGCTGGGGGGCGGCATGGTGCAGCAGTTAAGCCTGTTGGTGAGCTTTGCCTTGATTGGCGGGCTGCTGGAGCTGCCCTTGTCGATGTACCACACCTTTGTGCTGGAGCAGCGCTTCGGTTTTAACCAAATGGGCTGGCGTTTGTGGCTGGCTGATTTGCTCAAATCCACCCTGGTTGGCTTGGTGCTGGGCCTGCCCATGGCGGCGTTGGTGCTGTGGCTGATGGCTGCGGCTGGCGCGCTGTGGTGGCTGTGGGCCTGGGGTGCCTGGGTGGCTTTGAACCTGCTGCTGATGGTGATTTATCCCACCTTCATTGCCCCGCTGTTCAACCGCTTTCAGCCGCTGCACGACGAGGCGCTGCAAGCGCGCGTCAACGCTTTGATGCAGCGCTGCGGGTTTTCTGCCAAGGGCTTGTTTGTGATGGACGGTAGCCGCCGCAGCGCCCATGCCAACGCTTACTTCACCGGCCTGGGCCGCGCCAAGCGGGTGGTGTTCTACGACACCTTGCTCGCCCAGTTGCAGCCCGCCGAAGTGGAGGCTGTGCTGGCGCATGAGCTGGGCCACTTCAAGCACCGCCATGTGACGTGGCGCCTGGTGCAGATGTTTGCCCTCAGCCTGCTGGGCTTTGCCTTGCTGGGTTGGCTGTCGGCACGTGGCTGGTTTTATACCGGGTTGGGCGTGACGCCCAATCTTTCCCTCGATGGCAGCGCGCCCAACGATGCCTTGGCGCTGTTGCTGTTCTTGCTGGTGGTGCCGCTGCTGGGTTTTTTCATCGCCCCGCTGCTGGCGCATGGCTCGCGCCGCAACGAATTTGAGGCCGATGCCTACGCCGCTGCCCAGGCCGACGGCAGTGCCCTGGCCTCGGCCCTGCTCAAGCTCTACCAAGACAACGCCTCCACACTCACGCCCGACCCGTGGTATGTGCGTTTTTACTACTCGCACCCACCGGCCAGCGAACGCCTGGCACGCCTGCCCAACCCTGTGCGTGCGCTGCCCAGCAGCCCTTCTCTTGATTCAGTCATGACCACTCCATGAGCCAGCGCACCCACTCCAGCCGCGCCCCTGCGCCGGACCTCCGTACCCACGAGGGCCTGGTTGTTGCCAGCTATGGCCGCCACTGCGTGGTGGAAAGCGACGATGGCGTGCGCCGCATTTGCCACCCGCGCGGCAAAAAAAGCCAGGCCCTGGTGGGTGACCGTGTGCTGTGGTGCCCCGCCCCCGAGGGCCAGGGCGAGGAGGGTACGGTAGAAAAAGTTCTGCCTCGGCGCAACCTGCTGTACCGCCAGGATGAGCTGCGCACCAAATCTTTCGCGGCCAACATCGACCAGGTGCTGCTGCTGCTGGCAGCCGAGCCGGTGTTTTCGGAAAGCCAGCTGGCGCGCGCGCTGGTCGCCGCCGAGGCTGCAGGCATTGCGCCCCTGATTGCGCTGAACAAAAGCGATTTGCCACAGCCCTTTGCCCGTGCCTGGGAGCGTTTGGCTCCTTACCGGGCCATTGCCCACACCGATGGCCGACCGGGGCGCTACCCGGTGCTGGCCTTGTCGCTGGCGCAGGGGGATACGCCCGAGCAGCGCGCTCTGCTCGCGCACCATCTGGATGGCAAAACCACGCTGGTGCTGGGCCCCTCGGGCACGGGCAAGAGCACCCTCATCAACTTGCTGGTGCCCGGTGCGCAGGTGGTGACAGGGGAAATTTCGCAGGCGCTGAACTCTGGGCGCCACACTACCACCAGCACCACCTGGTACTGGTTGGATGGCGCGCGCCGCACGGCGCTCATCGACTCGCCGGGTTTTCAGGAGTTTGGCTTGCGCCACATTCCTGCCACGGAATTGGCACGCTGTATGCCCGACATTGGCGCGCACGCCAGCGCCTGCCGTTTCTACAACTGCTCCCATGTGCATGAACCCGGCTGCGCTGTGCGCGCCCAGCTGGCCAGTGCCGATCAGCCTACCCAGGGCATCAGCGCGCAGCGCTACCGTTTGTACTGCGAGCTGCTAGAAGAACTCAACGCGCCACCACGCTATTGAGTGCTGGCCCGGGCTGTGCTTCGGTGGGTCAAAACACTTCTTTTTTGATAGCTGCTTGCGCTTGCCCAGTGCGGCTGAGAGGCCATTTTGGCTTGAAAAATAGCGCTGTATCAGCCCAGCAGGCGCGCCAACGTCAGTAGCGCCAGCAGCAGCATCCACACCACCACGGCGCGCCACACCAGGCCCACCACGCTGCGCAGGTGACCTACTTCCGCCGGACGACCGGGGGTGACGCCGCTGTCCAGATCGCCATCGCTGGGCCAGCCGCTGTCGCCTGCTTCGCGCGGGCGCAGGGCCTCGCCGCCCAGGCGCACGTTGATGGCACCGGCTGTGGCGGCCAGCAGCACGCCGTCGTTGTCGTTGGGGAAGTTTTGGGCGTGAAAACGCCAGCCTTCAATCGCTTCTTCAAAGTTGCCGACGATGGCAAAGCTCATCGCCGTCAGCCGTGCGGGCAGCCAGTTCAGCACCGTCCAGGCTTCTTGCGATACCCGCTGCAAGGCGGCGCTGGCAGGTTGCTGGCTAGCGCGTTGCCAGTGGCGCGCGACGAACTCGCTCATGCGAAACACCACCGCGCCCGCAGGCCCCAGACCCAGCGCCGCACACACGGAAAACCACGCTAGCACGCCAAACACATGGCGGTGCGAGGCCAGCACGGAATACTCAATGACGTGGCGCACGATTTCACTGCGTGGCAGCTCGCCCACGTCCACCTGTTGCCACTGCGCCAGGGTGGCGCGAGCGCTGTCTTCGTCGGCGGATTCCAGTGCGTCACGGATGCGCGTGAAGTGGTGGCTGAATTGGCGAAAGCCCAGGGTGATGTACAGCACGGCCACATTCCACAGCACCGCCACAGGCCAGCCCACAGCCCAGACCAGCAACCAGTACACCCCGAGGGCCAACAGGGCGGGCAGCACCACGGCCAGCGCCCAACTGACCCAGGCGTGCTGCACACTGCCGGCATCGAAATGCCCGCGCACAGAAAACGCCCAGGCGCGCACGCCGCCGTGGATAGGGTTGCTGCGCGACAGGGGACGAGCCTGCTCGATCAGCAAAGCGAACAGGATGGCAAAGAAACTCATGGGCGGCAATCATACTGGCGTGCCCGCGCCCGCTTGCAGGCCCGCCTGGCTCAAGAAAAAAAAGGAGGGCACCTGTGCGGTGCCCTCCTGATGAGGCCGGTGGAGGAATATCCGTTGCAGCGTGTTAGCGGGTGTAGGCTCCCTCGCCATGGGTGGTGATGTCCAGCCCTTGGCGTTCGTCGTCTTCGCTCACACGCAGGCCCACCAGCCAGTCGGCGATTTTGTAGGCGGGCCAGGACACCACACCTGACCAGACCACGGCAATCAGCACACTCTTGGTCTGCACCCACACTTGTTCGGCCATGGAAAAACTCTCAGGGGTCAGGCCGCCCGTGCCGCCCAGGCTTTGCGAGGCGAAGACACCCGTCAAAATGGCCCCGGCAATGCCGCCTACGCCGTGCACACCGAAGACGTCGAAGGCATCATCTACACGCAGTAGGCGCTTGAGACCACTCACGCCCCAGACGCACAGAGGGCCTACCAACACACCCATGACGATGGCACCCAGGGGCCCCACGAAGCCTGCGGCCGGGGTGATCGCCACCAGCCCTGAGACGGCACCCGAGACGGCGCCCAGCATGGAGGCCTTGCCTTTGTGCAGCGCTTCTACGGCCAGCCAGGAAAGCGTGGCAGCAGCGGTAGCCAGCACGGTGTTGATGAATGCCAAGGCTGCAACACCGTTGGCTGCACCAGCAGAACCGGCGTTGAAACCAAACCAGCCCACCCACAAGAGTGAGGCACCGACCATGGTCAGGGTCAGACTGTGCGGCGTCAGGGCTTCCTTGCGGTAGCCAATGCGCGGGCCCACCATGTAGGCACCGATCAAGGCGGCAATCCCGGCGTTGATGTGTACCACCGTGCCTCCGGCGAAGTCCAGGGCGCCGTCCTTGGCCAGCAAGCCGCCGCCCCAGACCATGTGTGCCATAGGGATGTAGCTGAAGGTAAACCACAGTACGGCAAAGATCAGCACGGCAGAAAACCGGATGCGCTCGGCAAAAGCCCCCACGATCAGCGCCACGGTGATGGCAGCAAACGTCGATTGGAAGGCGACAAACAGGTACTCCGGAATCGTGGGCAGCACGCTGGAGAGGGTTTCCGGGGTGATGTGGCGTAGGAACACTTTGCCGCCATCGCCCACGAACAGCCCTTCCCCCGAGAAAGCGAAGCTGTAGCCATACAACGCCCACAGCACACTGACCAGGGCGAAGAGTACGAAGACCTGAGTGAGCACGGAGAGCATGTTTTTCGAGCGTGCCAGGCCACCGTAAAACAGGGCCAGGCCCGGCACCGTCATCAAGACCACCAGCAAGGTAGAGGTCAGCATCCAGGCGGTGTCGCCTGCGCTCAGTTGTGCAGGGCTTTGCGCTTGGGCTGCTGTGGCACCGAGCAGCGCTGCAGCCATGCCGCACCAACGAATGGTTCTCATGGTGTGTTCTCCTTGGCTTATAGGGCTTGTTCGCCGACTTCGCGGGTGCGAATGCGCAGCACCTGTTCCAGGTCGGTGACAAAAATCTTGCCGTCGCCGACCTTGCCGGTGTAGGCCGCCGTGGTGATGGCATCGATCACCGACGCCACCATGTCATCTGCCACAGCGGTTTCCACACGGATTTTGGGCAAGAAGTCGACAACGTACTCGGCCCCCCGGTACATCTCGGTATGGCCTTTTTGGCGGCCAAACCCTTTGACCTCGGTCACCGTGACCCCTTGTACGCCGATACCCGACAGGGCTTCACGCACTTCGTCGAGCTTGAACGGTTTGATGATGGCGATCACCATTTTCATAGCGGGTTTCCTCCTGAATGGATGGACAGGCCTGCCCTGCCGGCTTGGATGCTTGTTGCATCGCAGCAATGATTATGCACAAACGGCATCAATCAATGCTGGTTTTTTATTTCAACCTGCAAAATTTTGCAAAATGACCACACATTGCGCGCAGCCCATCGCCGGACACACCGCTGTGCGGGTGCCCTACCAAGGGGGATTCATGTTGTTGGAAGGAGGCAGCATGCCCACACACCGTCCACGGTGGCGGTGGGCTATGGCGGTGCTGCTACGCAGCGCGTGGGCAGCCTGCAGGCGCGCCCGGGATGTTCAGGCCAGCAAAAAGCGGTACAGGTTGCGCAACATACCTGCGGTGGCGCCCCAGATGTAGCGTTCAGTGTGGGTATCGCGATAAGGCATGGAAAACCATTCGCGCTGTGTACCAGCCCATGCGAAGCGGTGCAGGCGGTGGTGGGCGGGATCGAGCAAAAAGGCCAGGGGTACCTCAAACACGTCTGCCACTTCGTGGGGGTTGGCGCTGAGCTGGCAGGCAGGATCTACCAGCGCGACCACTGGCGTGACGATGAAGGACGAGCCTGTGGTGTAGGTGTGCAGCGAGCCCAGCACCTCGACGTGACCGGCCTGCAGGCCGATTTCTTCCTGTGCTTCGCGTAGCGCAGCGGCAGTCGTGTTGGCGTCGCTGGCATCCACGCGCCCACCAGGGAAAGCGATTTGTCCGGAATGGGTGGAGAGATTGTGCGTACGTTCGGTCAGTAGCACGGTGGGCTGCGGGCGTAGCACGATGGGTACCAACACGGCTGCTGGGGCCATGGCACGCTGCAGGAACTGCTTTTCCTGGACGACCTCAGGTTGCCACAGCGGTGGTGTGGCAAAGCGCTGGCGCAGTGCCGAGGGGGTTTGTGCTGCAGCAGGTACAGCGGGCAAATGGTGGTCAACGCGCACCACGGGAACGTCCCGTGGGTCAAACGCAGGCAAGGGGGCGAAGCTGGGGTGGGTCACGGAACGCACATAAAAAAAGCCGCTACAGCGAAACTGTAGCGGCTGAATTTCCAATGTGCTGCGCAAAGCGCGTGCACATTGGCGTGAGCAGAATTTACTCGGCTGCAGCAGCGGCCACGGCCACTTTGCGTGCAGGCAGCTTTTCCTTGATACGTGCTTTCTTGCCGCTGAGGCCACGCAGGTAGTACAGCTTGGCGCGGCGTACGTCACCACGGCGCTTGACTTCGATCTTGGCGATCAGCGGGCTGTAGGTTTGGAACGTACGCTCCACACCTTCACCACTGGAAATCTTGCGCACGGTGAAACCGCTGTTCAGGCCGCGATTGCGCTTGGCAATCACCACGCCTTCGTAGGCCTGCACGCGCTTGCGGTTGCCTTCCACCACATTGACGCTGACGATCACGGTGTCGCCGGGGCCAAAGTCAGGCACTTGCTTGTTCAAGCGAGCAATTTCTTCCTGCTCAAGGGTCTGGATCAGGTTCATGTTGGTTTCCTCACGATCTTGGTCGCGCCACGATTGGCTGTTCTCGCAAGCGCCGCGTAGATCACGCGCCGCCAGATGCTGGGTGCTGCACCACCCTTGGTGCAGCGGCCGACTAGAGGATCGAAAAACCCGCGATTATAGCGAATCGTCTGCGCAGCCGTCGGGGGAGAGTCGCGCCAGCACGGCCTCGTCTTGGCGCGACAACTGGCCGGCTGCGCGTGCAGTGGCAATCAATTCAGGGCGTAAACGGGCGGTGTATTGCAGACTTTGGTGGCGACGCCACTGTGCAATCTGTGCGTGGTGGCCCGACAGCAGGGCTGCAGGCACGCCCTGGCCGCGCCAGACTTCGGGGCGGGTGTAGTGGGGGCAATCGAGCAGGCCGTCCAGGGCAGGGTTGAAGCTGTCGAATTGGTGGCTGCCTTCATCGTTGAGCACCCCCGGTTGCAGCCGGGCCACGGCATCGAGCAGGGCCATAGCGGGAATTTCACCGCCAGACAGCACGAAGTCTCCTAGGCTGAGCTGGTGAGTGACCTCGGCATCAATGAAGCGTTGATCGATGCCCTCATAACGTCCGCACAGCAAGATGGCACCTGCGCTGTGAGCCCACTGCGCCACGACCGGATGGCTGAGCTTTTCGCCAACGGGAGAAAAAAGTAGCAAGGGCGCTGGAGTGCCTGGTGGATCGGCGGGAGTCTCCCCGGCGCTGCGCTGCTCGCGGATGTGCGCCAGGCAGCGTGCCAACGGTTCGGCCAGCATCACCATGCCGGGGCCTCCGCCAAAGGGGCGGTCGTCCACTCGGCGGTAGTTGCCCTCGGCCCAGTCGCGCGGGTTCCACAGATGTACCTCTACCAATCCACTGCTGTAGGCACGGCGCGTGATGCCACTGCTGAGCAGTGGTTCAAAGAGTTCGGGAAAGAGGGTGATAACGTCAAAACGCATCGTGGAGTAGGGCACGCAGGCGTTGTTAGTAATCGGGTTGCCAATCCACGGTGATGCGTTGCGCTGCCAGATCGACCTGATCGACAAAGGCACTGACAAACGGAATCAAGCGTTGGCGGGTTACGTCACCGTCTTGGTAGTTCAGCACCAGTGTGGTTTGGGGGCCGGTGGGCAGCAGCTCGTGAACCTGGCCCAGCAGCACACCTTCACGGTTGAGCACCTGCAGGCCGATCAGATCGACCCAGTAGTATTCGCCTTCTTCAGCGGGGGGGAAGTGGGCGCGGGCGACAAAAATGCGTGCACCGCGTAAGGCCTCCGCACCCGTGCGGTCAGCAATGCCTTCCGAGCAAGCCACCAGGGTGTCCGAGTGCGGACGCACCTGGCGTACGGGCAGCACCAGCGTGCCCGTGAAGGTTTTGGCACCTTGGCTGGCAGGCTGCAAAAACCACTCTGGCGCATTCAGCAGCGCTTCGGGGTTGCTGCTGTGGGGCAGCACCTTGAACCAGCCTTTGACGCCCCAGGCGTCGGCAATGCGGCCGACTTCAATGGCGTCGGCAGGCAGCGCAGCGGCTGCCAGAGGAGGAAATGTGCTCATGACCATCACAGCAAGGGCGAGGCAAAAAGAAAAGGGCGGGGCCGCCAGGGTTGCTGACGGCTTCCGCCCCTACGGTTTCGCGCCAAGGCGCAAAGCCATCAGGCTGCTTTTTTAGCTGCTTGCTTGACCAGGCGATCCACGGTGTCGGACGTTTGTGCGCCCACACCCACCCAGTAAGCCAGGCGATCGTGCGCAACACGCAGACCTTCTTCACCGTCTTTGGCCAGCGGGTTGTAAAAGCCCAGGCGTTCGATGAAGCGGCCATCGCGGCGCACGCGCTTGTCGGCTACGACGATGTTGTAGAACGGACGGGCTTTGGAGCCGCCGCGAGAGAGTCGAATGACGACCATGATGAATCCTTCGGGTGGAAAACGCAGCAATTGCTGCAAGGTTTTGCGGCGTTTGAGACACGCGACTCGGCCACCCGGCCAGCGACACGCTGCAAAACCCGCAATTATAGCTGCCGAGAGAGATAGCGAAGTGAGGGTGTTGCGTCCTCAGTACAGTTGCAAGCTGACCCAGTAGGCAATGGCTGCCACAAAGGCGCTGGCCGGGATGGTCAAAATCCACGCCCAGACAATGTTGCCTGCCACGCCCCAGCGTACGGCACTCGCCCGTTGGGTAGAGCCCACGCCGACGATGGCGCCGGTGATGGTGTGCGTGGTTGATACGGGAATGCCCAGCATGGTGGCCAAAAACAGCGTCATGGCACCGCCGGTTTCGGCGCAAAAACCGCCCACGGGTTTGAGCTTGGTGATCTTTTGGCCCATGGTCTTGACGATGCGCCAGCCACCGAACATGGTGCCCAAGCCGATGGCGGCGTAGCACACGACGATGGTCCAGGTGGGGGGTGAAGCTTCGCTGGCCGAGGTGTAGCCGGTGGCAATCAACAGCAGCCAGATGATGCCAATGGTTTTTTGCGCATCGTTGCCGCCGTGGCCCAGGCTGTAGGCCCCCGCTGACACCAGTTGCAGGCGCCGAAACCACTTATCGACCCGGTTGGGGCTGGTGCGGCGAAAGATCCAGGCTACCACCACCATCATCGTTGAGCCCAGAATAAAACCGAGCAAGGGCGAGATGAAGATAAACGCCACAGTTTTGAAAATGCCCGTGGCGACCAGTGCCCCTGCGCCGGCTTTGGCAATCACGGCGCCCACGATGCCGCCGATCAGCGCGTGCGATGAGCTGCTGGGAATGCCGTAGTACCAGGTAATGATGTTCCAGGTGATGGCGCCGACCAGCGCGCCAAACACCACATGGGTGTCGACGATGCCCGGCTCAACAATGCCTTTGCCAATCGTTGCCGCCACACTCAAGTGAAAAACGAAGATGGCGATGAAGTTGAAAAAAGCAGCAAAAACTACGGCTTGGCCGGGCTTGAGCACGCCGGTTGAAACCACAGTAGCGATGGAGTTGGCGGCGTCGTGAAAGCCGTTCATGAAGTCGAACACGATGGCCAAGGCCACCAGCAACACGACAACCCACAGGGCGGTTGGTACCGTTTCCATAGTGCGAATCCGCTGGGGCGAGCGGTCAGGAGTTTTCGAGGATCACGCCCTCGATGAGGTTGGCCACATCCTCGCACTTGTCGGTGATGGTTTCCAGCAATTCGTACACGGCCTTGAGCTTGATGAGTTCGCGCACGTCTGTTTCTTCACGGAACAGCTTGCTCATGGCGCTGCGCAGCACACGGTCTGCATCGCCTTCGAGGCGGTCGATTTCTTCGCAGGTTTTGAGTGCGGCTTCGGCGACGGCAGGGTCGGCAATTTTGTTCAGCAGCTTCACGGCAGCGCACAGACGTTCGCTGCATTTCACGCACAGCTCGGTCAGGCGCGAGATTTCATCCGTCATGCTGCGAATGTCGTACAGCGCCATGGCTTCGGCTGAGTCCTGGAACAGGTCGGCCACGTCGTCCATGGTGTTGATGAGCGAGTGAATTTGCTCGCGGTCGATGGGTGTGATGAAGGTTTTGTGCAGCAGCCGGTTGACTTCGTTGGTGACCAGGTCGGCCGCCGCCTCGGCGCTATCGACTTCTTGGTGGTACTTTTCACGCAACTGCGTGTCGCCGTAGTTGGCCACCAAATGAGCAAATGCCTGAGCCGCTTCTACGATGCGCTCGGCATGCTGGTTGAACATTTCGAAAAAATTGCCTTCGCGCGGCAACAGTTTGCCAAACAGCATGAGGGCTCCTAGGGGTAGTCGGATGGAATGTGAAGGGCTTGATGGGCAAATTTGTGTCGGGGGTGTGACAAAAATGCCTAGCCAACGAGTTTAACCGCGCCCTGCTCCCATCCCCTGGCGCCGTTTTTTTTATGCGCTGCGAAAAATAAAGTACACCGCCCCCACCAAGCACAGACCTGCCCACAGGTAGTCCCATTTCAACGGCTGGTTCAAATACAGCACTGCAAAGGGCACGAACACCGTCAGGGTAATGACTTCTTGCACGATTTTCAGCTGGCCCACGTTCCACACCGCGTGGCCAATGCGGTTGGCGGGGACTTGCAACAGGTACTCGAAAAGTGCAATGCCCCAGCTCACCAGCGCCGCGATGTACCAGGGTGCCGTGCTCAAATTTTTCAGATGGCCGTACCAGGCAAAGGTCATGAAGACGTTGCTGGCAAGCAACAACAACACGGTTTGCAGGGGAATTGGCAAGGCACTGAGGGTTTGCATCATGGCCTATATTTTGAATCAAAAAGGCCTCAAAGTGGCTTCTAGCAAGCGCAAGCAGCTAGATTTTTAATAGCAAAACGCTCTCTGTACGCTGCCCAGGCTTCTCACTCGCCCAGGTAGGCCGTGCGTACGCGTGGATCGCTGAGCAATTCCTGGCCCGCGCCGTGCATGGTGATCAGGCCCGACTCCATGACGTAGCCGCGATCGGCTAGCGCCAAGGCGCGGCTGGCATTTTGTTCCACCAGTACCACCGTCACGCCCAGGGCATAGACGTCGCGCACCACTTCGAAAATCTTGTCCACCATGATGGGCGACAGCCCCATCGACGGCTCGTCCAGCAGCAGCACCTTGGGGCGTGCCATCAATGCGCGGCCCATGGCCAGCATTTGCTGCTCGCCGCCGGACATGGTGCCCGCGAGCTGGTCTTTGCGCTCGCGCAGGCGCGGAAACAGGGCGAACATTTTTTCAATGTCCTGGGCAATCTCGGCTTTGTCGTTGCGCGTGTAGGCGCCCATGTGCAGGTTTTCGGTGATGGTCATGCGCGTGAACACACCGCGCCCCTCGGGCACCATCACCAGGCCGGCGGCTACCAAATCCCAGGCACCCCGGCCCCGGATGCTGCGGCCCAGGTATTCGATGTCGCCATCGTTCATGCCCAGTGTGGCGGTGATGGCCTTCATGGTGGTGGTTTTGCCTGCACCGTTGGAGCCAATCAAGGAGACCAGCTCGCCTTCGCACACCTCCAGATCGACGCCTTTCACGGCCTGGATGCCGCCATACGCCACCTTCAGGCCGTGAACTTTGAGCAACACCGGTTTGTTTGCTGCGTTGTCTGCCATGGCTCAGTGCCCTCCCGTGCCCAGATAGGCTTCGATCACTTTGTCGTTCTTTTGCACTTCAGCGGGCGTGCCTTCGGCGATGGTTTTGCCGTAGTCCAGCACCGTGACACGGTCGCACAGGCCCATGATGAGTTTCACGTCGTGTTCGATGATGAGGATGGTGCGGTTGTCGTTGCGAATGCGGTCGATCAGCTCGCGCAGCATCACTTTTTCCGTCGCATTCATGCCCGCCGCCGGTTCGTCCAGGGCGATGAGCTGCGGGTCGGTGGCCAGGGCGCGGGCAATTTCCAGGCGGCGCTGGTCACCGTAGGAGAGGGTGCGCGCCTTGAAGTCGGCGTACTTGCCCACGCCCACGTAGTCCAGCAGCTCTTGCGCACGGGCGCGGATGGCAGCCTCTTCGGCCTTGAAGCTGGCGCTACGGAAAATGGCGCCCAGCAAGCCCGAGTGGGTGCGAATGTGCCGCCCCACCATGACGTTTTCCAGCGCCGTCATCTCGGCAAACAGGCGAATGTTCTGGAAAGTGCGGGCAATGCCGGCCTTGGCCACCAGGTGGACGGCGCGCGGCTCATAGGGCTGGCCCGCCAGCTCAAAGCTGCCCGCATCCGGCGTGTACAGGCCGGTGATGACGTTGAAAAACGTGGTTTTGCCCGCGCCATTGGGGCCAATCAGGCCATACACCTGGCCGCGTTCGATGGTCAAGCCCACGTCAGACAGCGCCTGCAGACCGCCAAAGCGCTTGCTGATGCCAGCCACCCTGAGCACCACGTCTTTCGATGCTTGCGATGTTTGTGCCATGTTGTGTTCTCGGTGCCGGGGTCAGGAGGTTTTGTGTTCCAGGCTTTTGCCATGCTCGGGCGAGGGCCACAGGCCGCGCGGACGCAGCAGCATCACCACGATCATGGCCAGCGCAATCAAGAGCTGGCGCAAGATGGCGGCATCCAGCCGTCCGTCGGTCATTTCTTGCAGCGGCCCAGCCACGTAGCGCAGCACCTCGGGCAGCGCCGACAGCAGCACCGCACCCAAAATCACCCCAGGAATGTGGCCAATGCCGCCCAGCACCACCATGGCGACAATCATGATCGACTCCATCAGGCTGAACGATTCGGGCGAGACAAAGCCCTGGAAGGCGCCAAACATGGCCCCAGACACACCGCCAAACGAGGCCCCCATGCCAAAAGCCAGCAGTTTCATGTTGCGCGTGTTGATGCCCATGGCTTTGGCGGCAATTTCGTCTTCACGAATGGCCATCCAGGCGCGGCCAATGCGCGAATCTTGCAAGCGGTAGCAAATGATGACGGTGAACACCACCAGTGCCAGGAACAGGTAGTAGTACAGCGTGACGGAGGCGATGTCGAAGCCAAAAATCTCCTGGCGCTTGGCCAAGTCCAGCCCGAACACCTTCACCGAGTCGATCTGCCCAATGCCCTTGGGGCCGTTGGTGATGTTCACCGGCTGATCCAAGTTGTTCATGAAGATGCGGATGATCTCGCCAAACCCGAGCGTGACGATGGCCAGGTAGTCGCCGCGCAATTTCAGCACCGGAATACCCAGCAGCACCCCCGTGCAAGCGGCTAAGACCAGGGCCACCGGAATCACCATCCACAGCGACATGTGCAGCCCCTGCGGGAAGGTGGCGGCAAACCAGGCAAAGTTTTCTGTCAGGTGCGGCGAGGCCAGCAGGCCAAACATATAGGCCCCCACGGCGTAGAAGGCCACGTAGCCCAGATCGAGCAGGCCCGCATAGCCCACCACGATGTTCAGCCCCAGCGCCAGCATCACATACAGCAGCGCCAGGTCGGCAATGCGCACCCAGGCGTTGCCAAAGTACTGCAGCACCAGCGGCAGCACCAACAGCGCAATGCCACCCAAAATCCATTGGAGTTTTTGATTTTTCATGGCTGCCAGCTCCTCAAGCGCGGTCGGCCACACGCTCACCCAGCAGGCCCGAGGGGCGCAGCGTGAGGATGATGATGAGCACGATGAAGGCAAAAATATCGGTGTAGTGGCTGCCCAGCACGCCGCCCGTGAGGTCGCCGATGTAGCCTGAGCCAATGGCTTCGATCAGGCCCAACAGCAGCCCTCCCACCACCGCACCGGTGAGGTTGCCAATGCCGCCAAACACCGCCGCCGTGAAGGCCTTGAGGCCCGGCAAAAAGCCCATGGTGTGCTGCACGGTGCCGTAATTCGAGGCCCACATGATGCCGGCAATGGCCGCCAGCACCGCGCCAATGATGAAGGTGGCAGAAATCACCATGTCGGGCTTCACGCCCATGAGCGCCGCCACGCGCGGGTTTTCGGCGGTGGCGCGCATGGCCCGGCCCAGCTTGGTGTAGTTCACCAAATACACCATGGCCCCCAGCGCCACGGCGGTGACCGCCAAAATCAGCACCTGGGTGCTGGTGATGACGGCGCCGCCAATCTCAAACGGCGTCATAGGCAAGAGCGTGGGGTAGGGCTTGTAGTTGGGCTTCCAGATGATCATGGCCACCGTCTGCAGCAGCAGCGACATACCAATGGCTGTGATCAAGGGTGCCAGGCGCGGGCTGTTGCGCAGGCGCTTGTAGGCAATTTTTTCAATGGAAAAATTCAGCGCCGCCGCCACCGCACAGGCAATCACCGTGGCCAGCAACAAGACCAGCCAACCGGGGGCGCCGGGCATGGCTTCTTGCATCATGCCAATGCAGCTCCAGCTGGTGATGGCGCCAATCATCAGCACCTCCCCGTGGGCAAAATTGATGAGCTGGATGATGCCGTACACCATGGTGTAGCCCAAGGCTATCAAGGCGTACATGCTGCCCAGAACCAGACCATTGATGATCTGTTGCAGCAAGATGTCCATAGGAAAGTCCTTCGTTGGTGACGTGCGCAGCTTGCCAGGATTCGCTGCCCAGCCCAGGGGGGTGTCTGCGGGTGGGGCGAATAAAAAACCCGCCAGGGGGCTTCTGCGCGGGTGTGCGGCAAATTTTAGTCAGCCCTTGTTACGCTGCGCTAGCAACTTGCAGCGGGGTTTTCCCGTAAGGGTCGGGGCCTAGCGTGCCAGGCGCAGCGCCAAGCCCAGGAACACCAGGCTGGAGAAGCGGTGCAGCATTTTTTGTGCTTGCGCCGAGCGCTGCAGCAGGCGGCCAAAAAAGCCGGAAAACAGTGCAATGGCCCCAAACACCAGCAGCGCGGCGAGCATGAACAAAGCCCCCAGCAGCAAAATTTGGCGGCCCACGGGGCCTTGCTCAGGCGCTGTGAACTGGGGCAGGAAGGCGAGGAAAAAAATCAGCACCTTGGGGTTGGTGAGGTTCATCAGCACGCCGCGCGCCCACATGCGCCAGGGGCTGCGTATGGCGCTGGCCTGCGCTCCTTCCAGGCTTACCGGGGCGTGCCAGGCGCCCCAGGCCAGCCAGCACAGGTAGGCCGCCCCCAGCCATTGCAGCAGTTGAAAGGCCAGCGGCGAGGCCGCCAGCACCGCTGCCAGCCCCAGGGCCACGGCGCTGGTATGCACCACCAGCCCGCTGCACAGCCCCAGCACCACGCACAGGCCCGCGCGCCAGCCTTGCTGCGCCGATTGCACCAGCACAAACAGGTTGTCCGGCCCAGGCGAAAGCGCCAGTAGCAGCGAAATGCCAAAAAAACTCCACAGGGTTTCCAAAGAAGGCATGGTGCAAGCGAGAAAGAAAGAGGCAGGAAGGAGGCCCGCCCTTAGCGCGGCGGCAGCACCAGCACACGGGTGCGCGGGCGGCAGCCGGGGCCATCGAAGGGTGCGCTGTCTTGCTGCCAGCCTGGGCCGGGCGAGGTTTGCGCGCACACGCGTGCGCCATCCACCTGGCTGCGCCACCAGTACCAGGGCGCAGGCGCGGCCAGTGCGGCGCTGCCCACCAGTGCCAGGGCTGCGGCCAGCCCGGCGGCAGTGCGGTGCAGCCAGCAGTGTGGCAGGCAAAAGCGGCAGCTGGGGGCCATGCGGGGCTGGCGCAGGTAGCTGCGCTTAGGCGGGGCGGCGCCCCGGAATGAGCGAGAGAAACTCGCGCCGCAGCGTCGGGTCGTTGAGGAAGGCACCGCGCATGACGGAGTTGAGCATCTTGCTGTCCATCTCGCGCACGCCGCGCCAGGACATACAAAAGTGGCTGGCCTCCATCACCACGGCCAGGCCGTCGGGCTGGGTTTTGGCCATGATCAGGTCGGCCAGTTGCACCACGGCTTCTTCCTGAATTTGGGGCCGCCCCATCACCCAATCGACCAGGCGGGCGTACTTCGAGAGGCCAATCACATTGGTGTTTTTGTTGGGCAGCACGCCGATCCAGATTTTGCCAATCACCGGGCACAGGTGGTGGCTGCAGGCGCTGCGCACCGTGATGGGGCCAACAATCATCAGCTCGTTGAGGTGCTCGGCATTGGGGAACTCGGTGATTTCTGGCGCCCGCACATAGCGCCCGCGAAACACCTCTTGCAAGTACATCTTGGCCACGCGCCGGGCGGTGCTTTGGCTGTTGTGGTCGTTCTCGGTGTCAATCACCATGCTGTCGAGCACGCCTTGCATTTTGGCTTCCACCTCGTCGAGCAGCAGCTCCAGCTCGCCGGGGCGGATGTGCTCGGCAATGTTGTCGTTGGCGTGAAAGCGCTGGCGCGCGGCCAGCAGGCGCTCGCGAATCTTCACCGATACGGGCAGACCCTCGTCCTCGTTGGAGCGGGGGCAGGCATCGGGCGCAGGCAAAAGGGCGTCGGGCTGTGGTGTCATGGGCACGCATCGTACCAGCGATGCAAAGGGTTGTTTTTTTAAGGTTTTGTGGCTCTAAGCCTTACTGAGCAAGCGCAAGCAGCTATTGAATTAGTAGCGATTGCCAGTCAGCCACAGGGCGCTGCGCATCAGCGCGTAGGCCACGCGGTCCAGCAGGCGCTGGTGCCAGGGGCGCTGGGCCAGTTGCACGGCCTGCACGCGCTGGCCCGCCCCCACCATAGCCTGGCACAGGCGCGCGTGCAGCTCGCTGGCAAAGGCGCGGTCACGCACCACCACGTTGGCCTCGCGCGCCAGCAGCAGCGACAGGGGGTCGAGGTTCGATGAACCCACCGTCGCCCAGGGGCGGCGGCCCTGGGCGTCAATCACCGCCACCTTGGCGTGCAAGAAGCTGGGCGCGTATTCGTAGATTTCCACCCCCGCTTGCAGCAGCGTGTGGTAGACGGGGCGCACTGCGTGGTGCGGCATGAAGTATTCGTAGCGCCCTTGCAGCAGCAGGCGCACGCGCACCCCGCGCTGCGCGGCCAGCACCAGGGCGCGGCGCAATTTGCCGCCGGGCAGGAAGTAGGCGTTGGCGATGATGATGTCCTCGCGCGCCATGGCGATGGCGCGGCGGTAGGCGCGCTCGATGCGGCTGCGGTGGCGCAGGTTGTCGCGCAGCAGCAGCGCTGCGCGCATCCCCAGGCCGTGAGCGGAGTGCGCGCGTGTGCGACTGCGCGTGCGCTGGCCCATCCCCATGTGCAGGCTCACCCCGGCCTCGCGCAGGGCCTGCACGGCTTGCGGCAGGTGGTAGTGGCGCGCATCGTGTACGGCTTGCAGGCGCCACCACAGTTGCTCCATGGTGGCCTGGGCCTGGGCCACCAGTGCGCCTTCGGTGCGTACGGCGAAATCAAAGCGTGGTGCCGAGAGAGCGCCGAAATGGGGGTCGTGGAAATCGTCCAAGATGTTGATGCCACCGCAAAACAGCACCGTGCCATCCACCACGCACAGCTTGCGGTGCAGGCGCCGCCACTGCCCCGGCAGCAACAGGCCCAGCGGCCCCAGCGGTGCGTACACCCGCACCTGCACCCCGGCGCTGCGCAGGTGGGCGAACCAGTGCGCGGGCAGTCGCCCGGTGCCTACGCCATCGACCACCAGCTGCGTACGCACGCCCCGGGCCGCGGCGCGCGCCAGGGCGCGGGCAATGTCGGCACCGGCGCCGGTGGTGTCAAAAATATAGGTTTCCAGCAGCACGCTGGTGCGCGCAGCATCCATGGCGCGCACCAGCGCCGGGAACAGCTCTTGCGCACCTTGCAGCAGCTGCACACGGTGGCCAGGGTGAAAGCGGGGGGAGAACAAAGGCACGGCAAATCAGCGCACAGGGCAGCGTGGTCAGGCCCGAGGGTTCGCTGGGCGTTACCAGCGAAATTCGGCAATCAAGGGCAGGTGGTCGGACATGCGCCACCAAATGCGTCCGCGCGGCACCTGCAGGCCGGTGGGTGTGAGGCCGCGCACGTAAATGTGATCCAGCTGCGCCAGCGGCAGGCGCGCTGGGTAGGTGAGGGCGTGCTGCGCGTCTTCGTACTCGTACAGGCCAAACTGGCGCAACATGCGCTGGATGCGCGAACCCCAGTCGTTGAAGTCACCGGCCACCACCAGCGGCTCGCCAGGGGGCACTTCGCGCTCAATAAAGCGCTGCAGCTGCTGAATTTGCCGCACCCGGCTGCCCGGAATCAGCCCCAGGTGGACGACGATGACGTGGACGGGCCGCTCCTGGAACTGCACCTGCACATGCAGCAGGCCGCGCTGCTCGAAGCGGTGGTCTGACATGTCCTCGTGCTGGTGCGCCAGCACTGGCCAGCGCGTCAGCAGCGCATTGCCGTGCTCACCGTGGCGCGTGTAGGCGTTGGTGCGGTAGATGGCCTCGTAGCCCAGCGGCGCTAGGAACTCGGCCTGGGGCACGTTGGGCCAGCGCTCGAAATAGCGCTGTTCGCGCAGGTTCATTTTGCGCACCTCTTGCAGGCAAACGATGTCGGCATCGAGCTGCTCCACGGCGTGGCCCAGGTTGTGGATTTCCAGGCGCCGCGCAGGCCCTAGGCCCTGCACACCTTTGTGGATGTTGTAGGTGGCCACGCGCAGCACCGGGCTGGGTTCGGGCAGCGGCAAAGAGGAAGCGGCAGGGTTCATGGCGCAATGGTAGGGCAGGCGCGGTGCTGGCGGCCAGAGGTGCGGGCCGCCGTATGCTCGCGCCATGCCCTGCTGGATCGATACCCACTGCCACCTGGACGCCCCCGAGTTTGCCGCCGATGCCGACGCCGTGCGCGCCCAGGCGCGCGCCGCAGGCGTGCCCTTGCTGGTGCTGCCCGCCGTGCAGCGCAGCCACTGGCCGGGCGTGCGCCGCTTGGCGCTGCGCCATGGCGATGGCTACGCCCTGGGCATTCACCCGCTGGCCACGGCGCACGCCGGGGAGGACGATCTACACGCCCTGGAGCAGGCGCTGGCACAGGCCCAGCACGATCCGCACCTGGTGGCGGTGGGCGAAATAGGCTTGGATTTTTTCGTCCCCGGGCTGGACGTGGCGCGCCAGTGGCACTTTTACCGCGCGCAGTTGCGCCTGGCGCAGCGCTTTGGCCTGCCGGTGCTGCTGCATGTGCGCAAAAGCGTGGACGCCATCCACAAAGGCCTGCGCGAGGTGCCGGTGGCGGGCGGCATTGCCCATGCCTTCAATGGCAGTGTGCAGCAGGCCCAGGCGCTGCTGGCGCTGGGTTTGAAGCTGGGCGTAGGTGGTGCCACCACCCATGCGCGAGCCTTGCAACTGCGCCGTCTGGCTACCGAGCTGCCCGCCAGCGCCTGGGTGATGGAAACCGATGCGCCCGACATTCCTCCCCAATGGCTGTACCGCAGCGCGGCGCAGCGCGCTGCCGGTGCGCCCCAAGGCCGCAACAGCCCGGCCGAGCTGCCACGCATTGGCGCCGAGGTGGCGGCGCTGCGTGGTGTGCCGCCCGATGCTTGGGCGGCCATTACCTGCGCCAATGCCTGTGCCGCGTTACCACGCCTGCACGGCCTGTGGGCGCAGCAGCAGGGCGCGGGTACAGAGCATGAGAATCATCAAAAACCATAGCTTCTTGCGCTTGCTAGATAAGGCTTAGAGCCGTTTTTGATGGGTAATTTGTTAACTGCGCCGCCGTGAGGGCTGCAGCAGCACCACCAGGGCGCCTGCGCCACCGTCGGCCGGGCGGGCCTGCACAAAGGCCAGCACCTCTTTCTTTTGCACCAGCCAGGCCTGTACCCGGCCTTTGAGCACCGGGGTTTTGCCGGGCGAGCCCAGCCCTTTGCCATGGATGATGCGCACGCAGCGCAGCCCCGTGCGGTGTGCCAGGCGAATGAACTGGCCCAGCGCCTCGCGCGCTTCGTCGCGGCGCAGGCCGTGCAGGTCGAGCTGGCGCTGGATGCTCCAGCAGCCCGCGCGCAGCTTGCGCGTTACGTCTTGGCCAATGCCGGGGCGGCGAAAGCTCAGCTGATCGTCCACATCCAGCAGGGTGCTCACGTCGAACTCGTCACTCATGGCCTCGTGCAGCACGCGCTGCTCGTCTTGCAGGCGTTGCAGCGGCAGCGGTTCGGGGGCGCTGGGTGGCGGCAGGTGGCGGTTGTGTGCAGCGCTGCTTTTCAGTGGTTGCACGGCGCCCACGCTGTGCGCGAACAGGTGGCGCTCGCGCTGGGCGCGTTGCTGCGCCTCGCGCTGTGCCTGGGCTTGCGCCGCTTGCTGGGCCGCAGCTTCTTGCAATGCGCGGCGCAGCGGGCGCAGCTCGGCCAGGCTGTGCGCTTTGACTCCCAGACTCATGGCTGGCTGCGCGGTGCCGAGCAATGGCCCTCGCCGTCGCCCATGCCCTGGTAGTGCGCGGCAATGAACTGGGTGCGCTGCGCGGGGTTGAAGTTGTTGTCGCTGACGAACACCAGCACGCAGCCGCCGCCGGGCAGCTCGGGCAGTTCAGGCCCCCAGGTCATGCCTTCGATGTTGTCCACCGAGGGCAGGGCGAGCTGGGCGAAGTCGGCCACCAGGGTTTTGGGCGGCACACGGTGGTTGCCCGGCTGCAGCGCTGCCAGGCCCAGGGTGTCGCTGCCCTGGCGCGTGTCGATGCGGTACAGCCGCACATGAAAGCCGTGGCCCAGGCTGTAGGCGCGTTCGAGCACCAGCAGGTGGTGTTCACCATCGGCCAAGATTTCGCTCACGCCCAGCACCGGGGCCACCAGCGGCAGGCGCGGGGCGTGGGGCAGGGCGTCGGGCTGGTAGGCAATTTGGCGCAGGGCCTGGCCGCTTTCCACATCCATGGCGGTGATGCGCACGGGGCCACCGGGCCGCTCGTGCGTGGCCAGCGGGCCGTCTTGCCACCAGGGCAGCTCCATGGCCAGCCAGGCGGTGCGGCCATCGGGGCTGAGCGCCAGGCCTTCCAGGGTGCCGTTGGCGCGCGGGCCTGTGCCTTGGGCCGGGCGGGGGGTGAAGGCGTCGGGCAGCTGGTAGTGGCGCAGCTGGGCGCCGTCGCCCCAGTGGTGGGTGCGCAGTTGCGGGCCAAAGCCGCGTGTGAAGTCGCCCTCGCTGGTCCATAAAAAGGCCTCGGTGCCGGGCAGCCAGCGCACGGCTTCGGGGTCGGGCACTTCTACGCCTGCTTGGGGGCGGTGCGTTGGGGTGAAGCGCTGCTGGCCCGGGTGCAGCAAGAAGGTGACGGCGGTGAACTCGGGCGGCTGCAGCCCGCTGCTGCTGTAGCGCAGCGTGGCGGTGTAGGCGCGCACCGGGTCGTGCGTGGCGCGGTCGTCGCTGATGAGCAGGTAGCGCTGCGTGGCTGGGTCGTAGTCAATGCCCGACAGGCCGCCCACCAGCGTGTCGCCAAACGGGGTGGCGTAGTCCAGCCCCACGCTGCCCAGCACGCGCAGGTGGGGGGTGCTGGCGCTGGCCGTCGTGGCGGCGTCGTCAGGCTGGGTCGGCAAGGGTGCGCAGGCGGCCAGCAACGAGAGCAGGGCCAGGGCACACAGGGGGTGTTTCATATCAATCCTTTTTCAGCCATGGAGAGCGCCGCGCCGGGCGCAACGATGATGTGGTCCAGCACGCGCACGTCCACCAGGGCAAGCGCGGCTTTCAGGGTCTGCGTGAGGGCTTCGTCCGCGCGCGAGGGCTGCACGCTGCCGCTGGGGTGGTTGTGCGCCAGCACCACCGCCGCCGCCTGCAGGTGCAGCGCGCGCAGCACCACCTCGCGCGGGTACACGCTGGTTTGCGTGAGTGTGCCGCGAAACAGTTCTTCCAATGCAATGAGGCGGTGCTGGCTGTCGAGGAACAGCACGGCAAACACTTCGTGGCCTTTGCTGGCCAGGTGCAGTTGCAGGTAGTGCTTGACGGTGTCGGGGCTGTCGAACACGGCGCGCTCTTGCAGCTGCTGCGCCGTGGCGCGGCGCGCCAGCTCCAGCACGGCCAGCAGTTCGGCGCGCTTGGCCGGGCCTAGGCCTTTGATGCGCGCCAAATCGCTGGCACTGGCCTGCAGCAGCCCGGCAATGCCACCAAACCCGCCTGTGCCACTGCGCGGGCAGGGCGCTTGCAGCAGCTCGTGCGCCAGTTGCAGCACGCCCTTGCCCTGGATGCCGGTGCGCAGCAGCAGCGCCAGCAGTTCGGCATCTGACAAGGCGGCGGCGCCGCGCGCGAGCAGTTTTTCGCGCGGCTGGGCATCGGTGGGCAGGTCTTTGAGCGCCATGGGAGGGAGTGGGCTGTGTGGGGCTTTGCCCCGGTTTTTACAATGCGCGCCAGTTTATAAGGACTGCCATGACCGATCACGCCGCCCCTGCCCGCGTCCATGCGGGCTCTTTTTTAACCTTGCACTACCGCCTGGCTGGCCCGCAAGGCGATGTCATCAACACCTTCAACGACAAACCCGCCACCTTGTCGCTGGGCGCGGGCGAGCTGTCGCCTGCGCTGGAGCAGCGCCTGCTGGGCCTGAGCGAAGGTATGCGCACCACCTTCCACCTGCCCGCCGGTGAAGCCTTTGGCGAGCGCAACCCCGAGATGCAGCAGTGGGTGGCGCGCAAGCTGCTGAACGACTTTGGTGACCCCGACGAGCAGTACCAAGAGGGCGATGTGGTGCAGTTTCCCACCCCCGATGGCCAGGGCAGCTACGCCGGTGCGGTGCTGCAGGTGCGTGAAGACGGCGCGGTGCTGTTCGACTTCAACCACCCGCTGGCCGGTCAACCGGTGAGTTTTGAGGTCCACATCATTGGGGCGCTGTGATGGCCTTGGCACCACAAGAGATTGTGCTGGCCGAGCCGCGTGGCTTTTGCGCTGGTGTGGACCGGGCGATTGAAATTGTCGAGCGTGCGCTGGCCAAGTTTGGCGCGCCCATCTACGTGCGCCACGAAATCGTGCACAACACCTACGTGGTGAACGACCTCAAAGCCAAGGGCGCCATCTTCATTGAAGAGCTGGACGATGTGCCGCCCGGTGCCACGCTGGTGTTCTCGGCCCACGGCGTGAGCCAGGCGGTGCAGCGCGAGGCGCGTGCGCGTGGCTTCACGATTTTTGATGCCACCTGCCCGCTGGTCACCAAGGTCCACGTGGAAGTGGCCAAGCTGGCCCAAGAGGGCTACGAATTCATCATGATTGGCCACAAGGGCCATCCCGAGGTGGAAGGCACCATGGGCCAGCTCGACAGCGGCATCCATCTGGTGGAAGACGTGGCTGGCGTGGCGCGCGTGCAGCCCGCGCAAACCGCCAAGCTGGCGGTGGTGACGCAAACCACGCTCAGCGTGGACGATGCGGCTGAAATCACTGCCGCCGTGCGCGCGCGTTTTCCCAGCATCCGCGAACCCAAGCAGCAAGACATTTGCTACGCCACGCAAAACCGCCAAGATGCGGTGAAGCTGCTGTCGGCCCAGGTGGACTTGGTGGTGGTGGTGGGCAGCCCCACCAGCTCCAACAGCAACCGCCTGCGCGAGCTGGCAGCGCGCCTGGGCACACCGGCCTACATGGTCGATAGCGCCGATGAGCTGCGCCCCGAATGGTTCACGGGCGCCGTGCGCGTGGGCCTGACCGCAGGTGCCTCGGCGCCCGAGGTGCTGGTGCAAGCCGTGGTTGAACGCATCAAGGCCCTGGGTGCAGTGGCCGTGCGCAAGATGGACGGCATTGAGGAAACCTTGAAGTTTCCCCTGCCCAAGGGCTTGAAACTGGAGGCATGACAGGCCCGTCTGCTGGGGGCATTGCACCCTTTTAGCGCGGCTGCAGGCGACGTTCGGCGCTCAGTTGTGGGCGCGGTCCGCTCCAGATATCCAGCGGCGGATCCA
This sequence comes from Acidovorax sp., assembly GCA_041910915.1. Lineage (GTDB taxonomy): Bacteria > Pseudomonadota > Gammaproteobacteria > Burkholderiales > Burkholderiaceae_C > Paenacidovorax. Next base: position 168,677 of record JAYRPZ010000057.1, read on the forward strand.
CCGCCAGCGCCCGCAAGATGTCGGTGCGCGAAATAAAGCCTTCGAGCTGGCCGGTGATGTCGGTCACCGGCAGGCCAGGCAAATCGGTGTCGATCAGCACCTGCGCCACCTGGCGCAGCGGGGCCTCTGCGGCCACCGTGGGCACGGGGCTGATCATTACCTCTTGCACGCGCCGCTGCGCCAGCGTGCGTGCCTGCTGCACATCGTCGAGCTGGCTCCACAGCTCCAGCGGCACCATGTGCGCGCGCAGCAGCATTCCCACCACCTGCCCCTGCACGTTCACCACCGGCGCTTGCCCCAGGTGCTGTGCAGCAAGCTGCTGCCAGGCCGCTTGCACCACGCTGTCGGGCGAAATGCTCACGGGGTCGGTGGACATCACATCGCGCACTTTGCTCAGCGGCTGGCGCGGTGGCTGGGGGCCTACGGCCGTTTGCACATAGGCCGCCACGGCGCCCTGGGTTTGGGCCGTGGGCGCTGCAACAGGCCCCTGGGCTGCGTGGGGCAATGGCGACTGGGGCGGCGGTTGGGGCGAGTCCAAGACCTCGGCGTTGTCGCTGAACAACGCTTGCGAACGCCGCAGGGCGCTCACTGGCGAGACCTGTGCCAGCTGCTCACTGCTGCCACGAAACATCTGGCCTGCTGGGCCGAAGACAAAAAACATCTCTGCTCCTTGAGAGGTGGGCGCAGCCACGCGCGTGGCCTGTGGGGCCGTGGGTCTGCGCAGCTGCGCGATGGTATCGGCAGGCACGCCCCTAAAATCGCGGCCACCATGCTAGACATCCTTCTTCTTCGCAAAGACCTTGCCAGCGCCGTCGCCCGGTTGCAAACCCGCAAAAACCCTCAGCCCTTTTTGAATGTGGACGCCTTCCAGGCTCTGGAGGCCGAGCGCAAGGGCCTGCAAACCCGCACGGAAGAGCTGCAAGCGCAGCGCAACCAGCTCTCCAAACAAATTGGCCAGCTCATGGCCAAGGGCGATAAAGACGCCGCCGAAGCCGCCAAAGCCCAGGTGGCTGCCTTGAAAGTGGAGTTAGACCAATCGGCCAGCCGCCTTGAGCAATTGCAAGGCGAGTTGCAAGCCATGTTGGTGGCTGTGCCCAACTTGCCGCACGACAGCGTGCCGGTGGGCGCAGACGAATCGGCCAACGTGGAAGTGCGCCGTTGGGGCCAGCCGCGTGCGTTTGATTTCGCTGTGAAAGACCACGTGGACTTGGGCGCGCCGCTGGGGCTCGATTTTGATATGGGCACCAAGCTCTCGGGCGCACGCTTTACCGTCATGAAGGGTGCCATCGCGCGCCTGCACCGCGCCTTGAGCGCCTTCATGCTGGATGTGCAAACGGGTGAACACGGCTACACCGAGTGCTATGTGCCCTACATCGTCAACGCAGACTCGCTCAAGGGCACGGGCCAACTGCCCAAGTTCGAGGGTGATTTGTTTGCGGCGCAAAAGGGTGGCCAAGACGCCGAGCCCGTGCCTGACCATGCCCAGCTCTACCTGATTCCCACCAGCGAAGTGCCGCTGACCAACTTTGTGCGTGACGTGGTGCTGAGCGAGGCCGAACTGCCGCTCAAGCTCACCGCACACACGCCCTGCTTTCGCTCGGAGGCGGGCAGCTACGGGCGCGACACGCGCGGCATGATCCGCCAGCACCAGTTCGACAAAGTGGAGATGGTGCAAATCGTTCACCCCGAGAAAAGCTACGAAGCGCTCGAAGCCATGGTGGGCCACGCCGAAGCGGTGCTGCAAAAGCTGGGCCTACCCTACCGTGTGGTGAACCTGTGCAGCGGCGACATGGGCTTTGGCGCCGCCAAGACCTACGATTTGGAAGTGTGGCTGCCCGCGCAAAACACCTACCGCGAGATCAGCTCGGTGTCTAACTGCGAAGCCTTCCAGGCGCGGCGTATGCAGGCGCGCTTTAAAAACGCGCAAGGCAAGAACGAACTGGTACACACCCTCAACGGCTCGGGCCTGGCGGTGGGACGCTGCCTGGTGGCGGTGCTGGAAAACTACCAAAACGAAGATGGCAGCATCACCGTGCCCGAGGCGCTGCGCCCCTACCTGGGTGGCGTGGAAGTGTTGCGCGCTTGAGAGTGAAGCCAGCCATCTAAGAGCGTATATGGACGCCCCGAATAAGCCAAGCCCTCACTCACTGCTGCCAAGAAGGTAAAGATTGCACCCGTATATCCGGACTTGCTGTGGCCGGGGCCACGGTCCCTGATGGGATTCGCTGGTGAAGGTCCTATCG
>JAYRPZ010000058.1:0-13632 GCA_041910915.1 Acidovorax sp.
GGGGTGCAGGATGCGGATCGGGATGGGCTGCTAGGCGCAAACCGCAGCAATAGCCTTGCTATTGCGAGGATTTGCAACAACGCAGACCGCCCGATTCCGCGCCTGCACACCCGCGTGGAGATCGTGAACACGCTCTTAGCCGTTAGCCACAAAAAAGCCCGCCAATGGCGGGCTGTTGGAGTGGAGGCAGCCAACTTCAAGCAAAGGTGTTGACCTTGGTGCCCAGCGCGCCAGAGGCGGCCAGTTGTTGCGGTTGGGGCAGGGCTTGGAGCAGGGTGGCGGCAGCATCTTCCTGCACGTCCATCGATTTTTTCAGCACCTCGGTTTGCACCGCATCCACCGTTTTGCTGCGGCTCATGGCGTTGGCAGTTTGCAAGATGTTGTTGGAAAGGCTGACGTCCATGGTGTTCTCCAGAACAATAAAGGGGTGACCGATTATCGGCAGATGCCGACCGTCTCTTGAGCCTTTTTTTAGCGCTCTGCTGGTTCCACCCAGCTGGCCCGGCCTTGGCAGGCGTTGTGAATGTGCTCTTGCAAGGCTGCGGCGGCGTCTTCGGGCAGGCTCCATTGCAGCGCTACCAAAGCGGCGCCGTGCTCCACGCCCAGCAACTGCGCAGCAGGGTGGGCGCTGATTTCGCGCCGTACCAGCCCTTCCAGCGCGTAGGGCACCTGGCAGCGCAGCGTGTGCAGGCGCTGCACGGGTACTTTTTCTGCGCCCAGCAGGGCCTGGGCCACGCAGTCGGTGTAGGCCCGCACCAGGCCACCGGCGCCCAGTTTCACGCCGCCAAAGTAGCGCACCACCGTGGCCAGCGTGCTCTCTAAGCCCTGGTGGCGCAGCACATCCAGCATGGGGCGGCCTGCGGTGCCGCTGGGTTCGCCGTCGTCCACCGCGGCCGATTGCCCGCCCGCCAGCAGCGCCCAGCACACATGCGCAGCGCCAGGGTGCTGCTGGCGCAAAGTCTCTACCACCGCCTGCGCGCTGGCACGGTCGGCCACCGGCTGCACGCAGCCGATGAAGCGGCTTTTCTTGATCACCAGTTCGCTGTGGGCCGGGGCAGAAAGCGTGAAGGGCATGGCCTTTTTGAATATGTGAATGAAATCAGGCTCTAGCCCTTTACCAGCAAGCGCAAGCAGCTATTATTTTTGATATTTTCGCGGCGTACTCAATGCCCCAGATAAGCGCGGCGCACGGCGTCGTTGCTCAGCAGGTTGGCGCCGGTGTCTTCCAGCACCAGGTTGCCGGTTTCCAGCACATAGCCGCGATCGGCAATTTGCAGCGCGCGGTTGGCGTTTTGCTCAACCAAAAACACCGTCACGCCCTCGGCGCGGATGGTCTGGATGATCTCGAAAATCTGCGCAATGATCAGCGGTGCCAGCCCCAGCGTAGGTTCATCGAGCAGCAGCAAGCGCGGTTTGCTCATCAGGGCGCGGCCAATGGCCAGCATTTGTTGCTCGCCGCCGCTCATGGTGCCAGCGCGTTGGCTGGCACGGTCTTTCAGGCGCGGGAACAGCTTGAAAACGTGTTCCATGCCATCGCTGATTTCCAGCTTGTTGCGAAAGAAGCCGCCCATTTGCAGGTTTTCCACCACCGTGAGGCCCGGGAAAATCCGCCGCCCTTCGGGAGAGATGGCGATGCCCTGGCGCATGATGAGGTGCGAGGGGGTATGGGTGATGTCGTGGCCCTCGTACAGAATCTGCCCGCTGCTGGCCCGGGGGGTGCCGCACACGGTCATGATGAGCGAGGTTTTGCCCGCGCCGTTGGAGCCGATGAGGGAGACGATCTCCCCCCGGTTGACGTGCAGGCTGACGTTGTTCACGGCGCAGATGGCGCCGTAGTGGGTGCTGATGCCTTGGAGTTCCAGCATCGGGCGGGGGGTGGGCGCAGATGGCTGCTGCATCATTCTTCTCCCAGGTAGGCTTTGATGACGCGCTGGTCGTTGCGGATCACCTCGGGGGTGCCCAGGGCAATCGGGCGGCCATACTCCATCACCAAGATGCGCTCGGACACGCCCATCACCAGGCCCATGTCGTGTTCAATCAGCAGCACGGCTACGCCAAACTCGTCGCGCAGCTTGCCAATCAGGCCTTGCAGGTCTTTCTTTTCCTGCGGGTTCAGGCCTGCGGCTGGCTCGTCGAGCATCAGCACGCGCGGCTGGGTGACCATGCAGCGGGCAATTTCCAGGCGCCGCTGGTGGCCATAGGCCAGATTGCCCGCCGGGCGGTTGGCAAATTCGCGCAGGCCCATGTAGTCCAGCCAGTACAGGGCATTTTCGAGTGCCTTGGCTTCACTGGCGCGGTAAGAGGCGGTTTTGAACAGCCCTGCCAGCAAGTTGGTGCGCAGGTGGCGGTGCTGGGCCACCAGCAGGTTTTCCAGCGCCGTCATGTTTTTGAACAGGCGCACGTTTTGGAAGGTGCGCACCAGCCCATGCAACGCCACGGTGTGGCTGCCCAGGCCTGCAATGTTCTTGCCCTGCAGCGCAATCGCACCTGTGGTGGGGCGGTAAAAGCCGCTGATGCAGTTGAACACCGTGGTTTTGCCCGCGCCGTTGGGGCCGATGATGGCGAAAATTTCGCGCTCTTTCACATCAAACGCAATGCCATCCACGGCCAACAGGCCACCAAAGCGCATGCTCAGGTCACTGACTTGCAAAAATGAAGAATCGGCCATGGCTTACTTCACCTCCACCTGGTGGCGCTGCATGGGCAGCAGGCCTTGAGGGCGCCAGACCATCATCAAAATCATCACCAGGCCGAAGATGAGCATGCGGTATTCGGCAAATTCGCGGGCGATTTCGGGCAGGGTGGTGAGCAAGATGGCGGCCAAAATCACCCCCAGCTGCGAGCCCATGCCACCCAGCACGACGATGGCCAAAATGAGTGCGGACTCAATGAAGGTGAACGATTCCGGGTTCACGATGCCTTGGCGCGCCGCAAAAAACGCCCCGCCAAAACCCGCAAACATGGCACCCAGCGTGAAGGCTGAGAGTTTGATTTTCATGGGGTTCAGGCCCAGCGAACGGCAGGCAATTTCGTCTTCGCGCAGCGCTTCCCAGGCGCGGCCAATGGGCATACGGATCAGGCGGTTGGAGATCCACAGCGTGAGCACTGCCAGGGCCAGGGCCATCAGGTACAAAAAGATCACCATGTGCATGGAGTTGAACTCCAGGCCCAAAAACTGGTGGAAGGTGGTGGCACCTTCGCTGGAAGGGTTGCGCGCCAGCTCCAGGCCGAACACGGTGGGCTTGGGAATGCCCGAGATGCCATCGGGCCCGCCCGTCCAGTCTGTGAGGTTCACCAGCAGCAGGCGGATGATTTCGCCAAACCCTAGCGTGACGATGGCCAGGTAGTCCCCGCGCAGGCGCAATACCGGAAAGCCCAGCACAAAGCCAAACAGCGCGGCAGCGGCACCCGCCAAGGGCAAAGCTTCCCAAAACGACCAGCCCGCCCAGTGGAACAGCAGCGCGTAGGTGTAGGCACCCACGGCATAAAAGCCGACAAAGCCCAAATCCAACAAACCGGCAAAGCCCACCACCACGTTCAAGCCCAAACCGAGCATGACGTAGATCATGGCCAGGGTGGCAATATCGACCGCGTTGCGCCCGGCAAAAAAGGGCCACACCACCGCCAGAATCAGCGCCGCAGCGATCCAAATGCCGCGCTGGCCTTGTGGAATGCTGGGCAGGGCGATCGAGGGCAAGCGCAGACCGCTGCCCGCGATGGTGGGGCGCAGCATTTGCACGACAAACACCGCCAGACAGGCCCAGGCAACGTAGTTCCACTGGGTCTGGATGATGGTGCGCACCCCGGCACGCTCCAGGTGCATGCCAAAAATAGGAGTGACCACCAGCGCGGTGAGCACCGTGGCAATCAGCGCGGGGCCCAGGTTCTGGCGCATGCCAGGACGGGCGGAAGATGGGGAGGAGACAGCAGCAGTCATCACACTTTCTCCACTTCAGGTTTGCCCAGCAAGCCGGTGGGGCGGAACAGCAAAATCAGCACCAGCAGGCCAAAGGCCACAATGTCTTTGTATTCCGACGAGATATAGGCGGCGGCAAAGGTTTCCGCCACACCCAGCAACACGCCGCCCAGCATGGCGCCCGGAATGGAGCCAATGCCCCCCAGCACCGCCGCCGTGAAGGCCTTCACGCCGACGATAAAGCCGATGAAGGGGTTGAGCTTGCCCACGGCCAGTGCAATCAACACCCCGCCCACCGCAGCCAGCACGGCGCCCAGAATGAAGGTGAAGGAGATGACGCGGTTCACGTCAATGCCCAGCAGCCCGGCCATGTGCATGTCTTGTGCACAGGCACGCGAAGCGCGCCCCATGCGCGAGTGCTTGATATAGAGCGTGAGCGCCACCATCAGCACCACGGTGACGGCAATGATCAGCACCCGGGTGTAGGGCACAAAAATCTCGAAACCGCTTTCATCGCCAAAACGCAGGGCACCGGGCAGCAGCGAGGGCACGGCCATATCGCGCGCGCCTTGGCCCAAAGCCACCCAGTTTTGCAAAAAGATGGACATACCAATGGCCGAAATCAGCGCCACCAGGCGGGGGCTGCTGCGCAGCGGCTTGTAGGCCACTTGCTCGACCGCAAAGCCATAGACCCCGGTGATGAACACCGCCACCACCAGCATGAGCGCAATCACCAGGTACACCGGCAGACCATGCTGTGGGCCCAAGGCGGCGAGGGTGACCAGGCCCGTGTAGGCACCAATCATGTAGATTTCGCCGTGCGCGAAGTTGATCATGCCGATGATGCCGTACACCATGGTGTAGCCAATGGCAATCAGCGCATAGATCGCTCCGAGCGACAGGCCGTTAAAGAGCTGCTGTAGCAGCTGCGGCAGGAGTTCAGACATCCTGGGCCTCTCGATAAAGAGAACAAGAACACGGGGGCCAGATCAGCCCCACACAAACGGAAAAACCCCGAGCCCCGCCCGGGGTGGTGGGCAGGCCTCGGGGCAGGTAATGCCGTGCTTACTTGGCGACGGTTTTGGTGCCGTCCTTGTGCCACTCGAACACTTGGAAGTCAAAAGCCTTCAAATCGCCGCCCTTGTTCCAGCTGATGGCGCCCAGGGGGGTCTCGAACGTGGCTTTGTGCAGATGGTCGGCCACCTTGGCGGGGTCATCGCCCACGGCTTTGATGCTGTCAAGAATGACTTGCGTTGCAGCGTAGGCGGTCAACTGAAAGGCGCCCGAGGGGTCACGCTTTTTGTCTTTGAACGCTTTCACGATGGCCGCGTTCTTGGGGTTGGCGGAAAAATCGGCGGGCAGGGTCAGCAGCATGCCTTCCACGGCGGGGCCGGCAATGGCATTCACTTCCGGGTTGCCCACGCCTTCGGGGCCCATCATCTTCACTTTCAGGCCTTGCTCGCCCGCTTGGCGCAGCAACAGGCCCATTTCAGGGTGGTAGCCGCCGTAGTACACAAAATCTACACCCGCGCTCTTGAGCTTGGTGATGACGGCGGAGTAGTCGCTGTCGCCCGCGTTGATGCCTTCAAACAGGGCCACGGGAATGTTGGCCTTCTTCAGGTCGTCGCGCACCGAAGCGGCAATGCCCTGGCCGTAGGACTGCTTGTCGTGCAGCACCGCCACTTTCTTCGGCTTGAGTTTTTCGGCAATGAACTTGGCCGCAGCCGGGCCTTGCTGGTCGTCACGGCCAATGGTGCGGAAGATGTAGTGGAAGTTCTTGCCTTCCGTCAGGGCCGGGGAGGTGGCCGAGGGGGTCACCACCACCACACCTTCGTTGTTGTAAATCGGCGCAGCAGCAATCGAGGCACCGGAGCACACCGGGCCGACCACGTAGCGAATTTTGTCGTTCACCACACGGTTAGCGGCCACCGGGCCTTGCTTGGGTTCGCAGGCATCGTCCACCACGACCAGCTCGACTTTTTTGCCGTTGATGCCACCTGCTGCGTTCACCATTTCCACGGCTGTGGTGGCACCTTCTTTCACCATATCGCCATACTGGGTGACGGGGCCGGTGGCCGGGCCGACCAGGGCAATTTTGATCTGGGCATGGGCGCCCGTGGTCATGAGCAAGGCACCTGCCACGCTGAGTGCGGCGGCCACGGTCTTCAGACGAAAAGAGGTACGCATGAGGGTCTCCTGGTAGAACCTGGGTAAAAAAGCGTATGACCTGGAAACTCTTGGTGTTCCGGCCCCGCAAAACGAAGAAGGCGAGTCTAACGGTTCCCCAAGCCCGCAGCGGCTGAGCTGCATCAAGGAGAAACCCCAGTGCGTACGCCCTCAGCCCGGGCCCTCTACACTCGCGCGCCTTGGCTGCGCAGCTATTCGCCATGCAGCCCCTGCCGCTACCTGAGCCTGAGCCGCCATGACAAACGCCTACGCCGACGTTTCCTTATTCCCCCGCACCGCCAAACCCCTGACCAGCTACCGCCCCTATTGGGCCAAGCGCTTTGGCAGCGCACCCTTTTTGCCCATGAGCCGCGAAGAAATGCAGCAGCTGGGCTGGGACAGCTGCGACATCATTTTGGTGACGGGCGATGCCTACGTCGATCACCCCAGCTTTGGCATGGCGGTGATTGGGCGCACGCTAGAGGCCCAGGGCTTTCGCGTGGGCATCATTGCCCAGCCTGAATGGCACAGCGCGGAGCCCTTCAAGGCGCTGGGCAAGCCCAACCTGTTTTGGGGCGTGACGGCAGGCAACATGGACTCCATGATCAACCGCTACACGGCGGATCGCAAAATTCGCTCTGACGATGCCTACACCCCCGGCAACGTCGGCGGCAAGCGCCCCGACCGCGCCGCCATTGTGTATAGCCAGCGCTGCCGCGAAGCCTACAAAGACGTGCCCATCATCCTGGGCGGCATTGAAGGCAGCCTGCGCCGCATTGCCCACTACGACTACTGGAGCGACAAAGTGCGCCGCTCCATCGTGGTCGATAGCAAGTGCGATCTGCTGCTCTACGGCAACGCTGAACGCGCGCTGATAGAAGTGGCCCACCGCCTGGCCGCGCGCGAGCCGGTGCAGCACATCACCGACGTGCGGGGCACCGCCTTCATTCGCCGCCCCGGCGACGACACCAGTCAGGGCTGGTTCGAGCTGGACTCCACTGAGGTGGACCAGCCCGGTCTGGTCAGCGCGCACCTCAACCCCTACCACACCACCAGCGAGCAGGCCAGCAGCCAAGGCAGCAGTTGCAGCGCCGAAGATGCTACAAAAAAAGAAGCTGCTCCCGCTTGCTCCACGGGCGCTGGAGGCCAAAAAGACTCCAAAAAAACGCCGCAAGATGTCAGCGTGCAACCGCTGCGCTTTCAGCCCAACCCCGCGCTGGCGCGCCGTGGCCAGACAACGCCACGCGAGCGCACCGTCATCCGCCTGCCCAGCTACGAGCAGGTGAAAAGCGACCCCGTGCTCTACGCCCACGCCAGCCGCGTGCTGCACCTGGAAACCAACCCCGGCAACGCGCGCGCCTTGGTGCAAGCCCACGGCGAAGGCGCTACGGCGCGCGATGTATGGATCAACCCGCCACCCATTCCGCTGACCACGGCGGAAATGGACCATGTGTTCGATTTGCCCTACGCCCGCAGCCCGCACCCGCATTACGCCGACGAGCATGGCCGCCACGACGGCGCTACCAAAATTCCCGCCTGGGAGATGATTCGCTTCTCCATCAACATCATGCGCGGCTGCTTTGGCGGCTGCACCTTTTGCTCAATTACCGAGCACGAGGGGCGCATCATCCAAAGCCGCTCAGAAACTTCCATCCTGCGTGAAATAGAAGACGTGCGCGACAAGGTGCAAGGCTTCACCGGCACCATTTCCGACCTGGGCGGCCCCACTGCCAACATGTACCGCCTGGGCTGCCGCAGCCCTGAAATTGAAGCCGCCTGCCGCAAACCCAGCTGCGTGTACCCTGGCCTGTGCCAAAACCTCACCACCAACCACGACCCGCTCACACGCATCTACAAAAAGGGCAGGGCGCTGCCGGGCATCAAGAAAATTTTGATTGGCTCGGGTCTGCGCTACGACCTGGCCATCCAGTCGCCCGAATATGTGAAAGAGCTGGTGCAGCACCACGTGGGCGGTTACCTGAAAATCGCCCCCGAACACACCGAATCCGGGCCGCTGAGCAAAATGATGAAGCCCGGCATTGGCAACTACGACAAGTTCAAGGTGCTGTTTGAAAAATACACCGCAGAGGCGGGCAAGAAGCAGTTCCTGATTCCCTACTTCATCGCCGCCCATCCCGGCACCAGCGACGAAGACATGATGAATTTGGCTGTTTGGCTGAAGAAAAACGGCTTTCGTGCCGACCAGGTGCAAACCTTCTACCCCAGCACCATGGCCACCGCCACGGCCATGTACCACACCGGCTTGAACCCGCTCAAAGGCATTCACCGCGACGAGCGTGCAGAAAAAGTCGATGTGGTACGCGGCGAGAAGCGCCGACGCCTGCACAAAGCCTTTTTGCGCTACCACGACCCCGCCAACTGGCCGCTGCTGCGCGAAGCGCTGCGCGCCATGGGCCGGGCCGACCTGATTGGCAACGGCAAGCAGCACCTCATTCCCACCTTCCAGCCTCTGACACCAACCGGCGGCGCCCCCGGTGGTGCGGCCAAGGGCGCAGGCGCGGGCCTGGGCTATACGGTGAACAAAGAAGGCAAGGCCGTGGCCGTGCGCCGCCGCAGCGCCCCCAACCCGCAAGAGCCCCAAGGCGATGTGCGCTTTCGCACCAACGAACCGCAACGCGGTCAGGTGCTGACGCAGCACACCGGCTTGCCGCCGCGCGCGGGTGCGTCGGGCCGCAGCAGCCGCAGCAATGGCGCCGCCCCGGCGCGAGCGCGTAAAAAATAACCTGGCGTTTTTTCTCAGGCCACCCGTTGATTTTTTATTTTTATTTCATTTCACTCAAGGAGATTTTTCATGCACCGCTACATTCTCCAGGTTGATTTTCCCTACACAGGCCCCTGGGGGGCAGAAATGTCGGCAGCCATGCAAGCGCTGGCCCAGTCGATTAACAACGAACCGGGCCTGCTGTGGAAAATATGGACGGAAAACCCCGATACCAACGAGGCGGGTGGCATTTACTGCTTTCAAGACAGTGCCAGCGCCCAGGCGTATCTCACCATGCACACCGCGCGCCTGGCGGGTTTTGGCATTGCCCCTGTGCGTGGCAAGATTTTTCAGGTGAATGAAGCGCTGTCCAGCATCAACCGCGCGCCGGTTTGATGTGAGGGGCGGGCGCAATGGTGGCCGCCCCCAACGTGCCAAAATAAGGCTGAATTAGGAAAAATCAGCGCGTGTGAGCGCGCGCTGGTTTACATACAAACTGTTGCCCGCAATCGATTTGGCCTTTTTCTTTACTTCCGATGCCACTTTGGCCACCTCTAAATGGTTGGCAAAAATGCCCGCTTTCACTTCCACGGCGCCCAGCGACAATGAAATTAAAGGGTGAAATTCTGGCAGCCCTTTGCGGTTTTCTGTCACGTAGCCGCCCCGGGCCACATCGTCGTTGCTGAAAAAAGACGCAATTTCAACACCAAAGCGTTGCAGCGCCACTTCACAGCGCTGGTGCCAATCTGCGCTGCGAAAAATCAAGATGAAATCATCGCCACCAATATGGCCGACGTAATCTACATGGGGATCACAATTTTGTGCCAAAACCTTGGCAGTTAATTGGATAACCTCGTCACCCTTGGCGTAGCCGTACACGTCATTAAAGGGTTTGAAATTATCTAAATCGCCATACACTACGCAATAATCTATGCCTAAATCCAGCAACTCTTCAATATGCTGGTTGATGGGCACATTGCCTGGTAATTGTGTCAGCGGATTGGCGTAACGGGCAGACTCCATTTGCATGGCGGTGACTTCGCGCAGCAAATCTTGCACCCAGCCCACCCCCCGGTACTGCCCGCGTTCGGTAATGACGAAACCGCTGATCAAGTGGCGCGGGTCTGCCCCCACCACCACATTTGCCACTTCCTCCAAAGGCATGTTGATGTCCACCATCAGCGGCGAGTCATCCATGAAGCGGCGGCACGGCTTTTGCCCAAAAATCTCTTTGCGAAACGAGCGGGCCATCACATCGATCATTTCGTAGCGTGAGATCAAGCCCAGCGGCTGGCCGTCTTGCACCACGGCCACGGCGCGCAAATCGGGATCACTTTCAAAACGGTCAAACACCTGGCCCGCTGAGGTCTCGGGCGTGGCGCTGGGTGACGCAATCAACAGGCGTTCAAGCAAGCGGCTGGGGCGCAGGCCTGCAGGGTGGTGATCGGGGTTGCCTGCCGTGATGGCTTTGTGTGCGGCGGCCGACAGCGCACGGGTCGGCAAAGTGCTGGGCCGCCCGATGAAGTGGCTGGCACCGTAGCGCACCCCGGCTTGCATCAGCGCGTGCAATTGGTCTTTGTTCACGATGCCGTCGGCCAGCACCTGCCGCCCCAGGGCCATTTCCCCAGCCCATAGATGGCCTGTCGGGTCACCAGGGGAGGAGCGGCCCGGCATTTGCCCCAAAATTTCTTCATCCACCCAGCAAAACTCCACACTCACACGCGACCACACATGCTGCCCGGCACGCGGGCACAGCAGGGTGCGTGCAGCGATGCGCAGGCCTTGGGCGTGCAGGTAGCGTACGCACTCTTCCATTTGGGCGTAGCTGTCTGTCGGGGGTTCGGGCAGCACCAGCACAATGCGCTCAGCTGCCAAGCCCGAATGGCGTGCCAAAGACACCAGCTCATGGCACAAAGGCATGGCAAACGCTTCCAGCGCGCCCACGGGCAGCGGAATGAACACAGCCCCTTGGCAGCCGTGTTCCACAAACTGGGCCAACACGGTGTGAAAAGCATGGCAGGTGAAATGGTGCAAGCGCCCCATGGCGCTGGTGATGCGCGTCAGGCGCTCGTAGGAGCCGCGCAGCATTCCCGTAGGGCCGCGCACGGTGGCGATGTAGCCCGCAATCACGCATTGTTGAAAATCCGCCACCGGGCGAAATTGGGCGACCAGGCGGTGCTCATCGAGCAAGGCCTGAATTTCTTGCGTACAGACGGCACAAGCCACATCGCGTGACACCTCGTTGACCAAGTGGGCAAACATCCTCATCCTTTTGCAGCAAGGGCTGCACGCAGTAAACACGCGCAGGAAAACTTTCGCTTTTTCACCTTAGCTCACAAAAATGACAACGCTGTGGCGCCGCCCACATAAGCCAACGGGCGCTGCAGCCCAAGCCGCAGCGCCCGTTTACCTAAGCTCAAGGCGGAAAAACCAGATTTAGCCTTGCTTTTGCAGCATTTTGATAATGCTGGAGAAGTCCTCACCGCCATGCCCGGCAATGCTGTGTGCAGCAAACAGGGCGCGTGCCAGGCCACCCAGCGGGGTGCTGGCTTTCACGGCGGTGGCGTTTTCTTGCGACAGGCCCAGGTCTTTGAGCATCAGGTCGGTGCCAAAGCCGCCCACGTAGCCCTTGCTGGCCGGGGCGTTTTCATGCACGCCGGGGAAGGGGTTGTATTTTTCCAAAGCCCAGTTGCCGCCCGAGCTGCGGCGCATGATTTCGGAAAGCACCTTGGGATCCAAGCCGTTGGCCACGCCCAGGGCGATGGCTTCGGAGGTACCGGCCATCAAAATGCCCAGCAGCATGTTGTTGCAGATTTTGGCGGTTTGGCCTGCGCCCACATCGCCCGCGTGGAAGATGTTGGCACCCATTTTTTCCAGCAGCGGGCGGGCGCGTTCCAGCAGTTCTGTGCTGCCGCCCACCATGAAGGTGAGGGTGCCCGCAATGGCGCCGCCGGTGCCGCCGGACACTGGGGCGTCGATAAAGTCAATGCCCGCAGCTTGCGCGGCCTTGGCCACTTTCTGGCTGGTGGCGGCGGCAATGGTGGAGCTGTCGATGATCAAGGCACCCTTGGCAATTTGGCCCAGCAAACCGGGCTGGCCGTCACGGCCCAGGAACAGGCCTTCCACGTGCTGGCTGGCGGGCAGCATGGTGACGATGGCCTCGGCACCTTGCACAGCGTCTTGTGCGCTGGCTGCGGCCTGGCCACCTTCGGCCACCACTTTGGCCACGGCGTCTTGGCTCAGGTCAAAGGCTTTGACGCTGTGGCCCGCTTTGACGAGGTTGATGGCCATGGGGCCGCCCATGTTGCCCAGGCCGATGAATGCGATTTGCATGGTGAAAGTCTCCTTTGGGAATAGAACAGAATTTTTTGCTCTTTTTTTGAGAGCTGCTTGCGCTTGTCCAGTAAGGGCTAGAGGCCAAAAAGGCTTGAAATCAGCACATCTTTAGCGAATCACGTCGGTGGCGTCGCCATCGAGCATCCTGCGGCCAATGATGACGCGCATGATTTCGTTGGTGCCCTCCAAAATTTGGTGTACGCGCGCATCGCGCAGCAGGCGCTCCAGCGGGTATTCGCGGATGTAGCCGTAGCCGCCGTGCAGTTGCAGCGCCTCGTTGATCACGCTAAAGCCCACATCGGTGGCAAAGCGCTTGGCCATGGCGCAGTAGGTAGAAGCGTCGGGCGCACCGGCATCCAGCTTGCTGGCAGCCAGGCGCACCATTTGCCGCGCGGCCACCAGTTCGGTGGCCATGTCGGCCAGTTTGAATTGCAGCGCCTGAAAGCTCGCCAGGGTTTTGCCAAACTGTTTGCGCTCTTGCATATAGCGCTGGGCGTGGCCCAAAGCGCCTTGCGCGGCGCCCACCGAGCAGGTGGCGATGTTGATGCGCCCGCCATCGAGCCCCTTCATGGCAATTTTGAAACCCTCGCCCTCGCGCCCGAGCAGGTGGTTGGCCGGAATACGCACGTTGTCAAAGCTGATGGTGCGCGTGGGCTGGCTGTTCCAGCCCATTTTTTCTTCTTTTTTGCCGTACTGAATGCCCGGCAGGTTGGCTGGCACGGCAAAGGCGCTGATGCCGCTGGCCCCAGAGCCTGCATCGCCCGTGCGCGCCATGAGCACCAGCACATCGGTGGAGCCTGCACCGCTGATAAAGGCTTTGCTGCCGTTGATCACGTATTCGCTGCCCACCAATTCAGCGCGGGTTTTGATGCTGGCCGCGTCCGAGCCGCTGCCCGGTTCCGTCAGGCAGTAGCTGGCGAGTTTTTGGCCGGTGGTGAGTGCCTCACCCCATTCGGCGCGCACTTCGTCCGTGGCCCAGGTGCCCAGCATCCAGGTAGCCATGTTGTGGATGGTGATGAAGGCGGTGGTGCTGGGATCGACGGCGGCCAACTCCTCAAACACCAGCGTGGCGTCCAAGCGGGGGAGCTGCAGGCCGCCAGCGTTTTCCGGTGCGTACAGGCCACAAAAGCCCAGTTCGCCCGCCTTGGCAATGGCCTCGCGCGGGAAGATGGCCTCGGCGTCCCAGTGGGCGGCGTGCGGTGCCAGTTCAGCTTGGGCAAATTGGCGCGCTGTGTCGGCAAAGGCGCGCTGGTCTTCGGTGAGTTCAAAATCCACGGGCGGTCTCCTGGTCAAATGCTTTTATTTTTATAGCTGTTTGCGCTTGCTGAACGGGCCTGAGAGCCGTTTTTTGCTCTTAGAGCGTGTTCACGATCTCGCGCGAAGGGGTGCAGGATGCGGATCGGGATGGGCTGCTAGGCGCAAACCGCAGCAATAGCCTTGCTATTGCGAGGATTTGCAACAACGCAGACCGCCCGATTCCGCGCCTGCACAC
>JAYRPZ010000059.1:0-10257 GCA_041910915.1 Acidovorax sp.
GGAGTGTCGGGCCATGAAAGTCAGGGCCTCACCGACAATCTCCATGAAAGCGGAACCTGCACCGCGCCGGGATGGCTTGCTGTAGGGTTCACCACTGGCTTGCAGTGCTTCCTTGATGACGTGTTGCTTGATGATGTGCGGGCCGTAGCCACGCGCTAGGGCCTCCAGCAGTTCAGCAGCGCAGCGATAGCCCGTGACGCTACCCGAGTAATAGTCCTCGGCGGGCACGTCAAAGCAACGCTCTCCTGTCCAGCCACCCGCTCGGTTGCATTCCTCGGTGACAAAGGACAGAGCCCCTCGGCGCGTGCGGGTGCCGTCTGGGTGGCGGATGATGGGGTGGGCCACATGCTTGCGCAGTCGCTGCACGTCTGCCTGGGGCAGCTCAGAGAACAACGGGTGCCAAGCGTCTGCCTCGGTGGGCAGGTCAATCGTGCGCTGCCAGCCGCCAGGGAACTCCAGCAGCGCGGTCTTACCGTGCTCTCCCGTGCCCAGCTCCAGCAAGCGAATGGGCTTGGTCACCCCATCTTTGATGTGGTTGGCGGGCGTCCATGGCCCAGCGGCGGGTGCGGCGGGGGCTCTGGCCTCGGTCGGGTTGAGTGGGGTATCTGCGGGGATGAAATACGCCATGGCTTACCCCTCCTTGCCAGTCAGGGCGTCATGGGCCAGGGCGCAGATGCCGCCGAAAGTCCAGGTGTCGCCGTCAATGGTCATCCGGTCGTGCGTCTCGATGGCGCAGCCGTCATCAAGGGCCTTCTCCAGCGCTGCCAGTGCCAGGCGCAGGGCCTCGCGCAATGCGGCGGCCTCGCCCTGGGGGTGGGCGGTGTGGTGGGTGCTGCTCATGGTCAGCCCCCCGCTTGCAGTTGGCCGATGGATGCCAGCGCCTGCACCAGCTTGCGGCGGGCAGCGGTGAAGTTTCCGCGCTCGATGTAGTTGGATGCCAGGTTTGCCGCATTGAACGCCGCCAGTACGGCGGTCAGGTTGGCGGTGGGGATGGTGTCCGGTGTGGACGTGCTGGGCGCGGGTTTGCGCTCAGTGATTGCGGTCATGGTCTTGGCTCCTTCGGGAGTGGCAAGGAATCCACCGTTTGCCTTTACGAAGGGCATCAGGTGGGCGAGATGTTCGTAACACGTCCGAAGCCGTGCCGCCGTCCTCGCGGAGTGGCGCATCTCGCCCAAAACAATGCGGGACGAGTGCGGGCGCACCAGCCCCAGAATTTGGGCGTGACAAAACCCCGCTTGTCGGTGGGGGCTGCTACCGCTTCGGATGTGGTGTTACGAGCACCGGGCCTTTCGGCTTGGGGGGAATGTAGCACGGTCATATCCACAAATGTGCTATCGGGAGCAGATTTCTTTGGTCGGCCCACGCCAGCACTATTCGCGCGCGTGCTAACTTTTACTAAGGTGGCATGTACGGTTTTGACAGGTTCAACGCATTCACAGCGTAGCCAGCACCTTCAGGCGGCGCACTCCTTCACGCTCGCAAATTCCGTCGCGCTGCTACGCGGAACGAGCCCCAAGCAAGCCTTTTCAATCTCGCAATCGGTTTCTGAACGGTGCGCCGGCACGGTGAATACCGATGAAATCACAAAACGCATCGATGGCTTTATTCAGCAGGCCACGCTTTCGCGGGTTCTGCTTGTACCAATCCGGGTCGTACCGGGTGTCGTTTGGCGGAACGTCAGACTTGCGACTCGCAGGGCCAAAGTTCCAATGTGCTATCTCCACAAATGGAATGCCTCTTGCCTTCAGCACGTCCATTGCTTCACGCATCCGGGCGAGAAGCCTCTCCTTCTCCTGTGGGGCCCTGCCTCGCGTAAATAGGCTGATATTCGCCACGAAGCTCGTCAGTTCCTCGGTCGTGCACTGCTCCAATGGGCCCGGCGGCAATTCGCGCACCATGCTCAGAGGCCCATCGGGGATAGTTCGGCTGTCAGATTCATTGGCCATGATGGTTTCCGTCGAAGTGCCAGGGCACACCTTCAGCGGCCTCAGCCGCGCTCATGAGCCTTGCAGTAAGCTCGTCGGCAATCTCGTAGCCATCCGGCAGTGCCGATTCAAGCCGACCAACGAATGCCCGGCAGTCTTTTGCAAACACGGCCAGGGAGTCGCCGGGCGGCCATGGCCGTTCTTCGTAAACATGCCGCTCCCAGCGTGCGATGAGGGAATCACCAGCCTCTGAAAGGTCGCTGGGAATCGGCAGCATGTCCAAGTCCACGGGGTAGTCGAAACGCTCCATCGTGGCTATGTCGCCCGCCCATAGGCAGACACCAGCGAAGTTGTCGAAGAAGAAGCGGAGTTTGTAGGTTTCCATGCCGATGCCGCCTTGTTGGTGCCTTGGGAGCGCGCCGGGCCCAGCGCGTCAACTGCCGGTGAAAGCAGCCCCCCTTATCCCTGGGGCCAAAGCGATAGCAGTGTAGCCCGCACCCGCAGGCACCCCCAAGCATCGCGCTTTTCAGTGGTAACCGGCCTGGTAATCAACACTGCGATGCAAATACCGATTTCATGGATACCTGTATGGATACCAGCCTCGCGCGCGTGTGCGTACGTGTCTGCTGCGTTTTGCTGCGCCGTGCTGCAGATACCAGCCTCGCGCGCACGCGCGGAATGTTCCCTGAGCAAGCAGCCTCACGCGCGCGCGCGTATTGTTCCGAGAACTCGGGGTGCCTTCCATCGTTGCGCTTTTTTTGCGCTTTCGTCACGCAGCACCAGCCCGATGCGGCAGCCAGTCGCCAGCCAGCAGCCCCACAGCGTCACGTCAAGGCGGTGTTTGCAGGTGCGGCAGGTCATGGCGTCCTCAGTTCGCGCAGCACATCGCGGCAGTCACGCGCCACAAAGGCCACGCCACCAGCGGCACGGATGCGCTCCAGGAATAGGGTTTGCTCAGGGCGCAGGCGTCCGGCCTGGGCTTTCACTTCCACAACCAAAAAGCGGCCCCATCCGTTCCTTCCGTTCCCATCCGTTCCCATCCGTTCCCATCCGTTCTCTAAAACCTTGGAACGAATGGATGGGAAGGGGGGATTTACTCCCCCTTCCATCCGTTCCTTCCGTTCCCGTCCTTAGGGGAACGGATGAAACGGGAACGGATGAAACTGGCCGTTCAAACGTCTGCATTGCATGGCTCCAAGGCTTGCGGCGCCGATTCCTCGGGAACGGATGGAATCACCTCTTTTCGCCAGGATGCAGGCACGGCCAGCTTGTCCGCCGGGATGGGCTCGCCACGCAAAACGGCTTCATGCTCTTCGGTGGTCAGGTTCACAAGGTATGAACTGCGGCGCGGGTGTGTCCGCTCCTTTGCCGGGATAGCCACCTCGATAAGCCAGCGCTCCGACACTAGGTTTTCGATGCAGTCCGATACGTCTTTACGCTTGCGTGAAACCTTCGCCTTCAACCCTTCACGGTTCAGCGGGTTGCCCGTCTGCCATGCGATTTGCACGGCATCGCGCAGGCTCTGGCGCAGTTCGGCAACGTCTGCCCTGCGTGCCTCTTCCTGGGCCTCTGCGGCAGCTTCCCGGCGGCTCTGCTCGGGTGCTGCCAGGGTTGCCCATCGCAGCCTTACAGGCTCCAATGTCCCGTACTCGTTCTGCGCCGTCACGTCGGTGTAATGGCTGGTCACTTCCAGTTCAGGCCACCGGGCCTCAAACCGGGTTTTGCCGCGCACCAGATAGCGGGTTTCGCCTTCCTTCACCAAATACAAAACTTGGTTGGCGTCAGCCTCAAATGCACCGGCTCCGCGTAGCGTCATGCCTTGCGCTTCGCTGCGGCCCAAGTTGCTTTTGGACAAGTGCCCCACCAGCCAAACGGGCAGCCCATCAAAGCCTTGTTTCAGGGCTGCCATTGCCGCGCTTGCTTCGCTGTTGTCGTTCTCGCTATCGAGTTCCAGCGTGGCGGCCATCGTGTCGATAACGCACAGCGGCAGCACCTCCACCCCGGCGGCCTCGCGGGTGAATCGCTCGCGGTACAGGCTGCCCACCTGGGCCACGTAGTCGGGCGTCAGGCGGCGGGCTTCGACAATGTGCAGACGCTCGCGCACGGTTGCCCAATCCAGCCCCAGCCCACCATGCCGAACCAGCCCGGAAACGATGCGCTCGGCTTGCTCGCGCTCTTCCACGATGTAAACAACGTGCCTCCAGTGCTGCGGCGCGATAGGGTCGCCAGCCACATGCAAGCCAGCGGCCAGCATGGCAAGCGGTAACAGGGTGGTGGTCTTGCCCACACCGTGCGCGCCTGCAATCACTGTCACGCCATGCCCGATGAATCCGGGAATCACCCAGCGCGGGGCGCGGGGCTCTTCTTCCAGGTCAACAAACAACGCCAGCGGGTGCGGTGTCTTTGGCTCTGGTGCCGTTGGTGTGCTGGTGCTGTTTGTCAGCGCGGAAAAGTCCACCGGCTCGGCTCTGGTGCGCTCCATGCCCAGCAGGCGGGCGGCAGCCTTCACGGCGGCGGTGAAGTTGCCACCATGCGCCAGCAGGCGCCACACGCTAAATGCATCGTGTGAATGGTCGCTGTGCAGCGGGTCGCCTGAGTGGTGAGAAAACACGCGGCCCGTATCAGGCAGCAGCACCACGCCAGCAAGGCCCGATGTGCTGCCCTGCCACATCCAACGGTTGCGGCCTTTGGGCAGGTAGCCATGCTGTTCTAACAGGTGCCCAATGTCCGCTTGCGCGTTGAATGCGTCAATCACACTCGCACCAGCCGGGCCGGGCTTACGCGGCGGCGGCTCTGCGCTGCGCTTGGCTTGGCTCAATATCGCGTCAACGTCCAACACCTCGCCATCCAACACGGCAGACTGTGCAAGGTGTGCGCGTTCTTCCGGGCAGCGCGGCAAAAAGAACAAGCGGGCGGGCTCAAGACATTTTGTGTCTGTGCAGTCACTCAGGCCCAGCATGGAAACCACGGCAAGCCCCAGCGGCTTGATTTCGTGAGGCAGGATAGGGCGGCTCGGATGCAGCACCACGCGATAACGCGGGCCCAAGGTGTCGCCACCGGCTGCGGGCTCTTCGTGCGTGTGCGTCGTGTGCAGCACAGCGGCCAAACCCCACAATTCAAGCTCTGCGGCCATCTCTGCCAGGGTTGGAGCCTTTGGGCCTGTCAGGCGCTTGGAACCATCGGGCAGGCGCTCGGCTTTGCCTTCCACATCCAGCGCCAGGGCGTCCCAATGCGCGACACGCTCGCCAGTGCGCGGGCCCGGCTCGATGTAGCCCGGAACCCAGCCCGGCCCCTCTTTTGATGGGCTCACGATGGCATGGCAAAGCATGGCGGCAAGGTCGGAAAATTCGCAGGTTTGCATGGAACCCACGGGCGCGGATTGGCTTTGTACGGTTGCGAAGTTCATTTGTTTTTTGCCTCCCATGCCTCGGGCGGGCATGTGCCGATGGCTGCCCACTTGCGCGGGCCAAACTTGGGGGCGTGTCGCCACTCAGCGCAGGCTTGGGCCCATGCTTTCAGGTCGCGCCCCTCGGCTGCATCGCGGGCTGCGCAGTAGGCGGCCTGGGCATAGCCCCGGCGGTATGCCTTTTCGATTTCGGCTCGCATTTCCGGCGTCATGCAGCACCCCCATTCGTGCGGCGGGCCTGCCACTGGTGCACCTTGCGGCGGTCGCCTTCGGTCAGGAAATACACGCCAGGGCGGCAGATAAACCCGTCACGGTCAACAAAGTTGATTCGATGGCAAGGCACCTCAAGGCCACGGCGGCGAAGCTCTGCCACCAGCTCCGGGCCATTGCTGCATCCGGCCTCTTTGTCCAGGCTCTCCCGTGGCATAGGGCGGCGCAGCAGTGCGGCAATTGCGCGCAGGTGACGGGGGTTGTCGGTGCCTGTAAACTTCGGTGTGTGTTCTTTGGAAAGCCCCTTGTCCGCTGCAACGGTCTGGGGCTTTTTCTTTGGGGCGGCGCTCATGGGCGGCCCCCCTTGCGAAACCAGCGGGACGGCGCGGCGCACCACAGCGCCAGCAGCAGGCGATTGATAGCGGCGCTCATTCCGTCGCCTCCATTTCATCGGCGGCGGCCAGCAGCTTTGCAGCCACATCGCGCAGGCCAGCCGGGCCAATGGGCAGGGAAACGGCGGTGCCCTCGCTGGTGCAGGCGGTCAGCAGGCCAGCGCCCACCGTGATTTCGTGCCCGTCCGGGTGGGTGTAGATGGTGGTCGTGCTCATACTGCCACCCCCAGCACGCGGCGAAGCTCAGAAACAGGCCATGCAAGGCGGCCATTGATGCGGATGGGGCGGATTGGGCCATCCTCTCGGCAAGCCCAAATGCGAAGCGTTTGCTGTGCGCGGCTCAGGTGTCCGGCGGCCTCTGGTGTGGGCAGTGCTGTGCGCGTTTCCAGCGCCAGCGGGGTGAGTTGAATAGTCTTTGCGGCCATGCGTAAACCCTCGGGGTTTGTTGAACATGGTTACGGACTATTTGGGCGCAATGCCTCTTGCGGTCAAAGGCGCAACCCCATTGCGGGGCGCAAAGCCTTATTTCATGCGGGTTTCAAGGCAGGGGGCGCAACCCCACCCGCAACCCATAGCATCTATTTCATGCGGTGCGTAAAGGCGCTGTAGCCCTTCGGCGTGGGCTTGTCGCCGGGCAGCAGTTTGCGAATGCGTGCCTCAGAAACTTGGTAATGCGCGGCGGTCTTTTTGGTGCCGTGCTTCTTCCGATACGCGCCCGCCTCGGCCAGCTTTTCAGGAGTCCACACCTTGCCATTGCCCGGCGCATTGCTGGCGCTGTCTGCCACCACGGGCGCGGCGGCTGGCGTGGAATCGGATTCCATGTGCCTTGCTACATGCTCCATGAACGATACAGCCTCAGGGTCCAGCTTAATTTTCATTTCCCGCGCAGCGCTGTACCAAGCCCGCAAAGAGCGACATGGGCGGGGGTTCTGCGCCGCATAGTTAGCAAGCCTGCGGTCTAGGTGCTCAAGGTGCCACTCAGACATGTCGGGGCGTCTGGTGGTTTTTGCCTCCTCGAAGCTTTCCTTTCGGGGGTTGTGTAGGCTCAGCAACATTGCGGCTTCGCGCGCTGCCACATCAGTAAGGGCAGCCCAATGCTCAAGGTCTAGACAAACGCTGTAGAAACCGAACGACTCAGCCTGGCGGTCCGACTCCGTTTTTATGTCCGATAAATCGCCGCGCATGTCTGCCCGCAATAGCTGGCGCACCATGGCTTTGCGCCACGCTTTCCACTTCTCGGCTACTGCGGCCTGCGCCCTCTCTGCTTGGGCTTTCAGGTCTGCCACGGACGCTACAGCACGCGCACGGCGCGCACTCGCTTCATTGCTGGTGATTCCCTGCTCAAACACGCCCTCGCGGTCATTGGCTTGTTCGTTTGCTTCTTCGTATTGTTGAGCCATCGCGTGAGCGCGGTTTTCTTGGTCATGGTCAAACTCACCAATAACCGATTGCGCAGCAGCAGCCGCGGCGTAGGCTTCGGCCACGGCATCGCGCATCCACATCATGCGGTCTGAAAACCTGCTCAAGGCATCACCGGCGAGCGGATAGCCAAGGCGGTGCTCCATTGCGTGCGCGATGGACTGGCCTGGGCCGTCAATCATGGCGGCTGCAAGCTGTGCCGCGTCGAACGGGATAGGCAGGAAAGGTGCTGTGTCTGGGTTTGGGCTGCCAGGCCATCCCATTTCGTCGGCAGGCGTCCAGTCAAAGATAGTTCCGGGTGGGCACAAATCCCGGAATGCGTCGGTGGCGAATACCCCGTTCTCTCTGATTTCGTATGGCTTGGGGTCCTGCTCCCGATACTCTGGGTAAGCGAACCTCATCAATGCTTTGGCGGTCGCCAAGTCGTACAAGCGTTGGCTCAAGGCATCCTCCCGAATGCTGCTCCCTCGATAGGAGCCCCAGCAGGCCAGCGGGAGGAACTGGCTTTTCGGCCCGGTTTCGAAGCGGGCCTAGCTGGGGCGAAACTGTCAGGCCATCGCTGGCGCAGGTTGAACGTGCATGGGTGCGTCCTTGAATCGTTGCGCTGCCTGCCACATGTCGTAGGCGCTTTGTTCGGCCAGCCACACGCGGGCATCCCCGCCACGTTCCGCACCTAGCCAGGCTTCGATGCGCAGGGCCATTTCTGGGGAGACAGCAGCGCGGCCATTGAGCACACGCGACAAGGTGACGCGGGACACATCCAACTGCTGCGCGGCCTGGGTGACAGTCAGCCCCAGCGCGGGCAAAACATCATCGCGCAGCGTCAGGCCAGGGTGCGGGGGGTTGAACATGCGTGCCATCGTTGCTTCTCCTGTTTCAGTGGTAGTCCTGATAATCCACCAGCACAGCGTGCACACCTTCAAAGGTAAAGGTCATGCGCCAATTGCCATTCACGGACACTGACCAATGCCCGGCAAGGTTGCCATGCAGCGAGTGCAGGCCCCAGCCGGGCAGGTTCATATCCTGGGGCTGTTGCGCTTGGTCGAGTCGGGCCAGTTGCCGGGCCAGTTTGGGCGCATGGGCGGCCTGAATGCCCGCCTTGCTGCCTCGCTCGAAAAAGGCTTGCAGCCCCTTGTGACGGAATGACTTAATCACGGGTTGATTGTAGCGTGTAGCGATACGCTGCGCATTTCACCCGGCCACCACGCGCAGCGCACCGGGCGCGGCCTTGGCATCAAACACAATCCCGGCCTGTTCCAGAATCCAGGCTTCGATTCGCTCATGGTGCAGGCGCAGCAGGTCAAGCGGGCGCACGGTGTAATGCTTCTCTGCTGTGGCGCTGGGCTTGTGGCCTTGAATCTGCGCCACCACACCTGCGGGGATTTCCAGCCACTCGGTCAGGCTCTTGAAACTGCGGCGCAGGCCGTGGAACGTCAGCCCCTCGATTGCGGCCACCTTGCAGGCCGTGGCGTGGGCGTGGTGGGGCTTGGCAATGGGTTGTGCGGCCTTGCCCGGCTCGCGTACTGCTCCAGCAAACACCCATTCGCTGCGGCGGGGCAGGGCGGCCAGCAGGTGCCAGACATAGGGCGTCAATGGGATGACGCGCTCGCCTTCCACCTTGTCCCGGATGGTCAGCCCTCGCCATTGGGTGTTGATATCCTCCCAGCGCAACGCCAGCACCTCTCCAGGGCGTGCGCCCGTCAGCAGTAGCGTTTGCAGGTAGGCCGATATGGCGGGGTTGCCAATGTTGCGCACGGCGGCGAACCATGCGGGAAGCTGCTCACGCAAAAGCGCATCCTGCTTTACACCGGCCTTGCCCAGTGCCTCACGGGCGCGGCGGGTCTTGGCGGGGTTCTGTGCAGGCACCACGGCGGCATATTGCGGATGCTCTGCGCACCATGCCAGGAAGGCGCGCAGCAGGCGCCAGGACAAGCGGGCAGGGGTGGGGCGGGTCTTTGCCTGCTCTACGGCCCATGCTTCGATAACGGGGCTTGTCAGGTCTCGCAGGCGCATCGCCATCAAGGTATGCAGCGGCCCGGCAATGGTCACACCACGGCCACGGGTGCCACGCTTGGCAACCTCGCCACCAGCACAGGCTAGTTTTTCGTGGTCTTGATAGTGGCGCTCGCCCCAATGTTGGCGGCGGTCGGCAAGGTAGACGGCCCACGCCTCGCCCACAGTAACGGCCTTCACGGCGGCTGCGGCCTTTTGTGCAGCCTTGGCGGCCTGCTGCTGGCGCTCCACCTCTCGGGGGTCGGTACCGCTGTCCACCATCATCTTTAACGCCTGGGCCTTGGTGCGTGCGGCCTCTAGGCTCCACTCGGCGGCGGTGCCGATGGTCACGCGGATGGTGTCGCCATTCAAGCGCGATTCAAAGGCGTAGGTTTTGCGGCCCGTGGGCGTGGTACGCAGCATAAGCGCCGGGGTGTCCGTGTCCCACAGGAAGGCTTGAGACTTGCCGGGCGGGCAGGCGAAATCAGCTACCCGGCCAGCAGTCAAACGTACCCGGCTTTTCTGTCCACTCATGGCACCACCTGAAATCTGTAGGCAATCTGTAGGCAAACTCGTGAAATATGCCCATGTGTAAATCAACAGTGTTGAGCCTTGTTTAACTCATAACTTGTTGATTTATATTGATTGTATCTACAGCATTCAACGCTGGCAAATGTTGGATTTCGTGGACTTTTAATCCGTTGGTCGCGTGTTCGAGTCACGCACGACCCACCAAACTGCATAAGGAAACCCTGCTATCAAATCGATAGCAGGGTTTTTTATTTTTTGTTGCTTGTATGCAAGCTGCAGGCACTGTGCCCAAATACAGCGCCAGCAGGAGAAAATCCGCCAAGGCGGGGGGCTGTTGGGCTTATGGATGTCACTGTCTTGCTCCACCAAGGCAAACCGCCCA
>JAYRPZ010000060.1:0-3205 GCA_041910915.1 Acidovorax sp.
GTGGCCGTGGGCCTCGGGTGAATCATCGAACAGCAGCTTGGTCACGCCCTCGTCGCGGCCATTGGCAATGGCGCGGCCCGAGGCGTTCCACGGGAACGGGCCCTTTTTCACCTTGATGCCCTGCGCCTTGGCCTGGTCTTCGGTCAGGCCCACCCAGGCGACTTCAGGGTCGGTATAGGCCACGCTGGGAATGACGCGGGCGTTGAAAGCGGCTGCTGCCAGCTCTTTGTTGCCCTGCAATTCCCCGGCGATGACTTCCGCCGCCACGTGCGCCTCATGCACCGCTTTGTGCGCCAGCATGGGCTGGCCCACGATGTCGCCAATGGCAAAGATGTGCGGCACGTTGGTGCGCATCTGGATATCGACGTTGATAAAGCCGCGCTCCGTCACCGCCACGCCAGCTTGGTCGGCAGCGATCTTCTTGCCGTTGGGCGTGCGGCCCACGGCCTGCAGCACGAGGTCGTAGGTGCCTTCGGACTTGGTGCCGTCCAGGCCCTCGAACTGCACCTGGATGCCTTCGGGCGTGGCCTGGGCGCCCACGGTCTTGGTCTTGAGCAGGATGTTGTCGAAGCGGTGCTTGTTCATCTTCTCCCAGACCTTGACGAGGTCGCGGTCCGCGCCCTGCATCAGGCCGTCCATCATCTCGACCACGTCCAGGCGTGCGCCCAGGGTGGAATAGACGGTGCCCATTTCCAGGCCGATGATGCCGCCGCCGACGATGAGCATCTTTTGGGGCACACCTTGCAGCGCCAGCGCGCCGGTGGAGTCCACCACGCGCGGGTCGTCGGGCATGAAAGGCAGGCGCACGGCCTGGCTGCCCGCAGCAATGATGGCTTTTTTGAACTGCACCACCTTTTTGCTGCCGGTTTTTTCCTGGCCGCTGCCGGTGGTTTCTTCCACCGCCACATGGTGGGCGCCGACAAAAGCACCGTAGCCGCGCACCACGGTCACTTTGCGCATCTTGGCCATGGCCGCGAGGCCGCCGGTGAGCTTGGCGATGACCTTTTCCTTGTGGCCACGCAAGGTGTCCACATTGAACATTTCCACAACCACCATCTACACCCACGTGGCGCGTGAGCGGCTCAAGGTGCTGCACTCGCAGCACCATCCGCGTGGATAATTTTTGGTCTAAATGACCTCTAGCGCTTATGGAATAAGCGCTAGGAGCTATTAAATAGATAGCAAAATCAAAGCGCAGCTTCCAGGTCCGGCATGGCGATACGGGCTTTGGTCAGGGCCATGCCCAGGTTGGCCGTGCGGCGGCACACGAAAACGGCCACGTACTCGGGGTTGATCTTGCCGCGCAGAAAGACGTGGATCAGGTTGTCGCTGTTGACGATGATTTCCTGGAAGTAGTGGTGCCCGTCGTCGGTCACCCCGCGCGACTTTTTGAACATGCGTTCGATCATCGACACGTTGGGGCCGTTGAACAGGTCGGCTGTGGCGGCAGCCACTAGGTCGATGACTTCACGTGGGTGCGAATCCACCGTTTTGATGGCCAGCAGCATTCCGGATTCAGTATCCACATAACCTGCGGCCAGGCATTCAGGAACGAGGGAGGCGGCTTTGTTGAGTGCAGCATCGAGGGACATGGTTTCTTGTCTTTCAAAAAGGGTTGGGGGGTTAAATCAGTTTACGCAAAATGGCGTCTTCGTACGCCTGCAGGAAGGACTCCTGCTCTGTGCTTTGCACATATTGGTGGTCGATCAGGCGCACGCGGCGCAGTGCCTCGCTGGCGGTCAGGCCCTCGCGCACCAGCCATGCGGCCAGCACCGTGCCGGTGCGGCCAATCCCGGCCAGGCAGTGCACGGCCAGCACTTCGCCCTTGTTCAGCAGCATTTCCATGCGCTTGAGCAGCATCTGGATTTGCGCCACCGTGGGCGGCTCACGGTCGCGGATGGGCAGGTGCAGGTTTTTCAGGCCGTGCTGGGCCAGTGGCTCCTGGGGCAGATCGTTTTCGGTCAGGGTGATCAGCGTGGTGATGCCGCAGCGGCGCAGCAAGGCCAGGTCGTGGCCGATGGCGTTGACCACCCCCGGCATGGGGGTGCCTGCCAAGCGCCCCGGCACCAGCCAGGCGAAGCCGTTGGGGCCACGGCTGGCCGGGGCGCAGGGCGGGGCATCTGCCGCATCGTCTGCGGTGTTCAGGGCCGTGGCCGACACCGCCGCAAGGGCTGCGGGCGGCAGCGGCGGCGGCAGGGGTGCGTCGTCGGCCAGCATGGCGGGGTCGGCATCGGGGGCGGGCAGGGCGCAGCTGCCCGTGGCCACAAACTGCTGGCCTGCGGCGGACTGCGGGGCCAGCAGGAAGTCCTCCATCGCGCGGGCCTCTTGCACGCGGCCACCGGCCAGCAGCAGCATGTGCTGGGCGGCCTGGTGGGCGTGCTTTTGGTTGTGCAGCACCAGCAGCACGGCGGTTGCTTCGCCCACCTTGCGCAATAGCTCCAGCAGCAGATAGGCCTCGTAGTCGCTGAGGTCGGCGGTGGGCTCGTCCACCAGCAGCAGCGCGGGGGCTGCGGCTGCCTCGCGCAGGATGGCCACGGCGCGCTGGTGCAGGGGCGAGAGCTCCATGGTGGGCTGCCCCAGCAATGGGGTGAGCTCTGGGAAACCCATGCGCTCGACATACGCAGCGCACCAGGCCCGCAGTTCGCCGGGGGCCAGGCCCAGGCGTGTGCGCACATGCTCGGCCAGCGCATCCAGGGTGGATGCCATCATTAGCCGCGCATGTTGTTGCACCAGCCGCGGGCGGGGCGCGGCCCCCAGGGGCTGGCCTTGGTAGAGAACCTGGCCCCAGTGCTGAAAACGCGGGTGCGCGTCGTTCAGGCCGGCCAGCGTGCGCAGCAGCGTGGATTTGCCCGAGCCCACCGGCCCCAGCAGCGCAGTGACTCCCTGGGGTGGCAAGGAGAAATCCAGCTCCGCCAGAATGACGCGCTGCCCAAAGGCAACGCCAAAACCATCAGAAACCAGGCACGGTGAGGAAAAGGCGGGTGAGGTGTCTTGCATTCAGGTGGGTGTCAAGGACGGATAGGAAATTCAACCGCATGAGGCCAAGTATGGCACGCGTTTTGGGTCTCGAAACACGTTCGGCCAAGGAAGGTTGAGCGCTCGCTTGCCGCTCAATGGCAAGAGCTTGGGAGGCAGTATGCATTTGGGCCTGGCGCGCGCGCAGCTGCTTCCCCGCAGCGATGGATACCGCCGCTTCACTGGGTCA
>JAYRPZ010000061.1:0-11497 GCA_041910915.1 Acidovorax sp.
CGCGTCGCAGCGCGCATGCTTCGTCCACTGACTCGCCGGGGTTGTCCGAACGAAGCTGCGCAGCAGCGCAGTGAGTTCCACGGCGCACCCCGCAAGCGCCCCGACGCAGGTTTGCCCCTTCGCACCGCGAAGGGGTCGCAGACTGCAGGGTCGCCTTTCTTTTGGGTACTTTTCTTTGGCGAAGCAAAGAAAAGTACCTCGCCCGCCGGGGCGAGACCCGGCCAGCCTCCCTCAACAAAGCCAAAACCACAGCAAAAACTATCAAAACAATAGCTGCCAGCGCTTACCCCATAAGCGCAAAAGCCCAAAAACACTCAATATTTCAACCGAGCGTAATACGTCTTCTGCGCAGCCTCCCGCGCCTGGCGCAGGGTGTGGATGCCCTGCTCCTGGAGCAGCGGAATCATCCGCAGCCAGATCTCCGCCGTCACCAGGGCATCGCCCAGCGCCGTGTGGCGGCCCAGCACCGTCACATTGAAACGCTCGGCAATGGCTTCGAGCCGGTGCGACTCCTGCTGTGGATGCACCACCGCCGACAGCAGCAGCGTATCCAGCACCGGCTGGTGGAAGGCCACCCCCGAAGCCTCTTCCTGCAGTTGCAGAAACCGCATGTCGAAGGCCGCGTTGTGCGCCACCAGCACCGTGTCCTGCGCATAGGCGTGGAACAGCGGCAGCACCTGCGCAATGCCAGGCTTGCCCACCACCATGTCGTCTGTGATGCCGTGGATGGGGATGGACGCCGCCGGAATGCGCCGCCCCGGATCGACCAGTTGGTCAAAGCACTCCTGGCGCAGCAGCTTGCCGTTGACGATGCGCGCAGCCCCTATCTGGATGATGGCATCGCCCCCAGCCGGGTTCAGGCCGGTGGTTTCGGTGTCGAACACGGTGTAGGCCAGTTCGCTCAGCGGGCGGTCGTCCAGCGCACTGCCCTGGTCGGCCATCTTGAACAAGTCGAAGTCGTAATACTCCGGGCGGCTGTATTCGCTCTCGCCCAGCGGCGCTTCGACCACGCCCTGCACGCTGGCCAGCGGCAGCATGAAGCGGAAGAACGCCTGGTGGCGCGCGCGCTCGCGCTCGAACCACATCTCGCCGCCATGGCGCTCCACCACGTCGCGCACGGTCAGCGGGCTGCGCTCGCTGCCAAAGCGCATGGCGTCCATCTCCCAGCTCATCACGGTCTCGTTGCTCATGGCCTGACCGCTCCAGACCAGGTCGAGCTGCGCATGGGTGGCGGTACCCTGCAGGCGCAACTGCAGAAACCGCACCTCGAACTCATCGACCAGACGGTGGGCCAGGTAGGTCAGCGCCAGCAGCAGGGTGTAGCTATCCACCTTGAGCCAGAGGCTGGTGTCGATGGCGTCGAGCGTGACCGGCCGGTCGCAGTGCTGCGCAATGCGACGCTGGGCGGCCGTCACCAGGTCGGCGCCCAGCATGTCTTCCATGGGCCAGCGGGTCTTGAGGCGTTGCGTGGCACGGTGGGCCAGGTCATTGACGCGCCGCCCCATGGCGCCCACCTCGTCCCGCACCACGCCCAGAAAGCGCTCGCGCATGGCAGGCTCCAGGTCGGCATAACCCAGCATGTCCACCGCCGCCTGGATGTTGGCCAACGACGCACGGCTGCCCTCGGTCAGGCCGTGCATGAGCTGGTCGCGTTCGGCTTCCTCCTGCACGCTGGCGGTCACATCGTCCAGCATCAGCACCAGCCCGCTCACGGTCTGCAGGCCTTCTGGCGCCTCGCCTTCACCGGGCGGCGCCGATTCGCGCACCGGCGCCACCTGCACGCGCAGCAGGTGCCCGCCCTGCGTGGTGGTGACAAACTGTGCCGAAGGCGTGGCCACTCCGCGCCCCAGCGCCTGGTGGATGCGCTCGAGCGCATGCGCCACCAGTTGCTGGTCCAGCACGGCATAGATGGAGCGCCCAATGCCGATCAGCTCGGCCCCGGCGGCGGCTCCCGCGCCCTGCGAAAGCTGGCGGAACTGCTGGCGCGCACGCTGGTTGTAGAGCAGGATGCGCCCTTCGCGGTTGCACACCACCACGCTCTGGTTCAGCTCGGCCATCAGTGCGGCCAGGCGGTTCTTCTCCTGCTGTACGCGCAGGCTGGCCTGGGCCACCTGCTCGGCCACATCGCCGCGCAACTGATCGCGCTGGGCTGCCAGCTCGTTCACGGCGCGGGCCATGGCCTGCATTTCGGCGGTGCCCCGGGGAGTGAGCTGCTGGGGCGTAGTGGCCGTCACTACCACCCGAATTTTTTCAATCAGACGGTGCGGGTCGCCCACGTAACGGCGGTGCAGT
This sequence comes from Acidovorax sp., assembly GCA_041910915.1. Taxonomy (GTDB): domain Bacteria; phylum Pseudomonadota; class Gammaproteobacteria; order Burkholderiales; family Burkholderiaceae_C; genus Paenacidovorax. The sequence continues at coordinate 2,293 of JAYRPZ010000061.1, forward strand.
ATGTGCAGCGTGACCGCCACCAGAAACAGGCCCAACAGCCAGCCCATGGCCACCAGTACGGTGCGCGGCGCCAGCACATCGCCCACCGCCAGGCGCTCCTGCGCATCCAACGTGGACCAGACGATCACGGACATCAGCACCAGCCACAGCGCCATCACCAGGCCCGCAGCGGCGATGGCCAGCACCAGCCGGGGGTCGATCTTTCTCATGCGGATGTCTCCCCAAGCAGTTCGGCCACCTTCTGCACCAGCTCGCGCGTGGAGAAGGGCTTGGTCATGTAGGCATTGGCGCCCAGGGCCATGCCCTTGGCCACGTCGGTCTCGCGGCCCTTGGCCGTGAGCATGAGGATTTTGGTGCCCTGCAGGGCCTCGTCGGCGCGTACGGCCTGACACACCTCGAAACCGGTCTTGTGCGGCATCATCACGTCGAGCAGCACCAGTGCGGGCTGCTCGCGCGCGATGGTGTCCAGCGCCTCCTGCCCGTCGCGCGCCACCAGCACGGTGTAGCCCTCGCGCTGCAGCAGGTATTCAAGCGAGATGACGATGTTGGGTTCATCGTCGGCAATCAGTATTTTTGTCGTCATGGGGTCTTGTCTCCAATAGGTTCTGTAGGCAGTGGCAACCAGAAGCAGAAGCAGGCACCCGGCTGCACGCTGGGCTCCAGCCACAGCCGCCCGCCAAAATGTTCCGCAATATGGCGACTGATCGGCAGGCCCAGGCCTGTTCCGTGCGCCACCTGGACACCCAGGTCGGTCTGGTGAAAGCGGTCAAAAATCATGGCTTCATGGCCCGGCTGCACGCCCGGGCCGTTGTCCTGCACGCACACCGTGACGCCTTGCGCATCGGACGTCAGCCGCACCTGCACCTGCCCGCCGGGCGAGGGCACAAACTTGGCCGCGTTGGACAGCAGGTTCAGCAGCACCTGCAGAATGCGGTCGGGGTCGGCCTGGAGCACGGGCGCCTCGTCGGGCAGCTGCACCTGCACCTGGGCCGCGCGCTCGCGGAACACTTCGGCCGTGGTCGCCACCGCGCGCTCCACCAGTGCGCGCATGTCCACGGGGGCCACATGCCATTCGGCGTGACCCGATTCGATCTTGGCCATGTCCAGCACCTGGTTGACCAGGCGCGTCAAGCGCTCGGTTTCGGCCACGATGATGCCCACGAACTGCTGGCGCTGGGCCTGAGGCATGCCGGCGTCGTCCTGCATGAGTTCGGCCAGCGCGCGGATGGAGGTGAGCGGCGTGCGCAGTTCGTGCGTCACCGACGACATGAAGTCGTCCTTGAGCCGATCCAGGCTCTGCAACTGCTCATTGGCGGCGCGCAGCTCGGCGGTGGCCTGTTCCAGCGAGCGCGACTTGTCCTCCAGCGCACGCGAATAGGCGCGGATCTGCGAGGCCTCGTCCAAAATACGCAGCACGTCTTCGGGCGAGAGCGTTTCTTCCTCGGCCACCGAGGCCACCAGCGCACGGGCCGAGGCGCTGCCCACGGCCCCGGCGAGCTGGGTTTCGACAAACTGCACCAGCCGGGCATCAGGCCGCAGGGCCTGGGCATTGCGCACGCCCGCGCGCTGCGCGTAGCCGTCAAGCAGCGCCTGCGCCTTGGCGGCGCCCAGAAAGCGCTCGCACAGGCGCAGCAGGTCTTGTGTGTTGGCCCGCCCGCGCCAGAACACCGGACTGGAGCCGGCCGTGCGCTCGAACACATCGACAAACAGCAGGGCCTGGCTGGCCTCGCGGCCCGAAGGGGCGCGCCACAGCGACACTCCGACATAGGCCACCACATTGGCCAGCATGCTCCAGAACAATGAATGCGTGAGGCCGTCGAACCCCTGCAGGCCGAGCAACTGCTCGGGTCGCAGCCAAGCCATGCCCCAAGGCCCGTGGGCGATGAAACCCATGTCAAGCCAGCCCGACTTGGCAATCGACGGCAGCATGAGGGTATAGGCCCACATCAAAAAGCCCGCCAGCAGCCCGGCCAGCGCACCCAGGCGGGTTCCGCCCTTCCAGTACATGCCGCCCAGCACCACCGGCGCAAACTGCGCCACGGCGGCAAAGCTGATGAGCCCGATGCTGACCAGCGCATAGGCCTCGCCAGCCAGGTGAAAGTACACATAGCCCAGCACCAGCACGCCCAGGATGGCGGCCCGCCGGATGCCCAGCAGAAGGCGCGTGAAGTCTTGCCCGCCACTGCTGCGCAGGTGGCGCCAGCGCAGCAGCAGGGGCAGCACCAGCTCGTTGCTGACCATGGTGGAGACCGCCACGGTTTCCACGATGACCATGCCCGTGGCCGCAGACAGCCCCCCGACAAAAGCGAACAGTGCCAGCGCGTGCTGGCCGGCCGCCAGGGGCAGCGACAGCACGAAGTTCTCGGCGTTGGCCTGCCCCGGCCCGAAGTACAGCAGGCCGCCCAGCGCAATGGGTAGCACGAACAGGTTGATGAGCAGCATGTAGAGCGGAAACACCCAGACCGCGCGGCGCAGGTGGTCTTCGCGCACGTTCTCCACCACCATCACCTGGAACTGGCGGGGCAGGAACACCACCGAGAACATCGACAGCAGCATCAGCCCGAACCACTGCGCCCAGGCAAACTGCCCACCCTGCTCCAGGCGCAGCAGCTGCTGCAGCTGCGGCACGGCCTGCGCCCGGGCGAACAGGTCGCCCAGGCCATCGAACAGGCCATACACCACAAAGAAGCCAACCATCAGGAAGGCCACCAGCTTGACCACCGATTCGAACGCGATGGCGGCCACCATGCCCTCGTGGCGCTCGGTGGTGTCGAGGTGACGCGCGCCGAACACCATGGCAAAGCCGGCCAGCACCAGGGCCACGTAAAAGGCGCTGTCGCGGCTCCAGTGCGCAGCCTCGGCCACGCCGCCGGGCACCGTCAGCAGGGCATAGCCCGCCGACACCGCCTTGAGCTGCAGCGCGATGTAGGGCACGATGCCCACCACCGCGATCAGGGTGACCAGCCCGGCCAGCAGCGGGCTCTTGCCATAGCGGCTGGCAATGAAGTCGGCAATCGAGGTGATGCGGTAGGCCTTGGCAATGCGGATCATCTTGCGCAGCACGATCCAGCCCAGCAACATGACCAGCGTAGGCCCCAGATAGATGGGCAGAAACCACACACCGCCCGAAGCAGCCCGCCCCACGCTGCCGAAATAGGTCCAGGCCGTGCAGTACACGGCCAGCGAGAGCGCGTAAGTCCAGGGGTTGGCGATGACCGAACGCCCGAGCTGCGCACGCCGGTCGGCCCAGTACGCCACGGCAAACAGCAGCAGCAGATAGGCGAACGACGAGGCAATGACCAGTGCGGGCGAGAGCATGCCTACTCCTCGGGCGGTGCGGGCGGTGGGGGGGCCTCCGCACGGTCATCGGGGCGCTCAGCGTTGCGGTTTGCCAAGCGGTCTTCGGGCCACTCCATCAGCCATGCCAGCATGGCAATGAGCCCGCCCCACAGCAGGAACAGGGCCAACGGGAACAAGGGAATGCCCCACACGGTGGCATCCCGATCCCACAGGCCGAGCAGCGGAAAATTGAACAGTACCCAGCCGCTGACAAACAGCGCAACCAGGCGTTGGGAGCCGAGTCCTTTGAGCACAGCGGTCTCCTGGCAGGAAGTCCTACATTGTCCGCCCGGCACTTACCTTGGTCTTACGTGGGCGTCACGCAAGGCCATCCCTCAGGCCTTGGCCTTGGGCTCCTTCGGATTGGCACCGGCATGGGCCTGGCGTGCCAACGCAAAGTCCAGAAAGAACTTGCACCAGATGGTGCTGCCTGCGGTGGCCGTCCAGGTGTTGTATTCCAACTGGCCCAGCACCACGCCCACGATCACGACCACCACCACCGCGCCAGCGATCAGGTTGATGGCCATGGCATAGGGAGCGTACTTTTCGGGGTTGGGTGGCGACTCGCCACGCTTGATGGCCACCTCGGAAAAATCACGCTTGACCACGATACGCCACGCACGGCGAAACCAGAAAAACGCCATGGGAAACAGCGCCAGGAACAGTATCCACGTCAGGGCGACGCTGACATCAAACTTCATCGAATGCTCCACCTTGGGTCAGTAAAAAGGCCCTGCCAGCGCCATGCCGGCAGGGCCCTTGATTGTGACGCTGCTGCGTGCCAGCGCAGCAGCGGCCCGGGGTAAACCCTGGGTCAGTGGGCGCCGTGCACTATCTTGGAGCCGCGCGGGATACGCACAGCCTCGACCATGTGCTGGATGTGCTCTGGCGGCTCCTTGGTGAACTTGTCCACCAGGAAGGCCACGGCAAAGTTCACCAGCGCGCCGATGGCACCGAAGGCTTCCGGCGTGATGCCGAAGAAGGGGTTGGCTCCACCGATCAGGCCCAGGAACTCGGTGCCCTTGATGAAGAAGATGCCCTTGTGCGCAAACACGTAGAACAGCGTGATGAACAATCCTGCCAGCATACCGGCCATGGCGCCTTCCTTGTTCATCTTCTTGCTGAAGATGCCCATCATGATGGCGGGGAACAGCGAGCTGGCGGCAATACCGAAGGCCAGGGCCACGGTACCGGCTGCGAAGCCCGGCGGGTTCAGACCCAGGTAACCGGAAATCACAATGGCCACAGCCATGGCGATCTTGCCCGCCAGCAGTTCGTTCTTCTCGCTGATGTTGGGGTTGAACACGCCCTTGACCAGGTCATGCGATACCGCAGACGAAATGGCCATCAGCAGACCGGCAGCCGTGGACAGCGCCGCAGCCAGGCCACCGGCCGCCACCAGCGCGATCACCCAGTTGGGCAGCAGCGCGATTTCGGGGTTGGCCATCACGATGATGTCGGCGTTCACGGTCAGCTCGTTGCCCTTCCAGCCGGCAGCCTCAGCCTTGCCCTTGGCGGCTTCGTTCTTGGTCTTGTCGTTGTAGTACTGGATGCGGCCGTCGCCGTTCTTGTCTTCCCACTTCAGCAGGCCGGTCTTTTCCCAGCGCTTCATCCAGTCGGGACGTGCGTCGCCCTTGATGGAGGCTTCGGTCGCGTACAGATCGCCACCGGCCTTGACGGCGGTGTTGACCGTGGCGTGCAGGTTCAGCTTGGCCATGGCGGCCACAGCGGGAGCCGTGGTGTACAGGATGGCAATGAAGATCAGCGCCCAGCCAGCAGAGGAGCGTGCGTCCTTGACCGAAGGCACGGTGAAGAATCGCATGATCACGTGCGGCAGACCGGCGGTACCGATCATCAGCGACATGGTGTACATGAACATGTTCAGCGTGCTACCCGCCGTGGTCGTGGTGTACTTGCCAAAGCCCAGGTCGGTCACCACTTGGTCGAGCTTGGCCAGAAGAGACATGTCGGTGCCGGAGAAAGTGCCACCCAGGCCGAGCTGCGGCAGGAAGTTGCCGGTGAGCTGCAGGCTGATGAAGACCGCAGGAATGGTGTAGGCAAAGATCAGCACGATGTACTGCGCCACCTGGGTGTAGGTGATGCCCTTCATGCCGCCAAACACAGCGTACAGGAACACGATGGCCTGGCCGATGTAGATGCCGGTGTCGCTGGACACGTTCAGGAAGCGCGAGAACGCCACGCCCACACCCGTCATCTGGCCGATGATGTAAGTGGTCGAAGCGGTCAGCAGGCAGATAACGGCAATGGTGCTGGCCGTCTTCGAATAGAAGCGGTCACCAATGAACTGCGGCACCGTGAACTTTCCGAACTTGCGCAGGTACGGAGCCAGCAGCATGGCCAGCAGCACGTAACCGCCGGTCCAGCCCATGAGGAACAGGCCGCCGCCGTAACCCATGTTGGCGATCAGGCCCGCCATGGAGATGAAGGAAGCCGCGCTCATCCAGTCGGCGGCCGTGGCCATGCCGTTGGTGATGGGGTGCACGCTGCCGCCGGCCGCGTAGAACTCACTCGTGGAACCCGCACGGGCCCAGATAGCGATGCCGATGTAGAGCGCAAAGCTCAGACCGACAACAACGTAAATAGTGGTTTGCAAATCCATGATGTCAGCCCTCAGTCTTCATGCACGTCGAACTGACGGTCAATGTCGCCCATCTTCTTGGCGTAATAAAAGATCAACGCAATGAAGATGTAGATGGAGCCCTGGTGCGCAAACCAGAACCCTAGCGGATACCCGCCCAGCTTGATGTTGTTGAGCATGTCCGCAAACAGGATGCCCGCGCCGAACGACACCACAAACCAGATGATGAGAATCTTGGTCAGCAGGCCGAGCGTGGCTTTCCAGTAGGCGTGACTACCTTTGTCTTCCTTCATGAAAGTCCCCTCTTGTTGGAGTACAGATCACAGCGCCTGAGCACTGCCCCCGTGCACCCACAAGGCCAGCCCCGTGGATTGCGAGGTTGACTGTCGCGACGCTTCCTTACAGCGAACTGATGAAAAGTTCCAATCTGACGCTTGGATTACGACTCAAGGGAAAACACCGATCGTTCAGGCCTCAGTGAAAATCCCAATGGCAGAGCGCTGTGTTGCAGAAACACTCTCTTACCTGCCTCATCCTGAAGACGGCATCCCCGTCCCTGCTCCATCGCCATGCCTGATTCCATCCCCGTACTGCTTCGCTCCATCTACGCCAAGACGGCGCAGGGTCAGCAGGAAATCGCCTCGCGCTCCCTGGGTCTGTCGCCCATGGCGCGGCGCGTACTGGTGCTGGTGGATGGCAAGCGCAGCGGTCAGGAACTGAGCACCTTTGTGCCCGGCAATGAGGTCAGCCCACAGCTCACCGAACTGTTGGAGCGCGGCTGCATCGAGGCCGTGGGTACCGTCCCCGCACCCAAGCCCGCGCCCAGCCCTGCGGGTGCTGCAGCCAGCACCCATGCAGGCGACGATCTGGAGGCCCTGCCGCCGCCCGAATCGCGCAGCGCCAAGGAGGCGGACATGGCGCGTAATTTCATGATTAACACGGTCAACACCATCTTTGGGCAGCACAACCGCATTTCACTCGTCGAGTCGATCTACGGCAGCAAGACCACCGAAGAACTGCGCCATGTGTACATCGCCTGGGCCGAGGCCATGGAGTCCAACGCCGTAGGCAAGAGGCGCCTGCCCGAGTTGCGCGAAAAGCTGTTTGCCGTGCTCTGACCGTTCAGCCCAGTTCGGCCAAAGACCTCGGAAGGTGTGAATGAATCTGGCCTGCTCTGGCACGCCGGATTCATTCACACCGTCTCAATCCTCGGCATACATATCCACGCCACGCGTCTCACGCAGCCACAGCGCGCCGATGAACGCACCCACCCCGGCAATCAGCACCGGGTACCACAGGCCGCTGTACATGTTGCCCGTCTGCGCGACGATGGCAAATGCCATGGGCGGCAGCATGCCACCGAACCAGCCGTTGCCGATGTGGTACGGCAGGCTCATGGCCGTGTAGCGGATGCGGGTAGGAAACATTTCGGCCAGCGCCGCCGCAAGGGGGCCGTACACCATGGTGACCAGCAGCATGAGGTACCACAGGATGGCGACCACACGCAGCCGGTCAATGGCCTGCGGGTCGGCGTGGTCTGGGTAGCCCGCAACCTGCAAGGCCTGGGCCACGGCGCTGCGAAAGGTCCGCTCACGCTCGCGCGCCTGCATGCCGGTCATGCCGGTGGCAGGCTCCAGCACGATGCGCTGGGTGCCGATGCGCACCACAGCGGCTGCACTCTCGCCTTCGGCAGGCTCGGTGTGGTAGCTCACCGAATGCGCGGCCAGCACCTGCTTGGCCAGGTCGCAGGGGCTGGTGTAGCGCGTGGCTCCGGTGGGATTGAACTGGAAGGAGCAGCCCCAGGGAGACGCTTCAATGACCACCTGGTTGCGTGCCTGGGCCTGCGCCAGCGCAGGGTTGGCCGCCACGGTCAGCGCCTGAAAGGCCGGAAAGTACGTGGCCGCCGCCAGCACGCAGCCCAACAGGATGACCGGCTTGCGGCCCACGCGGTCGGACAGCGCACCAAACACAATGAACAGCGGCGTGCCCAGCAGCAGCGCCAGCGCCAGCAAGAGCTGTGCGGTGGCGGCTTCCACCTTGAGCTGCTGCGTCAGAAAGAACAGCGCATAGAACTGCCCGGTGTACCAGACCACGGCCTGCCCGGCCGTCAGGCCCAGCAGGGCCAGCAGGGCCAGGCGCAGGTTCTTCCATGTCCCGAAGGCCTCGCGCACGGGGGCGCGCGAGGCGCGCCCCCGTGCCTTCATGCGCTGGAAGGCCGGTGTCTCGGCCAGGGACAGGCGAATCCACACCGACACTGCCAACAGCGCGATGGACACCAGAAAGGGAATACGCCAGCCCCAGTCGGCAAATGCGTCTTCGCCCAGCAGCGCACGCACGCCCATGACGACCAGCAGCGCCATCAGCAGGCCCAGCGTGGCCGTAGTCTGGATCCAGGCGGTGTAGGCGCCGCGCCGGTGCTGGGGGGCATGTTCGGCCACATAGACGGCGGCCCCGCCATACTCGCCCCCCAGGGCCAGGCCCTGCAGCAGGCGCAGCCCTATGAGCAGGATGGGCGCCGCCACGCCGATGCTGGCATAGGCCGGCAGCAGCCCCACTGCAAAGGTGGCCAGGCCCATGACCAGCATGGTCACCAGAAAGGTGTACTTGCGCCCGATCATGTCACCCAGCCGCCCGAACAGCACGGCCCCCAAAGGGCGCACCAGAAAACCGGCGGCGAACGCCAGCAGCGCGAACAGAAAGGCCGAGCCCGCGTCGAGCGCGCTGAAAAACTGGCGCGCAATGATGGCCGCCAGGGCACCGTAGAGGTAAAAGTCGTACCACTCGAACACGGTGCCCAGCGACGAGGCAATGACCACCCGCGTCTCCTCGGGCGTCATCGGCCCGTTGGAAGCCGGGGGGGCCATGGGTTGTCTCCAATGCTTGCAAGCTGCTCTGTGGCAGCCTGCAAGCATTCTTGGAGGCCGTGCTGACCCCGTTCTGACGCCCAGCCAACAAGGGCTTGCTTGAAACTGACCCGGCACTGACAAAACCAGGCCCAGCGTGCCTTGCAGCAGTTTGTTGCACTGCAATTGCTGCACTGCGTAAGCGCTTGGTCAGTGCCCGTTTGCAGAATCCGCCCGCTTGCCGCGGACCTTCTGTCACGGCAGTGATCCCATCCAAGGAGATTGATTCATGAGCGACCCGGTGGTCCAGAAAATACAGAGCCATCCGAAGTACCTGGAACTGCGCACCAAGCGCAACCGTCTGGGCATCTTTCTGACCGTGCTGATGCTGGTGGCTTATTACGGCTATATCGCGCTGATTGCA
>JAYRPZ010000062.1:0-3428 GCA_041910915.1 Acidovorax sp.
CAATGCCCAGGGCCGTTTGACGACCGAGGAAGAGTTTGGCGACATCATCGTCAAGACCAGCGCCGACGGCGCGGTGACACGCCTGCGCGACATCGCCCGCCTGGAGCTGGGTGCTGCCGACTATTCGCTGCGCTCGTTGCTCAACAACGACCCCGCCGTGGGCATGGGCGTGTTCCAGGCGCCGGGCTCCAACGCGCTCGACATCTCGGCCAACGTGCGCAAGACCATGGATGAGATCCAGAAGAACATGCCCGAAGGCGTGGAGTACCGTATTGCGTATGACCCCACACAGTTCGTGCGTGCCTCCATCAAGTCCGTGATCCAGACGCTGATCGAAGCCATTGCGCTGGTGGTGATTGTGGTGATCCTGTTCTTGCAGACCTGGCGTGCGTCCATCATTCCGCTGCTGGCCGTGCCGGTGTCGGTGGTGGGCACGTTTGCGGTGCTGCACCTGCTGGGCTTCTCCATCAACGCTTTGAGTCTCTTTGGCCTCGTGCTGGCCATCGGTATCGTGGTGGACGACGCCATCGTGGTGGTCGAGAACGTGGAGCGCAATATCGAAGAAGGCCTCACCCCGCGCGAGGCCACCTACCGCGCCATGCGTGAAGTCTCTGGCCCCATCATCGCGATTGCGCTGGTGCTGGTCGCGGTGTTTGTGCCGCTGGCCTTCATCAGCGGGCTCACGGGCCAGTTCTATCGCCAGTTTGCGGTCACCATTGCCATCTCCACGGTGATCTCGGCCATCAATTCGTTGACCTTGTCACCCGCGCTCAGCGCTCTGCTTCTCAAGGGGCACAACGAGCCCAAGGACGCGCTGACGCGCGGCATGGACAAGGTGCTGGGCCGCTTCTTTGGCGCCTTCAATCGCGTGTTCCAGCGCGGCTCGGACGCCTACAGCGGTGGAGTCAAGCGCGTCATTGGCCGCAAGGCGCTGATGCTGGTCATTTACCTGGCCTTGGTGGGCGCTACCTGGGGCTTGTTCAAGGTGGTACCCGGCGGCTTTGTGCCTGCACAAGACAAGCAGTACCTGGTGGGCTTTGCCCAGCTGCCCGATGGCGCCACGCTGGACCGCACCGAAGACGTGATCCGCCGCATGGGTGAGATCGTCAAGACCAACCCCAACGTGGAAGACGCCATCGCTTTCCCCGGCCTGTCGATCAATGGCTTTACCAACAGCTCCAACGCCGGCATCGTGTTCGTCACGCTCAAGCCCTTTGCCGAGCGCACCCGCGCCGACCAAAGCGGCGGTGCCGTGGCCATGCAGCTGAACCAGGCGTTTGGCAGCATCCAGGATGCGTTCATTGCCATGTTCCCACCGCCACCCGTGGCAGGCCTGGGCACCACCGGCGGCTTCAAGCTGCAGATTGAAGACCGTGCATCGCTGGGCTACGAAGCCATGGACGCTGCGGTGAAAGCCTTCATGGGCAAGGCCTACCAGACGCCCGAATTGGCTGGCTTGTTCACCAGCTGGCAGGTCAACGTGCCGCAGCTGTTTGCCAACATCGACCGTACCAAGGCTCGCCAGCTCGGCGTGCCGGTGACGGACATCTTCGACACCCTGCAGATCTACCTGGGTAGCCTGTACGCCAACGACTTCAACCAGTTTGGCCGCACCTATAGCGTGCGCGTACAGGCCGATGCGGCCTACCGTGCGCGGGCTGAAGACGTGGCTGCGCTCAAGGTGCGATCGAGCACGGGCGAGATGGTGCCGCTGTCTGCGCTGATGAAGATCGAGCCCAGCTTTGGCCCTGAACGCGCCATGCGCTACAACGGCTACCTGGCCGCCGATGTGAACGGTGGCCCCGCGCCCGGTTTCTCTTCGGGCCAGGCCCAGGCGGCTATCGAGCGCATTGCGGCAGAGACGCTGCCCCAGGGCATCACGTTCGAATGGACCGAGCTGACCTACCAGGAAATCCTGGCGGGCAACTCTGCGGTGCTGGTGTTCCCGCTGGCCATCCTGCTGGTGTTCCTGGTGCTGGCCGCGCAGTACGAAAGCCTCACGCTGCCCATTGCCATCATCCTGATCGTGCCCATGGGCATTCTGGCTGCGATGACGGGCGTGTGGCTCACCAAGGGTGACAACAACGTGTTCACGCAGATCGGGCTCATCGTGCTGGTGGGGCTATCGGCCAAGAACGCCATCCTGATCGTGGAGTTTGCGCGCGAGCTGGAGTTTGCGGGCCGCAGCCCGGTGCAGGCCGCCATTGAGGCCAGTCGCCTGCGTCTGCGCCCCATCCTCATGACGTCGCTGGCGTTTGTGATGGGCGTGCTGCCCCTGGTGCTGTCCACCGGTGCGGGCGCAGAAATGCGCAGCGCCATGGGCGTGGCCGTGTTCGCCGGGATGATTGGGGTGACGGCCTTTGGCCTGTTCCTCACGCCCGTGTTCTACGTGCTGCTGCGCAAGCTGGCAGGCAACCGCCCGCTGGTGGAGCATGGCGCGCATGTGGCGCCCATTTCCCACGCCCCGCACGCTGCAGGCAGTGCCGCGCACCCCGTGCTGGCAGCGCCCCGCCACCCCCATGAAGGTGCCTGAACGCCTTTGAGCTACTTGCAATGGGCCCAGGCCCTGCGCCCAAAGCCGCCCATAGCCCTGGAAGACCGAGGCTGTGGGCCCGGCAGGAGATTCAACATGACAGACAACACAAACCCCATGGGGGCCGTGCAGGCCCCCGCCGCCCGCAGGCGCAGCCTGCTGGCCCCCCTGGCCGCTGCGCTGGTGCTGGCAGGCTGCATGACGCAGCCCGTGGTGCCCGCGCCGCATGCCGGTGTGCCGGTGCCCGATGCTTTCAGCGCAGGCAGCCAGCAAGCCGCCGTACCGCCCGCCCCCTGGACGGTGGCCCCTCCTGCAGAGGCCCAGCCCCGCGGCGAGTGGTGGCTCGGATTCCAGGACGCCACATTGGCCGACCTGGTGCAACGCGCGGGCAACGCCAACACCAGCGTCCAGCAGGCCGCTGGGCGCCTGGCCGAAGCCCGCTCGCTGCTGCGCTCGGCCGATGCCGCGCGCTCAGTGCAGGTGGGCGCATCGGCCGGTGTCACCCGCCAGGCCGGAGCCGTCACCACGGGCAGTGCCACCCCCGCCACGCGGGGCACGGCAGGGCTCAATGTGTCTTATGAGCTGGACCTGTTTGGCAAGCTGTCGCAAACCAGCGATGCCGCACGGCTGGACGCCGACGCCCGCGCCGCGCTGCTGCAAAGCACGCGCCTGATGGTGCAGGCCGACGTGGCGCAAACCTACCTGCAACTGCGCGCTGCGCAGACCGAACTGCAGCTCGTCAATGAAAGCCTGGCCGCGTACCAGGACACCCTGCGCCTGACGCAGCGCCGCCAACAGGCCGGTGACGTGGCCGAGCTGGACGTGGCTCGCGTGCAGACCGAAGTGGCCGCCACCGAGTCCGAAGCCCTGGCCTTGCAGCGCCAACAAGCCCTGC
>JAYRPZ010000063.1:0-1675 GCA_041910915.1 Acidovorax sp.
CGTGCCCACGGTGGAGCGCGAGCTGCGCACCGGGTTGGTCTGGTCGATGGCAATCGCCGGGGGCACGCCCTCCACCTTGTCCACGGCGGGCTTGTCCATGCGGTCGAGGAACTGGCGCGCGTAGGCGCTGAAGGTCTCGACATAGCGGCGCTGGCCCTCGGCGTAGAGCGTGTCGAACACCAGGCTGGACTTGCCCGAGCCGCTGGGACCGGTGACCACCGTGAGTTCGCCGGTGCGCAAATCCACATCCAGGTTTTGAAGGTTGTGCTGGCGTGCGCCGCGGATGCGGATGGTTCCCTGGGTCATGGTGGGCTTTGTGGTCGGTGAGGCGAAACATTCTAGAAACAGCGCGTGGCAAACGCCTGCCATGGCGCCCATTGACCCTATGGCGCGTCGGTCCGGCAGGAGCACCCCAGCATGGCACACACCGCTCCATCTGGTATCAACCCTGCCCCCGCCGAGCACACGAGGCTGCAAAATGGGTGTTTTCTCCCCTTGGTGCCACCCCGCCATGAACCCCGAGACCCAAACCACCACCTCCGTGCTGCCTGCGCTGACAAGCCACCGCGTCTGGAATCAACTCGACCCAGCCGCCCTGGCCCAAATGGCACCGCAGTGGCAGTTGGAAACCGCAGAGGTGGGCACCCCCTTGCTGCCACAAGGACGGCTGCACAGCCGCACAGGACTGATCCTGAGCGGCGCGGTGGACCTGCACGACCCCGACCTGGACATGGCCGTTCACCTGCAAGCGGGCGAAATGTTCGGCTTTGGCGCCACCCCGGCACAGCACCTCACGACCTGGCAGGCGACTGCGGCCACGGACTGCTGCATTGCCTGGCTGGCGCCCGAAACCCTGTCGGCGCTGTGCCGGGATCACAGCGCACTGGCGTACTTCTTTCCCTCGCTCCCCGGCACGAGCCAGGCTGGCAACGCCACACATGCACCCGACTCGGGCGTGCACCTCAATTTGCTGGGCACGCCGGTGCGTTCACTCATCAAGCGCGAGCCCATCACCCTGCCGCCGGGCACCTCCATCCAAGCAGCAGCGCGAAAGATGAGCGACCTGCGCGTGTCCTCGGTGCTGCTGGTGGAGCAAGACCACCTCTTCGGCCTGGTAACCGACCGCGACCTGCGCAACCGCGTGGTGGCGCAGGGGCTGGACATCGACCGCCCCGTCTCCGACATTGCCACGCTGGCGCCGCTGACCATGCAAGCCCAGAGCCCCGCCTTCGAGGCACTGCTGTTGATGGCGCGACACAACATCCACCACATGCCGGTGCTCGACGGCACACGCATCGCGGGCATGATCACGGCCACCGATCTGGCCGAACAGCACAGCACCTCGCCCGTGTACCTGGCGGGCGACATCTACAAGCAACCCAGCCTGCAGGGCCTGGTGCAGGCCAGCAGCCGGGTGCGCCAGTTGCAGCAGCACCTGGCGGCGGCCGATGCCAGTGCCTACAGCACCGGGCACATCATCACCACCATCACCGACGCGGTGACCACCCGGCTCATTCTGCTGGCCGAGGCCGAACTGGGCCCGCCGCCGGTGGACTATGTCTGGGTGGCCGCAGGCTCACAGGCACGCAGCGAGCAGACCGCACGCACCGACCAGGACAACTGCCTGGTGCTGGACGACCGCTACGACGAGGCGCGCCAGGGCGAGTACTTCCGC
>JAYRPZ010000064.1:0-2347 GCA_041910915.1 Acidovorax sp.
GATCAGGTCCGTGATCCAGTGCTGGATCTCGTAGGGCGTATTGCGTTCTTCCAGCGCTGCGCGGTATTTGCGGCGGAATTTGCGAATGCACTCTTCCACGTCCTTGACGCGGCCCTCGACCTTGGAGATCTCCAGCCCCGGCGCAGCCTCGACCAGTGCCCGAACCTTGCTCACGACCCGGGCGCACGCAGCTTGCAGCTGCGGCAGGTGGTCGGCGTAGAAGTGGCGGAACTGGGTTTCTTCCAGCTCCAGGGGGATCTGGGCCATGGGTGTTTTCAGCGTAGTGCATCCAGGGATTCGCCAACCCTCAGGCTGGCACCAAGCGTGGATTGTCCACCACACCCCAGCTCCCCGGCGCAGAAAAATGGTGTTGCGCAGGCGCCGTAGCGGAGTACGAAAATTATTAAAAAACATGTCATGCACCGTTCCCCGGCTGATAATGGCCCTCGCTTTTGTGCCACCCGTTGGGCGGGCACGCCTTGAACGCACGATGCCTGTCCCTGACGCTCCTTCTGCACTGCCAGCATCTACCGGACTGTTACAGCGCCGGTGGGGATGGCTTTTAGCGCCCATTCTGTCGCTGGTGATGCTCAGCCTCACGTTCGCCCACTGGCGCAGTGAAGAACGGGCGAGCAGCGAGCGGCGCGAAATTGACCTGCGTGTGGCGGCGGATCGCATGGCCTACAACCTGGCAGACCACATGGCGTCGTACGAGCTGGTACTGCGCGGTTTGCGGGGGTACTTCGAAGGCTCCGAACGCATTGACCGCGAGGAGTTTCAGAACTATGTGAGCTCTTTGCAGCTGCCAGAGGTGCGGCCGGGCCTGCGGGGCATTTCACTGATTCTCAAGTTATCGCAGGAAGATCTGCCCGCGCACATCCAGGACATGCGCCAGCGCGGCTTTTCTGACTACACCGTCCGCCCACCCGGGGCGCGGCCCTTGTATGCGGCCGTGACGCATATTGAACCCCTGGATGCTGACAACCAGCGTGCGCTGGGGCTGGATGCCTACGCCATTCCCGCGGCCCGCGATGCCCTGGACCGCGCAGCGGACACTGGCGCGCTGGCGGTATCGGGAATGCTGGCCCTGGCGCAAGACTCATCGGCCGCGCCCAAAGGCCTGGTGATGTACCTGCCCATCTACGCCAACGGTGCAATGCTGGAAACCGCCCAGGAGCGCCGCAACGCTTTGCGCGGCTGGGTGTCGGCCCCGTTTTATATGGCCGATGTCATTGCCGGGCTCTCGCGCGAATTTGAATCTGACATTGCCCTGGATGTGATCGACAGCTCGGCCCCTGAAGGCCGGCAGCAGCTTTTTTCCGACTCGCGGGTGCAGTCCATCAGCACTCCGCGCCAGCTGTTTCGCCAAGTGCAGTTTGGCGGCCGCACCTGGACGCTGCGCATGAGGCCACTGCCAGCCTTTGAAGACCGTTACGAGTACGAAACGCACCATCTCTCCGCGCTGTTCGGGGTGGTGTTCAGCATTGTGATGGGCTGGTTTGCGTGGTTGCTGGCCACTGGCCACACCCGGGCCGAAGCGCTGGCTTACCGCATGATCGCGGAGCTGCGCGGCACGCGCGACGAACTGGCCAGCACCCTCAACGCCATTCCCGATCTGTTGATGGAAATCGACGAGGAAGGCCGCATTCTTCACTGCCGCAGTGGCCACCTGGCACCGCTGGCCGAGGTGGCAGACAGTTTTGTGGGCCAGCGGCTGCAAGACATCGTGGCCCCAAAAGCCGTTGCGGGCTGCCGTGCCACGCTGCAGGCGGCCAGCGCCACAGGGTATTCGGCAGGGCACCAGTTCGAGTTGAGCCTGCAGGGGCGTACGTACTGGTTTGAGCTCTCGATTGCCAGAAAGTCCGGGCCCAGAGCTTCGATCCAGAGCTTCATCGCACTGTCGCGGGACATCACCGAGCGCAAGCAAGCCGAGGCGCGCTCGCGCCATCTGGCGTATTTCGACGCGCTTACGCAGTTGCCCAACCGCCGCATGCTGCTCGACCGCACAGAGCAAGCGGTGGGCGGTGCCCGCAAGTCGGGGCAAATTGGCGCCTTGCTGTTTGTGGACCTGGACAACTTCAAGCAAATCAACGATGCACGCGGGCATGCCGTGGGTGACGTGATGCTCAAGCAGGTCGCGCAGCGTCTGCTTGGTTTGCAGCGCCCGGGGGACACCGTTGCCCGCTTGGGGGGCGATGAATTTGTGATGCTGCTTGGTCAGCTGGGGCAGGATATGGAGAGTGCAGGGCGCACTGCGCTGCTGGCAGCTGAAGCCATCCGCACCGCGCTGGATGTGCCCTACAACATCCAGAACCACCACTACAGCAACACCTGCAGCATCGGCATC
>JAYRPZ010000065.1:0-12641 GCA_041910915.1 Acidovorax sp.
GGAGGGCCAGGGCTTTGTGCAGATGATGCGCGAGCTGCCGCGCGAGCGCCTCATCATCGGCGTGCAGGCGGTGCATGGCGCCCAGGGTGCGCTCGACGCCACGCTGCGCTACGTGCAAGAACGCCAGGCTTTCGGCCAGCCGATTGCCCAGTTCCAGAACACACGCTTCACGCTGGCCCAGTGCGCCAGCGACATCGCCGCCGCCAAGGCGTTTTTGCATGCCAGCGTGGCGGCCTACGAGCGCGGCCAACTCACCCCCGAGGCGGTGAGCGCACTCAAGCTGCACACCACCGAGGTCTTTGGCCGCGTGGCCGACGCCTGCTTGCAGCTCTTTGGCGGCTACGGCTACATGGCCGAGTACCCGATCTCGCGTTTCTGGACCGATGCGCGCGTGCTGCGCATCTACGGCGGCACCTCGGAGATCATGAAAGAGCTGGTGGCGCGTTCGCTGCTGGGGCGCTGAGGCTGCCGTTGTGCCCCGTGCTTCAGTCCGCACCGCGCGCCGGAAAGCGCACGCTGAACAGCGCGCCTGGGGGCTGGTGGCCGGGGCGGGCGTCTTCAATCAGCACCTCGGCGCTGTGCTGGCGGGCAATTTCCATGACGATGGGCAGGCCCAGGCCGGAGCCGTCGGCGTCCGTGCCCAGGGCGCGGTAAAACGGCTGAAAAATCAGCTCGCGCTCGCTTTCGGGCACGCCGGGGCCTGAGTCTTCCACCTGCAGCAGCACCACCTGGCTGAAGCGGTCGGCCAGCACGCGCGCGGTGATCACGCCGGGGCGCTCGCGGCTCGACGGGGTGTAGTTGATGGCGTTGTCCACCAGGTTGCGCACCAGCTCTTTGAGCAGCGTGGGGTTGCCGTCCACCTGGGCCAGGGGGCTGTCGGGTTCAACGCCGTCGTAGCCCAGGTCGATGCCTTTTTCCAGCGCGCGCGGCACGCTGTCGCGCACTACGTCGATCACCAGGTCGGCCAGATCGCAGGGCTGGTGGGCCAGCACCGTGGCGCCGCCCTCAGCCCGCGCCAGCGCCAGCAGCTGGTTTACGGTGTGCGTGGCGCGAATGCTGGAGCGCCCAATGTGCTGCAGCGAACGCTTGAGCTCTTCGGTGCTGGTGCCTTCGCGCTGTGCCAAGTCGGCCTGCATACGCAGCCCGGCCAGCGGGGTTTTGAGCTGGTGCGCGGCATCGGCCAGAAAGCGTTTTTGCGTGGCCATGGAGTCGCCCAGACGGCGCAGCAAGTCGTTGACCGAATCGACCAGCGGCACCACCTCCAGCGGTACCGATTGGTGGTCCAGTGGCGAGAGGTCGTCCGGGTCGCGCGCGCGGATGCGCTCTTCCAGTTGGCTCAGCGGCTGGATGCCGCGCGCCAGCGCCAGCCACACCAGCAGCACGGCCAGCGGCAAGATGATGAACTGCGGCAGCATCACGCCTTTGATGATTTCCGTAGCCAGCACGCTGCGTTTTTCGCGCGTTTCGGCCACCTGCACCAACGCCACCGGCTCGCCCGGCAGCGGCAGGCGCACCCAGATGGAGGCCACGCGAATGTCCACCCCGCGCATCTCGGCGTCGCGCAGGCGCACCTCGCTGGTTTGTGGGCGATCGTCTTCGGGCGGGGCTGGCAGGTCGCGCTCGCCCGAGAGCAGGCGCCCGCCCGGCCCGCGCACCTGGTAGTACACCGTGTCGGATTCGTCGGCGCGCAAAATTTCGCTGGCGGGCTGGGGCAGGTTGAATTGCACGCGCCCGCGCTGCACGCTGACCAACTGCGCCAGCGCCTGGGCGTTGTATTCCAGCGCCCGGTCAAAAGGTTTGTTCGCCAGGCCCTGGGCTACCAGCCAGGTCAGCGCCAGGCTCACCGGCCACAGCAGCAGCAGCGGGGTGAGCATCCAGTCGAGAATTTCGCCGAACAAAGAGCGCTGCTCGCGCTGGAAGATTTTCAAGGGTTTTGGGCCTCCGAGGCAGGTGCAGCAAGCGCAAGCAGCTCTTTTATTTGTAGCGCATGGGCCGTGTGTCAGATGGGAGGCCGCCAGGCCTTAGCCCGGTATTTTTTCCAGGCAGTAGCCCAGCCCGCGCACGGTGGCGATGCGGATGGATCCGCGCTCAATTTTTTTGCGCAGACGGTGGATATAGACCTCAATGGCGTTGTTGCTGACTTCTTCGCCCCACTCGCACAGGCGCTCCACCAGCTGGTCCTTGCTCACCAGGCGGCCGGCGCGCTGCAGCAGCACTTCGAGCAAACCCAGCTCCCGCGCCGAGAGTTCGACCATCTTGCCGTCAATGGTGGCCACGCGCCCAGCTTGGTCATAGACCAGCGGGCCGTGCTTGATGGTGGCGCTGGTGGCGCCCATGCCGCGGCGCGTGAGGGCGCGCACGCGCGCTTCGAGTTCCTGCAGGCTGAAGGGCTTGGCCATGTAGTCGTCGGCGCCAAAGTCCAGGCCTTTGACGCGTTCTTCCACGCTGTCGGCGGCGGTGAGGATGAGCACGGGCAGGGCCGAGCCGCGGCTGCGCAGTTTTTTCAGCACTTCCAGGCCGTGCATTTTGGGCAGGCCCAGGTCGAGGATGAGCAGATCGAACTCGTTGTTGGTCATCAACGCCGTGTCGGCCTCGCTGCCGCTGGCCACGTGATCGACCACGGCACCCGAGGCACGCAGCGTGCGCAGCAGGCCGTCGGCGAGCACCTGGTCGTCTTCGGCAATAAGGATGCGCATGGTGTTTGTCTCCTGAAATGCGGGGGTAGTGGGTCTGTGCCCAAGGTGCGCTTGATTTTAGGCGTGCCCTGGTGTACCCGCAGGCTTACGCAGCGGCATAGGCCTCCAGGCCCAGCGCCACCACCGTGGCTACTTCAGGCCCGACCTCGGCACGAAATTCCGCCTGGGCCTGGGCCACCGCACGCTCAAAGGCTGCCAGCCACTCCAGCCCCAGCGACGTGAAGCGCACCAGGCGTGCGCGCGCGTCGTAGGGGTCACGTTCGCGCGTGACCAGGCCCCAGGCCTCGCACTGGTTCACCAGCTCGGCCATGGACTGCTTGGTCATGCCTGCGCGCTGCGCCAGCTCGGTCAGGCGCTCGCCCGCCAGTGGCAGGTGGCGGGTGATGTGGATGTGCGCCGCGCCAATCTGGTCGCGCGCGGCCAGGTTCGACAGCGCCAACGGCACCAGGGGATCGTGCGCCATGAGCGCTAAAACACGCGCATCAAAGCGGCGCAGGGCATGGCCCAGCAAGCACCCCAGGTGGGTGTGGCGCCAGTCATCGGCACTGGAAATGGCAGGAGGAAACATAGGTGTCCAAGCGCTTGGCATATCGTCAGTCAAACTGACTAAAAATTTCTTTGAAGTAAGATCAGAGGCTTCTAAACTACTGTTCAAGCATACAGGCTGTGATTAAAAGCAGTCTGGGACTGGAAATACTATGGCCACCAAAAGGAGCACCTCCATGGACACCGCTGTCAAAACTTCCCCTGAACAGAGTGAAAAAGCCAAAGCCCTGGCAGCGGCCTTGGCGCAAATTGAAAAACAGTTTGGCAAGGGCACCATCATGCGCCTGGGCGAAGGCGAGGCGATTGAAGACATTCAGGTCGTCTCCACCGGTTCGCTGGGCTTGGATATTGCGCTGGGCGTGGGGGGCTTGCCACGCGGGCGGGTGATTGAAATCTACGGCCCCGAGTCTTCCGGCAAAACCACGTTGACGCTGCAAGTGATTGCGGAAATGCAAAAAATCGGCGGCCAGTGCGCTTTTGTGGATGCCGAACATGCGCTGGACGTGCAGTACGCCAGCAAGCTGGGTGTGCATCTGTCCGACCTGCTCATCAGCCAGCCCGACACCGGCGAGCAGGCGCTGGAAATTGTCGACAGCCTGGTGCGCTCGGGCGCGGTGGATTTGATTGTGGTGGACTCGGTGGCCGCTCTCACTCCCAAGGCCGAGCTGGAAGGCGACATGGGCGACCAGCTGCCCGGCCTGCAAGCGCGCCTGATGAGCCAGGCGCTGCGCAAGCTCACCGCCACCATCAAAAAGACCAACTGCACGGTCATCTTCATCAACCAAATCCGCATGAAGATTGGCGTGATGTTCGGCAGCCCCGAAACCACCACCGGTGGCAACGCGCTGAAGTTCTACGCCAGTGTGCGCCTGGACATTCGCCGCACCGGCGCCATCAAAAAGGGCGAAGAGACCATTGGCAATGAAACCAAGGTGAAAGTGGTGAAGAACAAGGTCAGCCCACCGTTCAGAACCGCCGAGTTCGACATCTTGTTTGGCGAGGGTATCTCGCGCGAGGGTGAAGTCATCGACATGGGCGTGAACGCGCGCATCATCGAGAAAAGCGGTGCCTGGTACGCCTACAACGGCGAAAAAATCGGCCAAGGCCGAGACAACGCCCGCGAATTTTTGCGTGAAAACCCCGAGTTGGCCCGTGAAATTGAAAACAAGGTGCGCGAGTCATTGGGCATTGCCCAGCGCCCTGCGGCTGCAGGCAGTAGTGCTCCCGCTGCCTTGGCCAGCCCCGGCGCAGACGAGTCGCTGGGCGAGTAAGCCCCGTGTGCTTGGGAGCCACAGCCATGCCTGTTGCGGCTGAAATTTCAAGCCAAAAGTGCCTGCAAGCCTTGTGGGGCAAGCGCAAGCAGCTATGGTTTTTGAATGGTTCCGTGCCCTGTTCCTGGGCTGGAGGTGGCTGATGGCATTTGCACAGTTGTCGCTCAAGGCACGCGCCTTGCGCCTGCTGGCGCTGCGTGAGCACTCGCGCGCCGAGCTGCAGAGCAAGCTGGCTCGCCATGTGCAAGAGGGTGACGATTTACCGGCGCTGCTCGACCAGCTGCAGGCCAAGGGGTTCATTGACGAGACGCGGGTGGCCGAGTCGCACGTACACCGGCGCAGTGCTCGCCTGGGTGTGCAGCGCCTGGCCCAGGAGCTGCGCCACAAGGGGCTGGATGAAGCACTGGTGCGCGCCCAGGTGCAGGTGTTGCGCACGACGGAGTTCGAGCGCGCCCAGGCCGTGTGGCAGCGCCGCTTCAGCGTGGCACCCAACAGCCCCGAAGAGCGCGCACGGCAGATGCGCTTTTTGGCGGCACGCGGTTTTGACTCTCAGGCGATTGGGCAGGTGCTGCGCGCCGCCGCGCAAGCCCAGCGCGAGGCGCAGACCCCACAGGAGCAAGAAGCGCGAGAGTGAAGGCCCGGGGGGCGAGGGGCTCAGTGGCGGGTGTCGGGGCGGTCTTCCCCGGCCTCGCGCACCATGGCGCTGAGATGTTGCAGGTCACGCACCACTTCCGCCGAGTGCTGGGCAAACTGCACTTCCAGCATTTTGTGGGCTTCATCGGTTTTGCCCGCCTGGGCCAGGGCGACGACATTCGACGCCGCGTAATGGAACATTTTGTGGTGCCCTTGCAGCGCTGTGAAGCCTGGAAAACTCCCCAACTTGGCACGGCCCGTGCTGTAAATCCATTTGCCCAGATCGCAGCGGTCATCGAAGCAAATTTGCTCCGAAACAAAAACTTCCGTGGACGTGCCTTCCAAAAAGGCTTGCAAACGCAGCTTCCAATTCTCGTGGGCTGCGATGGCCATCTCAAAATCCAAACCGGTGGCAGCCTGGGCTACCTTTTCAGTCAGTTCTTTTCTGGAATGTGTTCCGATGCCAAAAAAGTCGCGCAAAACATTTTCAAAAAACATGGTTGGCACCCTGCAGGTTGTCGAACAATTAAGGGGAAACCCTATTTAACCATGCGACCCGCAGGGAAATTGTCATAAAGAAGTAACAGTTTCCCTGTGGTGTCAGGGCGCAGCGTGCGCTCACATATACAGCATCACCAAGTCGTTGATGACCGAGGGGCGGTCTTGGCCGACGACGTGGATGTTGATCTCCATCGTGACCTGCACGCCGCTCTTGAGCTGCTCCACGCTCTTGATGCGGTAGCGGCCATGAATTTTGCAACCCGAGGGCACGATGGCTGGGAAGCGCAGGCGGTCTGAGCCGTAGTTGACGATGTTCACGAAGTCTGTGACTTCAAAGTCCATCGGCATCTTCAGCCTGCTGGCCAGCACCTGCACCAGTGCGCCGTGCGCGATGGTGGTGCCGAACGGGCCGTCGCGGCGCGCCTTCTCGGGGTCGGTGTGGATCCAGTAGTCGTCGCCTGAGAGTGCCGCGAACTGGTTGATCATCTCTTGCGTCACTTCCACCTGGTTGGACCAGCCGGAGAACTCCTCGCTGATCAGCGATTGCATCGCCTGCAGGTTTTTGCAGCTGATCTTGCGCTTGGGCGTTTCGACCACCGGCGCAGCCGCCGGGGCTTCAGCGACAGGCTCACCGCTGATCACACCCGCATGGGCAGACTCGACCGGGGTGTAGCGCAGCAGCGTGACTTCGCCGGGGCGGTCATCGAACACCGGGCGCAGGCGCTGACCGATTTTGATGTCGGCGGGGTCCACGCCCACCAGCGTGGTGTTCAGGTGCGGCCCTTCGTCAAGTTCGACCACGGCCAGCAGCTGGGGCATTTCGTCGGTGAACTCGGGCAGCGTGGGCACGCGCGAGACGGTGAAGCTGTAGAGCTTGCCTGCGCCCGAGACGGTGCGCCAGGCCAGCTTGCGCGAGCCGCAGGTTGGGCAGTGGGTGCGCGGGAAGAACAGCCAGTGGCCGTGCTCGCATTGCTGGATGCGCACCTCGTGCGCCTTCAGGCCGTCCCAGAAAGGCTGGCTGATCTCGGTGGGGTGGGGTAGCGGTTTGTTCCAGGCCATGTCGTTCAAGCTCCTTGCAGGATCAGGGCGCCCTGTTCGCTCATCACGCCGCCGGTGCCGGAGACGTAGGCCAGGTCGTGGCGCGCCAGCTGACGCTGACCGGCACGGCCCTGGATTTGGTGGATGGCTTCGATCACCTGCGACATGCCGCCGGCGCTGCCGGACTGGCCGAAGCTGAGCTGGCCGCCGTGGGTGTTCATGGGGAAGTCGCCCTTGAAGGTGAAATCGTGCTCGCGCAAAAAGCGCATGCCCTCGCCCTTGGCGCAAAAGCCAGCATCTTCCAGCGACAGCATCACGGTGATGGTGTAGCAGTCGTAGATCTGAGCCATGTGTACGTCCGACGGCTTGAGCCCCGCCATGGAGAAGGCTTTGCGCGAGGCGGGGCCGATCGGTGTAGCCAGCATGTCAGCGGCGTAGGTTGGCGACTTGCTGTGCACGTGTTCGCCGCAGCCGATGATCTTCACCGGGCGGTGCTTGCAGTCTTTGGCCTTGTCGGCGCGCGTGACCACCATGGCGCCGCCACCGGCCACGGGCATGACGATTTCCAACATGCGCAGCGGCTCAGCCACCATGCGCGAGGCCAGCACGTCGTCCACGGTGATGGGCTGGCCGTAGAACATGGCGTCGGGGTTGTGGCAGGCGTTGAAGCGCTGGTCCACGCAGATGCGTGCCATGGCAGCGGCGTCGTAGCCGTACTGGGCGGCGTAGCGCTGGGCGATCATGGCGTAGCCCGTGTTTTGCGCCATGTGGCCATAGGGCAGGTCCATCTCGGCCTCGGGCGCGCCAAAGCGTGTGCTGTGGCCACCAAAGCGGCTGGAGCGCATGACCTCGGCTGCGTGGTCGTCGTGTACGGACATCGGCGCCATGCGCGCCGGAATCACGCACACCACGGTGTCGCACAGGCCCAGCTCAATGGCTGCGGCAGCGCGCCAGACCATGCCGACCGAACTGGCGCCGCCCAGGTCCACGACCTCAGCGAAGTTCAGGCGCACGCCCAGGTATTCGCCAGCCATCGCGGGCACGAAGCTGCTGGCTTCATGAAAGTAGGGGCCGGTGGTGATCAGACCATCCACGTCCGCCAGCGACAGGCCGGCATCTTCCAGCGCCTGCGTCGCCAGGTCTGCCACCTGTTCGAGGTGGAACATACGCGGCGCAGTCGTGTACTTTTCCGGTTTGTATTGCGCGGCGCCGACCAGCGCCGCCTTGCCTTGAAGTCCCATGCCAAATCCTCAGTAATAGGGTGTGTTCGATGATTGTCAGCAAGGACGCTGGCGCGCCCATCGTCAAAGTGGACTAGGCCCAGCCGCGCTGGCCCCAGCAGGCAACTTCACCCCATGGATTGGGCATTTTTAAGAGTGTTTTTGGCCTCTAAGCCAAGCACAGCAAGCGCAAGGCGCTATGAATTTTCTTCATCCCTGCCCATGGGTAACACCACGTAGTCGGTCTCGATGTTGGCGCGGAACGTCGCAGGCAGGCGAGACCACAGGTGCAGGTCCACCAGAATGGGCAAGGCGCTGTCTTGCAGGGCTTGGCGCAGCTCGTCCCAGCCGGGTACGTCTTGGCTCACATCGCTGGGGTGGCGCAAGACGATGTCTAAGTCGCTGGTGTCGTGCCCGGTGCCGTTCACGCGGCTGCCGTAGGCCCATGCCTCGGCGTGCGGTGTGTAGCGCACCAGCAACTCGCGCAGCATGGCCCAGTGGCGCGGCTGCAGGTTCAGGCAGGCAAAGTCACGCTGCGGCATCGAAGACCTGTTGCAGTTGGATGGCCAGGCTGCGCACATCGCGCACATAGGCAGGCAGCAGGGTCAAGGTCTGGTTAGCAAATTCGACGCCATAGTCGTGCGCTGTGTTGTTGCGGTTGGCGCGGTAGGCCAGCCAACGCTCTAGGGCAGGCAAATCCAGCACGCCATGTTTGCTGCAGTGGCGCAAAACGTCGTTAAAAACCAGCCGATCTACCTCGCGCGGACTGCCGCTGAAGGCCTTGAGCGCCTTGCGCATCAGCTTGCCCGCCGTTTCCAGCGACAGCTCAAAACTCTTGATGGCGGCGTTGCGGTACAGGTCATACAGCACGCTGCTGCTGTCGGTGCAACCTTGCAAGGCCAGCAGCGCCTGCTCCAGGGTGTCGGCGGTGCGCAGCAAGTGTTCCACATTGAGTGCCATGGTGCTCCCTTGTGTGCAAAGCGCATAGCCTAAACCGGCTGGCGCTTGTTGCATCTACCCCGCAGGTGTGATGCTGTGGGTGTTTTTAAGAGTGTTTTTGGCCTCTAAGCCAAGCACAGCAAGCGCAAGGCGCTATTGATTTTGCAGGGTTGCCAGCGTCTTGAGCACCTGCGCAAAGCGCTCGGGCGCTTGTGGGTCGGCGCCCAAAAACAGCTCGGGCTCGATCAGCTCCAGCTCCATCACCGCGGGGCGGCCATCGGGCAGGCGCACCAAGTCCACACGGGCGTAGGTCGTGGGCGCGGGGGTGCAGGCCAGGGCCTGGGCGGCGAGGGCCGTTTCCTCGGGCGTCGGAGTGCAGGCCTCGACGGTGCCGCCGTACATGTCTTGCACGCGAAAGTCGCCTGCCGCCGGGCGTTTGCGGATGGCATGGCTGAATTGGCCACCGAAATACACCAAGGACACCTCGCCGCTCTCGGCCAGGCTGGGCAGGTAGGGCTGCACCAGCACATCGCCTTCAGCGCGCAGCGCGGCCAGGTGGGTGGCGCAGGCCGGATCGCCCACACGCGCGCGCAGCGCACCGATGGCACCAATCGATACCGCGGGCTTGACCACCAGTTCTTCCCAGCCTTGCGCGCCTAGGGCTTGCAATTCGGTGTGTGCTTGTTGCTCGCGCACTTGGGGGCTGAGGCCGGGGCAGTGTTCCAGCCAGCGGGTGGGCACGGTGGCAATGCCGTGCTGCGCCAGTTCGCGCAGGTAGCCTTTGTGGCTGTTCCAGCGCAGCACTGCCAGGGGGTTGACCAAGCGCGTGCTGGCGCTGGTGCGCTCGGCCCAGGTCAGAAACTCGGGCAGGCGCTGGAAGTAGTCCCAGGGCGTGCGCACCACCACCAGCGGGTAGGTGGCCCAATCGGTGGTGCCATCCCAGGGCAGCACGTCAGCGGCGACGCCGTGGTTGGCCAGCGCGGCCACCAGCCAGTGGGTTTCGGGGTCTGGCTTGGCCATGCTAGCGCCAGTAACCAGGGCGATGCGCAGCGGTGGGGTCATGCTTTTGGTCAAAATGGCCTGTAAGCCGCGCGGGGTGTGCGCTAGCAGCTATTGATTCAATAGCAATTAACGCCCACGGCAGCCGCTTGCAGGCAGGTCAGCAAAGGGGGCGGCGCAGCTTACAGCGCAAAAATCTTGCCGGGGTTGAAGATGTTGTGCGGGTCGAGGGCTTGTTTGATGGTGCGCATCATCTGCACAGCGCCTTCGCCCGCTTCTTCCACCAGGTAGCCCATTTTGTGCAGGCCAATGCCGTGCTCGCCGGTGCAGGTGCCTTGTAGGCGTATGGCGCGTTGCACCAGGGTGTGGCTCAGGCGTTCGGCGGTGGCGCACTCTTCGGCGTTGTTCGGGTCGATGAGGTAGCCGAAGTGGAAATTGCCATCGCCCACGTGGCCGACCAGGAAGTACGGAATGCCGCTGGCATCGACCTCGGCCACCGATTCGAGCAGGCAATCGGCCAGGCGGCTGATGGGCACGCAGGTGTCGGTGGACATGGCGCGGCAGCCGGGGCGGCTGGCCACGGCGGCAAACAGGGCGTTGTGCCGCGCCGTCCACAGGCGGGTGCGCTCTTCGGGCGTGGTGGCCCATTCAAAGGCCTGGCCGCCGTACTCGCTGGCCAGCTCCTGCACGGTTTGCGCCTGCTCTTGCACACCGGCGGGCGAGCCATGGAACTCCATCAGCAGCATGGGCTCTTCGCGCAGCGTGGTTTTGGAGTAGCGGTTCACGGCGCGCACGGTGTGGCTGTCGATCAGCTCGCAGCGGGCAATCGGCACACCCAATTGAATGGTCTGGATCACGGTGCGCACCGCGGCTTCGATGCTTGGAAACGAGCAGATGGCCGCGGATACCGCTTCGGGCAGCGGGTACAGGCGCACGGTCACTTCGGTGATCACGCCCAGCGTGCCCTCGCTGCCCACCATCAGGCGCGTGAGGTCGTAGCCAGCGCTGCTTTTTTTGGCGCGCGTGCCGGTGCGGATGATGTCGCCGTTGGCCGTGACCACTTCCAGCGCCAGCACGTTTTCGCGCATGGTGCCGTAGCGCACGGCGTTGGTGCCGCTGGCGCGGGTGGCGCACATACCGCCCAGGCTGGCGTCAGCGCCGGGGTCGATGGGGAAGAACAGGCCGGTGTCTTTGATGGCGTCGTTGAGCTGTTTGCGCGTGATGCCGGGCTGCACCGTCACCGTCAGGTCATCGGCATTGACGCTGAGCAGCTGGTTCATGCGGCTGACATCCAGGCTGATGCCGCCTTGCACGGCCAGCAGGTGGCCTTCCAGCGAGCTGCCTGCGCCAAAGGGAATGATGGGCGTGTGGTACTGCGCGGCCAGGCGCACAGCGTCTTGCACATCGCGCGTGCTTTCGGCGAACACCACGGCGGCGGGCGGCGGGGCATCCATGGTGCCCTCATCGCGGCCATGCTGCTGGCGCACGGCCAGGGCGGTGGAGCATTGCGCGCCAAAGCGTTCGGCCAGCGCCTGCAGCAGGGCGGCAGGGGCGGTGCGCGTACCGTTGGCGGGTTCGGAGTGGGGGTTGAGTGTGTGCATGGCGGCAGGGAATGTCATATTTTTAGCAAGGGGAGCTACTCTAAACTGTGCCCATCCCAACGATGAAATGAGAGGAAAACCCCCATGGCTTCTATCCATTTGGGCGCCTGCCTGTCGGGCGGTTGGAGGTTGTTCAAACGCCATCCCGTCAACCATGTCGTGGCGTGGCTGCTGGTGGGCGTGGTTGGCAGCATCAGCGCGGGGCTGTTGATCGGCCCCATGCTGGTGGGCTACATCCGCATGATGGCCAAGGAGGATCGCGGAGAGTCCACCCAGCTGGGTGATTTGTTCCGGGGTTTCGATGATTTTGTGCCCGCGTTTGTCGCTGGGCTGATCAGCTCTTTGGTGCTGTGGGTGGCTTTCATGCTGTGTGTGCTGCCCGGCTTGTTGATTGCCGCGCTGCCCATGGTGGCGCTGTACCTGGTGGCCACGGGCGAGGGTGATGGCGTGGCAGCCTTCAGCCGTGCCTGGCAGGTGGTTACCAAAAATCTCATGGCAAGCTTTGTGGGCATGTTGGTGCTGGGCATGGTGGGCGCCTTGGGGTTGCTGCTGTGCTGGGTGGGCGTGCTGGTAACGGGGCCTGTCTCCATGATCGCCATGTATTACCTGGCACGCCAGTTGGTGGGTGATGAGCCTGAGCTGTTGCCCGCGCCCTGACGAAGCTGCGCCCTGGCAGCCACTGACGGGCGTGCAGCGCGTGGCCCGACTGGTGGCGGCCGCGGGCTGGCCACTGGCCATGGCTGCTACGCCGCTGTGGCTGCAAAGCGGCTGGGGGCCGACCTGTGGGTTTCGCGCGCTCACGGGCCTGCCTTGTCCGCTGTGCGGTGGCACCCACGCCTGTGCGGCCCTGGTGCAGGGCGACTGGGCGGGTGCCTGGGCTGCCCATCCCGGTGCGCTGGGCGTGCTGGCACTGGCCAGCCTGTGGGTGCTGCAGTGGCTTGCAGAAGGCCTGGTGGGCGTGCGGCGCGTGCAGCCTTGGCCCTGGCAGCGTGCTGCCGCGGTGCGTGGTGTGGTGGCCGCGCTGTTGCTGGCTTGGGCGGCCAGTTTGGTGGGTTGGCGCTAAGAGCGTGTTCACGATCTCCACGCGGGTGTGCAGGCGCGGAATCGGGCGGTCTGCGTTGTTGCAAATCCTCGCAATAGCAAGGCTATTGCTGCGGTTTGCGCCTAGCAGCCCATCCCGATCCGCATCCTGCACCC
>JAYRPZ010000066.1:0-1879 GCA_041910915.1 Acidovorax sp.
CCAGCAGGGTGCTGACCAGTTGGGCGTGTTGCGCGGCCTCCAGCTGGCCTTTGGCCTCCAGCGCATCGCACAGGCGCATGAGGGCTTCGACGCGGGTGACGATGCGGGATTGTTCGGCTGCGGGTGGTACAGGCACAACGAAGCTGAGCAATTCATCTTGTTTGATTCCAGCGACGGTCATGCCAGAACCCACCACCGATAGCGTTTTGAAGAAATTGATGAAGTGCTGCTTGTCAACGCCAGCACCAAGCTGTACAGCTTTCAAGTCTTGGTTAATCGCAACGTCGATCAGTGCTTCACCAATCTTTCCAAGCCCCATCCGCGTACAAATCAAAATGGACCCAGCCGGGGCCAGTTGCGAGCCAGCGTGCAAGCCCTCAATAGTTATTCGGTCCTGTGTATCGGTAAGCGGCTCACCAAAACCCAAATCTTTGACGCTTGCCCACGGAATATCTCCACCCCAGTACGCAGGGTTTTGTTTGCTCGGCGTGCCTCCGCTTCGAATGGAAAGCAACAAATCACCGAGTCGACTAAATGCCCACCCCACCGGCAACGCAAACGGCGTCTCCTCCTCCCCAATCTCCGCCAGCGACTTGTCCCGCTTGATCTTGCCCTCGGCAATCAACCGATCCTTCTCCGCCCGAATCTTCTGCAGCAGCACGCCCGCCGGTTCATCGGCAGGGTCTTGCGGCACCAGCTTGCCTTGCACGGCCAGGGTGAGGATGAGTTCGCGCAGTTTGGCGACGCCACCGGGGGCGGTGGCGAGTAGCTCCATATTTGATAGCAACATGCGCTTGCTCCTCAAGCGCCAGAGGCGTTTTTGTTTAACAACGGGGCCAGCTTTTGCTGTGCCAGCTCGCTGAGCGTTTGGGCTTGTTGCAGGCATTCGCGCAGGGCTTGCTCGGTGACCAGCTCGCCGTCGTAGTCGCTCAGGTTGCGCTGCTTGCGCAGGGCATCGAGCACGCGCACGGTGGCGGGGCTGACGCCCAGGGTGTGCACCAGGCAGCCGATGGTGGTTTGGTGGTGGCCGGGCTTGCTGGTGGAGGTGCGCCAGCCTTGGGCGTGCAAAGCGGCGTCGGCCAGGGCGCGGATGGCGGTGTAGGCGCAGTCAAAGCGCGTTTCCGTGCTGTTGTCGCTGCGCTGCGCGTCTTGCAGGCGGGTGTGGGCGGTGGCCAGCATTTTTTGCAGCAGGGCGGCAGAGAACGGCACTTTGTCGAGCATGCCGATGCGGGCCAGGTTGTTGAGTTCTTCTTCAGGCATCGAGGGTTCCGGTCAGCATAATGCGGGGCTTGGCCAGCAGCTCTTGCACAAAGGGGTGGCCTTCGGCGCGTTTGGCGGCCCATTCGGTGGGGGTCATGACCTTGGGGTTGATGTCGCGGCCCAGCTGGGCCTGGGCGGCGTAGGTGGCTTCCACCACCTGGGCAAAGCTGGCGCTGCCCACCACCAGCAGATCCACGTCGCTGCCCGCGTGGGCGTTGCCGCTGGCCATGGAGCCAAACACAAAGGCCAGCGCCACCTGCTCGCCCAGCGGCTGCAGGGCCTGGCGCAGCACGTCGGCCAGGCCGGTGGTTTTGCGGATGAGGGCTTGCAGCTCGGCAAAGACCGGGTGGCCCGGGTTGGCCTGGAACTGCACCTGGTTGCCCACGCGCTCGCTGGTGAGCAGGCCGACGTGGCACAGCGCGTCCAGCTCTTTTTTCAGGGTGCCGGGGGCGGCCTGCGTCTGCCGGGCCAGTTCGCGCAGGTGCATTTTTTGGTCGGGCTGCATCAGCAGCAAGGCCAGCACTTTGCGGCGGTACTGGTTGGGGAACAGCAGCTCGGCCAGGGTGGGTGGTGTTTTCAAAGTAGAAACGAATGTTTTCTTATGGAGAACAAATTATGC